>MKGP02000023.1 GCA_001913845.2 Limnothrix sp. CACIAM 69d | reverse complement strand
TTGTGTTAGAACTGACACCCAATTTTTCTTGCACTTCTTCGCAATACTCCCGCAATGTAAAATCAGGATTGGCCTCTACAATTTCCAAGATGGCTTTTTCATGCTGAGATAAGATGCTCACCCGCTTCGTACCACACTTTTTAGGTACTAAGCTTCCAGTTGAACGATATAGATTTAGAAGCCGTCTGACTGTATCTGGGCTAATCGAAAACTGTTTTGCCACTTTCCGAATGGAAGTATCTCCTTTTTCGTAAGCTTCTACAATTTTCTGGCGCAAGTCTAGAGAATAACAACCCATAAATTTTCCTGACGATAGCCCAACTGTACTTATAACTATATCGTACTGATCGTTCTAGGTAAAGGCTGTAAACCAATCATTCGCTTGGCGGCTGATGGTGACTGATTTGGGCTGGACATTCTGGGGCAGGGCTTCATAGGTCTTCAGGATGCCAATCTTAGGAACCTGAATTTTATTCAAACCCTTGATATGAATAGCTCCATCCAGTTCAAAGGAGTCATGACGACCCTTTTTCTTGAATTTAGGAGCGCCTGAAGTCTTTTTGAAGCATCGATCCCAAGCTACCCGTAAATGGCGTAAAGCATTTTGGGGTGAGCTTTTGGAGACTTCGTAGTACCAAGGGTGTTCAGACTTGACCAAGGCTACTAACCACTTGTGCAAATCAATAGCTGATGGAAATTTGATCTTTTCTTCGAGATGTAATTGATTATGGTCAAGGATGCTCTTGGTTAGTCCCAAACCCCAATTCCAAGCATGACGTGCAACACCGGCATGGCGAGCTAATGCGGTGCGTTGTTGGTTGTTGAGCTTGAGTTGAGTTTTGAATCCGAGTAGCATCTGTTCATTGTATGACAGCCTTTAGGATAGATTCGCATTTTTCGGAGAATGTGAGCAAATGACAGGAAATCAATTACTGTTAATTAACCCCCCGTTCACCAACCTTGAGATCCACAGGCTGAGTTTTCGGGCCATCAAGCTTCGGGCATGGGGCAACGGGCCGGGGGTTAGGGCGATGGTTGACTGGGGCCCGCCAAGAGACCCAAGGAAATGGGCAAAAATCAGCTAAAAACGAGCACAAATAGTCGTAAACAGGTGCAGATAGACACAAAGAAGCACAAAAAGATAAAAAGAGACAAAAATAAATCGAGGAACTGAGCGCTCCTCGATCGCTTCGTTTGATATTCATCAATCGGGTTCAGCAGTCGATCGCCCATGAATTAGCCACATGAATTAGCCAATTGATGGCGGGAAATCGCCACTGAACCCATCAATAACCTCATTCCTAGAGGAGTCCCAATTACCCCTAAATATTCAATCACAACGAGGAGAAAAACCAATGAGCACTAGGTAGGTGATCAAACACTTAACTTAACCCTTGGGGATCAGCTCTCTGGGCTATTCAGTCCAATTGGAGCCGAGATAGGGTTCATCTTCAAAAGGCTGCACGCCAACTGCGGGATAGTCGTCGTGGTCGGGCGCGAAAATTTCACCAAAGCCTTCCAAGACGTATTGCATTGAGGATGAGAGCGAAGTCCAGAATTGCATAACTTAACCTCCGGCTCCATCAATTAAGAGGGAATGAAATGGCTTACCTTCAGCATAGGGAAGTTTCCTGAGAGCTGGGATCGCTCCGTGATAAATCGATGAATTTCGATGAATTTCTCAATGTTTTGTGTGCTAATTTTGCGCAGGAACTTCCTGGAAATTGAGAATTTCAAACAATTCTTGGCAATTTGCCAGCTTTGCAAGTCCTCCCAGTGACTGCTCAGATGTTCCTTCAGGATTCGCTGTCGTTAAACCTGTTCTATGGCCATTCGGATTTACGGTAACCGATCGCTGAAAACGCTACCCGGCCAAACAACCCGGCCGACTGTTTCGCGGGTGCGGGAGGCGTTGTTTCAAATTTGGCAAGGAACGATCGGGGGTTGTCGTTGGCTGGACATTTGCGCCGGATCCGGATCCATGGGCGCGGAGGCCCTAGCGCGGGGGGCGGTTTTGGTGGTGGGGGTGGAACAGTTGCCCCAAGCCTGCGGAGTGATTCGAGACAATTGGCAACGCATTGCCCGATCACCCCAACGGTTTGAAATTGTGCGGGGAGATGCGCCACGGGTCTTGGCTCGATTGCGAGGCCAACGGTTCGATCGCATCTATTTCGATCCGCCCTATACCGGTGGCCTGTATGAACCGGTTTTGCAGGTTGTTGCTGGGGCGCAATTGTTGGCGGAGGCGGGTGAATGTGCGGTTGAGTTTAATCCTCGACAGTGGCAGCCGCCGCTTCAGGTGGGCCAGCTTCGGTGCGATCGGGTCAAGACCTATGGCAACTGTGCCCTGGCTTTTTATGGCTGGTCTGAGGCAACCGCACCTGAGGAAACCCTAGATCTTGCCTGAAGTGGCCCTGGCTGATGATATTTATCCAGAGCCTGTATGGATCTTCTCAATAATGTAGATCTTCTTGTATAGATAGGTTTTGTACAGAAACGATGACTCAACCCCTTCCAACCAGTCCCGCAGGCCGCAACAGGTAGTCTGGCACACAGCAACGGCGGCAACGGCTGCACCATACTCGATGGTCGGGAACCCAGCGTGTGAAGCGATCGCCGCTGTCTGTCCGGGGGCCATGAAACCGCGAATTATCATTTGTGGCTTGGGGCGCACGGGTTACAAGGTTTTTAATTTGTTGCACCAGCAGGGGGCGGCGGTCACGGGCATTAGCGATCGCCCTTTGCCGGGAATGAACAATGCGCAGGTGGTGGTGGGGGATCCCACTTCGGCGGCGGTGTTGCTGTCGGCGGGGGTTGCCACGGCCCAAACCCTGGTGTTGGTGGGCGATCGGGACTCGCAGAATTTAGCGATCCTGATGCAGGCGCGATTGTTAAACCCGAATTTGCGGGTGGTGCATCGCCTCTATAACGCTCAGTTGGGCGATCGCCTGGATTCCACCTTGGCGGATCACAATAGTTTGAGCGTGTCGGCCCTGGCGGCTCCGGCGTTTGTGTTTGCGGCCTTGGGCAGTCGGGCGATCGGGCAAGTGCGACTGTTTGATCGCCTTTGGCCAATGCGGGAAGAGGCGATCGATTTTGGCCATCCCTGGTTGGGGCGACGGCTTTCGGAACTGTGGGACGATCGGGATCGGATGCTAATCGACTACTTGCCAGTTACGCCAGTCGATCGAGGGAGCAGTCGTTACGACCCAGAAGACCCACACCGAGAGGGCCATCGCGAGGCCGCACGCGATTTTTCCCGGGATCTCCAGGGTTATCCCGATGAGCCACGAGGCGACGTACGCTTTGCGGATCGCCCCAACTTGGTGGCTGCCCTCAGCCTGGCCCGGGAACTGCAAGTGGGCGATCGGCTGATTGTGGCCACGCGCCCCACACGCCGACCGTCCCAACTGAAACGCCGCCAACGGTTACAAAGTTTCTTCGATGGTTTGGGGCGTTTGGGTCACCAAGGCCGCCCGGCGGCGATCGCCTTTGTGGTGCTGTTGCTGGCGATTGTGGTGTCCACCATTCTCTATGACGTGGCTGCCAACACCCATTTATCGCTGATTGAAGCGTTCTATTTTGCCGTGGGCACAATTACCGGGGCCGGCGGCAAGGAAGATATGCTCGATCGGGCCCCCGATGCCCTCAAAATCTACACCGCTCTGTTGATGTTGGTGGGGGCTGGCATTGTCGGGATTTGCTACGCCCTGCTGAACGATTACATCTTGGGAACTCGGTTTCAGCAGGTTTTGGAGGTGGTGCGGTTGCCCAAACGCGGCCACTTCATTGTGGCCGGGCTGGGAGGTTTGGGCCTCAAAACCGCCCGGGAGCTGCGGGCCCAAGGTTGCGAAGTGGTGGTGATTGAACAGGATCCCCACAATCGATTTTTGGCCACCGCCCGATCGCTGCAAATCCCCGTGGTGATTGGGGATGCCACCCTGCCAGAAACCTTAGTTGCCGTTGGGGTTGAGCGTGCTGAAGCGCTCCTCACCACAACTCAAGATGAATTGGCTAACCTGGAGATTGGGCTAAATGCCCGTACCATCGCCCCTCGGCTAGCGATTGTGTTGCGCAATCAGGATCCCCAATCGGCCATGATGATGCAGCAGGTTTTTGAATTTGAAACGGTGCTCAGTCCCGTGGAGCTTGCTGCGCCGGCCTTTGCGGCGGCCGCCTTAGGAGGGCGGATCTTGGGCAGTGGTGTCACGGGCGATCGGCTGTGGGTGGCCCTCGGAACTCTGATCACTCCGCTCCATCCCCTTTGTGGTCTGGATGTGGAAACTGCGGCCATTCACCTCGACTTTGTGCCGCTATACCTGGAGCGCCCCGACCACGCCACCATCCACGGCTGGGAACTGCTGCAAACCGTTTTGGGGGCCCACGATGTTCTGTATCTGTCCATTCCCGCCTGTTACCTCGATCGATTGTGGCGTTTGGCGAGCGATCGAATTCTGAATCAACATCACGACAAGCAATTTCGACGGATCGATCGCTAAAACTCCCCATTGTGCCACCGCCCAAAAACAGCTCGATCGCTGAATTTTGCATAGTTTCCAAGGAGTTGTCCTGACTTTCATGGCCACAACTGATGGCGATGGAATCGTATCTTCAACCCAACTTGATCAATAGCCCGTTACAGGGGCCCAATAACTGCGGTATGATCAGGAGCATCAGATAATTAAGAAAAAATTAATAACAAAAACAAATATGTATTTGTACTCAGGACTGGTCAACATCAGCCGCTTCATCCGATGTTTAACCAGGTCTTTAATCTGTCACTTTCCTTGATCCTGAAAGGTTCGCAGTTCATTAGGGACACCAGGGCGCAATTCAGCTTTCATCAGTACGCAAATTTCTACTAAAACCCCATGGCCCCTTCTAGCTTATCTTTCCTTTCTGTGGCCAAGCAGCTTCAATTTCAGCTTCAGCAGTGGAAAACAGCCGTGATTAACTTCAAACCAACCGCTATTCGCTCCAAAATTGCCAGTGGTTATCTGGTTGCGTTGGGCATTCCAATCATTGGGGCCTCAATTGGAATTTTGATTGGTAATCATTACCAAGCGGCTGCCGACCAAAAATTAGCGGAATATCGCGAAGATCAAAAGCGATTGTTGGATTTACAAATTAATATTTTGTCCAATTTGCCCGCAAAGTCCCTGAGTCCTTTCACCCATGACTCAGTATCTTTCCGCAAAGCCGGCCAAGCTTTGATTAAACGAATTGAAACTGTCAACGAATTGACAGAAGGAATGGCCATCGATGCTCGGCCCCTATTCACCCAAAATAGAACCGCCTTTAAGCAATATGCAACGGTGGTGGCAGAGTTTTCAAGATTTGTTCAGCGATCGATTAAGACAATTCAACCGCTGACCGGTAGCACCAAAAATCAGTACAAGGTTGATGCAGAAATTGGCAAACTCCTCCGCAGCCAGGAATTTAATAACTTCATTGCCTTCACCAATGTTTTAGAGTCCTTGAATATTGATGCCAATCAAGAACTATTGACTGCGGTTCAGGAACGACGCGAGGCCGAGAACTTTCGGCTGATGATGGCAGTCGGGAGTATTTTCCTGGCGTTGTTGGTGTCGGTGTTGCTCGGTAATTACACCAGCCGCACGATCGCCCAACCGATCGAAGATTTGGCCAGCCTTGCCCAACAGGTGACCCACGATGCCAACACCCGATTGCGGGCCGATGTCACGACCGTTGACGAGGTGGGAACCTTGGCCCAATCCGTGAATCAATTGATTGAGTGGGTGGAAAACTACACGCGAGACTTGCAAGCGGCCCAGTTGCAATTGGTACAAACAGAAAAGATGTCTAGCTTAGGAGAATTGGTGGGCGGATTAGCCCATGAAATCAATAATCCCATCAGCTTTATCTACGGTAACTTGGGCTATGTCGATCAGTATGTTTCCGATCTAATTTATTTGGTGAAATATTATCAGGAAAAATATCCCCAAGATGAAACTGATATTGATATGGAAGAGAAAATTGAAGAATTAGAATTTGTAATTGAAGATCTGCCTAAAATGCTGATTTCCATGAAATCGGGAGCGGAGCGGATTCGCGAACTGGTGGTTTCGTTGCGCAATTTTTCACGGTTGGATGAAGCTGATCTCAAAGCCGTTGATTTGCATGAAGGACTAGAAAACACTCTATTGATGTTGAACTATCGATTACAGCATTGCCGATTGGAAGATGATATTAAAATCACCAAGTGCTATGGCGACTTACCGGAAGTTGAATGCTATCCAGCACAGCTCAATCAGGTTTTTATGAATGTGTTGGACAATGCGATCGATGTTTTGAGTGATGAGTCAATTCTCAGTCCTGAAATTACGCTCAGCACTCGAGTGATTGACTCCCAATGGGTACAACTAAGCATTACTGATAATGGCCCAGGAATCGAAGAAGCGATTCAGGGTAAGTTGTTTGATCCGTTTTTCACCACTAAGCCGATCGGGCAGGGAACGGGCTTGGGTTTGGCGATCGCCTATCAGGTGGTGCAGCAACATGAAGGACAAATTCAAGTGATTTCAGCACCGGGTCAAGGGACTACCATTCAAATTGAATTGCCGATTCAACAAACCTTAGAAACCGAAGACACGGTGAAACCAGTTCTGGAAAAGACGTTGGCGTAGCAATTCAGCGCCTGAATCTGATGCCTGAATCTGGTGCATGAATCTGGTGTGTAAGTTTGGTTCATGGGTTTGGTTCATGGGTTTGGTGTATACACTGAGTGCATGAGTTGAGCGCATAAAGTTACATCAATTCGATGACTGAAATTTCTCTGAATCGTTGGCAATCCACAGACCATGCCTTGAGTTATTTGGCGCGGGCCGATCGAATTCCGCGTCGCACTGAAGGGGAAGCGGCTCTGCTGGAACAAGTGCCGCGAACCACGCGCAGAATTTTGGATTTGGGCACGGGCAATGGGCGATTACTAGGATTGCTCAAGGTCGATCGCCCGGCGGCGGCAGGCGTGGCGCTGGATTTTTCGGAAACCATGTTGGCGGCGGTGCGCGATCGATTTGCGGCCGATGACAAGGTGACGGTGGTGGCCCACAATCTCGATACGCCCTTACCAGATTTGGGGCGATTTGATGCAATTGTGTCGAGTTTTGCAATTCATCACCTCAGTCATGATCGCAAGCGATCGCTCTATCAAGAAGTGTTTCAACGACTGGAGCCGGGGGGCATTTTTGCCAACTTGGAACATGTGGCTTCGCCAACACCCCAGCTTCATGAGCAATTTTTGAGAGCAATCGGCTATCGACTCGAAGAAGATGATCCGTCAAACCAGTTGCTAGATGTTGAAACGCAGCTTCAATGGTTTCGAGATATTGGTTTTCAGCAGGTCGATTGCTATTGGAAATGGTTAGAAATGGCGCTGTTAATTGGTCTCAAGCCAGCCTAAGTTTTTGGGGATCGATGGGCGAATTTCAGGATGTTTCCTGGATTTTGGCGTTTTAAAACCAGCGCGATCAGTTACAGTCCTTTACAATCGAATCGGTTCAGGCCGCAACCCCAGGAAGCGACAACGGGGCAAGATGGCCGCGTCGATCGCCCGCTGGATCCGTAGCCGGGGCATCGAAAGCTTGCCTGAAGCCTGTCTGAGCGATGCCGGTTTGGGTCACGGCTGCCGACCCCCTTTAACCATTCAAAGAACTTTAGAAAACCCGAAGCCCTATGACTGCGCTGGTTTCCCCGACTGACTCCCTGGCCCAGGAGGCCTTTCAAACCTGGCTGTGGCGTGGCTACCGAGTGCAATGGTTAGCCCAGGGCAGCGGCCAGCCGATCGTGCTGTTGCATGGGTTTGGGGCTTCGATCGGCCATTGGCGCAAAAATATCCCCGTTTTGGCCGCGGCCGGCTACCGGGTCTATGCGATCGATTTGTTGGGGTTTGGTGGCTCCCAGAAGCCCCCGATCGATTACAGCATGGAGCTTTGGCAAGAGTTGGTTTTGGATTTTTGGGCTGAATTCATCCAAGAGCCAGCCCTGTGGGTGGGTAACTCGATCGGGGCGCTGTTGGCCCTGATGTTGTCAGCGGCGGCTCCGGAGCGCACCCGAGGAACGGTGTTGCTGAACTGCGCCGGAGGGCTAAATCATCGCCCCGAGGAGTTGAACCCGGTGTTGCGGTTGGTGATGGGCACGTTTGCCCAAGTGGTGAATACCCCAGGAATTGGGCGGTTTATGTTCAGTCAAATTCGCCAAAAACACCGGATTCGCGGCACGCTCAAGCAGGTTTATGGCAACCCAGAGGCTGTTACGCCGGAACTGGTGGATTTGCTCCATGAACCTTCCGGGGATGAGGGCGCCTACGAAACCTTTGCCTCAATTTTGGCTGCACCGCCGGGCCCCAAACCCGAAACACTGCTGCCCCAAATTGCCGGGCCCCTGTTGGTGTTGTGGGGGGAAACGGATCCTTGGACACCGATTCAGGGAGCCAAAATCTATCAGGATTTGGCGGAAACGGCGGGCGATCGGGTAACGTTCTTGTCGATTCCCAATACGGGCCATTGCCCCCATGATGAGCGTCCCGAAGTTGTCAACTCGGCGATCATCAACTGGCTGAGTCAGATGGACTGAGTGGGGCGCTAAATTTTTGGCGCTCGCTTAACCTTTGACGCTAAATTTTTGACGCTTAACCTTTAACGCTAAATCTTTGACGGTTGACCGTTGGCTGACCGCTGATTAGCCGCACAACGAGGGCCCGTTGCGCCTAATTCACGCGGCGGCCGGGCCGATCGCGTTGCAAAACCTTGCAAAATTCAGGTCAAGTTCACCGCCAAGCCGGGCCCAATGGCAATATGGACGGGCCCGATGCAATGGGCAACCCGACCCCAGGGCGATCGGCTGTTCCCGCCTTTTGGAATCAGCCCCAGGCCATCCCGACGATCGGGGTTGCCCCGGGTTCATCAACCGCAACGCTCACCCATAGGCAGGTTATGGAGAGGTGCTGTGCGAGCGCAGTGCCGACGACTTGCCAATGACGCGCAAATTACGAGACACAGCTCTGAGCTGGCCGCTGATCGCATGACTGCCAATCAATCTTCCGCCTCCCGATCGAACCGTCGCGCCAAAGCTGTCAAGTTTGTGAGGCGCTGGCATTTGGTGCTGTGGACTGAGCGGCTGCTGATCCTTGTGGCTTGGCTAAATTTGATGTTGGTGGCGTTCCACATGACCTATGTGCCGCTGCGATCGTGGTATTTGCGCGCGGCCCTGCTGGTGCGAGATTGGGGCACGGAAGTTCCTCTGCTGGGCCAGGTGGTGGGGCCACCGGGGGAAGTGCGGCTGTTCTATGACCCGATCGTGGGGATTGAGCCGGAACGCCAAACCCAGGCTTACCTGAAAGTGGTTGATCAACTGGTGACGGTGCTGGAGCGCGGGGGCGTTGATTCGCCTCAGGTGTCGCCCTTGCTGGCGGATCTGCGCGATCGCAGCCAGGAAATGATTAACCAAAATCCCTTCACCCTGTCCGATCGCACCGGTAGCCTGGAAATTATTAAAAACCGAATGCGCGATCGACTGGGTTTGGAATCCTCCAAGCGCGCCTTTGACACCTTTTGGAGCGTTGACTATCTCCGTTCGCGCACTTGGACTAGGGAACTCCGATTTTTTGATCGAGAAATTCGGTTTCAACTGCAAAGTAACTATTTTCGGAGTATTGGAGAAGACGGGCGACCCGCCGACTATTTTGGAATTTTAGATACGCCCTTTGTTATTTTGTTTGCGGTGGAATTTGTGGTGCGGACTTTGTGGATTCGTCGCCGCTATTCTGCCCTCAGTTGGCAAGCCGCCGCCTTCAGCCATTGGTGGGATTTGTTGTTCATTAGTCCCTTCTTCCGTTGGTTGCGAATTATTCCCGTGGTGATTCGTAGCAACAAGGCGCAATTTCCCAACCTGGAACCGATTCGGGCCCTGATCAGCCGAGGAATTTTGGCGGGCATTGCCTCGGAATTAACGGAAGTGGTGGTGCTGGAATTTATCTATGGTCTCCAGAGTTCGGTGAAATCCGGCAGCCTGTCCCAGCAAATTCTGGATGTGGCGAATAATCCCTATGTGGAAGTGAATGACGTGAACGAGATTCAGGCGATTTTTGATCGCGTTTTGCAACTGAGTCTCTATCGCGTTTTGCCAGAAATCCAAGAGGATTTAGCCAGACTTTTGGCCTATCAAATGGAGTCGGTTTTGGCTCGCACACCAACCTATCAAGCCCTGCGAGCTTTGCCGGGATTCAGCAATTTTTCAAATCAATTGGCGGGGCAGATTGCGGCAAATCTATCCGCCATTGCCACTAATGTGCCCCAAAAGGCCTACAAAACCTTTGCGGTTCCTGATCCTGAGGCGGAAAAGTTGCTTGAAAAATTAGTCGAAGATGCTTCGGCTGCGTTTCGTCAGGGATTGGCAGAACCGAAAACTCAGCAGGAATTGCAAGAGCTAATTTTTGATTTGTTGGAAGAGCTGAAGTTGAGCTACATCAAGCGATCGCGCGATCGGGCGGATTCGTTGCAAATTTTGCAGGAAACGGAGCAGTTGCGGCTCAAGGCGGGTAAGCCTAAACTTTGATTTCGCTCAGCAGTTTGGATTTCGCTTAGCCCAAACCCAGCTAGCACAGACCAGCCAATGGCAACCGAGATTTCTTAACTCACGCTTAACGAACATGCTTAACTAAACTGTCGTTGGGCAAAGAGCTGAGCAACGGTTAAGCGGCAGGTGATGTTATGCAAGTGGTGAAAACGGTGGCGGCCTTGCGCTGCGCAATGGAATTGTTTCGATCGAGCGCTGCTGGCATCGCGATCGGCTTGGTTCCCACCATGGGGGCCTTGCATGAGGGCCATCGCAGCCTGATGACCCGGGCCCGATCGCAGTGCGGCCGAGTGGTGGTCAGCATCTTTGTTAATCCGCTGCAATTTGGCCCCCAAGAAGATCTGGAGCGCTATCCTCGAAATTTGGCGACGGATTTGGCCCTTTGCGAGGCGGCGGGAGTGGATTTGGTCTTTGTTCCTACGCCTGCGGAATTGGGCGTGGCAGTCGATCGCGCGGCACTGACCCAAGTGATCCCGCCAGATCACTTGGCTAACGTGCTTTGCGGCCGATCGCGGCCGGGGCACTTCCAGGGGGTAACCACGATTGTGACCAAGCTGTTGAACTTGGTGCAGCCTGATTTGGCCTTTTTTGGCCAGAAGGATGCCCAGCAGGTGGCGATTTTGCGGCGGTTGGTGGCGGATTTGAACCTGCCGGTGGAGCTGATTACCTGCCCGATCGTCCGGGAGAGTGATGGCTTGGCCCTCAGTTCCCGTAATCAATACCTGAGCGCTTCGGAACGACAGCAGGCCTTGGCCATTTTCCAAAGTCTGCAAGGGGCGATCGCCCAATTCCAGGCCGGCGAGCGATCGGCGGCGGCCCTGCTGGAACCGGTGAGATCGACCCTCAGCCAAGCGCCGGGCCTGAGCCTGGACTATGCCGAGCTGGTGGATCCCAACTCCCTCACGCCCCTCCAAACCCTGGAGCAGGCGGGTCTGTTGGCCGTGGCGGCCCAGGTGGGATCGGCGCGCCTGATTGACAATGTGATTCTGCAAACGCGCCGGCCGGTTGTGGCGATCGATGGGCCGGCGGGCGCGGGCAAGTCCACCGTAACCCGACAGGTGGCCCAACAATTGGGGCTGCTGTATTTGGATACGGGAGCCATGTATCGATCGGTGGCTTGGTTGGCCCTCGATCGGGGCCTGGATCCCGCCGATCGCCTGGCCATGGCCGAGCTATCCGCCGATTGCACCATCCGCTTTGGCGAGCCGGTGACCCCTGGCGGAGAGCAGCGCGTTTGGATCAATGGCCAAGAGGTGACCAGCTTAATTCGGACTCCGACCGTCACGGCCCAGGTATCTGTGGTGGCGGCCCATCCGGAGGTGCGACGGGCCCTGGTGGCCCAACAACGGGCGATCGGGCGTTGCGGCGGCCTGGTGGCCGAAGGGCGCGATATTGGCACCCATGTTTTTCCTGAGGCGGAGGTGAAAATCTTTTTGACCGCCACGCCTCGAGAGCGAGCCAAGCGACGGCTACAGGATTGGCGCGATCGGGGCCAATCCGACCTACCGGATCTGGACAGCCTGGAAGCCGCCATCACCGAGCGCGATTACCAGGACAGCAACCGCGCGGTTGCACCCATGGTTAAGGCCGTGGATGCTTGGGAGTTGGTCACCGATGGCATGACGATCGAGCAAGTGGTGCAAGCGATTGTGGCGCGGGTTCCTTAGGGGCTGTCATCCTGGGGGCTGAATTTTGAGCCGGGTTGCTGGCGATCATCTCCGGGACGGAGTAGGCGCGATTCCTGAGGTGCAAAATCCGATGACAGGCCCTAATTTTAGGCGGCGACGGTGACCAACGCTTGGTTGGCTGGGGCGATCGAACCGGGGGCGGCACGCTGACCGGGAATCGCCACCGTGAACTCCGTGCCCCAGGCAGGATCCGTGGTGCAAATCAGTTGACCGCCGTGTTTTTCCACCACAATTTGATAGCCGATCGCCAGGCCCAGCCCCGTGCCGCGGCCCACCGGCTTCGTGGTGAAGAAGGGGTCAAACATCCGTTGCTGCACCGATTCCGGAATCCCGGGGCCATTGTCCCGAATCCGCACCACAAACAAACCATCGCTCGATCGCGCCTCCGTGGAAATCACAATTTCCGGGTGTGGACATTGGCCCCGCAACGCCGCCTCTTCCAGCGCATCCACCGCATTCACCAGCAAGTTCACAAACACCTGGCTCATCAAACCGGGGTAACAGTCCACGGGCCAAGCCTCGTCGTATTGCGTCACCACATGAATTGTGGGCGACGAGCCATTGCCCTTTAATCGATGCCCCAAAATCATCAGGGTGCTGGTGAGGGCTTCGTGCAAATCCACGCGGCGCATTTCTTGGCCGTCCATCCGCGAAAAATTGCGCAAATCATGCACAATATTGCGAATTCGTTCCGTGCCTTCGCGCATCGATCGCACCACCTTTGGCAAATCATCCACCAGGAAGTCCAGGTTCAGATCATCTTGGTAATCCCTAATTGCTTCAGGGGGATGGGGATAGGTTGCTTGATACATTTCCAGCAGCGTTAGCAACCCATTCATATATTCCTGAACATAGTCCAAATTGCCATAGACAAATGAGGTGGGATTATTAATTTCGTGGGCAATTCCGGCCAACATTTGGCCCAAGCTGGACATCTTTTCAGTCTGAATGAGTTGGGCTTCCGTGTCCTTCAAATCCGTGAGGGCGGCCGACAATTCACGGGTACGCTCTTCCACTCGCTGCTCCAAGGCCAAATTGGCTTGTTCTAGATGCTCGTTCGCCTGTTCCAATTTCTCAAAGGAGGCTTTTAATTGCCGACCCATGGAATCAAAGGAATGGGAGAGCGCACTGAGTTCCACAATCGGCGATCGGGGCGGTAGGGTTTGTTTTTGATCGATCGCAAACCGTTCCGCCGCTTCGGCCAACTGTTGCACAGGGCGGCTAATAGTCCGGGTGGTGACCACTCCCAGCACCACCGATCCCGCCACGGCCAAGGCACAAATCCAAATGGTTTGTTCCGTGCTGCGATCCACTTCCCGGGTCAAGTCCGATCGGGGGATGGCCAACAGGATTTGCCAATCTAAGCCCTCTAAACCATTCCAACTGGCCGATCGCACAAAATAAGGCTGATCTTGCAAGGGGGTTTCCAGTTCCACAGTTTGCAAAAGCTGCCCATCTTTGGCCCGCACCAGACCCCCCAAAGATTTCAAGACCTGATCGTTGGTGTTATCCATCGACAGGCGCTGAATGGAACCACTTTCTTGCGAGAAGCTATTACCCGTAGAAGCGGCAATGACCTTCCCATCCCGCTCCAACAAATAGACCCTGGCGTTAGGGGTAATGTGGAGGGCTTGCAGTTGTTGTTGCAAGGCATCAAACAGAAAATCAATGCCGATCACGCCCTTGAGCGATCGATTCTTTTCGCTATAAACGGGGTAGCTGGCAGACACCGCCAGCCGCTTGGTTGGTTCACCGGTTTCCCAAGTATAAATGGAACTCCAAGTGGGGCTTTTGGCCCGAACACCTGCTAAGTACCAGTCGTCCGTTCGCGGTTCATAATCATACAAATCAAGTTGCTTTTTGACCTGCCCATTGCTGTCCAACAGCGATCGCTTAACCTTGCCCGGATGCTGCTGGGGATCAATCACCTCTGAGACCAAATCGCCATTGCTCAGCCGTTCAATCCCCACAAACAACCCTCGAGGGTTGGCAAAGTTAATGTAGGTCATGCCGGGATAAATTCGCATACTCTGCCAGAGTTGCTGTTGGATAGCCCCCAAGTCTTCGGAGGAGATCACATCCCGAGCCAAAAGCTGACCATTGATGGCATTGATTTGATGAGGCTGCCGCAACTCCTGTAACAACTTGGATTCGACCGTTTCAACCGTGTGGTTTTCCAGGTGATCCACCATCCGGCCAACGGCCTGGCGGCTATTTTGGATCGACCAATAGGCACTCAGGCCAACAGCCAAGCCCACTTCCAGGCAAAACGGAATAATCAACAAAAACTTGAGGCGAATCCAAGCACCTTTACGGATTCCTGCCCCTTTGGTCGCACCACTCGATCGCTGTTGATGTTGAACCATCGTCATAGCCGCCATCCACTTTCCTAAATGAATAGTTGTAGACCGTCAGTTGGAAAAAACTAGGGAAGGCGCGATCGCGCTGCGAGTCCACGGCAGAACATCCCAAACAGATGCTCAGCAAACGACGCTTCAGATAGCAATTGGTATGCCAGGATACCATCTGACTTCGATTGTGACCCAAGAAATTTAGGCTAATTTGAAAGTTCTTTGGAAGTTTTTAAGTTTAATTTTGGTGAAATTGACTTATTTTGTTTAGATTTAAGAGGTTTTTAAATTCCCAAGCGCTGTTGCTTGCTCGGAATCGGCTTTTCGCCAGCCATGCCCGGAAACTCGATCGCCCCTGCAGGATGGAATCCGGCGGCCCTGGAGCTTTGAGCAAAAGGCATCAGAATAGAAAACGACCGGCGAATATTGCTGCTGGTGACCATCCAGGGTTTGATGGGTGGTTTGGCATGTTGGGTGGTTGGGTTTGTGCCTGGCTCTTGCAGTAGGAGGTTAAAAACGTGGCTAGCGGATTTGTTTCGCAATCGATCGCCCCTGGGGCAACATTCCCGATCGCGGATCCCCATCAGTTTGCGGCGCGGCATATTGGGCCGGATGCGATTGAAACGGCGGCCATGCTGGAGGCCATGGGGCTGGAGTCGATCGAGCAATTAATTGATAAAACCATTCCGGCGAATATTCGCTTGGGGCGATCGCTCGACTTGCCCCCGGCCATGACGGAAACGGCGGCCCTGGCGCGGTTGCGGGAGATTGCCAGCCAAAACCAAATTTGGCGATCGTTCATCGGCACGGGCTACTACGGCTGCATTGTGCCCGGCGTGATTCAGCGAAACGTGTTGGAAAATCCCGGCTGGTACACGGCCTACACGCCCTATCAGGCGGAGATTGCCCAGGGTCGGCTGGAGGCGCTGCTGAATTTCCAGACGATGGTTTGTGATTTGACCGGGTTGGAAATTGCCAATGCGTCCTTGCTGGATGAGGCAACGGCGGCGGCGGAAGCCATGGCCCTCAGTTATGGCGCAACCAAATCGAAGACGGCGCGGGCTTTCTTTGCCGATCGCGGTTGCCATCCCCAAACGATCGCCCTGTTGCAAACCCGGGCCCAACCCCTGGGGATTGAGGTGATTGTGGCGGACTGGCGATCGCTGACGGCGGAGGACTGGACGGCGCGCGGCATCTTCGGGGCGATCGTCCAATACCCGACCAGCTTGGGAGCGATCGAGGATTATCGCCAACTGGTGGAACAGGCCCACGCCGCCGATGGGCTGGTGACGGTGGCCACGGATCTGTTGGCCTTGACCCTGCTGGAGCCGCCGGGGGACTGGGGGGCGGACATTGCGATCGGCAGTTCCCAGCGGTTCGGCGTGCCCCTCGGCTATGGCGGCCCCCATGCGGCCTTTTTTGCGACGCGCGATCGGTTCAAGCGACAAATTCCCGGCCGGATCGTCGGCGTTTCCAAGGATGCCCAGGGCAAGCCAGCCCTGCGCCTGTCATTGCAAACCCGCGAGCAACATATTCGTCGGGACAAGGCCACCAGCAACATTTGCACGGCCCAGGTGCTGTTGGCGGTGATGGCGGCCATGTATGCCACCTACCACGGGCCGGCGGGTTTGCGGGCGATCGCCCAGCGGGTGCGCCACCAAACCGTCAGCTTGGCCCAATCCCTAGCCGCGTTGGGTTATGAGCTAGCGGAAACCGCCCAACTATTCGACACGATCGCCCTGAAACCTACAGCACGATCGCCCCATCGATCGGCTGCGGAGGTGCAAATCGCCGCCGAAGTGCGCCAGGTGAATTTGCGCTACTTGCCCGACGGGGCGATCGCCCTCAGCCTGGATGAAACGACCACGGATCAAGATTTGGAGCAACTAATCACGATCTTTGGTGGCCAGGCGATCGCGTCTGTGGAAACGCCGGCCCTCGATCAAACCCGTACCAGCGACTATTTAACCCACCCGGTCTTTAACCGCTACCACAGTGAAACGGAGCTGCTGCGGTACTTACACCGCTTGGAAGCCAAAGACCTCGCCCTGAATCAATCGATGATTCCGCTCGGGTCTTGCACCATGAAGCTGAACGCCACGGCGGAAATGATTCCCGTTACCTGGCCGGAGTTTGGCAACCTGCACCCCCACGCGCCCCGATCGCAGGCGGCCGGCTACCAAATTCTGTTCGAGGAGTTGGAGCGGGATTTGGCGGAAATTACCGGGTTTGCGGCCGTGTCCCTGCAACCGAACGCCGGTTCCCAGGGTGAATATGCCGGATTGCTGACGATTCGCCACTACCACGCGGCCCAGGGCCAGGGCGATCGCACCGTTTGCCTGATTCCCCAATCGGCCCACGGCACGAACCCCGCCAGCGCCGTGATGGTGGGGCTGCAAGTGGTTCCGGTGGCCTGCGATGCCAACGGCAACATCGACCTCGACGACCTGCGGGCCAAGGCCGACCAGCACGCCGATCGCCTGGGCGCGTTGATGATCACCTATCCCTCCACCCACGGCGTATTTGAGACAGCGATTCGGGAAATCTGCGCGATCGGCCACGATCGGGGCGGCCTGGTCTATATGGACGGCGCGAACCTGAACGCCCAGGTGGGTCTCTGTCGGCCCGGCGACTTCGGGGCCGATGTGTGCCACCTGAATTTGCACAAAACCTTTTGCATTCCCCACGGCGGCGGCGGCCCCGGCATGGGGCCGATCGGGGTGGCGGCGCACCTAGCTCCCTTCTTGCCCCCCACCGATTGGCAGGCGATCGCCCAGGCCCCCACGGGCGACGGCTCGATCGGTCTGGTTTCGGCGGCCCCCTTCGGCAGCGCCAGCATTCTACCTATTTCCTGGATGTACATTCGGATGATGGGCGCGGACGGCCTGAAACGGGCCACGGAACTGGCAATCCTAAACGCTAACTACATCGCCCACCGGCTCGATCGCCATTTTCCCGTGCTCTATCGCGGCGAGGCCGGCTTCGTGGCCCACGAGTGCATCCTCGATCTACGCGGCGTGAAACAGTCGGCGGCGATCGAAGTGGACGACATCGCCAAACGGCTGATGGATTATGGGTTCCACGCGCCCACGGTTTCCTGGCCCGTACTGGGCACGATCATGGTCGAACCCACCGAAAGCGAATCGAAGGCCGAGATCGATCGCTTCTGTGATGCCCTGATCGCGATTCGGGAAGAAATCCGGGCGATCGAATCCGGCACGCTGCCCCGGGACAACAACCCCCTGAAGCACGCGCCCCACGCCGCCGATGTGCTGCTGAAGGCCGACTGGGATCGCCCCTACAGCCGCGAGCAGGGAGCCTACCCCGCCCCCTGGACGCGCGAGGTGAAATACTGGCCGCCGGTTTCCCGGATCGACAACGCCTGGGGCGATCGCAACCTGGTTTGCTCCTGCCTGCCCATGGAGGCCTACGCCGAACCCAGCTAGTAGACCCTTGCGCGACTTCGCTAGAAGCGCCCTCATCCCCCAACCCCTTCTCCCAAGGAGGGCGAAGGGGAGCCAGAAAGCATGACTGACAGCGATCGCCTTGCAAGTTCTGAAGTCCCTCTCCCAGCTTGGGAGAGGGATTTAGGATGAGGGTCTGGATTGATGCAAGAGGTCTAGTGGCAACAAACTGGCTGTTTTGGGATCGTATTGAAACTGGTCGATCGCCCCCTCCTGAATTTTCTGAATCGCGGTTTCGATCGCCTCCAGTGGCACAAAAAACCATTCCCGGGGTTTCACCGGTTCCCCGAATCGATCGATTAATTCCAAATCTAAGCGGGCGTTGTCAAAAAACTTGTGCAACAGCGCTTCCAGTTTTTGCGGATGAATATTCGCCAGCTTAAATGTGCCCACCACTTCCACATCGGCCAGGAGGTAGGTGGGATCCTTTTTGGCATGGGCAATTCGTTTTTCTACTTTGCCAGTGGTGACTCCAATTTTATGGATCAGCGATCGATGTTCTGCAATAAAGGGATGATCCGATTGGCTTCTGAGAATGTAGATATAGCCAGTGGTTTGATCAGCAGGGTTCTCGAGGGTTTGTTCTGACTGGGAAAATAGCGGGCCTAAATCGACTTTTGTAATGCGGCGGCTGGTTTTGTCTTTGTTCAGGGCCCGTTGGAGCGATCGCAACAATAAATCGCTCTCAGTGCCGTTATCGTAAACCACCCGTAGCCGACAGTTGGGCAAACCATAATCGCTGATAAACAGCTCCCCCATTTCCGCGACGATCGCCTTTTGGCCATCCAGAATAAATAGATCGCCCTGGTTGATTTCGGCATTGTCGCGATATTTCACGGTTTGCCGAGCACCACTGACTAAATCCTGTTGAATCTGCTGGAATAGTGATTCAAATTCTGCGAAATCGGCACAGGGTGTTCGTTGGGCGACCTCTTCGGCCGCTTTGATTTCTTGGCGCGATCGCACGTGAACCAAGCGTTCGAGATCATTACTAGGAGATTGGAGATCAACGCCTAATTCCGCTAGTAATTCTTCATCGGTCAGAGTTTTAGGCGTGACCTGATGATCGCGATCGACCGTTAGCAATCCATGGCGATCGAAGGGTTGCAGCAATGCACAATAGTCCGGCGATTCGCGCAAGCGATCGAGCCGTACCGCATAAAGCCGCTCAAAAATATCGCGATCGGCCCCATGTTGGGGTAGCCGGCCATGATCTTCAAAAAAGCGTTCAATGTCCTCAAAACCGGCGATGATTCGCTCCTCTTGTGCCGATCGCTCATGGGGTTGATCGGGGGTAATATCAATCCCCAATTCTGCCAATAATTCCAAATCGGCATCGGTCGTTAGATTGGGGTTTGATCGGGTAGAGTCTGATCGACTGGATTTGGGTCGGGGCATGGCACTTCAGCGCTCTCGGTTGGGGTCTGGGTAGACTCTGGGTTGCTAGGGGCAGTTTGGATAGCAGCAGTTTGTAGTTGTTGCATGAACCAGGCTGCGGCGGCCGTGTTGGTTTCGGTGGCGAGGCGCTCCAAGGTTTGTTCTAAAAGGGCGATCGGCAAACCCGCCAATACCTGCGATGTTTCCAACAATTGATAGCGTCCCGACTGATCTAAACCAAAGGCAAAAACGCGCTGCCCCTTAACATCAATCACCCAATATTCAAGAATTCCTAAGCTGGCATAGAGTTGTTTTTGCTCATCCAAATCGAGGCTCAGGGTGGTGTCTGCAATTTCACCCACTAAGTCCGGTCGGCGATCGCGTTGCAAATTAATTCGGCGCGGCTGGCCCGGCCGCCATTGGGGAATATTGTCCCCTTGATAGAGCACCAAATCGGGCGAACAGGCGTGGGTTTCTGGGGCTTCCAGCAAACAGCGACCATAGGATTGCAGGGTGGTTTCTGGATGGAGAAATGCCCAAAATCCAAAGATCATCGTCATCAGATCACTGAATGCCGCATGATTCGGCCCTTCGTATCCCATGTGAACCCACAGCCAAGATTGATGAAATGCAATTTTTTGCCAGTTTGAGTCGGCATCACGAGCCGCTAGGTAATCTGCCCAGGTTGCGTTGTAATTAACCCAGGTTGCTTCGTGCTGTTTCCAACGAGGTGTGGGTGGCCGGGTGGTGGGTTTATCGATTGCTAAGGTCATCGATCGCCTCCTAGGATCTTTGATCGTCTTGCGCGTTGGCTCTCTGGTCAGCTATCACTTTTTGTCTCAAAAACGCGATCGCAGCGGCTATTTCTCGTTCCCAAGGATCTGCGGAGGTGGGGGAGGGTAGCCGTCCTCGCTCTTGCCTAAATTCCTTAGCTCGATCGGCTAGGATACGGGCTTGTTCTAGGGTGAAATTGGTGCGTTTTGCATTGATAATTTCCGCCACTTGTTTTAGGCGGTCTTCGCTCATGGACTTGGCCAAAATCGCGTAGGCTTCGCCAAAGGGATTGATTCGATCGATCAAGTCCATGTCCAATTCTGTGACAGAAAGGGCAAACTGTCGCACCCCATCAAGCAAGGCCGTATTAGGCGTTGTGGGTGGCTCGATCGCCTCCGCATCACCCGTTAAACCGGCCTGGGCATTGACCGTATAAGTGCCACGGGTTTCATTCACAATCCTCTTGCTCTGTTGCACCAAATTCAGGGCCGCGATCGCGTGTTGGCGCACCGATTCTTGATCCTCGCGGTCGAGGTTGGGAAACTTCTCGCGCACGATTTGTCCCATCCGCGCTTGGGTTAGCTCCTGGGGCATCAGATCTTCGGCAAATAAACCCCGCTCGATCGAAGGTTTATCTTGCACAAATGCCGTCACCAACTCCGTCAAATCTTCTTGACAAATGCGCTGGGCTTCTCGGCTTTTGGGTTCCACCAAGCCCTTAATTTCGAGTTCAATTTGGCCCGTGCTGTGGTTGAACCCCACATTGCAGCGATCGGGCTGGTAGCCTTCGGGGCCGTAGTCAAAACCCGGTGTGGGTTCATTGCTAGTTTGCTTGGGCTTGAAATCAAACCGAGGCGTTAGCACCTGTTCCATTAACAGGCTGGCGGCGATCGCCTTCAGGGTGTCATTCACCGCCTCCGTTACGGCTTCTTCGGCTGCGTCCGGTTCTGCGATCAAGTTGGTAAAACGAGCGCGGGTTTTGCCCGGTGCATCGCGGGTCGCTCGCCCAATAATTTGAATAATTTCGGTTAGGCTCGATCGATAGCCCACGGTCAAAGCGTGTTCGCACCAAATCCAATCAAACCCCTCTTTGGCCATGCCCAAGGCAATGATCAAATCCACATGATCCCGATTATTTTTCTGGGCGGGATCTTTGAGGGCGGCTGCCACGCGATCGCGCTTGTTGGGGTCGTCATCTACCAGATCAGCCACTTTCAAGATATGTCCGTCCGGCAGTTTCACCCGTTGAAATCCCGTTTCAGGATCAACCCCTTGCCACTCGCCTAGGGCTTCGATGATATGTTCTACCTGGGCAATTTTGTCCATGTGGGATTCCCGAGAATTCACATTGGGAATATGCAAAATAGTTTTTTCATGGGGATTCAGCACCTCCATGATTTGGTCACTGTAGCTGCCGGAATAGAAATAGTAGCCAATATCGAGTTGCTTTAGATATTGATAGCCATTGAGTTGTTCATAGTAGGTATAGGTGACGGTCTCGAATTTTGATTCATCGTCGGGGTGCAGCACGGCTTCTGCGTCGCCCCGAAAATAGGAACCCGTCATCGCCATCAAGTGAATTTTGTCGCGGGCCATCAGTTGGCGAATTTGGTCACCTAATTTGTTATCGGGATTCGCTGAAACGTGGTGAAATTCATCGATCGCAATCAGGCGATCGTCCAGGCATTCAATCCCAAATTTTTCGACAGCAAAGCGAAAGGTTGCATGGGTACAAACCAGCGCTTTGGCATTGCTATCGAGAAATTTCTGCACCGCATCCACCTTGCCCCCATCGGTTCCGGGCGCATCGCACAGATTCCAGCGGGGTTCCACTTGCCAATCGGCCCAAAAGCCAAATTGACTCAGCGGCTCGTTGTGAAAGCTCGACCCGATCGACTTTTCAGGAACCGCAATAATCGCCTGTTTCAAGCCCTGATTGTGCAGCTTATCGAGGGCAATAAACATCAGGGCGCGACTTTTGCCCGAGGCCGGGGGCGACTTAATCAGCAAATATTGCTCCCCGCGTTTTTGGTAGGCCCGTTCCTGCATGGGGCGCATCCCAAATTCGTTGGGTTTGGTGGAACGGCCATCGTGGTCATAGGTGACAGAAACGGCGGGAATGGCGATCGGTTGAGTCATGGGAAATTACGAACTAGCGGGGCAATAGATCATCAAGGCGTAATTGCAAGTTCGGTAGATAGCCCGAAAAGCAAATCTAATTTAATGAAAACTAATTTGATGGAAACTGAGATCGCAAATTTTCCACTAAGCTAGGAATTTCGAGTTTAACAACATCCCAAACGATATCAAGATCAATATCATCATACTCATGGACTAACCGGTTTCGCATTCCATTGATCTCTCGCCAAGCGACATTAGATAGTTCCTGCTGCTTTGCATCCGAAACTCGTTTTGCAGCTTCCGCAATCACAAGTAGCCGACGAATTACAGAATCCTGAAGCTGGATATTACTCAGAAACTGATTTTTGGTGGACTGAGCTATGTAAGTCATGATCAGTTCGGCTGATTGGAGCATGTCCAGTAGAAACTGTTGATCGCGTTCCATAAATTACTTGGGCGGACGAGAGAATATTGTGACGGCGGAGGTGATTTCGGCTAGCTTCAATGCCTTTGCGAGTAATTAGATCAACATCGCGATCGAACAAGGTTTTTAACTCGGTTTCCATATCGTCCAGGGTGCTAAAGGTGGGGTGAGCATCGGGGTGAAACTGTACCATAACATCAACATCACTTTCTGCCCTGAAGTCATCGCGTAAAATCGAGCCAAATAGCGATAATTCAAGGATATGGTGTTGTTTGCAAAAATCAGCAAGTTGCTCTGGGGTGAGGTTGAGGCGCTGATAAATAGTTGCTTGATCAATCATCTGATTTTCCCTTGCACCTTTTTGCTGACAATGCTCATGATTTACCGCTTTTTATCTTTCTTTTTTCCTGTTCCCGATTGGCTGGTCATTTTGGTGTACATCTCGAAGAGTTTTTCGAGGCGTTTTTCCTTCGGAAACGCTGCGCGAACGGTGTCGTTTTTGAAGCGGCGATCGATGTAGATGCGTTCGATGATTTCGTCGTTACGATCGTGGGCTTGGCGGACTAAGGGAAATTCGCGATCCATAGTTTTGGGTCTAGTATTATCGCTCTCCCGCTAGTGCGATCGCCTGTGCGAGTTTCGTCTGCAACGCCTTGAGGAATAACTACTTCATCACACAATTCATGAAGTAGGTGAATGCGATCAATCTTGGCGAGGCTGATGATGGGTGAGGCATTGACAACCCAACGCTTAACCACGACCAACTTCCTCGGCGAGTTCTTCTGGGGTGCTTTGAAATGGAGAAACTCCAAACCGATCGAGAGCAACTAAAAAAGCTTGGCGGCTCATGCCTGTAATCTCGGCGGCTTTGGATTGCGAGATGATCCCAACTTCGTACCACTTCACGACTGCGGCAATGAGTAGCTCTTGAGCAAATTCATCGGGAGTGCTACGCAGGATGGAAAAAGCGCTTTCAGGTAGGTTAAGTTGAATTTGAATCATTAAATTGACTGCATGAATGGTGGGTTGATGTTGTTATTATGACTTGGTTTTACGCTTGGTGGGCTTTTTTGTGGTCTCTGGTTGGCTGGTCATTTTGGTGTACATCTCGAAGAGTTTTTCGAGGCGTTCGGTGTCGTTTTTGAAGCGGCGGCCGATGTAGATGCGTTCGATGATTTCGTCGTTGCGATCGTGGGCTTGGCGGACTAGGGGAAATTCGCGATCCATCCGATCGGGGTCGTACATATCGGCGATGGTGGCGGGGAAGTAGCGTTCGCGGGCTAACAGGATGTCTTCGGCGGTGCGGGTGAGGTCGGTTTTGTTTTGGGTGGTGAGGGTGGGAACGGGAAATGTGTTCCAACCGAGGGTATTGGAGTAGGAAAAATCGGTTCTCATTCGCACGCAAACTGTACCAATCCAAACCCAGTGGAGCCGAGAAGCAATCAGCGCCATATTCCACAGCGGCGCATCAAATAGTGCATAACATTTGTTGGATATAATGGCTCCAACTTGAAGCATACCGCAGGGTAGGTATTCTCTCTGCTCAGAACTAATTGCAGGAATAACAATTAAATTCTCGTTTCCTTTTTGACGAATCTGTTGAAACTCATAGGACTTGCCTGCCCCTCGTTGTGTCAACTCTTTTTTGCTTCTTAGTCGAAATTCTGAAACTTGATCTATTCGTTCTTTAATGACAGATATCGAAAATGCTAGATCTTTTTGATCTTCTGTTATCCATATGCAATATCTTTGATTTCCTTTGATAAACTCAGATGAGCCAAGGAACTTTCTAATAAGGTTCTTACTCTTAGGCTCAGTGTTAATCAAATGCCTTGCCTCATCACGGCCCAGCACGAGAAAGCCACCATCAACAGGCTTATTGCCATTAATCATTTCTGAAATATCTGTCATTGGCCGAAGGCTTGGCTCGACA
Organism: Limnothrix sp. CACIAM 69d; assembly: GCA_001913845.2. Classification (GTDB taxonomy): domain Bacteria; phylum Cyanobacteriota; class Cyanobacteriia; order CACIAM-69d; family CACIAM-69d; genus CACIAM-69d. The sequence continues at coordinate 1,214 of MKGP02000023.1, read as the reverse complement.
AGAATATTTGGCTGTGGAACCAGATAAGCATTGATATTTGAAACAGTTCTTTTATTGGATTGACTTTCACTGGAGTTTTCAAAAATGAACCGATTACCGCTCCAGTTATTTGAAAGTCCAATAATTACAACCGTTACACCTGCATTGTAAGCTGCCAAGTTGTTCCACTTAAAAGATGTATAGGCAAAGTTGATTTCTAGTTTTTTAGAGAAAACTAATGGCCATAGTCGAGCGACCTGCTCTCCCTGGCAAATAGAATTAGTAGCTACAAATGCACAAGAGGTTAGTGTATATTGAGCATAAAGTGAAAACTTGTAGAACCAGCAACACACATAATCTAATGATTTCCAAGTTTTAGTTGCTCCATCAAATACGTAAGACATATCTGCTTTTTGCTCAGAACTTTGCTCCGCTGTTCCCTTGTATGGAGGATTGCCGCAAATATAAGTTTCGCCACCATCATTTGCAAAATCAACCTCGGCTTGATCCCGCGTTTCGCCATATAAATCTAAATCTTCCCGCTGAACCTTCACCCCCGTTCCCGTCGGCGGACAAAGACTCAACCAATCCAACCGCAATGCATTCCCACAAGTAATCCAATTATCCTTTTTTAGTGGCAGAAACTCTGACAGAGCCAGTGCTTCCCCCCGATGCAAAACATTGCACTGATATTCCGCAATAATCAACGCCAGCCGTGCAATTTCACAGGCGAAATTCCGAATCTCGATCCCCCGGAAATTGGTGAGCGGAATCTCGGAAGCGCGATCGCCCTCGCCCCGCCGCCGGTTAATTTCCGCCTCAATTTCCCGCATTGCCTTGTAGGCAATCACCAAAAAATTGCCCGACCCACAAGCCGGATCAAACACCCGAATTTTCGCCATCCGTTGCCGCAAATTCAGCAACTTGCGCGGATTGTCCCCCGCCGCCGCCAACTGAGCGCGCAAATCATCCAAAAACAGCGGATTCAACACCTTCAAAATGTTCGGCACACTGGTGTAATGCATCCCCAACGCGCCGCGCTCTTCGTCGTCCGCCACCGCCTGAATCATCGACCCGAAAATATCCGGGTTGATCTTTTTCCAATCCAGATTTCCCACCTGTAGCAAATAGGAACGGGCGATCTTACTGAAGCGAGGAACTGTGCCCTCACCCCCAGCCCCTCTCCCAAGCTGGGCGAGGGGAGCCGGATTTTCTTGTTCCCCTTCTCCCGACCT
>MKGP02000015.1 GCA_001913845.2 Limnothrix sp. CACIAM 69d | reverse complement strand
CAATCTCGATGAACTTCACTTCGTAACGTTTCTCAATCTCTAAGCAAACTTCTCTCAACACCTCATCGACTTGTTCGTCAAATACGGCCCGTCGATACTTTGCTGGGAACACTAAGTGGTAAAGCAAGATTGTGACGTTATGACTTTTGTGGATATATTCGCTCATCTCTGATTTTTACGCCGCAGAGCGGCGGGGAATTGACCCTTAGAGATTAAATTCCCTTTTGAATTATTTTTACAGTTTTTTGACTTCCAAAAGGCCCATCCAGTTCGGTTTCGGAGCGCAATTCCGGTTTCTCAGGAAAATTTTTGAAAAGAACCGTTAGGGTCTGTCATCAAATCCCCGCAATCCTCATCCTGTCCTGATCCAATGACAGGAGGCCAAGGACTGGAGCCTGAGTGAAAAACCGGTTTCAGCGGTCATTGCCCACGCTCGATCGCACCGGTATCAGGGATTCAGCGAATGCGATGACAGCTCCTACCCTTCCCTGCGAATCAGTTTTGCTAGACGGAGCCGATCTATGGATTTCACCGGTTTTGAGGTGGCGAGTTTTGCCTATCGTGAAGCGGATTATTTAGCCCAAAATCCCGATGTGAGCCTTGCGGTCAGCGGTAATTTGCTGCGATCGGGCTTTGTGCATTTTTCACAGCATGGTTTCAAGGAAGGCCGCAGCCCCAGCGGCGACTATGAGATTTTGCAAGCGGTGTTGCCGCTTTACAACGAAGCGAATTATTTAGCCCAAAATCCTGACGTGCAAGGGGCGATCGGGCGGGGTCAGCTCACTTCGGGCCTGGAACATTTCGCTCGATCGGGATTTCGGGAACGGCGCGAACCGGGCGGCGGATTCAACCGCTTCAACTTTGGCAGTGAGTCGGCCGATTCGCTCACGGGGAGCAATGGTCGCGATTTGCTGTTGGGTTGGAGTGGTGATGATCAAATTCAGGGGCTAGCGGGCGATGATCAATTGGCTGGCAACCGTGGCCGCGATTTGCTGTTTGGCAATGAGGGCAACGATCGACTGCGCGGCGGCAAGGAAGCCGATACCCTCTGGGGCGGTGCAGGCGATGATCAACTACTAGGTGACCTGGGCGATGATGTGTTGTCGGGAGATTTGGGAGCCGACACCCTGGCCGGTGGCGCTGGGGCCGATCTGTTTTTGATCAGTGCGGTGGCGGGTGGCAGCTCGATCGCCTCGGCCGATGTGATTTTGGATTTTTTGCAGGAAGGAGCCGATCGGCTGGTGATCCCCAGCGGTCAACGGTTTGAAGATTTGGACTTCACGGCCGGTACTGGCATCAACAGCGGTGACACGATCGTCCGCGATCGGGCAACGGGCCGTTACATGGCCGTTCTCAAGGGCATCAACCCCAATAGCTTCAGCGCCAGCAACGTGATCTCCCAAGAAAGCCTGAACGCCAACACCGCAATCCTGCGCTTCCTGAACGGCGGTTTTGTGGGCAACGAGCAAGATCGCAGCGCCGTGATTACCCTGGAGCGCTCCGGCAACCTGCAAACCGCCGCCCAGGTCACCTTCAGCACCGGCAGCGGCACGGCCACCCCCAACCAAGACTTCACCCCCGTGAACAGCGCGATCGCCTTTGCGCCCGGCGAAACCCGCAAAACCATCTCCATTCCCCTAACAGACGATCGCCTCACGGAAACCGATGAAACCGTGGCCCTACTGTTGTCTAATCCCGTGGGGGCCCAGCTCGATCGGGCCGCCGCCACCCTCACCATCCGCGACGGCAGCGGCGGCGGCAGCAGCACGAACTCCACCGGCCCCACCGTTTCCCTGGATGGCAACAGCTACAGCATCAACGAAACCGGCGGCTCCCTGGCCGTCCCCGTGCGACGAACCGGCGACCTGTCCCAACCCCTGTCGGTGACCTACACCACCAGCAACGGAACCGCCCTGGCCGGTCTCGACTACAGTGCCATCAATGGCCAGCTCACCTTCACCGCCGGCCAAAGCGTCGCCAGCCTCACGATCCCGATCTTGATTGACAGCCTGGCCGAGCCAACGGAAACCTTCCAACTCAACCTCAGCAGTCCCACGGGTGGGCAACTGGGCAGCATCAACACCGCCACGATCAGCATCATCGACAGCACCGCCAGCGGCCCCAGCGCGCCCACCACGCCCACCAGCGGCCCGGTGCAATCCTCCGTGGCCAGTGCCGTTGCCTTCAGCCCCGGTGATTCGGAAGCCGCGATCGCCGCCAAAAATGGCCCGAAGATCACCCTCGGCAACACCAACATCTACATTGGCTATCAACAGGTATCGGCCCTTAATCAGGATCCAATTCTGATCAGCTTCACCAACGGCGTGCGCAATTGGGTACGCACCGACTACGAAACCACCGCCGATGACGGAACAGGGACGGGCCTGGCTTGGGATGGCTCCAATCTCTATGCTGTCTTCACCTCCACCGGCAACCAACCGGGGAATAACCTCAGTCGCTTCACGGGCAGCGGTTGGCTCACGGGCTACACAGACGGCAGCCCCAGCGGTGGCGGCGGCGGCAAAGTGGGGATTTTGGCCAAGGTTGATCCCACCACGGGCAATATCCAAAACGCCACTTACCTGACGGCACGTAATGACAAGGGAACCGCCACCCTCGGCGACGACACCACCAACTCCCTGTTTGTGCAGGGTCTCAGTTTCACGGGCGGCAATGTGCTGGTGCAGGCGGATTCGGCCTATGCGCCGCGTCGTCCCGACAAAACGGCCATGACCCAAAGTGTTGGCAATGGTGCGCTGCCCGCCAGCACGGGCTACAACTACGAAGTGGTACTCTCAGCCAATTTGGGATCTGCCCTGTCCACAAGGGCCAAAGATTTCATTTGAGGCCTAGGATGCCAGGGCCCGCTCACGATCGTCTGGAGTTCTTGATGGCATCTACTGATTTTGGGGGAGGAAGCTTGGCCAATTCGGCAACGGCTGTTCTGGGCCAAGGCATTGAGCCACGTTGGACGATGGGTTCAAGTTGGGTTGCATCCTACTTTCCGCCAACCCATGCTCACAATTCCGGAGGCGGTTTCAGCACTCAGCACTCGATCGAAAGTCAGGATTCTGAGACCAAAAATCCCGATCGCTTTTCTGAATTTTTTGGGACTGAGCAGCTTCTTTCTGGGGTTGATTTGCCTGGAAATGCTCCGGTTGATACTGGGGTAAATGGTCAGGTCAATTTGGGTCAGGTCAGTGGTGATTTCTTGTTGAATTCCTGGGGACAAAATCGCAACCTGAGGCGCGGTGAAACGGGTGGCCATTTCAATCAGGATTTCGATCATCTGGGTCGCCGATCGGGAACTGATGCCCCCGATCGCCCGTTGGATCCTTTGACCGGAGCGCCTCAGGAGGAGGCCGCCGCGATCGCCCCAGACCTGCCCCGATCGGTCAATGTGCCTCGCAACGGTATGCAATCTTCGGTGAAAAACGCCGTTACCTTCGGAATCAACGACTCGGAAGCCGCGATCTCCGCGAAAAATGGCCCCAAGGTCACGATCGGCACCACCACCGTCTATATCGGCTATCGCCAAGTGACCTCCGCCAACAAGGATCCGATCCTGGTGAGCTTTAACAACGGGGTCAGACGCTGGGTGCGCACGGACTACGAAACCACCAACGATGACGGCACGGGAACGGGCTTGGCTTGGGATGGTTCCAATCTCTACGCCGTCTTTACCTCCACGGGCACTCAGCCGGGCAATGGCTACAGCCGATTCACGGGCAGTGGTTGGCTGCGCGGCTACACGGATGGCAGTCCCGGCGGTGGCGGTGGCAGCCGAGTCAGCATTCTGGCCAAGGTTGACCTGGCCACGGGCAACATCCAAAGCGCTACCTACCTGACGGCTCGCAACGATCGGCGCACGGTTACTGTTGCGGACGATCGCACCAATTCCTTAACGGTCAAGGGGCTGCAATTTTCGGGTGGGACTGTGATTGTTCAGGCCGACTCCACCTATGCACCGCGCCGGCCCGACAAAACCTCCATGACCCAACGGGTGGGCGGTGGCGCATTGTCGGCCAACAGCAGCTACAACTACGAGGTGGTGTTGGCGGGCAATTTGGGATCGGCCCTTTCCACCAAAGCGAAGGATTTTGTTTAATCGCCCAAAACCCTGATCCCACCGTGACAGGCCCTAAGCCCCTTGTTCCGACGACTGGAGGATGGCAAATTAACCGTTTCCGCTCAATCCCAGGCAATCACGACAGGCCCTAGCAAAGTTCATGAAGTCGATCGCAGTTTTAGGAACCTCCTCCAACGCGGGCAAAAGTTGGGTAACCACGGCCCTTTGCGCTTGGTTGCGGCGGCAGGGTCTGCGGGTTGCGCCGTTCAAGGCCCAAAACATGTCCAATAATTCCTTCGTGACCCTGGAAGGGGGCGAAATTGGGCGGGCCCAGGCGGCCCAGGCGGAGGCCTGCGGGTTGCGGCCCGTGGCGGAGATGAATCCCATTTTGCTGAAGCCTTCGGGCAATAGCCGATCGCAGTTGGTGCTGTTGGGCCGGGCCGGGGAACATATTGCGGCGGCGGACTATTACCAACATATCGATCGCCTGTGGGAGGTGGTGGCGCAAACCCTGGCGGACTGGCGCGATCGCTGTGATGTGTTGGTGCTGGAGGGGGCCGGTAGCCCGGTGGAATTGAACTTGATGCACCGGGATTTGGTGAATTTGCGCCCGATCGAGCATCTCCAAGGGCGCTGGCTGTTGGTGGGAGACATTGAACGAGGCGGTATTTTTGCCCAAGCGGTGGGGACTTATCAACTAATGCCCCGATCGGCTCAGGCCTTGGGATTGGGCTTGGTGGTGAATAAGTTTCGGGGCGATTTGCGGCTATTTGCCGATGCCGATCGCTATTTTCAGCAGCATTTGCCCCACCTGCCCTATTTGGGAACCTTGCCCTACGCGGCGGAGTTGCAACCGGAAAGCGAAGATAGCCTCTGTCGATCGGCGGAAGAAGCCCCAGCGGAATGCGATCACCCGGTGATTGCCTGGATCCGGTTTCCCTTTTTGTCCAATTCCCAAGACAGCCAACCTTGGTCGATCGATCAAGGGGTGGCGGTGCGCTGGGTGACCCGGCCGGCCGAGTTGGCCACCGCCCGGGCGATCGTGTTGCCGGGCAGCAAAAACACCCTGCGGGATTTGGCTTGGCTCCAGGAAACGGGCTTGGCAGCGGCCATTCAACGGGCCGCCGCCCAGGGTGTGCCGGTGGTGGGCATTTGTGGGGGCTATCAAATGTTGGGTCGATCGCTGGTCGATCGCACGGGCATTGCGGGGGCTGCGGGCGAGATGGCGGGGTTGGGGCTGTTGCCGGTGGAAACGGATTATTTTCCACAAAAAACCGTGCGCCAAGTGACGGCCCATTGGCCCAGTCCGGCCGGTGCAACCCCACCGAATGACATTCCGCAGGTTGATCGCTGGCCAGCCTATGAAATTCACATGGGTCAAACCCGCCCGATCGCCCCTTGCGATCGATTGCTGACCCTGGAGCCGATCAGACAGCCACCGGAACCGGAAGGGGCCCGATCGGCCCAGGGCTGCGTTTGGGGAACCTATGTCCATGGACTGTTTGAGTCGGCGGCGGTGCGCCAAACCCTGACCCGCTTGGCCGGCATCACCACCCATCGCCCCAGCCCCCAATCCTGGCAACAACATCGGCAACAGTTGTACGATCGAATGGCCGACCTTTTGGAAACATCCTTAACCCTGGATCGGCTGTGCGACTACCTGGAGGTTTGAGCCAATGGCGTTCGATCGACCGATGGTTTCTCAGTGGCAACTTGCGATCACCAACGTGATCACCCGGGGTTTTGGGGCGATCGGGCTGTTGGCCCTCGTGACCTTGGGCACGCCCACCGCCCAGGCCCAAAGTCCCGGCCTGTTGGACTGTATGCGCCGCGCGGGGAATGATCCCTATGCCCTGGCCCGTTGCCGCAACCCCAACGCCCAGGCTCCCAACCTCGAAGAACCGATTACGCCCTCGCCCGGCAGCGGCAACTCCGGCGGGCCGCCGCCCAGCCAACCCAATTCCGCCAGCGGCCCCAGCAGCAACCCCAATCGCGGCAATGGCTCCGCCGCCACCAGCACCGGTGTTCCGGCCAGTCGCTACAACTCCGCCAATCGATCGAGAATCACGATCGACTGCATGAGCGCCTACAGCGACCAACCCAGCGCCCTGCTGACTGAGTGTGGTGCTTGGGCCCCCAGACGCAACACCCCCACTCCTTCCGCAACGCCCCAATTCCCCACCTCTCCCAACCAAGGGCCGCCCGCGCAAACCATTCGCTAGTTGAGGTTCACTGAAATTCGCTGAGATCCGCTGGCTCAGATTGGCTGTTAGTCCAGGTCTGCGGTTGGTTTGGGAGCTGCCGATTCCGAAACCTTGCCCGATCGCGGGTAGGTCGCTTTAGGGCGGGGGCGGGTCAAGATTCCCTGACTGGGACTAAACAACAGGGCCATCAAAAACAATCCAAAAATCACCAGGGCGATCGCCGCGCCCGAGGGCAAATCCCAATAGAAACTGCTGTACATGCCCCCGATCGCGGCCAACACTCCCAAGCCAGCACCCACTAACATCATCATGTGCAGCTCTTTGACCAACAAATAGGCCGTGATCGCCGGGCCCACCAACATCGCGATCGCCATAATCACCCCCACCACCTTCAAGCTCGTCACGATCGCCAAGGTCACCCCGGCCATCAAGCCGTAGTGAATCCAAGTGGTGGGTAATCCGGCCGCTTCGGCCCCCAAGGGGTCAAAGGTATAAAACAGTAATTCTTTATAGTGCAGCTTAATTAAAACTAATAAAATCACCGCCACAATCACCCCGTGGAGCAAATCTTCTTGGGTGACATTCAAAATATCGCCAAAGAGAAATCCTTCCAAATCGAGCTGCGTTTTTAGCAGTGAAATCAGGGCGATTCCTAAGCCAAAAAAGGTGGAGAAAGTTAGGGTCATGGCCGCATCAACCCGCACCCGCGATTGCTGTCGAATCCAGGCAATAACGAAGGTGCTGCACATGCCGGAAATGAACGCCCCGATCGATAAATCAATGCGTAGCGCATTGGCGATCGCCAAACCAGGCATTACCGCATGGGCAATCACATCACCCAGCAGAGACATCCGCAGCACAATGAGATAACTGCCCACCACGGGACAAATTACGCCCACGATCATCCCGATCGCGATCGCATTGCGCACAAATTCATACTGCAAAGGATCAAGCAACCAGTCCAAAATTAGCCCTCAGCATTCGGGTGAATCAACTTTAGATCTCCAATCAGGATAATCTCTCAAGATTTGCTAACAGGCTAAAACCGATTCAAAGGAACTGTGGCGATCGGCAGTTTGCATATTTTCGCCATAGGCACGCCGGATATTATCCAGGGTCATCACGGCCTGGGGCCGATCGTTCGCCAGGAGCGATCGATTCAGCAATAGCAGCCGATCGTATCGTTCCAGGGAGCTGCCCCACTCGTGAGAGCAAACTAACACCAAATGGCCTTGGGCGCGGAGTTCGGCAAACAGATTCAACAACACCAATTCCGTTTGCTTGTCCACACCCGTAAAGGGTTCATCAAACAGGAAAAATTCTGCCTTTTGGGCCAGGGCCCGAGCCAAGAAAACCCGTTGCTGTTGCCCACCGGAAAGGGAGCCGATCGGGCGATCGCGCAAGTCCCAAATATTCACCTGCTCCATGGCCGATCGAGCCGCAGCTTGGGCCGCCGGGCCGGGCGATCGCCACCACCCCGCCGCCTTGGCAAAGGCCATCATCACCACCCGTTGCACCGTAATGGGATAGTCCCAGTCGATTTGTGACCGTTGGGGCACGTAAGCCACGCGATGGCGCAGTCGCCGTAAGGGCACACCCCGAAAGGTAATCAGGCCCGACTCGATCGGCACAAGGCCCAACAGAGCCTTGATCAGGGTGCTTTTGCCCGCGCCGTTGGGGCCAATCAGCCCCACCAATTCACCGGGCGCGAGATCAAGCGAAACATCGTCCAGAACCGAGAGTCCGCGATAGCGAACACACAGCGATCGAACTTGCAACATGGAGGCGATGGGTTCCAGTAGGAAAGCCAACAAAACCGCCAGCCACCACCGCGCCTCAACAGCGCCGCACAATGGTGGTGGCTCACGGAGGTGTTGAAGATTAGTTTGAGAATGGTTCTCAAAAAAATTCTAACACCCCCCTGAGTCCCCGTCGCCCCCGGAATTGCCAAGCTCGATCGCCCAGAGACCGATCGGGCTTGGCCCCAATGAATTGCCGTTGAATAACTGCTGATTAGCCCCTGATTAGCTCCGATCGCGCCTTCCGCCGTCCCTCAGTTGGTTGCTGGAGTTGGGCAATCGGAAGACCGCCAAATCGCCTAAACTGAAAGGCTGTCGCAAGATTTGGAATGCGATTGGGAATTGGGATCAGCATTGGGTGCGATTCACCTTTGGGCTGCACTCGATCGATCGCCCGCCCTGGCCATCAGCCTTTCACCGAACCATGAAACACACCCTTTCTGTACTTGTCGAGGACGAAGCCGGCGTTTTGACGCGCATCGCGGGTCTTTTTGCCCGCCGGGGATACAACATCGAAAGCCTGGCCGTCGGCCCCGCCGAGCAAGGGGGCGTATCACGAATCACGATGATCGTGTCCGGCGATGACCGGATTATTGAGCAAATCGTCAAGCAGCTTTACAAGCTGATCAACGTGATCAAAGTCCAAGACATCACCGAAGTGCCCTGTGTGGAACGGGAGTTGATGTTGGTGAAGGTGAATGCGCCCAGCAGTGCCCGATCAGAAATTATCGAACTGGCGCAAATCTTCCGGGCGCGGGTGGTGGATGTGTCGGACGATTCCCTGACAATCGAAGTGGTGGGCGACCCGGGCAAGATGGTGGCGATTCTGCAATTGCTGGAGAAGTTTGGGGTGCGCGAAATTGCCCGCACGGGCAAGATTGCCCTAACCCGCGAATCGGGCGTGAACACGGAATACCTGAAGTCGGCTGACTTTAAAAATTAGAGTTGACGATCCCATCGCGGTTTGCGACCGACGATATAAAACGTTTCCCATTCATCAAGCAGGTTGCCGTTCTCATCCAGGAGGGCGGCAATTTTGCTATGGAGTTGCTGCCGAAAAGTGGCGAGGCGATCGGCTCCCAGGGCCAAGCGCAGGGGCAAACAGATCGGGTTATCCAGCACCGTGGCCGCAGACTGCTCGATCGAACTGATGGATAAGGGGCGCTGCTGGCGCTCGGCTTCGATCGATTGCACTTCAAATCCTGTGCGCTGCAACAAATCAGCACAGGCGGCACGATCCTGCGTTAGGGGATGAAAGTTAATCGGATAGCCCGCTTCGGCGGCCATCTGCTGCACGAGCACACCAAGCACAAAGGACTGCTCCGACCAGCCGTGAAACGCCACCGTGCCACCGGGCACCAGCAACTGCCACCAGCGTTGCAGGGCTGCTAAAGGGTCGCGCAAATAGGCAAAGGCCGCAGAACACAGCACCGCATCAAAACTGATGGGGGGAAAAGGCGGATCCTGGGCATCCCCCAACAACCACGACACCTGCACCAAGCCAACGGATTTAGTCCGGGCACGATCGAGCATGCCAGCGGAACAATCAATTCCCACCACCAGCCCCATCGGGCCCACCTGCTCGGCTGCGACGATCGCCGCTTGCCCCGTCCCGGTTGCCAAGTCCAGCACACGCCAGCCCAATTGAAGTCCCGCTGCTTCTACCAAGCGACGAGCCATGGGCGGATGGAAATCGCGATCGTTGTCGTAGGTGGCACTGCGGCGATCGAACAGTGCCACCACTTCCTGTTGATAAACGGCTCGATCGATCTCCAGATGGCGATCGCTCATGGCTCCAGCTCCCCAGCAGACCCCAAACAGCACCAAACATCATCAATCTATCGCAACCCGATCGCCGCAACTCCGCCACCACCGTCCCCACAGACGGTAAAATTTGACTTTGGCAAATTGCAGCCCAACCATTCAAGTCCTAGCGTTCCCCGGTACGATCGGCCCATGATTCACGAAGTCTTCATGCCTGCCCTTAGCTCCACGATGACCGAAGGCAAAATCGTCTCGTGGGAAAAAGCGCCGGGCGACAAAGTAGCCAAAGGCGAAACGATCCTGATCGTCGAGTCCGACAAGGCAGACATGGACGTGGAATCCTTTAACGAGGGCTACATGGCCGCGATCGTTGTTGATGCCGGTGGTTCCGCCGCCGTGGGTTCCACGATCGCCCTGATTGCGGAAACCGAAGCCGAAATCGAAGCGGCCAAAGCTCAAGCTGCTGGCCTAGGGGGTGGTGCCAGTGCCCCCGCCGCCACTGCTCCGGCATCCGCTGCTGCGCCCGTGGCAGCCCCCGCGGCCGCCGCTCCCAGCAATGGAGCCAGCGCCCCCGCAGCCAGCCCCAGCGGCCGCACGATCGCCTCGCCCCGCGCCAAAAAGCTGGCCAAAGAATTGAAAGTTGACCTCAGCGGTCTGAAGGGGTCTGGCCCTAACGGACGAATCGTGGCCGAAGACGTGGAACGGGCCGCCGGTCGCACCCCGGCCGCCGCTCCCGCCCCGATCGCCGCGCCCGTGGCCGCACCCGCCGCTGTGGCTCCGGCTGCCGCTGTGGCCCCATTGCCACCCATGCCCGGTCAAGCCGTGGCCATGACCACCCTGCAAAAGGCCGTGGTCAACAACATGATGGTGAGCCTGAGTGTTCCCACCTTCCGCGTGGGCTACTCAATCACCACCGACAAGCTGGACACACTCTACAAACAAGTGAAGTCCAAGGGCGTGACCATGACCGCCCTGCTGGCCAAGGCCGTGGCCCTCAGCCTGCGCAAGCACCCGGTGGTGAACGCGGCCTATGCCCCTGACGCGATCGCCTACCGCAGCGACATCAACATCGCCGTGGCCGTGGCCATGCCCGATGGTGGCCTGATCACCCCCGTGCTGAAGAATGCCGATCAGGTGGATCTCTATTCCCTGTCGCGCAACTGGCAAGACCTGGTAACTCGGGCCCGCAGCAAGCAGTTGCAGCCGGATGAGTACACGACCGGCACTTTCACCCTGTCGAACTTGGGCATGTTTGGGGTCGATCGCTTTGATGCAATTTTGCCGCCGGGCCAAGGGGCAATCCTGGCCGTGGGCGCGTCTAAGCCGACTGTGGTGGCCACCGATGACGGTTTGTTGGGCGTGAAGCGGGTGATGCAAGTGAACCTGACCGCTGATCACCGGATCATCTACGGTGCAGATTCGGCGGGCTTCCTGCGCGACTTGGCCGCCCTGATCGAAGGCGATGTGCAATCCCTGACGCTGTAGGTCTTTTCCCGCGCGTTTTTTGGCTCCCGTCTTCAGTTGAACATCATTGGCGCGATCGACCTAAACAGTCGATCGCGTTCTTGTTGGAGGCTAACTTTTGTTGGAGGCTAACTTTCAAGCGCTTGCAGTTCTCCAGTAGTTCTCCAGTAGGTTGGGTTGAGCTTTGCGAAACCCAACTCAATCACCATGAACCTTCCTGTGGTTGGGCTACCCTTCGGGAAGCAAGCTACGTGCCTCAACCCAACCTACAAAATGACCGTTGATCAGCCCATTTTGGAAAAAGGGGTCAAGGATCAGAGCTTCTAACTGATTCGTGAAAGAAGTCTACTGACCTAGTGCCCCGCTTCAAGCTTGCTAGCGCGGCAAACAGGGAGGCTGACCATTTGAAAATCAGCTCGATGGCCAATGATCTTTAATGGATCTTACTTTTACAACTCTAAATATTGTTGCAAGCAATCTAAAAGTCTTGCAAAACAAGCGTTTCAGCGATGGCTCAGGCGGGATTTGAACCTGCGACCTTGGGCTTATGAGTCCCCTGCTCTAACCTCTGAGCTACTGAGCCTTGATGCGTCTTCAAATCTCTAGGTTACGGAGATTGCTTGAGTGGTGACTGTTTGGTTAACGGAACAAAACTCAATATTTTTGACGCGAGTATGTATTATACGCCATGGATGAAAAATCGCAAGGGTGCTGGCCAAATAATTTGGATGCAGCCCTACAAAATTCTCAACAACCGGCCAAGATTTTAAGATTGGTTGAGGTTTTCGCCTTTCGCGACGCGCAATTAGGCGATTCTCGATAGGATGCGATCGCCTGGCCCCGTTTGGGCCCGGTGGCATCATGCATCAGGGCAAAGCGTTCCCGATCGCGATCGAGGCGACTACCATCGGTTTCGATTAGCATGAATCGCGCGAGCCAGTTGCTCTGCCCCCTTTTTTAGTAACCCATCACGATAAAACCGCACAACAGCAATGGCAGAACAGCAAAAACCCACCGTCCTCATCACCGGTACTTCCTCGGGAGTCGGGCTGTACGCCGCTAAGGCCCTCGTCAATCGTGGCTGGTATGTGGTGATGGCTTGCCGGAATTTGGAAAAAACCCACGCGGCGGCGGCCGAAGCGGGCATTCCTCAAGATAGCTATACGGTGCTCCAAGTGGACTTGGGGAACCTCACCAGCGTGCGGATGTTGGTCAGCGCCTTTCGATCGCTGGGTCGATCGCTCGATGCGCTGGTCTGCAACGCTGCCATTTATATGCCCTTGATCAAGGAACCGCTTTGGAGTCCTGAGGGCTATGAACTGACCATGACCACCAACCATCTGAGCCACTTCCTGTTGTGCAATCTGATGTTGGATGACATGAAGCTCTCGAACTATCCCGATCGACGGATGGTGATTTTGGGCACGGTAACCCACAATCCCGACGAATTGGGGGGCAAAATTCCGCCTCAGCCCGATTTGGGCAACTTGGAAGGCTTTGCACAGGGCTTCAAAAATCCGATTTGCATGGCCAATGGCAAGAAGTTTGAGCCGGTGCGGGCCTACAAGGAAAGCAAGGTTTGCAATGTGCTGACCATGCGCGAGTTGCACCGTCGCTTCCATGAATCCACTGGAATTACGTTCTCTTCGCTCTATCCCGGTTGCGTGGCCGATACGCCCCTCTTCCGCAATCACTATCCCCTGTTCCAAACCATCTTCCCTTGGTTCCAAAAGAACATCACTGGGGGCTATGTGTCCCAGGAGTTGGCGGGCGATCGGGTGGCTCAGGTGGTGGCGGATCCTGACTTCAAGCAGTCGGGGGCCTACTTTAGCTGGGGCAACCGCCAGAAGAAGGGTCGCGAAGCCTTCCTGCAACGGGTCTCGCCTCAGGCCCGCGATGAGCAACGGGGTCAAAGAATGTGGGATTTGACCCTGAAGCTGGTGAATTTGGCCTAGACATTGCTAGCCATTTACGGCCAATGGCAATCGTTCAGAGGCAAGGGGTTTAGGCCCTGTCGTCATTTTTTGAGGTGATGCTGAAACGGTTGATCTTCCATGCCCTAATCGTTGCAACAAGGGGCTTAAGTCCCTTGTCCCCCACGATCGATCCGCTAACGGCAGATCTGGGGTTTCGGGCTAAACCACGACACCCCCTAAACCCCTTGTCTTTTTTGTTGAGGTTGAAGTTGGTCAGGGTTTGAATTGAGCGGCATGGGCTTTTGGGCGGCGATCGGGGAAGGAAGTTGCAATCGATCGAGCCAAGCCATATTGTCGCCACCAAGGGGTTGAATTTGCCCTTTTAACTCTGTCTCGATCGCCTCGCGAAACGGAGGCATCAGGTTCAGGACGTATAGATCACTGACTGGTGGGGTCATTTGCCCGATCGCCGTTTTCAACAGTTGCAAATCACCGGGGTTGACCTGCCGAAAATCCGAGACCAAATAGAATGGCACATTGGGCCGCAGACGCAGGGCCAGAGCGATGGTGTTGCCCGCTCGATAGCCAAAGCCATCTGCAATCACCAAAGGGTTAGCGGCGGCGTTGATCTGTTCCGCAAAAGCAGGCAGGCTGACACTAATTCCCTTGGCCCAATTGGTGGTGGCAGTCATTAATTGCCAGCTACCATTCAGGCTAATGGTTAATAACAGGCTGGCCCCGATCGCGGCGAGACTGCGGCGCAGGGTTGGCCCATGGGTCAGGCCTTGGACAATCAGAATCGCAAAGGCAATTTGCAGCCCCAGGTAGGTCGGAGTCCAGTAGCGCGTTGAGATGGAGCGCAGCCCGCCATCGAGCAGATCTGGGATCACCAATAGGCTGGTGGAGACCAACGTGAGGGTCAGTACCCAACCGCTCACCCGCAGGGGAAACTGCCGCTGCAGCCAGATCAAGACTCCCAGGGCGATCGCGCAAAACAGCCCCGCCCCCCACCAACCAGCGCCCACGGGAACCCAATCCGTGAACCCTCGCAACACTTGGATTACCAATCGGCGGAGCACTTGAATGCGCGGTTCTTCATAGGCGGTCATCCAGGCGGTGAGCTGGCGGGCAGCTTCCCAATGGTTTAACAACACCAGCGCCCAGGGCAAGAACAACAGCCCACCGGCCAAGCCGGCCAGAATGAGCGATCGCACCCGCCAGCCCAGTCGTCCCCGATCGAGCCACAGCACATACAACCCTTGACCCACGGACACATAAACCGTCAACAGGGAGGTGTATAGCCCCAGCGCCAAAACCAAGCTGTAGGGCCACCAGGCCCGCACCCGATCGCCCCAAGTTGCAGCCCGCTCACCCAAACGTAACGCCCGCAGCAGCAGCGCCCCCAACACCAACAGCAACGCCGCCCACAGGCTATATTCCCGCACCTCTCGCCCATACAGCACATGAAACGGGGACAGGGCCACCAACGCCATGGCCACCCAACCCACCAAGGGCGATCGGGTTAATTCCCAACAGACCCAATACAGCGCGGGAAAAACTGCCAACCCAAAGATTGTGGGCAAGCTCCGAAGGGCGAGGGCACTGCTGCCAAAGCATTCCATCCAAAACCGCGTTAACAGGTAATAGAGCGGTGGATGCTCCGGATTGCCAGTCACAGAAGCAAAAACGGTGTGCCAAGGCTGTCCCTTGGGCCCCAAATAGGCGACCAACTCCGGCTGCATGACCAGTTTGTTGGCAAATTCACGAGCCTGGAGCACCGGCAAACGATGGCCGGCGGCACTGACGGCCGTTAGTACTTCGTCATGCCAAAGAATATTGTGATCAATGGCCCAAAGACGAAGGCCAATGCCCAATACAACACAGCCGATCGCCACCCAACGGATGACGGTTCGCCAAGATGAGGCGCTCGATCGAGTCGGGTTCATGGGCAATGCTGATGAGTAACCGAATTTAAAAGCTAACCGATCGATAAATTTTGGACAGGGGTAACGCTAAATTGCCGGTGGCGATCGAGCAGGTTTCTGTCAATCCTTCGGTTCTTCGCCAACGCCAGTCGCCATCTTCACCCAACCAGAATCGATCGATAGCCGGTTCTTCCTGAGCCACCAACAAATATTCCCGAAACTCAGGAATTGAGCAATATTTACTAAACTTTTTCGTGCGATCGTAATCCGCCGTTGAAGGCGACAAAACCTCAATGATCAGTGTGGGATTTAACACTTCATCTCGCCGTCCATCGGAAAAGCTGGGGTCACCTTCAATCACCATCAAATCAGGATAAGTTCCGTGGTTGTAGGTCGGCAGCCAAAGACGCATATCCAATGCAAAAACCGTGAAGGGTGGATCTAGGTCTAGGAGCCGAATCAGGTTCAGACCAATTTGGTTATGACTTGAAGTACCACCGGTCATGGGGATTGATACTCCATCGCAATATTCATGGCGAGTTTCGCTTTTTTCTTCAAGGGCCCGATACTCGTCGGGTGTCAGGCTGGCAGCAATTAACTGGGCGGCAATAGAAGCAGTCATGGCAGGACGATCGCAAGAACTCTCTCCAGCATAGCCACTGAATTCAAACCCATTTGGGGACGATTCCGTGCGATCGCCCAGCCGTTCAAAGACGAAGGCCAATACAACACAGCCGATCGCCACCCAACGGATGACGGCTTGCCAGGATGAGGCGCTCGATCGAGTCGGGTTCATGGGCAATGCTGATGGGTAACCGAATTTAAAAGCTAACCGATCGATAAATTTTGGACAGGGGTAACGCTAAATTGCCGGTGGCGATCGAGCAGGTTTCTGTCAATCCTTCGGTTCTTCGCCAACGCCAGTCGCCGTCTTCACCCAACCAGAATCGATCGATGGCCGGTTCTTCCTGAGCCACCAACAGATATTCCCGAAACTCAGGAATTGAACAATATTTACTAAACTTTTTCGTGCGATCGTAATCCGCCGTTGAAGGTGACAAAACCTCAATGATCAGTGTGGGATTTAACACTTCATCAGTGCGATTTTCGGTGAAGCGTGGCTCACCTGTAATGACCAGCACATCCGGATATGTACCCGTTTGCCATTTCGGTAACCAAACGCGCAAATCATTGGCATGAACGGTATATTCCGTTTCGGCCCAAGCCGTAGCCAGCAGCACTATCAAGTTAGTAATAATTTGGCTATGTCGATAGCTGCCACCGGTCATGGGGATTGATACTCCATCGCAATATTCGTGGCGAGTTTCGCTTTTTTCTTCAAGGGCGCGATACTCGTCAGGTGTGAGGCTGGCAGCAATTAACTGGGCGGCAATCGAAGCAGTCATGGCAGGGCGATCGCAGGAACTCTCTCCAGCATAGCCACTGAATTCAAATCCCATTCGGGGATGATTCCGCGCGATCGCCCAGCCGTTCAAAGTCGCAAACTTTCAGCCTGAAATTAGGGGTCGATCACCAGGGCCAGCTTGCCAATCAAACCGCCTTGCTCCAGCAATTGGTGAGCCTCAGCGGCGCGATCAAGCGGCAAGGTTTGGTGCAACTGAATTTTGAGTTGGCCCGCATCAATCCAGGCCGCGCATTGACGCAAAATCTCCGCCTGATGCCGCAAGCCCGCATCCCAATGCTTCAGCAGTGGCGTGAGCATCAACTCCAACCCAATGCGCAAGTTATTGTTGCGGGCAACCTTCCAGTTGGTGTTGGCTGCGGGTTCCAAAATCGTCACCACGTCGCCGTAGGGCTTCACCGCCGGAAAGGTAGCCGTCAGCAGGTCGCCACCCACCGTATCAAAGGCAATATCCACGCCTTGGCCGCCCGTCCAGCCCTGCACGGCGCTGACGAAATCCTCTTGGCCATAGAGAATCGGGCGATCGCACCCCAATCCAGCCACAAAATCCGCCTTCTCGGGCGTGCTGACCGTGGTGGCCACCTCCGCCCCCCAGAGCTTAGCCAACTGAATCGCCACATGGCCCACGCCCCCAGCCCCGGCATGGATCAGCACCTTTTGGCCAGCGATGATGCGTGCTCGATCGCGCAGGGCCTCCCAAGCGGTAATCAACACCAACGGAGCCGCCGCCGCTTCCGCAAAGCTCAGGCGATCGGGCTTGGGAGCTAGGCAACGGGCATCCACCGCCGCCCATTCCGCATAGTTACCCGCCGGGCCACCCAACCCGCCATAGCAAAAATAAACCGCCTGGCCCGGTTGCCAGCCCGTCACCTCGGAGCCGATCGCCTCAATGATCCCAGCCCCATCGCAGCCGAGCACCTGGGGCGTTGCGTCGGGGTAAAACGTGCCACGCGATCGCAACTTGGTATCGATCGGGTTAATGCCGGCCGCTTTGAGCTTCACCAACACTTGGCCCGCCGTAATCTCCGGCTGGGGTAAATCTTGGATCTGCAAATTTTCCGGCCCACCGGGCTGACTCAGGGCGATCGCTTTCATCAAATTGCTCTCCAGTCCATATCATCGAGATATTTTCAAGGCAATTACTTGCTTTTCTTAGCTGGATTTTTACGACTCAGCCAACTTCGGATAATGCTAACAGCCACCGGAGCAAAGGCATCTAACTTCTCCCCTTGAGGTTTTTGTAAATCATGAAGTATCTCTTCGTAGAAGTCATATAGAAAGTCATCTTCTTCTAAGTCTTGCATTAGCCCTTTATCGGAATTGATGCCATGCTCCCAAAATAAGGAATTAACCAGTTGTCTGCGCTTCTCAATCAGAGCTAGGTTAGGCTTGTTACGATCACCTAGATTTAGAACTTGAATAGTTATACAGGCACGATCGGTTAGTCCCTCTACGCGACCACTAATTTTAAATAATAGTTCTGTTTCACACTCATCCATGACTGGAGTTAAAGGTAATGGTTGCGACTGATGCGATCTGCCGCATTGCCCTGGCGTATCGCAACTGGCAACAATATTTTGAAAATCAAGTGTTCGCTTCGGATTGAGGCTCTGCGCTTCTAAATGTTCATTATGACAGTCACCAATATCTTTGATTCTCTGACAGCAATAGGCACAGAGATAGTATTGCTCTGATAAGCTCTTTTGCCGGATATCAATCCGAACGCTGGGATCTAGATCTTGATATTGTCCTTTGGGATGCTTCTTTTTCCAGGTCGTTAAGCTTGCAGGCTCTGTGCTTTTTCTAATGACTCGCATGACGAAGTTCCTGTTTTCGCAAAAGTAGTTTTGCTTTGATGAGTTCAATATGATTCTCAGGCAGTTCTTGGCTTAGTTGTGCCAGTAAGCTTCGGGCAAGCTCTAAGTTCACATCCTGGATGGCATCCAGTAAATCACCTAACCGCTCATCAATAGCTTGACTACGGATTCTGGTATCCATAATCTCAAGCAACACTGTATTCACATCTTGACCATACTGGGGGGGAAGCTCGTGAACTTCGCCGTCACTCAAACCATAGAGTAAAACATCTTTGTAATCACTGATGACTAATGATGAATGAGTAGTCAATACAAATTGACAATTAGGAAATGTTTCAGCAAGGTGTTCACAGATTTTTCGCTGCCAAGAAGGATGGAGATGTAGATCAATTTCATCAATCAAAACAATCCCCTTGCCTGTCAAAGGGTTATCAAGACCGGGATTCAGCATGGCTAGACGACGAGCAATATCGCCTACAAGCGCCATCAGAGATTTTTCACCCTGCGATAATTGAGCAACATTTAGTGTTTCACCATGCTTATCAATTGTCATGTGAAGACGTGGCTTACGACGAACTCGTAAATTTTTCATATGAGGCATAAACTGGCTAATGGCTGTACGCACTGCCATGAGCTGCCGATCTTTCGCAGAGGCATTGAGCTGTTTGAGTCTTTCCCAAAATTCGGGTGTAACGTCAAACAATGGTATTTGACTGAAGAAGTCTTCAGAAATAGTCGATTCATTTTCTGCATCTTCTCGTTCACGAAACCATTCAAAAAATCGGCGAAAGTCTACTCCTTGATTTAAGGAATTATCATAAGCATCTAGTTGGAAGAAAGTATGTTTAGTTCTAATTTTCAAGGGAATATCAAGTACGATCCGTTCAACAGGGTAAAATGCAATCAATGGCAGACTTGCAGTGTCATCATTAGTAAGAGAGTCTCGATAAACTTCTGCTAACCGAGTGCAGGCAATGAGATTACTAGCAAATGATGAGCTTCGACCTCTTCTAAGTTTTGCAAGTGTCCATTGAAAGTAGTCATCTTTACTGCGATCCTGATACTGAATTTGAGAGTCATCAATCTCTACTGCTATTTCAATCAGTCCAGCATTGGCTTTATTTAAAATTTCTTCTTCCAAAATCGAGTTGCCAACCCCTTTTTCGGTTCGCAATCGAGAAATAAACCAACTTAAGGAAGTTGCTATTGATTTTAGAATTGATGTTTTGCCAGCGCCATTTCTGCCAATAAAAATTGTAATGTTACTGTGATTTTTAAGTGTTGGAGCAATAGAAATTTCTTGATCTGAAAACAATCCAATGTTTTTTAATTTGATTGACTTGAGTTGCATAACAAAAGGGAAATATTTGAAATACCCGTCTATGTTTTATCAGAAATTTCAAGGTTGAGCTATGGTCGCTTAGAAATTAACTGCCTTCGTCAACTTTATGCGAAATATTTTTAATGGAGTGGACAATGCCTGGCTTACCCAGGCACTACTGATTGAGGCTGCTAGTCTCAAGTAACTAATAACTATCGATCGCCCTTGATCACTTCTCCATCCACATCCGGTGGGCCAGCGGGGCGATCGCTCTCGGTTTCCTCGGGGTTTAGCTCATCGCGAAAACCGCGCAGGGTTTTGCCCAAGGCCCCGCCTAACTGGGGCAGCTTCTTAGGCCCAAAGATCAAGATTGCCACCAACAAAATCAACAGCACTTCCGGCCAGCCCAGTCCAAACACGATCGCGCCTCTCCTACGAAATAACCTGCTGAAGTAACCATTCCTCACGTCACCCGCAAGCAAGGACACAGACAAGGGGCTTAAGCCCCTTGCCCCGACGACTTGCTCGCGGCGAAGTCAAGGTTTGGGGTAATGCGTTTGGGGCGATCGCACCCCCATGTTGCTTTGATCAATAGCACCAATTGTCGGATCTGACTGACTCCATCACCAGCGCAAATCGTCAAATCCGCCACAAACCCCAAGCGATCGCCCAAAGTATGGCAACCTAAAAAACTGGGCAACCCATTTATTGGGCCACCGCTTTTAATTATCCGCGCCTTCAGACATACCCCGCGCCATCCGTGATCGGAGCGAAGCCATGCAAACCCTGCCGAAACCCCCCGTTCCCAACGGCAGCATCGCCACCAACCTAGACGATCGACTGTTTGACACCACGATCCATCGTCGCCAAACCCGCCCCGTGCAAGTGGGCGACATCACGATCGGGGGTGGCCATCCGGTCGTGGTGCAGTCGATGATTAACGAAGATACCCTCGACATTCCTGGTTCGGTCGCCGCCATCCGCCGCCTCCACGAAATCGGCTGCGAAATCGTGCGCGTCACCGTCCCCAGCCTGGCCCACGCCAAGGCCATGGAAAGCATTCGCAAAACCCTGGAAGACACCTACCGCCCCGTGCCCCTGGTGGCCGACGTACACCACAACGGCATGAAAATCGCCCTGGAAGTGGCCAAGCACGTCGATAAGGTGCGGATCAATCCGGGCTTGTATGTGTTTGAAAAGCCCCGTGCTGACCAGGACTACAGCGCCGCTGAATTCGAGGCGATCGGCAAGAAAATTCGCGAAACCCTGCAACCCCTCGTGGAAACCCTGGGTGAGCAGAACAAGTGTATGCGGATTGGCGTAAACCACGGCTCCCTCGCAGAGCGGATGGTGTTTACCTACGGTGACACGCCCCTGGGCATGGTGGAATCGGCATTGGAATTCCTGCGGATTTGCGAAGACATGCAATTCCAAAACCTGGTGATTTCCATGAAGGCCTCCCGCGTGCCCGTGATGCTGGCGGCCTATCGATTGCTAGCCAAGCGACTGGATGAGGCCGGGATGCCCTACCCGATCCATTTGGGTGTGACGGAAGCGGGCGACGGCGACTACGGCCGGGTGAAGTCCACCGCTGGGATTGCTACCCTGCTGGCGGAAGGCATCGGCGACACGATTCGCGTTTCCCTGACGGAAGCCCCCGAAAAGGAAATTCCCGTTTGCTACAGCATTCTGCAATCACTGGGCTTGCGGAAAACGATGGTGGAATACGTGGCTTGCCCCTCCTGTGGGCGGACGCTGTTTAGCCTCGAAGAGGTGCTGCACCAAGTGCGGGAAGCGACGAAACACCTGGTGGGCTTGGACATTGCCGTGATGGGCTGCATTGTGAACGGGCCGGGCGAAATGGCCGATGCGGACTACGGCTATGTGGGCAAAACGCCGGGGACGATCGCCCTGTATCGCGGTCGTGACGAAATCAAGCGCGTGCCGGAAACCGAGGGTGTGTCGGCGCTGATTGAGCTGATTAAGGCCGATGGCCGTTGGGTAGATCCGCCCACCAGTTAAACCAGTTAAGCCGGGCGATCGACTGTTTTTGGCGTGGCCCTAGCCCCAAACCAGCTTCCCAGACTGTCCCTCAAGCTCGCCCTTGCGCTTGGTGGCCGGACGCTGGCGAGCTGGTTTGGCATAGCCGTTTGGCACAACTGTTTGGCATATTTGGCCGCAAAAGTCAGTGGCCAATCACACTTGCCAATAACATTGCCCATGCGAATTGGCAATCCTGGGCTAGAATCATTACAGATTTTTACAAAAATCGTCTTTCCGAGACCCAACCTGCTGGACCGCTTGCTGCCAGTGGGGCCCGTGTGAACCCATCGCTAATCAACCTATGAGCCTCCCGATTCGTAACGTTGCCATCATTGCCCACGTTGACCATGGTAAAACCACCCTGGTTGACGCGCTGCTGAAGCAATCTGGCATTTTCCGCGAGGGCGAAGAAGTGCCCACCTGCGTGATGGACTCCAACGACCTCGAACGGGAGCGCGGCATCACGATTTTGTCAAAAAATACTGCGGTTCGTTACAAAGAAACCCTAATCAACATCGTTGACACCCCTGGCCACGCGGACTTCGGCGGCGAAGTGGAGCGGGTGTTGGGCATGGTGGATGGCTGCGTGCTGATTGTGGATGCCAACGAAGGGCCGATGCCCCAAACGCGCTTTGTGCTGAAGAAAGCGCTGGAAAAGGGTCTACGCCCGATCGTGGTGGTGAACAAGATCGATCGCCCGCGTGTGGAACCCATGACCGCCGTGGACAAGGTGTTGGATCTGTTCATCGAGCTGGGAGCCGATGACGACCAGTGCGACTTCCCCTACCTGTTTGCTTCGGGGATGGCTGGCTTTGCCAAGAACGACTTGGCCGACGAAAACAAGGACATGCAACCCTTGTTTGAAGCGATTCTGGAGCATGTGCCTGCGCCTGTGGGCGACCCCGAAAAACCCTTCCAACTGCAAGTGACCACCCTGGACTATTCCGAATATCTGGGTCGGATTGTGATTGGCCGGATCCATAACGGGACGGTAAGCGCCGGTCAACAAGCGGCCTTGATTAAGGAAGACGGGTCAATCACCAAGGGTCGGATTACCAAGCTGTTGGGCTTTGAAGGGCTGCAACGGGTGGAAATCGAGCAGGCTTCGGCCGGGAACCTGGTGGCCATTTCCGGTTTTGCCGATGCCAACATTGGGGAAACTTTGGCCAGCGCCGAAAACCCCGAAGCGCTGCCGCTGATCAAGGTGGATGAGCCAACGCTGCAAATGACCTTTGTGGTGAACGATTCGCCCTTTGCCGGTCGTGAGGGCAAGTTTGTGACCTCGCGGCAAGTGCGCGATCGCCTGATGCGCGAGTTGGAAACCAACGTGGCTTTGCGTGTGGAAGAAACGGACTCGCCCGATCGCTGGGCCGTGTCCGGTCGGGGTGAGCTGCACCTGGGCATTTTGATCGAAACCATGCGCCGCGAGGGCTACGAGTTCCAAGTGTCGCAGCCGCAGGTGATCTTCCGCGAAGTGAACGGCCAACCCTGCGAACCTTACGAATTGCTGGTGTTGGATGTGCCCGACGATGCTTCCGGTAGTTGCATCGAAAAGCTGGGAACCCGTCGCGCCGAAATGCAAGACATGCGTGTGGGCGAAAACGGCCGTACCCAACTGGAATTCATCATCCCGGCGCGGGGTCTGATCGGGTTCCGGGGCGAGTTTATGCGCATGACCCGAGGCGAAGGGATCATGAACCACAGCTTCCATGACTACCGCCCGATCGTGGGAGACATCGACACCCGCCGCAACGGGGTGATGATTTCCTTTGAAGAAGGCGTGGCCACTTTCTACGCCATGAAGAACGCTGAAGATCGCGGCGTGTTCTTCATTGAACCGGGCACGAAGGTTTACAAGGGCATGATTGTGGGTGAGCACAACCGCCCGCAAGACATTGACCTGAACGTGTGCAAAACCAAGCAGCTCACCAACCACCGCGCGGCCGGTGGCGATGAATTGGTGCAGTTGCAAGCGCCGGTACAAATGACGCTGGAACGGGCGCTGGAATATATCGGCTCCGATGAAATGGTGGAGGTGACTCCTGAATCGATTCGGTTGCGGAAGCTCCCGGCAAAAAAGCTCGCTAAGCGCTAAGTCGTTTTAGGGCGATCGCTCCGGGGGTATACTAGGCATACCCCCGGTAGCCCCTCGATCATTTGAAATAGCTGAGATTTGGAATGTTTAACAAGTAACTAAACTAATAATTTAGTGTTGGTAATTATCCCCAGCTCAAACAGTTAAGTCATCATGAACGAAATACATTCGACATCATTAAATAATCCGTCCGACGAGATTACTTCTGATGAAGAGCAAATTGAGGACTTACCCTATAAAAACAAGACAGAACGTCGCCTTAATACGCAACCCTATGATTATGCTGTTCGTTCGTTAGTAGATATGGTTATCGATGGCGAACTAATACTAAACCCTGAGTATCAGCGCCAATATGTTTGGGATGATGGTAAAGCATCACGATTTATAGAATCATTACTACTCAATATTCCAGTTCCAGTAATTTATCTGAATGAAGAATCTGATGGGCGCTACACCGTTATTGATGGTCAACAGCGTTTGACTTCGTTACTTCGTTTTACTAGACCTGACGAACTAGAGAGCCTTAGTAAAACAGCAAATCTATCTCCACTAGAGCCATTAATATTAACGAAATTAAAAGTACGCGCTGACTTGGATGGGCTAGGTTTCCGTCAACTAGAATACAGCGATAAGACAGGTCTAAATAAACGACATTTACGTTGTATCGTGATTTTAAACGAGTCAGACCCAAACCTAAAATTTGAAGTTTTTGAGCGCCTTAATACTGGAAGTGTGGCTTTATCTGATCAGGAGATTAGAAATTGCGTATATAGAGGAGCATTCAACAACCTACTGAGCAAGTGTGCCTCTTTGAGTCAATACCAAGAGCTCATAAGATTTCCAATGGAAAAAAAGAAGCAGCTGAAAGACCAAGAGTTTGTTCTTCGATTTTTTGCCTATCGAGATCTTCCACCTGACTATAACGATAACTATGCCGAATACCTTAGCAATTACATGGAACAGTATAGAATTATTAGCTCTGAACAGGAGAGCAATTTGCTGAAGTTGTTTGAAAAAACAGTTAATCTGATTCATAAAATTTTGACCCCAAATACTGCATTTCGTAAGCCCAAAGACGCTAACGATCCAGAGCAAGGATGGTCTACTAGCTTTATCAATGGTGCAATTTATGAATCACAAATGATAGTTTATTCTTGTCTGCCTGACCTATCTCAGCTTTCACATGAGCAAATAAATAGCCTTCGCAAGGCAACTCATGGAGTTTTTGCAGAGGAAATATACTCAAGATCAATCTATCAAGGAACAGCAAGAAAGGAACGAGTCCTACGTAGAACTCGCTCTCTGTATGACGCAGTTCGACAAGTTATAAACGACATCGAACGTCTACCCATGTTGCAATCTCATCTTGAATCCTAACATTAGTGAAATTTTTCAAAGATCAGTATCAATTAGAAATACTACGAACTTGATGATTAAAACAACTATCTGATGAGTCTCCCAAATAATGACAATCCATATCAAGATTGCCAAATTATCGGAAAATTTCATGAATCTCTACATGAAATTGATATTTTAATTGAGGAAGTAGATGCAATCCAAGAAACAATTCGATCTACTTTCGGCGATGGTCTAAGTCTGGAAAGGTCAAGACTTAGAAAAAAGCAAGAGCTTTTAATTAAAGGCTCTATAGTATTGATGTGTGGATATTTTGAGTCTTTTATTAGAGATTTATTAGAAGACTTTTACGAAAAACTAAACCTACAAAAATCAATTTATATATTTCATCTACCAGAAACACTTCAAAAGTTTGTTCTCAAGAAAAAATTTGAAGAGCTAGATAAACTTCAGACAGGATCACCGAAAGTGGCTTTAATATTAGATGTCATTTATGGAATAAGCCCGGTTAAATTTAATTCTCAGGAACTTTCAAGAACTGAAAGTAATCCATCAGTAGATGTCATTGAGAGGCTTTTATATAGGATAGGAATTTCTGATTTTTTTGAAGAAGTTTCTAAGAGAAGATTTAATGAATCAACATACATAGATATACCTCATGCTGCAGTTGACTCTGGTTTGCAAAACAAGATAGGAAGAGCAATTAATGAACATTTACAGGGAGAAAGCGAAGAAAAACTCTATGGAGTAATAATATCTCTGCTGAGAGATAAGTGGCCACCTAGAAGAAAACGTAGACGTATAGGATTTATTCGCATTATTGACACCCTTCTTAAGTATCGAAATCTTATTGCACACGGAGATGATAATCCTGAAGTTACCTTGGATTATCTCAAGGAAACTCGTGACGATCTAAAAGACCTGGGTGATGAAATTTACAAAGCAGTTGGAGCTCAATTAATGAAAATTATTACTGATTGTCAGTTTCTTACAGATCAGTGATTAGTTCTTCAGATCTGTCTCTGGTCATTCAGTTACTAGACGTGAAAACTTTGAATAAATGCTTTCAAAAATTTCATCTTAAACTACTTAATTTTGCTAAAGTCAAGGAATGTTTTTAAATTGTTTTTCTTGATGAATAGTTTTGTCATTTAATAATCATTTGCAAGTAAAAGCATTATTGAGTAAGCAATTTCGTGTCGAAAATTATAGTTTCACAAATAATTTTCATTATTCTAATAAATGTAACCAATAAAGGTTTGAAAAAGAAACTGTATGAAGATTATTCTGTTCCGACCCTTAAAGAGAGTCATCTGATGCACCCAGATCGATCGACTTATGAAGCGGATTTTTATGCTTGGACACAAGAGCAAGTGAAACTGCTGGAAAGTCAAGCATGGGATCAATTAGATCGCTGGCATTTGATTGAGGAAATTGCTGCTTTGGGTAAGCAACAGCGCCAAGAATTGCGTAATCGGCTGGCAATTTTGATCGGGCATCTGTTGAAGTGGCAATACCAAGAAAACCAACGCAGCCGCAGTTGGTTGGCAACCATTCGGGTGCAGCGGCGCGATATTCAACGACTCTTGCAAGACAGCCCTAGCTTGAAAGCCTATCTAGCAGAAGCCGTTCAGGATGCTTATGAGAACGGGCGAGATTTGGCGATCGGGGAAACGGATTTACCTGAAGCCGTTTTTCCAGAAGCTTGTTATTACTCGATCGCCCAAATTCTAGATGCTGAATTTTATCCTGAAGAATCCGAGGAATCTAAATAAGAAGTTTTTGTGAGATCTTTGTTCAAATTAAAACTTGAGCTGAGGCTCTGTGTTTAGATAGAGTCCAGTAGTTGCTTGGTGATCTCAATGCTTCATCGGCTTTTATGCGGTGCGATCGCCCTGGTTATCGGCTCCACGGCGATCGCACCGGCCCAGGCCCAACAGCGACCCAACACCCAATCAGCCCCCAGCAGCCGTTCCACCACCCCACCCGATCCCAACTGCCCGATCAAAGGCAACATCTCCCAAACCACAGATGGCCAAAGCACCGGGCGACGGCTATATCACCTGCCGGGAATGCGGGACTATGAGCGCACGGTGATCGATCTATCGCGCGGGGAACGCTGGTTCTGTTCCGAGGCGGAGGCGATCGCGGCCGGCTGGGCAAAGGCCCCACGCTAGCCACCAAAGAAAGGGGCCAGGTCGATCGACCCAGCCCCTCCAAACAGAAGTGAAATTTTTGGCAGCCCCAACAGGACAGAATTTCTCCGTCCTGTCTCAATCCATACCGAACTAGATTGTGAAGGTCGCGGGATCAACGTTGGTGACAGCAGCGGGATTGAACGCAGTCGGCAGAACGTTTTGCAACACAGCCAGATATTTGAGTGTGCCCCCGTCATTGAAGCCCAGAGCAGTAGACTCTAGTGAGCCATTACCATCAGCGTCATAGCCGATAGCCGTCAAGTTTGCGCTAGCCATATCGCTAGCCACGCCAATCAGGTCATCCGCTGCTACTAATGCACCAGGGGGTGCAGTGTTGGTATAGCCAACGATCACATCAGCAGTTGCGGGAGTCAGGGTTAAGTCAGCACGACTGTAGGCAAATGTGTCTCGAACAGCAGCATTACCAGTCAGGGTATCTCGGCCAGTTCCACCCACTAAGGTGTTCGTTCCAGTACCAGCACCGCCGGAGATGACATCATCACCAGCGCCCCCCAACAGCTTGTCACTGCCATCCCCACCAGACAGCACATCATTACCATCTCCGCCATCAGCAGTAATGGCAGCAACAGCAGGGCCAGCACCCCCGTTGATGGTATCGTCACCAGCCTCTCCACGTGCCTTGACAGGAACTGTGGTAGCAGCAGGAACCGTTAACAGATCGTTGCCAGCACCTCCATTAATCCCACCAGGGAAGGTACTCATGAGGCTGTTGTCGATCGTCACTGAGTTCGGATCACTGCTGAATTGCAACGTGTTACCAACGATCGAGCTACCAGGCAAGGGGCCAGGAGTTACCGTGCCAGATGCCACATCCTTGATCGTCAACACCGAAGTGACCTGAGTGCCCAACGTGCCGCCAGTGGGAGCCGTCAAAGTCAGGTTCACCGTTTCATCGGCTTCCGGCGTAATCGCATCGGACAGAACCGGCACATTCACAGTTTTCACCGTTTCACCCGCCGCGAAGCTCACCACTTGGTTCGCCACCGCCGTGTAGTCCGAGCCAGCCGTCGCCGTGCCGCCTGTGCCGGTCGAGAAGGTGACGGAGCCAGCTTGGGAAGTGTCGCCCGTGCGGGTGATGTTGATGGCCGCTTGTACCGTGGCCGTGCCTTCCGTCGCCGTGTAGGTTGCGCCGCTGAATTGGAAAGTGGAAGAGCCAGTGGTTCCGCCGCCACCCGTTGCGCCCTTGTCCACGATCGTCAAGATTGCCGAATCCTGCTTGCCCAAGATTGCGCCGCCCGTGGGACGAGACAGCAACATCCGAATCGTTTCGCCGCTGTCAGCCAAAGGCGCGTCGTCAATCAGATCCACCTTGAAGGTTTGGCTAATTTGACCCGGCGCAAAGTTCAGGGTTTGGTTGAAGGTTTTGTAGTCTGCGTTGGCCGTTGCCGTGCCGCCCAACACACCCACATCCACAGAAACCGCGCCCGCCGATTGGTTCACATCCCGCGTCACGGTCACTTCCACTTGGGAACCTTCCGTGCCGGTCAGGTTGGCCACCGAAAATTGCAGTGCGCCTTGGGGTGGCACAGATCCCGGCTGCACACCATCGGAACTGAACGTGCCGGGGGTGTTCATCAGTTGGTTGGCGCTGACCCCTTTCACCACCGCCAAAATTTGGTTGTTGCCTTTGTCGCGAATAATGGCGCTGCCAGCGGTTTGACCGGAACCATCAAAGATTTCCAGGTCAGACATGGTGACTCCACCAATCAGCCGGATTTGGTCTTGGCCAAATTGGCTGAAGTCTTCAATCACATCGGCTTCCAAGATGGTGGAACCGCCGGTGGAAATTTGACCGGTCTGGGCCGAGAAGCTGTCGCTGCGGCGACCGATCACAAAGGTATCGTTGCCTTGGCCGCCGCGCATGGTGTCTGCGCCCAGGTCGCCAGACAACACATCATCGCCGTCTTCGCCAAACAGCAGGTCGTTGCCTTTGCCGCCATACAGCTCGTCGCCGCCGCTGCCGCCATACAGTTGGTCGCTGTCCATGTTGCCGAACAGCAGGTCGTTGCCGAGTCCGCCCAACAACAGGTCATTGCCAGCGCCGCCGAGCAATTCATCGTCGCCGGATTCCCCTTCCAGGGTGTCTACGCCTTGGTTGCCAAACAGGCGATCGTTGTCGTTGCCGCCCAGGATCCGATCGTCTCCGTTATAGCCCCGGATGATGTCGTTGCTATCCAAACCGCTGATCACATCATTCCCGGCCAGGCTGTCGAGGGCGGCTTGGGTTTCAGTAATGGGGATGACATCGGGAAAGTTGGTTCCGTTAATAACAGCCATTGACTCCTCCAGTGGACTTGAGTTGCAAAAGGTGAGCTGTTGAGTTGAAGAGGCGCGGACGAACAGCCGCAACCGTTGCGGTCACGAGTTCGAGTCCCAAACGCTGGTGCAAGTCCTGCATTCTTGGGTGCTTAGGGGCCGGTGGAACCGGAACCGCTATCGAGGTGCAAGTGAATTGCTGTTGCGTTCCCTGTGCGGGTTGGTGAACTGTGGTTCGCTGCCTATTCCTTCGGGAAGCGATCGAAGAATCCGGAAGTGGGGAAATTTTTTTTGGGGAATTTTGCGGGAACAAAATGTTCTGAAAAGTTTTCAAAAAGTTCCCGCAATTCTTGATTTTTCTGGAAACTGATCGGGAACGATCGCCCTGTCTGGTTCGTCTGGGGAGCGACTGTTGGGAACCGGATTTTCAGGATCGGACGGATGGCGATCGGGTTTTGGCCAACGCTCCGGTGGAGTGATTGCGCAATCCGCCCAATCCCATCAGGGCGATCGGCTCGGGTTGTTTGGGGATAGCAATGGCGTGGGGTTGGGGCCTAAGGGGCGATCGAGTCAAAAGGAAGGCATCCCAGGCGGATTGATCCTGAAGGACTGAGGAGAGTCATGGGCGATCCATGGCCGATCGCTCCCGTCATTCGGTCAGGGATCGTCAACCGCAATCCCCCCAAGCCTCATGCCCATGAGTGAGAGATTAAGCTTTGGATCGATTTTTTCTATTAATAGTTTTCTGGTGGTTCAAGCTTAGAGATTTTATCTAATTGATCTAGTTAGTTTCTTAATTTTAAGGATTACTGAAAACAAAACTCAGTGGTTGGCTTGACTTTAAAAGCAGGCTTTGACAGCGACTGGAATTAAAATCCAGGAGCTTGATTCTTTTCAGTAAATCTTGGCTATGGGCTATTTTTCGATGGTTCCTCAATCAAGGACGTAACCAGTATCACCAGGTTCCCAAGGGCTGGCCCGGTTCCTCAGGACAATTAGGGCGATCCAGGATGATTAGGGCAATTGGGGAAGGTTCAGGCAACGCTTACGCCAGCGGCCGGCCACCGATCGCCAGGGGGATGGCGCTCAGGATCCGTCCGACTCCAGCTCATCGGGGCCGCTGTGGATGTAGTCCCGCTCAAAGGCTAGTTTTTCGGCATATTCGCCCAAGGCGACAATGCGATCGAGATCGAACACATCAAAAACAAAATCCATCACCTCAGAATGATCGAGGGTGGGCCGCCGATAGTAGTGATTGCCGGATGGATCCCGCGTCACCACCCGCTCGCGCACCAACTTATCTCGGATGGGGCGAATGTAGTGATAAAACAACAGGGCTTGGGTGGAATATTTGCCTTGCAGTTCAAAGAAGCGCTGTTGCTCCATGAAGCTCATGCAGAAAATCATGATGATCAGTTCAATGCCCACAATGAACTTCATCAAAAAATTTAAATAATCGGGCGTTAGGCGCTCTGGAATTGTGCCCGTGAGGATGTAATAACGATAGTAATATTCACGAATATCGTTTTCGCCCAGATTTTTTTGTAAGTAAAATCGCTTCAGCAAGCCTTGCACCCGTCGTCGCAAAAATTCCCGCGAGCGATCGGACAAGATGATGATTTCAAACTGAATCAGATCGTTGATGGCTTGGTGTTGTTGTTCGGGGGAAATGGCGGCAAATAGGGTGAGAGCATTGAGCAAAAACCGTCTTGTGCCCGCGTCCTTCTGCCCGAATTCTTCAAGGAATGATTCGGGCATGATTCGCGCAAGATCAAGACGGCGATTGGCAAAGTTTCTGCTCATGCGGGGCGATCGCCTGATTTCATGCACCCGAGTCGATCGGGTGGGGGTTATTCTCCAAGATCTGATCCTTTGTGTCCTCAGGCCGGTTTTGGGGCCTGGCTGATGATGACTATCAGGTGCTCGACCGTGGCAAGGTTGCCCCTAGCCCCAGCGACCATACAAATCCACCAACTCCCGGAGTCGATCGGCCATCCAAGGGGCAAAGGATCCCTCTAAACAGCGCCACTCCCAATTACCATCGGCCTGGCCGGGCACATTCATGCGGCAATCGCTGCCAAAGCCTAAGCAGTCTTGCAACGGGACGATCGCCCAATCGGCCACCGAGGCCATGGCCATCCGGGTGAGATCCCACTGAATGCCATCGGGGCCCGCATAGCCAGCGTAGCGGATTACGCGTTGTTGCTCCTCGGGCGATCGACCATTAAACCAACCCACCGTGGTGTCATTATCGTGGGTTCCCGTATAAACCACATAGTTGGGACTGCGGTAATTGTGGGGCAAATAGGGGTTACCGCTGCCGGAGTCAAAGGCAAATTGCAGAATCTTCATGCCGGGAAATTGGAAGCGATCGCGCAGTGCTTCCACCTCAGGCGTAATAATCCCCAAATCTTCCGCAATCACCGGCAGCTTGCCCAAGGCCCCCTGCACCGCTTCAAAAAATGCCGCTCCCGGCCCGGGAACCCAGTCGCCATTGATGGCGGTTTCTTCCCCTTGGGGCACGGCCCAAAAGGACTCGAACCCTCGGAAATGGTCAATTCGCACCCAATCCACCATGGTGAACAGGTGGCGGAACCGCTTGATCCACCAGTGATAGCCCGTTTGGGCGTTGGTTTCCCAGTCATAAACCGGGTTCCCCCACAGTTGCCCCGTGGCGCTGAAATAGTCCGGGGGTACGCCGGCCATTTGGGCCGGATCCAGGGTGTCTGGATCCAGGGCAAACAACTCGCGATTCGCCCAAACGTCGGCGCTATCGAAGGAGACATAGATGGGCACATCGCCCACCAGTTGCACGCCCCGTTCGTTGGCAGCGGTCTTCAGTTGTTGCCACTGTTCAAAGAAGACGAACTGCAAAAACCGTTGCAGGGCGATCGGCTCCTTTAGGGTTTGGCGGGCGGCAGCCAACACGGCCGGATCTCGCTGGGCAAATCCCACATCCCAACGGT
The DNA here is from genome assembly GCA_001913845.2 of Limnothrix sp. CACIAM 69d. Lineage (GTDB taxonomy): Bacteria > Cyanobacteriota > Cyanobacteriia > CACIAM-69d > CACIAM-69d > CACIAM-69d. Next base: position 61,338 of record MKGP02000015.1, on the reverse strand, counting down.
TCCAAACAATTTGGCCAAATTCCGCCTTCAGGGTCATGAACAGGGCAAAATCCTCGAGCCAGTCGGCCTGCTCGGTGCAAAATTGCTCAAAGGCGGTGCGTTGTTCTGCGGTGGCATGAACTTGGAACCCGGCCCAGGCTTGGACAAACAGGCGATCTTTGTAGGCCCGCACCGCCGCAAAGTCCACCCGATGGGGATTGAAATCGGGCCCTTGTTCGAGGGCGGCGGCGGGCAACCAGCCAGCTTCCACCAGGCGATCGGGGCTGATCAGCAACGGCTCCCCGGCGATCGCAGAAAAACTCATATAGGGCGAATTGCCAGCACCCACGGGCCCCAGAGGCAACATTTGCCACACCCGTTGGGCCCCCGCTTGCAACCAATCACAAAAGGCAATGGCCTGGTCACCCAGATCACCCACTCCGTAGCGACTGGGGAGCGAAGTGGGGTGCAGCAAGATTCCGCTGAGTCTGGCCATGGGAATTGTTTAAACCATCCGGATCGGGTCGGAATGACTCTAACACAGGGTCAGTCTTGCTTTTTGCTGATTAACGTTTGTAGGCTTGGTGCTCGGTTTTGTAGGCGTGGGGAAAGGGTTGATCGGGAATTGGCACCCCTAAAAAAGGGCAGAGTTGTTCCCAACCGTCCCCGGCGGGAATATTCATCACCAGCAGTCGATCGGGCGGAATTTCTGCCATCACCCGATCGTTATGCTCCAGATACTTCTTCTTATAAAGAAACTCAGTGGCGATCGCCGAGCCATACACACAATTGCGCAGGTCGCGGCGAAACTGTTGCGATGCACTTTCTTGCCAGAAGTTTTGCCAGCCCACTTGCCAATCCGTTGGCCAAGGCCCATGGCTCAACCAGCGATCGAGCTGCCAACGCTGGGCAAGCTGGGCCCGAATCCCCACACTGGGCGACACCGGAAAGCGGTGATTGATATGAAATTCCACACTGCGCCACCAGGCATCCACATCGCGCACGGTCAGGATGATTTTGCTGTCGGGATAGGCGGCCGCCAACTCCCGATAAAAATAGGCGCTGGGCAAATCCGTCACCACGTCCACATCGTCATAGCAGCGGAAATTGGGTTGGGTGACTTGGCCGCTGAGGATCTCGTTGAGGCGATCGCGATCGAAATGCAGCCCATACAACCCCAGAATCTGCAAAGCCGCATGAAGTGAAGAAGTGCCCGTTTTGCTAAGGCCCGCGCCCAAAATTTTCATGGTTGTTGCAACTCTCGCCCTCGTGCAGTTTTGGCGGTGGCGATGCTCCCCTGATTTGACCCACCATCGGCAAGGGCTAGGGTTTGTCATCCAATTCCCGCAACCCGAATGATCTTTCCCAACCGAGCAGCCGTAGGGGCAGGGTCTCCCCGCCCAGCCCCCACGATCCCTGATATTCCAAGGGCTGGACAGGTTGGTGGCGATCGCTCGGGTCAGGGTTGGGAGACCCAACCCCTACGGCGACCGAACAGATGACAGACGACAGGCCCTAAGGCATCAACACCTTGGCTACCGTTTGCACATCTTTATCGCCCCGGCCCGAACAATTAATCACAATCTTCGGGCTGCCGTCCAAGGTCGGGCAGAGTTTTTCCAGATGGGCAAAGGCGTGGGCCGTTTCCAGTGCCGGAATAATTCCCTCCAGACGCGACACCCGTTGGAAGGCATCCAACGCCTCCTGATCCGTCACGCTGTAATACTCCGCACGTCCCGCATCCTTCAAGTAGGCGTGTTCCGGCCCCACGCCGGGATAGTCCAACCCGGCGCTGATCGAGTGGGCCTCAATGACCTGGCCGTCACCATCTTGCAGCAAATAGCTCATGGCCCCATGCAACACACCCACCCGACCCTTGGTCAAGGTAGCCGCGTGCTTTTCGGTTTCGGCTCCCTCGCCGGCCGCTTCCACGCCAATCATCCGCACGGTTGGTTCCGTCACAAACTCATGGAACAGCCCCATGGCATTGGAGCCACCGCCAACACAGGCCAGCAAAATATCTGGCAGTCCGCCCCACTTGGCTTGGCACTGTTGGCGGGTTTCTTCGCCGATGATGGCGTGGAAGTCGCGCACCATCATCGGGTAAGGGTGGGGGCCAGCCACGGAACCGAGGATGTAGTGGGTGGTTTCCACGTTGGTCACCCAGTCGCGAATCGCTTCCGAGGTGGCATCCTTCAGCGTGCCGGTTCCCGCTTCCACGGGTCGCACTTCTGCACCCATCAGCTTCATGCGGAACACGTTCAGGGCTTGGCGCTCCATGTCATGGATGCCCATATAAATCACGCAATCGAGGCCAAAGCGGGCGCAAACGGTGGCCGTCGCTACGCCATGCTGGCCGGCTCCGGTCTCGGCGATGATCCGCTGTTTGCCCATCCGCTTGGCCAGGAGGGCTTGGGCGATCGCGTTGTTAATTTTGTGTGCGCCCGTGTGGTTCAGGTCTTCGCGCTTCAGGTAAATTTGCGGGCCGCTGCCGTCGGGGCGGGCGTAGTGCTGTGTCAGCCGCTCGGCAAAATACAGCGGGCTGGGACGGCCCACATAGTCCTGCAACAACCCTTGGAGTTCCGCCTGAAAGTCTGGGTCGTGCCGATAGTGCTCGTAGGCCCGCTCCAACTCAGCCAGGGCGGGCATCAGGGTTTCGGGAACGTATTTGCCGCCGAACTGGCCAAACCGGCCGAGGGCATCGGGCACTTGGGCATTGAAGGTGGCGGAACGGAGCGGGGTTACGGTCACGACTAGCTGGGCTGAATTCAACGCTTCCATTATCGCATTGGGCGCTGGGCTGACGATCCAAGACCCCCGGAAAGGATTTCTGAGGATGCAAATCATTTTGCAAAGGGAAAATTCTTATCTTGGGGGAAAGTTTTCCACAGGTTTTCCACAGAAGACCCCCAAGTTTTCCACAGAAAAGGCGGAGTTTTCCACAGGCTGTGTCGCCAACGATACGGTTTGTCGTTCGGTTGGGGATTGTTTTGGGCGATCGCCCGGCTTCTCATAAAAGGCGCTTTTTAATAAATTTATGTAAATTAAATGAGTAAAAATATGTGCTATCCAGGAAAAATTCTGAGTTTTTGAGCCGGATCGCAATATTTCGCAGCATTGACATCGCCGGGAGCCTGGCGCACAATGTTGCCGCTTACCAATGTGGCTGGGGTTTTGCCGATGAGTGGCACAGTTAGCATCGTGGCGGAAATTCCTGAAGAACTCCACGAAGCCCTTAAGGATTATTTGGAAGTGCATCCCGACTGGGATTTGAACCGGGTGTTTGCGGCGGCTCTGTCGCTTTTTCTGTTGCAAAACGGGGAGAGCGATCGGCGTGTGTCGCGGGTTTATCTATCAACACTGTTTCGCCAGCCGGCTTAGGAGTTTTGGCTCGGCTTGGCCTGCGATCGGGCGATCGGGAAGGCAACGGCATTAACTATCGCAATCAGCCTTCAATTGAAAAATTGAAGCTCAAGAAATGAAGCTCCAGAGATGAAACTCAAGCTCAAGACGTTGAATTGAGGTACTGAGTCAGGGTGCTTCAGCCAAAATGCTTCAGTTAAGAGGCTAAGTTGCAACCGTTGATTAACCCTAAGCCGTGAAAAACGCCGTTGGAACCTAGCACTCGAAACTTAGCACTAAATATCGCAGGGCCAAGGGAGGATTGAGTTATCCCTTGGCTCTATTAGTTTCTGATTGGTTTTAAACTGATTAGAAATTGGTCTATGCAACCGACGAATCAGATTCATTCGTCAAATTCAGCAGATTCATCCATCAATGATCATAATCGGGGTAATGACAGCAGTGATGACAGCATTCATGGCCGTGGTTGAATCCCAATTGCTCGATCGCCTGGGCTTAGAGTGGGGTGACTTTGCCCTTTGGTTTGGTGTGATCGGCGCGGTATTGGGCGGCTCTTTGGGAATTATGATTTGGGCCTATCGTGGCCAGGGTAGCCGATCGATTCTGTTCACGGAGGCGGTTCCCTTACCAACAGAGAATGGCGATCGAATTCCTAAGGCGATCGCGGCTTTCAATCAGGGACAAACGCTGTTTACTCAAGGGGACTATCGAGCAGCCGGTGAGCGATTTGCAACGGCCCTGGAATTAGCGCCCAACTGGCCGGAGGCTTACCATAACTGGGGTCTGGCTTTGGCTAATTTGCTCAATGACAATGAAGCAGTTCCTCGGTTGGTAAAGGCGGGAGATTTATATTTAGAAAATCAGAATTTGCAAGGTAGCGCCTTGTTGCGACGACATTTATCGGCCATGGTGGAACGCAAAAAGCAACGGCAAGCCCAACAGAAACTGGTGAATTAATAGTTAATTAATGGTGAATTCACTAATGGTGAACCTTAGCCCGTAGGGTGGGCAATGCCCACCGAATCGTTGCTTCATGGCATCCGAAATCTGGCGTACCAATTGTTCTAGGCAAATGGTTCTAGGCAAAGGCTGGACAAGAAATTGCAGAAGTTGAAGAAGTTGAATTCTTGACATTCTTGGCAGTCTTCGCAGCTTCACAGTGCCAGCCAACTAAATAAAACTTCTGAGGTGAGGGTTAGCTCTCCGACAAATTCTGGAATGGGCAAGGGGCAATCGGGCATTTCTTCTAGATCAAACAACAGTGCTTCTTGACCCGGCCGATAGATCATCACGGCTTTGTTTGCAGGATCAATAATCCAACCAGCGATCGTCCCGTGCTGAAAGCAATGGCGGAGTTTTTTAAATAGTTGGGCATGGCTTTGATCAGGAGACAGAATCTCCACCACCCAATCGGGAGCCAGCAGAAATCGATCGGCAATTTCATCCGATTCATCTTTGGGAATCCGTTCCCAAGAAAAGACAGCAATATCCGGCACGATCGAGCGCCCGTCAAAGGTGCAACGCAATTCGGTAAATGCCAGCCCCCGACGGCGGGAACGAACTACGGCATTAATGGCGGCAGCTAGTTCAGCTTGGATGATGCTATGTTTTCCTTTGGGCATGGGTTTTTGCAAGATTTGCCCGTCGATATATTCACTCGCTGGTTGGGTTTCCGGCAACTCCAAAAAGTCTGCCAGGGCGATCAGGGCGGTCAGGGTTTCTAGCATGTGAACATCACCGTGCTTGCAACCAATTGATTCATACATAACCAATTGATTTATTTTGACACCGGAATTTTGAGATGCAGAAAAGAGGGGTCAGAACTGGTCTGAATGATCCGCACGATCAACACTGTTAAACCTGGAGGGTGGCCATTAACCACCCCACATGCTGCTGCAATCAGCACTTAAAGGTATGACTCGATCGCCCGGTTGACCAAGAATGAACCCCTCATGAACAGCCGATGGCTAGGCCGCGATCGGGAGTTGGGTGCTTAACAGCGCCTTCGCCGCCTGCTTGCCCGAGAGGGTTGCGCCCTCCATGCTGTCGATGTAGTCCTGCATGGTGTAGCTGCCGGCCAAGAAGAAGTTCTCGATCGAGGTCTTTTGGTTGGGGCGATAGGGATCCATGCCCGGCCCCTCGCGGTAGAGCGATTGGGCCAGCTTCACCACCCCCGACCACACCAGATTCAGGCTGCGCGACGAGGGGAACAGGTCATGGACTTGCTTGAGGACATGCTGCACCGTTTCCTCGTTGGACTTTTTGATGAACGGGTCGCCGGGAGTCAACACCAATTGCAGCAGGGAGCCTTGGCCCTCGCGGTAGTAGTCTTTGGGGCTGGTTAGGGCCAAGTCCGCAAAGCAGGAGAAATCCGCATCGGCGGAATAGAGTAGGTTATCGAGGCCACGCGCCTTAGCCAAATCCTTCATGGCTGCGGGGTCTTGCATTTCCGTGACCCAACCATCGAACCGCAACTGCACGGTGGCCACGGGCACGGCTTCTAGCTTGTAGATGTTGTCGAATTCGGGAATTTTGCGCCAGGCTTCCGGCAACAGGCGATGAATGCCGGGGATGTCGCAGGCGGCCACGTAGGCATCGGCGGTGATCCGCTCGGTGGCTTCCCCATCGGCCACATCGAGGCCCGTGACGCGGATTTCGCCATTGCTGCTTTCGGTGTATTGCACTTCCCGAATCCGGCGACGCAGGTGAATTTTGCCGCCGCGATCGGTGATGTATTTCACGATCGGCTTGTGCAGATATTCATCGGGGGAGCCGGCCAGCATCCGCAACACCGAAGCTTCCGTTTTGGCGGCGAAGAATTGGAAGATGGTGAGCATACAGCGGGCCGAAATATTTTCGGTGTCGATGAAGCCAAGGGCATAGGCGATCGGGTTCCACATCCGCTTCAGGCTGCCATCGGAGCCGCCGTGGCTGCGGAACCAGTCGGCAAAGCTGACCCGATCTAGCTCACGGATCGTTTTCATTGCGCCATTGAAGTCCACCAATCCCCGGACGATCGGGCTGGTTCCCAGGGCGATCGAGTTAGCCAGCTTGTCGGCAACCGACAGTTGCGAGGTGGTGAAAAAAGCCTTCAAACCGTTGAAAGGGGCCCCGATCGGGAAGCGAAAATCCAGCTCGCCCAAATTGCCACCCCGATTCACGAAGGTGTGGGTATGCTCCTTCAGCAACAGATTTTCAAAGGCTCCCACCTTTTTCATCAGGCCAAACAGGTTTTCATAGCAGCCAAAGAAGACGTGCAAGCCCATCTCCACATGGTTACCGTCTGCATCAACCCAACTGCCAACCTTGCCGCCAACAAAATTACGGGCCTCAAAAATTTCCACTTCATGGCCCGCATCGACTAGATCCACGGCGGTGGCTAATCCGGCTAATCCGGCTCCCACGATCGCGACTCGCATGGCTGCCTCAAATCCTTCTGTGCATCGGGTGAGTAAGGGCGATCGGGCGGTGGGTTCCTGGAACGGTTCACCCGGCTCGATCGCCCAAAATATTAACGAATTGTAACATCGCAGTTGCCCGCTTCCGTCGCCCCTAGGCCTTCCCCCTGGCAATTTGGGCCTGCACTGCCGATCGCATCAAATCTTCCATGCTCAACGCATGGATATCCCACAACCGCATCAGATCTAATGGATCAACCATGCCGCGATTCTTGCCCGTGGCTCCCTTGAACACTGCCACCGAGCAGCGATTTCCCGCCGCCTTGGTTCGTTTGTGCCAGTCTGCAATCAATGCGCGATCGATCGGGTCATCTTGCCAATAAACATTCACCCCCAGCAAACGACCTTGCGCCGTGTACAGCACCAACAAATCGTAAGCCTGATCAAACTGATCATGACTCGACATCAACCCCATCGCGATCGGGCGATCTTGACTCAGCACTTCATCAATCAACACCTTGGCCTTGGGCTGAGAGGTTTGCAAAGCCAATAGCGGGAAACTCTGGGGCGATCGCTTCGACGACTGAGCAGCAGTCTTTCCAGCAGCCTTTCCGGAACCAGCTTTTTTCTGCTGGCCTTCCTGCGCCGAACCGCCATCCGCCGAACTATTTGGCGTAAAGGGATAGTCCACCAAGGGCGATCGAAAAGCATTCGGAATCATGTCATGGGTCACCCGAGGCAAATTGGTTTCCAAATTGACCAGCGTTCCCTCCGGCAACCAATCCATCTCAATTTCTTGAGAATAGTGGCGTGAACCCGATGACAATTGTTGAGACGATGCCGATTTCAGCGCCCTGGGAACATCGCCAGGATTCCAGTTAGGGTTGCCCAGTCCCAGAGGAACATCCCGTCCCGATGCGAGCGACAACAATTTTTGGATTTGCGCCAGAGCGGCCATGCCCTCCGCATCCTCATCCAAGTCATCCATGAAATCGGGCATCAGCAAATGAGCCGCCAGGGATTCCGGATCCGCAACAGATTCCAGCAATCGCAGGGTCACATCAGGGCGCGTTTGAATCGTGACAGCGATGTTGTCCTGTTTGCGCTTCTGGCCAGGATTAGGATTCGCTAAGGGATTCAGAATCCGAAATTGGTTTTTGAGGCTTGGGAAATCGTCAGCATCGTAAAGGATTTTGTTATTGCGCTTGATGAACTGATTGAGCGCTTCCAGAATGACGACCATCACCATCAATTCATCATCGGATAGATGATCTCGCATTCCTTCCAGGGGATGAATGCTGCCCAATTCTGGCCAGGCCGATTCGCTAAGAATGGGGCTTTGGGGGGATGGTGCTTCGCTCTCTTCTAAATCATTGAAGGTGAGGAAGAAACAATCTTGATTCAGAAAGATTTCTTCCATTTTGTGCGGTTCCGATCGATGGGGGCTGCTAATGATGTCTTTGCGGAATTTCTCCAACGATTCCAGCGATCGATAGAGCAATAATCCCAGCTCCAACCCCTCCATGCCCAAAGTGGATAGATAGAACTGGTGTGGCTCATCCAGCTCAAATTTAATTTCCACCACTTCATATTCAGCCAACAACATCCAAGGGGCCGATCGCCAGGTGGCCCGAATTGCTTGAACCAGCCGTTTGGCGTGGGGCGAATCCCAAATATCTCGCACTTCCAATTCTGGGTTATAGGCTTCCAGCGATTGCACCACATCATCAATCAGAGGCAGCTTCGCGCCGTATTCCACCTTGATGTCTAGCCCTTGCAACGCGCCTCGCAGGAAAAATTGCAATTCTCGGTTGCAAACCACCAACCGCTGGGGCCGTCCCGGTGGCTGTTGTCCTCGGGGTTGTTCAATGGCCTGTAGCAAAACCCGCACTACCGCTTCAAATCCCGCTTCTTCCGTCACCGGCTCCAAAGAGCGCAACGAGGGTTGACTAACATCCATCCACAGCACACAGAGCCTTTGGGCATCCTGGTTTGCGCGGGTATTGAGGGCACGGCTGTGAACCGGTCTCAGGTCTCCCTGCCAAGTGGTTCGCAACAACGGAAGTTGCTTTAGCCGTTCGATCGTCGCCTTTGGCAAACTTTGCATATCCCAGATCCCCAACAACACAGCGCATTGGAAAGAGCAGTGCGCACTCCATTTTCACGTTCTGACGCAGCTTTTCCAGTTCCATTATCGCAATTCTTCCCAACTAGCACTTGCCAAACCCAGCACCCGAGGCAGCCTGGCGAAACGGTGGCTGAACCATACGGTAGGTTTTAGGAGCGGTTGTGCTGCCTTGGAATTAGGCAGAAACGGTTGATTTTTCATGTCCCGATCGTCGCAACAAGGGGCTTAAGGGCCTTGTCCCTCAAGAGCCGTTAGCGGTGGAATCAGGATTTCAGACGATTTGACGACAGACCCTACGGTGGGGTGATTGTGCTGTGATTTCCTGCGGTGGGCTGATTTTACCGTGGTTATTTTGCCGTGGTTTCAGCCCAAAGCATCCAGGAAGAGGATGATCGTTAAGTGATCGTCACAGGGCCAGAACCTATAGCCTCCTGGAATTACTGAAAATTAGCTGGGGGAGTTGCATACAATAGATTTCATCAGATTCCGCGAAACTCTGGGGCATTCCTCCAAGGAGCCATCCCCAGGCAGTTGCTAGTCCCAGCCCTTTGAATCCTATGACTACTTCGACCATTCCCGCCAAGCAAGGCATTCAAATTAGCGAGTCGGCCCGCCAACACCTGCTCAACCTGCGCCAGAGCCAAGGCCAAAGCGACCTCTGCTTGCGAGTTGGCGTTCGGGGAGGCGGTTGTTCGGGCTTGTCTTACACGATGGACTTTGAGACGGCAGCGAATATTCGCCCCGATGACGATGTGTTTGATTACGGCGATTTCAAGGTGATTTGTGATCCGAAAAGCCTGCTGTATCTCTATGGCTTGGAACTGGACTACAGCACGGCTTTGATTGGCGGCGGGTTCCAATTCCGCAACCCAAATGCAACCCAAACCTGCGGCTGTGGGAAGTCTTTTTCGGCCTAGTTAGGCTTGAACCTAAGAGGATGTCTGAGAAGTATCTTTCAGTACGGGCTAAACATTAATTGTCGTGGGAGCAAGGGGCTTAAGCCCCTTGTCTACATCGATCCCTGGGGCGTGCAGAGTAGCAATTTTGGCTTTTCAGACATCCTCTAACTGGGTTTTGGTTGAGTGAGTTGATTTAGCTTGATGATTTAGCTTGATGATTTAGCTTGATGATTTAGCTTGAGTTGAGTTGATTTGAACTGGGCCTCCTGTCCTTAACTGGGTTGCATCAGTTTGGTGGGGCCCATTGGGGGGGACGATCAATCGCCCCTTTGTCAGCGGCGGCAGTCCTTCGGGATTGCCGTTTCGCGTTTGCTGGTATCGTTAGGATTCGGAATTATCCCTGCCATTCCGTTTTCGGGGCGATCGCGACTTTGTGCGCGCAGCGTAACCCTTCAACAGTGGTCAAAGACCAAGCCTTTGGGCGATCGGTGCTGGCGGGTTGCTTCCCGTTGGCGATCGTTCGTCAGGACTGACCCTCATTCTTTTTCGTGGTTGACCCATGGCCGAAACTCCTGTCGTCACTTCAGAACTTGCGGATGCGGAAACCACTGACTCCGCGACGTTAACCGCCGAAGAACTGTTCTTGCAAGGCATCGATCGCTATCAAGCCGGTGAAGATCCCACTGTGCTGATTCCGCTGTTCAAGTCCGTGTGCGATCGGGCCCCCAAAAGCAGCCCCCCTTGGACTTGCTTGGCATGGCTGTATCTGCTGACTGACCAGGCGGGATTGGCTTTCAAAGCTGCTAAAAAAGCCGTGAAACTCAATCCCCAGGATGCCCAAGCCCGTGTAAATCTGGCCGTTGCCATGATCGAAGACGGCCAAAAAGGGGTGCGCGAACAGGTGGAAATCGCCAGCCAGTTGGTTTTGATTGACCAAGACGCGGCAGAAGAAGTTCAGAAAAATTTGGAAGAGGCGATCGCCCAGAAACCCAACAGCAAAGGCTTTCAGCGGATCAAAGCTTGGATCTTTGATAGTTAGGGATCGCGCTGGGATCGCGTCTTATTGATTTTTTGGCATTGGAGTCAGGTAAAAACTGGCTCCATTTTTAATTGTCAAAAAACTTTACACTTTCTCGAACGATTGTGACCCCAAAAGGCCAAATCTCTGACAGGTCAAACCCTCGAAAAAACAGGGTTCAGCAGCTCCCTGGTTACAGCGTTTACATTTAACAAGGGGTTGCAAGATGTCACAGAACTTTACTGGACAATCAAAAATTGAATGATAGGATTTTGCGATACAAGTTATTAGACTTGCTTTACCCGACCAGTTCAGTTCGTCGTCACACCGTTTCAGGAGTTAGGGAAATGTCTGCGAACAACGTTACTGTTAAGCCGGAAACCCGTAATCATAAGGGCTTTTTTGTCCAAGAAGCCTCCTACAAATTAATGGATATTGATGCATCGGGTTGGGCTTTGATTTGTGTTGATGATGCGGTTTGCCATTATGTGGATCCCGACAATCTTCTAGAGATGCTGTCTGAAGAAGATGCCATTGGTTAATGGTTCTGTTGGTTGAATGGCTGAGTCAGCGATTAGGCAACTACCATTTATGCAGTTCTCTAAAGATTCGCTGAATTGAGATGTTGGGTTGAAGGTTGTTCACTGAAACAATCGCTTCAAAAGAGAATGTTCAGCAGTTTGCAACCGGTTTTTTCCCAATTCGTTTTTCAAGTACGATCAATTCCATCTTGATTCTCAATGATGCCCCTGAGGCTGAGAATACCGGTGCGATCGCCCTTTCTTTTTTTCCCTTCAATTGGTGGCCCAGTGCTCGGCACAATTCACAGCACTCGGAACAGCACTGTTATGGGTTTCTCGATCGGGTATAGGCACTGAGTGAAAGATGGGTATTGAGGGTGAACTTACTCCTCTAGTCCGCAATGGGCCTCCTCTGTAGGGGGCTTTTTTGTGGGTGAGCCAGTTGCCTGGCCATTCTGCTGTCAGTCCGGTGATTGAGGGCAGGGCGGGAAAATCCTAATTATTCCCTGCGGCAACGCTGCCCTCATGGGGGATACTTTTAAGGTCTCGATTCCCATCGCGCGCATGACCCAAGAAGATACTGCGTGGGACGTTCCCACCATCACCCTGTCCGATGCCACGGGTCGGACATTGGAGTGTTTTGTTGAGCACTCGATCGAGGTGGAAGGCTCCGAGTATGTGCTCTTACACCCGGTGGATTCCCCGGTTGAGATTGTGACCTGGAAGGGTGACGACGAGGACGAGGAAGCCGTCCCGATCGAGAACGAGCAACAGATTGATCTCCTGTTCAACACGGCGAAGGCGGTGTTGGCAGAGGAGAATTTGAAGTTGAAGCGCACGGCGATCGTGCTGACCGTTGAGGGCGAATTACCCGAAGAACCGGAAGACGATGAACCCTGGGAAGGGAACGGCTCCGGCGAAGATGTGGATGAGTTCCAGTGGTTAGCTAGCTTTTTTCATAATGAAACGGAGTATGCGGTTTATACGCCGTTGGATCCGTTTTTCATTGTGGCCCGCATGAATGAACAGGGACAGCCAGAATTACTGGATCCCGAGGAGTTGGAGCAGATCGAAGATTTGCTACCGTCGATCGAGGAACAACTATTTAATGGGTTGGAGTAGTTCGATCGAGCCATGCAACGATTGGGTCGCGTGATATTTACTCTCCTCGTGCCCACGGCGGCCTTGGTTGGTGCTTGGCAAGGATGGCAATGGTGGAGCTGGGCCAACCGTCCCATGGACTTGGCCCAGGGCGACACCGCCATGAAAGCAGTACAAGTGCAAATTGAACGGGGAACCAGCGCCCGGCAAATTGGCCGCGATCTGGAACGGTTGGGGATTATTCGCTCCAGCGCGGCTTGGGAACTGTGGGCCCGGTGGCTGACTTGGAATGACGACAATGGCGGCTTCCAGGCGGGAACCTATGAACTATTGCCCACGGCCCCGATGACGGACGTTGCCCAGCAACTTTGGCAGGGCAAGACGATTCAACAGAGCCTGACGATTCCGGAGGGCTGGACGGTGCGGCAAATGGCCGACTATTTCCAGTCCCAAGGGGTGTTTCGGGCGGAGGAGTTTTTGGCCCTCGCGCAAAAAATTCCGCGCGATCGCTACCCCTGGCTGCCCCAGCGAATTACGTCCTTGGAAGGGTTTCTTTTTCCGGATACTTACCAGTTTCCGGGAGACACGATTACCCCGCAGGCGGTGATTGATTCGATGCTCGATCGCTTCGAGAAGGTGGCTTTGCCCCTGTGGAACCAAAATCGCGGCCAAACCAAGCTGGATTTGTTGGGGTGGGTGACGCTTTCCAGCATTGTGGAGAAGGAGGCGGTGATTCCCCAGGAGCGATCGGTGATTGCGGGGGTGTTTAGCAATCGGCTGAATCGGGGGCAAAAGCTAGAATCAGACCCAACGGTGGAATATGCCCTGAAAATTCGGCAAACACCCGATCGTCCTCTGACTTTCACGGATATTCGCCAGCCTTCGCCCTACAATACCTATCTCAATCCTGGGTTACCGCCGGGGCCGATCGCGGCCCCGGGCAAAGCCAGCCTAGAAGCCACCTTGGCTCCGGCCAAAACAGACTATCTGTTCTTTGTGGCACGGTATGACGGAACCCATGTGTTTAGCAAAACCTTGGCGGAACACGAGGCCGCTGTGAAGCGCATTCGGGCCGAGCGCAACGCCAGGACTCGATCGACCCCTCAACCGGCGGCCAGCCCCAGCCCCTAGGCGCGATCGCCCCGATCGCCCGATTTCCACGTTGCTGCTCAGTTTCGCTGCTCAGTTTCGCTGCTCAGTTCGATCGCCACAAGTTTGTGAGGTTCCCGTGACGTTTGGTGTCCTGCTTCAGCCCGACTTAATCCTAGGCGACTCCATCTTGGCCCTCACGCCGGAAGTGATTGTGCAGCACGGTTTGCAGGGCCTGATTCTGGATGTGGATGACACCTTGGTTCCCACCACCACCGACGCGGTTTCACCGGAGCTGGTGACTTGGATCCAGGCGGTGCGACCCCATGTGCGACTGTGGCTGGCCAGCAACAACCTGAGCGAGTCGCGAATTGGCAGCATTGCCCGATCGCTCGACTTGCCCTACTTCACCGGAGCTGCCAAACCCTCTCGCCGCAAGTTGCGCCAAGCGCTCCAAGAAATGCAACTGCCGCCGGAACGGGTGGCCATGGTGGGCGATCGCCTGTTCACCGATGTGTTGGCCGGTAACCGTCTGGGGCTGTTCACCGTGTTGGTGCAACCGATGGTGAATCCCCTGTCGGCCCATCGGGGCTACCCGATTCACTCCCTCGAAGTGTGGCTCTCAAAACTGATTGGCGCGTCGTTCTATCGCGATCCTTCGCCCCTGCCCACAGCAACCTCTCCGCCCGATCGCCCCGCCAGCTAAGTCATTAACGGTCAACTCGAAGTCATTCTGAGATTGAGTTAAAAACGACCGGTGCTCATGGATCTCGACTGGGTGGATCCCACCTGAATAGATGAGCACACAATTAAGCAGTCTTGGCCCCCAAAAACCAACACAGCACCATTGATAACTGCCCCCAAAGATTCGGAATCCAATCCGAGGATTTGGGGGCTAACTTTAGGAGCGATTAGTCATGGTTTTTGCCATCATTAATCGTTGCAATTTGCGGTGTAACGCACAGATTCATGGTGAAAATCTAGGGAATAGGGCGCTTAATAATTTTTTGTCAATCCCGATACAGTTTTTATTCAAATCGTCTTAGTTTTCTGGCCTAGGGGGATTTCTCTATCAAGTTGCCGCCATGGCTGAAACATTTTTTAAAGAAAAGATACTGATCCCGTGATATATCGCTTGCTAGAATACAAAATCTCGCCTTTTTGATTAACTTTTATGAAGAAACAAATATAAAAAAAATATAAGGAAATAAAGCGCCATCCCAAAAATCTGCGATTCTAATAACAGTTCAAATGGGGTCAGCCAATAAAGACCCTAACCATAAAACCAACTTTTTTAAACACTCAAAGTGCTGGGGTCTCCGGATCCCGGCACTTTGTTTTTGCGCTGCGTTTCCCATGGTTTTTGGGATCACTGGGATTGAAATAGCCGTTTCGCCCAGGATCTAGGCCGGGATGGGGGGTGGAGGTCTCGCAGCAATCTCAAGCATTCTGGTTAGGGATCCACACGAAGACGAAGTGATCGCCCAGAATCACCCACATACATCCACCGCTTGATCCCCGTTGGCCAAGATCGCCCCGGGGCCAGAGCCTGGGCCGCTGGGGCCCTTCGCTGGTTTGATAATTGGTTGCCCCTTGCAACCCTTCCAGAAGTGGTGGTTAGTTATGCGCCCGATCGTCTTGAAAATTGGCACCTCTAGCTTGACCCAACCGGACAGCGGCCGGCTGGCCTTGTCCACGATCGCCACGTTGGTGGAAGTGATTTGTGATCTGCGCGATCGGGGCTATCCCGTGGTGCTGGTGTCGTCGGGAGCCGTGGGGGTGGGCTGTGCGCGGTTGGGGCTGACGGAGCGGCCCAAGGCGATCGCCCAGAAACAGGCCGTGGCCGCCGTGGGCCAAGGGCGACTGATGCGGGTCTATGACGATCTGTTTAGTCAGTTTGACCAGCCGATCGCCCAAGTGTTGCTGACTCGGGGGGACTTGGCCCAGCGCAGTCGCTACATCAACGCCTACAGCACCTTTCAAGAACTGCTGCGGATGGGAGCCATCCCGATCGTCAATGAAAACGACACGGTGGCCGTGGATGAGTTGAAATTTGGCGATAACGACACCCTTTCGGCCTTGGTGGCCAGCCTGGTGGAAGCGGAGTGGCTGTTTTTGCTCACGGATGTCGATCGGCTCTATTCCGCTGACCCACGCCAAAATCCCGACGCGGAACCGATTCGCCTGGTGGAGCAAATGTCCGATTTGGAGGCGTTGGAACTGGACATTGGCGGCCGTGGCTCCCAGTGGGGAACCGGCGGCATGGCCACCAAAATCACCGCCGCCCAAATTGGCACTAGTGCCGGGGTTCGAGTGGTGATTACGGACGGCAGCCAACCCCGTAACTTGCTGAAAATCTTGGAGGGGGCGGATATTGGCACGCAGTTTGCGCCCCAACCTCAGGCCACCAGCGCCCGCAAGCGGTGGATTGCCCATGGCCTGATTCCAGCGGGCAAGCTTTATCTCGATTCCGGGGCGGTGCGGGCGATCTGCACGGGGGGCGGATCCCTGTTGGCGGCGGGAATTCGGGACTTGGAAGGGGAGTTTCAACCCCAAGATGCGGTGCAGCTCTGTGATCTGGAAGGGCGGGAGGTGGCTCGCGGCCTGGTGAATTTCAGCCATGAGGCGCTGGAGAAAATCTGTGGCAAGCGATCGGACGAAATTGCCGCAATTTTGGGGCACGACGCACCGGAAACGGTGGTGCATCGGGATAACTTGGTGCTGGCCAGCTAAAGACGCGGGGAATCCCTGCCCTAGGTCGCGTGCTTGATCAACCCAATTGATTGGATCCATCGATCGGCACAGCCCTAGATCAGCTCAGAATTAAACCGTTCGCCTGATTGGGGATATCAAAAATTTTGGGGGCGATCGAGCGGGATTGGGCGATCAAAGCAGCTCGATCGCACGCTATCGTAAGGGCTGGGCATCGCTTGATGGCCCTTGGGGCCCCAAGCCCCGATCCCAACGCCAATCCCAGTCCCTGTCGAGTTCAGGCTAATCCTATGATCCTGCCCGGTTCCGCAGTCCGTGTCATTAACCCCAACGACACCTACTATCAGTTTCAAGGTCAAGTGCAGCGCGTGACCGATGGCAAAGTGGCCGTGCTGTTTGAGGGCGGCAACTGGGATAAGTTGGTTACCTTCCGGTTCTCGGAACTGGAGACGGTGGATGCCACGGCTGGTCGCGGCAAAAAGTAACGCATTGGTTCAAGGCCATCCGTCCTCTAACCCTTGCTCCCCTTAGCCCCGCTTTGGTTCGGCCATGCGTTTACCCCTGCCGCAATTTGCCCAGCGCGATCGCCCGTCCCATCACCTGGCGGAAGTGATTGAAACGGCCACGACGGAATATTTGGCCCAATGTTTGGAGCCAGAAACCCTTAGTTTTCCGACCATGCCGCCCTTTGGCAGTTGGGTGCGATCGCGCGATGAGGATTCCGGCAATCAGATCTATGGGGTGGTTTATCACGCCACCACCGCCCCGATCGACTCCGTACACCGGGCCCAGGCCTTGGGGCTGTCCTTGGAAGATTTGCGCGAACAACAGCCGCAGATTTTTTCCATGTTGCGCACGGAGTTTCGGGTGGCAATCGTGGGGTTTGTGCCGCTGGAGTCCTTGAATCCCGACGCGATCGGCACAGAAGGCGTGAACCCAGGGGCGATCGCCAACCTCCTGCAAGCGGGGGCCAAATTGATCAACGGCCCGATCTATCAGCACTTGCCCCCTCGTCCACCCCAAATTCACCAAGCCGTGTATGGGTGCGATCGCCAAGAGGTGGTGGAATTCACCGCCAAAATGGACTTTTTGCGGACTCTGTTGCAAATGAGCGGCACGCCCACCGATGCGCTGATTGCCGCCACCCTGCGGGAGGTCTATCGGCTGCGACAGGGCGATCGGCCCTGGTTGGTGCAAGCGGGCCGCACCCTCAGCGTTCTGCTCAAGGATGATTACGATCGCCTGCGGGCCATCCTCGGCCAGGTTCATCTCAGTCCCTAATCCTTGCAATCCCTAATCCTTGCAATCCCTAAATCTCCCGTGCAGCCGGCAGCGGGGCGATCGAGCAGCAGCCACGCCACAGCCCGCTTAGCCCCGGCCAGACTAACCCCAGCCCGCTTGCGAATCATTGCAACATTGCAAACTGTTACTGTCGGTTGCGAACGATTGCTAAAACAAAATAGTGATTTTCCAGCCTTCTTCTCAGCCGCTTTATAATCCGATCAGGGATACGCAGTTGGTTGCCTGTCCCCGATCGCACGTTTTTCGGAGCCAAAGGCCATGCCGCGCATTCTCGTTATTGACGACGATCCAGCCATTTCCGAACTGGTATCCGTCAACCTAGAAATGGCCGGCTATGACGTGAACCAAACCACCGATGGCATCAAGGGCCAAGCCCTAGCGCTCCAACTCATGCCCGACTTGATTTTGTTGGACATTATGTTGCCCAAGGTTGATGGGTTCACCGTCTGTCAGCGGCTGCGACGCGATGAACGCACCGCTGATATTCCCGTGCTCATGCTGACGGCGCTGGGGCAAACGCAACATAAAGTTGAAGGCTTCAATGCAGGGGCAGACGATTACTTAACCAAGCCCTTTGAAGTAGAAGAAATGTTGGCGCGGGTGCGGGCCCTATTGCGGCGCACCGATCGCATTCCCCAAGCGGCTAAACATAGCGAAATTCTGAGCTACGGCCCCTTAACCCTGGTTCCTGAACGGTTTGAAGCCATTTGGTTTGACAAAACCGTTAAGCTCACTCACCTGGAATTTGAGCTGTTGCACTGCCTGTTGCAGCGCCACGGCCAAACCGTGGCCCCCAGCGAAATTCTCAAGGAAGTTTGGGGTTACGATCCCAACGATGACATTGAAACCATTCGAGTTCACGTGCGACATTTGCGCACCAAGTTAGAACCCGATCCCCGCCATCCGCGCTACATCAAAACCGTTTATGGCGCGGGTTACTGCCTTGAATTGCCGGCCCAGGACGATCGCGCTGTGGAAACCGTGGCCGACGCAGCTTCGGTTTAAACGCCAGGTTGGGCGATCGCTTCGGCCCTTTCACCCCAATTCTTGCAGAGGGGCTACGTGGCGAGTCTCCTCGATCAACAAAGACAAGGGGCTTAAGCCCCTTGCCCCCATGACTTCTGCTAGCGGCAGCTCTAGGGTTTCGGGCTAAACGGCGACAGGCTCCAGGACTGCGCGTGCTGGGCCCAAACCCAAAAATCCTTTTTAGATAGCCTCTTCAGTTTCATCCCAACCCTTCAATTGGGTTCAAGTTCGTTCACCTTGATTCAAGTTTGTTCAAAAGAAGACAAAGCCAAAACAGGGTTAATTCTCGAAACGCCAATCCCAAACAAGGCAAACGCCATTCATTCGTCTGCAAGAGTTGTTAGGTCTCGCAACACTTGCAGATTTTTGTTTACGTTGCAATGCTTCATGTTTAGCGGGGATCAATTATTCGTCTGCGAGAATCAAACTTGGGCTTAGATTTAGATGCAAATTTAGACCTGATTCAACGTCAATGCGTCGGGCTATTGGGCCCAAGTTGAGCAGCCGATGAAATTAGCCTATTGGATGTATGCCGGGCCGGCCCACATTGGAACGTTGCGGATCGCCAGTTCTTTTAACAAAGTCCATGCCATCATGCACGCCCCACTGGGGGATGATTATTTCAATGTGATGCGATCGATGTTGGAACGGGAGCGAGACTATACCCCCGTCACTACCAGTGTGGTCGATCGCAATGTTTTGGCCCAAGGCTCCCAAGAAAAAGTTGTTGATAATATTGTTCGCAAAGATCGGGAAGAAGCACCGGATTTAATTGTGCTGACTCCCACTTGTACCTCGAGCATTTTGCAAGAGGATTTGCAAAATTTTGTGGCGCGGGCCCAGTTGGATGCCAAGGGCGATGTGCTCTTTGCAGATGTGAATCACTACCGCGTGAACGAACTGCAAGCGGCGGATCAAACCCTTCAGCAAATCGTCAAGTTCTACATTGAAAAAGCCCGCAAAGTGGGTGATTTGCAAACCCAAAAAACCGATCGCCCTTCGGTGAATATTTTGGGAGTGACCACGCTGGGATTCCATAATCGCCACGATTGCACAGAACTGAAGCGATTGATGGCAGATTTGGGAATTACGGTGAATGCGGTGATTCCCGACGGGGCTTCGGTGGAGGAACTGAAACAGTTGCCTCGGGCTTGGTTTAATTTGGTTCCTTACCGCGAAATTGGCGGGCTGACGGCGCAATATTTACAAACGGAATTTCAGATGCCGCTTGTGGATATCACGCCGATGGGAATTGTGGAAACGGCCCGCTGCATTCGATCGATTCAATCCGTGCTGAACAGCCAGGGCGAACCGGTGGACTATGAAGGGTTTATTGATGAACAAACCCGATTTGCTTCGCAAGCCGCTTGGTTCACTCGTTCGATCGACTGTCAAAATCTGACGGGCAAAAAAGCCGTGGTATTTGGTGACAACACCCACGCGGCGGCCATGACCAAAATCCTGGCCCGGGAAATGGGAATTCAGGTGGTTTTGGCGGGCACTTACTGTCAGTATGATGCCGATTGGTTCCGGGATCAGGTCAGTGAATATTGCGATCGGGTTTTAATGACCGATGACCATACCCAGGTGGCCAACGCGATCGCGGAAATTGAACCGGCCGCCATCTTTGGCACGCAAATGGAGCGCCACGTGGGCAAGCGATTAGATATCCCTTGCGGTGTGATTGCGGCTCCAGTTCATATTCAGAATTTCCCCGTTGGCTATCGACCCTATTTGGGCTACGAGGGAGCCAATCAGGTGGTGGATTTGGTGTATAACTCCTTCACCTTGGGTATGGAAGATCATTTGCTGGAAATCTTTGGCGGCCACGACACCAAGGAAGTGATTACCAAGTCTGTTTCCACGGATTCGGAGCTGAATTGGAGTCGCGATGGGCTGACGGAGTTGAACCGTGTGCCGGGTTTTGTGCGGGGCAAGGTGAAGCGCAACACGGAAAAATTTGCGCGCGATCGGGGGCTGACGCAGATTACCGCTGAAGTGCTCTATGCCGCCAAGGAAGCCGTTGGCGCATAGCCCAGCCAGCAACCCATCTCCCCCAGGAAGCAGGAAACGCCTTGGTACAATGCCCAGGGATTGATCGCATCGGTGGGGGACTGGTGACCTATGGTTTTTGCAACGACCGCGCCCCGTTGGGTGCTGGCAACGGATTTGGACGGAACCTTTCTGCACGGCTCCCAGGCCGATCGCACGGCGTTTTATCAACGGATTGAACAACAGCGCGATCGGCTGATTTTGGTTTTCGTGACTGGTCGCCATTGGGAACTCATTGAGCCGCTGTGGTCGGGCGATTGCCCAGTGCCCCAACCGGATTTTGTGATTGGCGATGTGGGCACAACGGTCTATGACGGTCAGGGCCGCTTGATCGAAACTATCCAAACGGAAATCGCCAGTCGTTGGAACTGCGCGAACGATCGAGTGAAGCGCTTGCTGGTGGGGGAGCCGGGTCTCTCGTTGCAGCGCGGGGAATTTGCCTACCGCGTGTCCTATGACTATGACCCGCAATTATTGCGGCAAGCCACGTTGAACCTGATCCAGGCGGCCGGTTTTGATGTGATTATGTCCGCCGATCGCTATTTGGATGTGATGCCCAAGGGCGTTGCCAAAGGATCTACCCTGCAACGATTGGCCAAGCTAGAGCGCTGGCCGGGCGATCGCATCATCACCGCCGGAGACAGCCTCAATGATTTGAACCTACTGGCGGCGGGCTACCGAGCGATCGCCGTGGGCAACAGTGAACCCAAGCTACTGGCGGCATTGGGCGATCGGCCCACCCTCTACCGCAGTCCCTATCCCGGACTCTTGGGCATTATGGATGGGTTCCGCCATTGGCAAGTGGACTTGTTTTGAACCAGCGGTTTGCAGCAAGGACTTGCAGAAAGTACCTGCTCAGAAAATATTTGCCAATAATCACAAACCGGCAATCACTGATCAGTTAACGATTAACGATTAACGATCAATCGCTGATTAATCAACGATCAACCGACAACCAACCCGAAACCAATCAGAACTCGCAAGCGAGATCTTGGTGCTCGAAACGCCCAGCCCATCAGGAGCCTATCAGGATCAATCGGGATCCAGCGCCCATCCTTCAGTGGAAGGCCTAAATTTAACCAAACCCTGATAGATTGAGCGAAACAATCGGCAAGCGCTAGCTCCAAGAAGTTATGAGAGTCCTCGTCATTGGCGGTGATGGTTACTGCGGTTGGGCAACGGCTCTATACCTGTCCGATCGCGGTCATGAAGTTGGCATCCTGGACAGCCTGGTTCGTCGGCACTGGGATCAACAACTGCAAATTGACACCCTGACCCCCATCGCCCCGATCAAGCAGCGCATCCAACGGTGGAAAGACCTGACCGGCAAGCACATTGACCTCTACGTTGGCGACATCACCAACTATGCTTTCCTGGATCAGGCTCTGACCGAGTTTCAGCCTGAGGCGATCGTTCACTTTGGGGAACAGCGATCGGCTCCGTTCTCGATGATCGATCGCGAACATGCCGTATTGACCCAAACCAATAACGTTGTCGGAACGCTCAATCTGCTCTACATCATCCGTGAGAAGTTCCCCGACTGTCACTTGGTCAAGCTGGGCACCATGGGCGAATATGGCACGCCCAACATCGACATCGAAGAGGGCTACATCACGATCGAGCACAACGGTCGCAAAGATACCCTGCCTTATCCCAAGCAACCCGGCAGTTTCTATCACCTCTCGAAAGTCCACGACTCCCACAACATCCACTTTGCCTGTCGCGTCTGGGGTCTGCGGGCCACCGACCTCAACCAAGGGGTGGTTTACGGCGTGTTGACCGACCAAACCGGCATGGACGAATTGCTGATCAACCGATTGGACTACGACGGCGTGTTCGGCACAGCGCTCAACCGCTTCTGTATTCAGGCCGCCGTGGGCCATCCGTTGACGGTGTATGGCAAGGGCGGCCAAACCCGCAGTTTCCTGGACATTCGCGACACGGTGCGCTGCGTGGAACTGGCGATCGAAACGCCTGCCAAGCCCGGTGAATTCCGAGTGTTCAACCAATTCACGGAACTGTTCAGCGTTTTGGATTTGGCCAAGAAAGTCCAAGAAGCGAGCGCGGCCCTGGGGCTGAAGGTGGAAATCAACAACATCGAAAACCCCCGTGTCGAAGCCGAAGAACATTACTTCAACGCCAAGAACACTAATCTGCTGGATTTGGGCTTGCAACCGCACTACCTGTCCGATTCGCTGCTGGATTCCCTGTTGAACTTCGCGGTGAAATATAAGGGACGGGTGGACAACTCGGAAATTTTGCCGAAGGTGAAGTGGAAGGGCTAGTGCCTATCGTCGTTTCCTGGGGGCAAACTGAAACGATTGATTTTCCATACCCCGATCATCGTAACAAGGGGCTTAAGCCCCTTGCTCCCAACGATCTCGTCACGATGGAATCAAGGTTTCATGCGATTTGACGACACGCCCCAGGAACTCTCCTCGAGTTTTCAAAATGCTGATGCCGTTGGTGGGCGACTCAAACCGCTACGACTCTAGCCACTGCGACTCTGAGAGGATGTCTGAAAAGCCAAAATTGCTACTCCGTACGCCCCAGTGATCGACTTAGACAAGGGGCTTAAGCCCCTTCCACGACTATTGGTGCTTGCCCGTGCCAAAGAATACTTTTTAAACATCCTCTAACCACGACGATTCAAACAACAACGGCTAAAACCACTAAAAGGGCAAGGGCAAGGGGCTGAAGTTCCTTGCCCTTGATTTTCTGATTTTCTTTGGACTTTTCGGCTTTTGCCTGTTTTGATGCTCGCTGGCTGCACCTAGGGGGTCACCAACAGGGCCGGCTCCACGGCGGCAGCGGGCCCCGTCAAAACCATATGCGGTGCGGCAAAGTAGCGATCGGCTACCGTTTGAATATCCTGGGCACTCACTTGGGCGATCGCGGTTTGAAAGGCGCGATCGAACTCGCGACCCAAGCCCAACACCTCATACCAACCATAGAGTTGAGCCAACTGGGCGTTGGTTTGCTTACCCAGGGCATATTGACCCAAGAGCTTATTTTTAGCAGCGGTTAGCTCTGCTTCCTCGATCGGGTGATGAATCAAGCGTTCCACCTCCGATTGCAACCCGGCGATCGCCTCGGGCACGTTCTGAGGGGCAGTGCCCATGTAAACCACAAAGTGCGACGGGCCCAAGCGGGTTGGATAAAGCGCCGAAACTTCATAGGCCAAGCCACGTTTTTCCCGCAGCTCCACAAACAGGCGACTCGAAAGACCATTGCCCAAATAGGTGCTAGCCAACTTCAGCGCCGCATAGTCCGGGTGATGTTGTTGCTCGGTTGCAGTTGTGTCCGTTCCCAACACCGATGCGGCCCCATAACCCAACATGACGATCGCCTGCTGAGTTTCCTGGGCGATCGCCCGTTGCTCAATGGTGTTGGGCAAGGGCGGAAACTGTGGCTCCACAATGACTTGATCGCTCACCTGCCAATCGCCAAACACTGCTTCGATCGCCTTCAAAGCTTCCTGGGTGCTCAGGCAACCGGACACCGCGATCGTCACCCGATCGGGCTGGAAGTAAGTGCGATGAAACTCCTGCAAATCCGCTGGGGTCAGTTGTCCCGTGGTGGTTTCCGTGCCCAAGGGCGAAAACGCATAGGGATGCTCTGGCCCATACAGCACTTGGCGCAGTTGATCAAACCCCAGGGAAAACGGTTGCTCGCGCTGGGAACGAATCCCCTGCAACATCAGCGATCGCTCCAGTTCCACCTCCGACTCCGGAAACGCGGGCGATCGCAACAACTCTCCCGCCAAGGACAGCAAATCCACAAAATCGTGGGACACACTCTTGAGGCTAACCAGAAAGTAATCGGTGCTCGCATCCGTGCCCAGGCTGGCCCCAATTGATTCCACTCGTTCCGCAATTTCCATTGATGACAGGCGTTCTGTGCCCTTTGTCATCACCGCTGCCACCAAGTTGGCTAGTCCTGCTTTCGATCGCGCCTCCCATAGGCTCCCGGCCTTAATGAAGATACGAGCCGCCACAATATCCGCTGCTGGATTTTCGATCGCAATTGCCGTCAAACCATTGGGAAAAACATGGTGCTGAACTGGGGGCGCAAACGTCATGGCGAAAGAAACGGGAAATTGTTTTGCACAATACATTCTCACCCCTTTTAACCCCTTTGGGGGCGATCGTACTGTTCATCTTGATCGCTTCTGGTCGGGCCTCAGCCCATCCGCTTCCTCAAATCATTCAGCAAAGGAATCCGGTTGGTTGCCCTTGGAATCCGTAAAACTTCAAGAGCTGCGATCACTGTGATCACCCAACGCCCATCATTATCATTGATCGCTTAAAATCCCAAAAATAAAAGATAAAAATCAGGATTGTCAGCCTTCTGAAAAAATCGCATAATTGGGATCGTTAAGGGTAAAAGCAGGTTCTCAGTTAATTCAATAGTCAATCTTAATCATGTTTAACTTAATTGTTTCAGAATTAGCAAAAATGGAAGGCGGTTAATATTTCAGACATTTTCAGAAGCAGCCATGACTATCGATCACTAGGGCCAATTTCAGGGCATTTTTCTTTAAAACCCATTGCTCTTCCAAACAACTGATTCCTATGCTGGCCAAGTGGTTTCAAAGACTACACGATCGCCTGCTTGTTCGATCCATCAGCACTCAGCTTTTTCTTTACGTTTTGGGTGGGGCCCTCGTCGCATT
Source organism: Limnothrix sp. CACIAM 69d (assembly GCA_001913845.2). Classification (GTDB taxonomy): domain Bacteria; phylum Cyanobacteriota; class Cyanobacteriia; order CACIAM-69d; family CACIAM-69d; genus CACIAM-69d. The sequence continues at coordinate 36,075 of MKGP02000015.1, read as the reverse complement.
GGGAACCATGGCCATTGTTTTCTATCGCTCCATTGAACGGGAATCTCTGGGGCGAATTCGTGCGGAACTGAACGCCCAAGTTGAATTTACCCGAGGGCAACTATTAGAATCCCAGCGCTACATTGAAATTTTGTCTGCGGCTGTTTTGACCAATCGTGATCGAAATGTTCAAGATCCAGAATTCTATAAGCAATTAACTTTAGAGTTTTTCAAACAACGTCCCAGCTTAGTGTTGGGAGTAGGCTTTGGTCAAAATGCCTTTCAGGTTTTGCGCGATCGTCAGTGGTTTTATCCATATTTTTATGTCGATCAAGGTCAGCCCAATCCGATCGGTGAGCGCTTGCCCCCTCCCCACTCTGATTGGCTTTATTCAGAGCTATATAAAGATGATCAATATCCTGATCGACATTACTGGCGAATTCCTGTGGGTAATCAAAAGGGAATTTGGATAGAACCCTATGAGTGGTCAAATATTGTTATGACCAGCTATTTAGTACCCTTCTATGATAGTCAGGGGCAACTAGTTGGCGTAGCAGGAACCGACTTCAGCGTCACCGAACTCAGCAAACGAGTCGATCGATCCGTCATCAACAATGAAGGCTATTTTGCCATTCTCAGCAAATCCGGTAAATTGCTGGCTTACCCACCGAAGCGCAAGTCTCTTCAAGCCAATTCCAGCTATCGAGATTTGCCACTCTTGCGCGAACTGTGGCCCATCTTGCAGAGCAAAAATTCCGATATTATTTATCACCAAGATCAAATCATTGCCTATGAGCGAATCCCCAGCGCTAACTGGATTGCGATCGCCGTTGTTCCCAGTGATGTGGTGTTGGGGCCCCTTTGGCGCGTTTTAATCATCAGCGTCAGCATCGCCGCTATTCTGTTAGCGATCGCCGTGTTGGGTTTTGTCCGTCGTCTAAATCGCCAACTCAAACCAATTCTAGAAAAATGTAATACCTTGGTGGCCACCAAGCAAATTATGCCCATGGTCACCCCAGCAACCACTACTACATCAGAGGAGGTTGTTACAGTTCCAAACCGCGATCGACAGCACATGGATGAGCTAACTTTTCTATGTCATTCCTTTGATCAAATGGCTGCCAAAGTGGAGGCAACCTTGCAATCTTTGGCCGAAACCAACCAAACCCTGCAAGCCACCGTTCAAGACCGCAGCGAAGCCCTAAACCAATTGCAACAGACGCAATTGCAACTGATTCAAAGCGAAAAAATGTCAGGGTTGGGGCAACTTTTGGCAGGAATTGCCCATGAAATTAATAATCCCGTGAATTTTATTCATGGCAACTTAGATTATGTGCGGGACTATGTTCACGAGTTACTCCAAGCCACCACGCAGGTTTATGCAATCCATTCCGGTCAAGCCAGCCAATCCAACGGTCAAGCCTCGATCGACTTTGAAGAACTAGCGTTTATTCAATCGGACTTGATTAAAATCCTGGATTCGATGACCGTTGGCACCGATCGAATTCGGCAACTAGTTTTATCCCTGCGCACATTTTCCAGAACTGACCAAACCAAAGATTGTGTCACCAATTTGCACCATGGCATTGAAAGCACCTTGCTGTTACTCAAACATCGTTTGAAAGCAACAGCCGACCATCCATCCATTGAAGTGATCACAAAATATGGCGATTTACCACCTGTGGAATGCTATCCAGGCCCGTTAAATCAGGTATTTATGAATTTGCTGGTTAATGCGATCGATGCCTTGGAGCAAAAAACCGCCGGCTGGAGCGAGGCGGAAATTGAGGCTAATCCTAGCCGAATTGAAATTACCACCCAGTTCATTGCTAATGAAAATGTGGTTGAAATCAGCATTACTGATAATGGCCCTGGGATCCCTGAATCCGTGCAGGCAAGGATTTTTGATCCATTTTTCACGACCAAACCCGTTGGCAAAGGCACGGGTCTAGGGTTGTCAATCAGCTATCAAGTTATTACGGAGCGACACCAAGGGAAAATTTTCTGTCACTCCCAGCCCAATCAAGGTACTCAATTTGTTATTCATTTGCCTGCTGGTATCAAATAACACCCTTAGCCATTGACCGAATTGAGTTCTCGAAGCGGTTCAGTGATTGAAAATTTTCAAATTTTCCTTACGTCATCCCCCAACAGATCATCTCCTGAATCCTTGGAATCATGGGATTTTTGGGCAATTTCGCAGAATGATCAACTCTGAAATATTGCTGAAAGTGTAAAGTTTTATTGTTGAAATCTCATGATTTTCTGTCCTAAGACCGCTATATAACAGGGGTAAGGTTTAACAGCAAATGCTAGTCCTATGCCTATTGACTATCGATATCAATTGGGATTTTCTTGGCCGGTTCGATCGGTCAGCACGCGCCTTTTTATGAGTGTTCTTGGTGGGGCGCTGGTGGGCATTGGCAGCATGGCAGGAATTTTTTATCGATCGCTGGAGAGTAAGTCGATCGACCAAATCCAAGACACCCTGAATGCTCAGGTACAAGTCATCAATGGACAGCTCACCAACTCCCAAGCCTATGTTAAGGCGATCGCCTCAGCCGTCAGGGCCAATCAACAAGCCGGTATTCAGGATGCTGAATCCTATAAACAATTAACTTTTGAGTTTTTTAAAAGCCGCCCTGACTTAACCATGGCGGTTTTTTTCGGTCAAGATGCCTACCAAATTGTGCGCGATCGCCCTTGGTTTTATCCCTACTTTTATGTCGATCAAGGCAGCTCGGGCATGGTGGGTCACCGCCTCCCTGCGCCTTACCAGCATGTGCGTTATTCAGAAATTTACACCGATGATAATTATCCAACGCGCGATTACTGGAAAGCCGCGATCGCAGCCCGAGGTGATGTTTGGCTCGAGCCTTATGAGTGGTCAGGCATTAAAATGACCACCTTTTATAGTCCTTTTTATAATGACCGCCGCAAGCTATTGGGTATTGCAGGCGCTGATGTGAACATATCAGCCCTAGCTCAGAAATTAAAAAGAACCGTTACCCGTGGCGAAGGGTATTTTGCGGTTTTTAGTCAAGAGGGAAAATTGCTCGTTCCACCGCCCAATTTTAAGTTTACAAAAGTCACCACCGATTACTATGACTTTGCATTATTTCGCGAAGCTTGGCTGATCTTGCAGTCTCGTCCCTTGGGCATGGCTTACATGGAAGGACAGTTCCTAGCCTATCAACGAGTCCCCAGCACAAACTGGATCGCGGTTGCCGTTGTCCCAGAATCGGTCGTTAAATATCCCATTTGGCGCACAGTTCTGATCGGTGCAGCCATTGCCGCTTTGGTGTTGGCTTTTGTGGTTTATGCTGCTGTGCAATATCTCAATCGTCGCTTACAGCCCATTGTTTCTAAATGCAATGACCTATTGATTAGTGATTTTTCCAGTAATTTTTCCGTGAAGGACTCTCGCCACTTTCTCAAAGATTCAAATGAAAGTTTATCTAGAAACTTATCTGAAAATTTATCTGGAAATTTGTCAGAGACCTATTCTTCATTGGAGATCACAACCTTAGTACAAGGTAGTGCGGAATTATTGACTTTAGAATCAAATGCAGTACAAGACTTGGAGCAGTCAAAGTCTAGTCGATCGCCCCACAGGATGGATGAGTTGGAATTTCTATCCTTCTCCTTTGAGCGAATGTCTAAGCAGGTTCAACAGTCTTTTCAGTCTTTGGAATCAGCGAATCAATTTCTTCAGCAGACCGTGGCCGAGCGGACGGCTGCCTTAGATCAGTTGCAACAAGCTCAAATTCAACTGGTTCAGAGCGAAAAAATGTCGGGACTCGGGCAGATGCTGGCAGGCATTGCCCACGAAATTAATAATCCTGTGAATTTTATTTATGGCAACCTCGATCACATTAAAAACTACACCACAGACCTCATTAGTCTGATTCATCAATATCAATCGCTCATACAAGCTATTCCCCAAAACGTGCGATCGCAGTATCTTTCTGATTTAGAAGGCGAGGCTGATTTCGATACTGAAGAGCTGGCATTCATTGAGGAAGATCTAGGCAAAATTCTTGGTTCCATGACCTTGGGCACTGAGCGCATCCGCCAACTGGTTCTTTCGTTGCGCAATTTTTCGCGATCCGATCAAGGGATGCATCAACCCTTTCAGGTTAACGAAGGAATTGAAAGCACCTTGGCACTTTTAAATCACCGCTTGAAGGCCAACTCGCAACGACCCGCCATCCAGGTTGCAACTGAGTTGGGTGACCTTCCGTTGGTGGATTGTTATCCAGGGCCGCTCAATCAAGTTTTAATGAATTTATTGGCTAATGCGATCGATGCCTTGGAAGAGCGAACAGCTCGTTGGAACTTTCCGGAGATTGAAGCGAATCCCAATCGGCTGAAAATTACAACCAAACTGGTTCAATCTGACTCATCCCAATTATCAAACTTACCAATCAACACAGACACGGTAGAAATTGCCATTACTGACAATGGCTCTGGAATTCCTCCAGCCATTCAGGCGAAGATTTTTGACCCTTTCTTTACCACTAAACCCGTTGGCAAAGGCACAGGAATTGGTCTATCGATTAGCTACCAAATTATTGCGGAAAAACACCATGGCTCCCTAACCTGTTGCTCGCAGCCGGGGCAAGGAACAACATTTATGATTCGACTACCGCTGAAGCAGCCCCCAATTCCGATCGCGAGGGTTTCTTCCGGGACGAGTGGGGATAGTCGTGCTCCTGTGGCTCGTTCAGAATCCCTGGAGACCGAGGGTTCAACAACCAGTTAAGTCCCTGAGAATTCACCAATTCAGCATGAACTAACCAAGCATTAACTAGCCAAGCATTAACTAGCCAAGCATTAACTAGCCAAGCATTAACTAGCCAAGCATTAACTAGCCGTTAGGAATGCCAATCGTTTCCAGAACCGTAGTGCCAAGCCGATCGCACTGGTTCGCGAGCGGGCAAGGCCAGACGATCGCCCGCGTGATATAGCCCCAAGGCGAGATAATGCCGCATCCAATCCAACAAGGCAGGCAAGCCCAGTTGGGGAATGAGCTGAGCCACCAAGACCGGCTGGGCGATCGCCACACGGGCCAGGGCAATGGAAAGGGCGGGAAATTGCACCACGTCTTGCAGGAAGGGCCGCAGTACCCGATCGCCCGCTGCGGCCATTTCCCCAAACACCGCATCCAACAATCGATTGATTCGATCGCTCGGTAACTGTTGCCCCACAGCCACGCGCATGGCCTGCTGAAATAGCCAGGTAACGGAAAGATTTGGTTGATAGGGCAGCAACAGGCTCAGGTGGGCCCGATCGAGCCGATCGGTTTGCAGGGCGTTGGTGATGCCGTCCAAAAGCCGATCGAGGTGGCGCAACAGGGCCCCAAAGCCGCCAAAACTAAGAGGGGACTGCAAACCGCTGCTATCACCAATAAACAGCAGGCGATCGACCGTTGGTTGCAAAGGGCTTTGGCGAAAGGCAGGGAAAAAACCAAATAGGGCCCGCTGAAATTGCAACCCCCCCAAGGAAGGCAAGTTTTGGTAGGCAGGCAATAGCCGGAAGTAGTCTTCAAACAAATCGTGCAAGCTGGGGCGGCTGGGGTGGGCATCCCCATAACAAAACAGATAGGTGGTGCGGCCCGCTTGGGCGGGGAACGCTTCCCAAAAATATTGGCGATCATCCTGAATGCCGGTGGTGGTGGCAATCAGATCGGCGCTGTCGTTGGCAGGATAGCCCGTGGCGCAAGTGCCCACCACCAGACAAACACCATCGGGTTTGGCGGGGCCGCGGGTTTGCTGGACGATCGGGGACTGATGCCCCATGGCATCCAACACCAGCCGCGCCCCGATCGTGACCGTCGCCTGATTGGCGGTGACCCAATCCCCATAGGCAGCGCTGCCCCCGGCTCCGGTGGCTCCGGTGGGGCCGCCCAGGAGCGATCGCCCCCGCACCCAAACCCGATCGGGCTGCACGGTCAGGGAAACAAACTGGGTTTGTTCCAGCAGAATGCCCCCGGCGGCCAAGAATTTCTGCCGCAATTGAGCGACCAAAACAGCGGGACTCACGCCCAGATTCAGCACATCCCGCACCCATCGCTCCTGGCCGCCCGCAAAGGCAATCCGCACGGGGTTAAATTCCGAGGCGATCGCCCGCTCCAGTTCCGCCGCCGTCAACAGCCCCCGTTCGACCAAAACGGCCAATTCCGATCGGGAAATATTCCATTCCTGATCTCGCCCTTGCAGTTGTCCCCGTTCCATCAACGCCACGCGCCAACCGGTCTGGGCCAGGGCCGTGGCCATCACAATCCCCAAAGTTCCCCCCAGCACCACCAAATCAACCGTGAGGGCATCGGCTGGCGGCGAGTTGGCAGGATCGGCCGCCAGGTTCTGTGAAGATTCGTAAATCACAGAAATGGGGGGTGTAACCCCCTGATCATCCAGCCCCCGGAGTTGTTGCCACAGGCGATCGGCTCGCGCTAAACCCGCCAACGGTTGGCCGGGGATGGTGGAAAGGAGATCGGCGGTTAAACTCATAACGAACAAGAACGAACAATTGGGTGGAACAGGGCGATCGATTCAGGCGGTTGCGGGCCCAGTGGCCCCAGCTTGGCATCCTGACAACCCCCACCCTCCACAAAGGACAGAACGGCCATGGCTGGTGTGAGGTCGAATGCGGCGGCGATCGTGCAATTGCGCGAGGTGGTGAAAATCTATAACCGCAGTCAGCGCGGCCTGTTGGGGGCTAATTTACGGGTCGATCGCGGTGAATTTTTGATGATTACGGGCCCCTCCGGCGCGGGCAAGTCTACCCTGCTAAAGCTGCTCTATGGCGAAGAACTGGTCGATCGGGGCGAAGTGATCATCGATGGGCAACGGGTTAGCGACCTCAATCGCAATCAACTGGCGCTCCTGCGGCGCAAAATTGGCATTGTTTTTCAAGATTACAAACTCATTCCCCGCCGCACCGTAGCTGAAAATATTGCCTTCGTTTTGTTAGCCCAGGGCTATCCCCAGGCGGAAATTCGCCGTCGTCTCACGCCCGCCCTGCGGTTGGTGGGGCTGCTGCCCAAGGCAGACCACTTCCCGGAACAGCTCTCGGGCGGCGAACAGCAGCGGGCCAGCATTGCCCGAGCCATTGTCAGCACGCCCCCCTTAATTTTGGCCGATGAACCCACCGGCAACCTCGACGGCGACAACTCCCAACAGATCATTGCGATCCTGGAGCGGCTCAACGAATTGGGAGCAACCACGATCGTCACAACCCATGATGAGCTGTGGGTGCGGCGCAGCCATCACCGAGTTTTGCAACTGAATGAGGGCAAGCTTTACGAGGTGCGGCCCGCCGGCCGATCGACCGCTCGGCCCGCACCGGCCGCCTGGTTAGGCTAGCGGCTTGCCAATTTGCGATCGGCCAATTTGCGATCGCCCATTGACACAAGGCGATCGCCCAACACTCAAGGGTTGGAATTCGCCAGGCGGCCCAAGCTCGGCATCTTTCCTAGCAGTCCTGTCATCAACCTCAGGGCCAGGGACTTCAGGGGCGGAACCCGCTTCAGGGCCGCCAAGCCCAGCCGCCGCACCCAAACCACGGGCCACAGTTGGGTGGAAAAGAGTCGATCGAGCAAATCCGTGAACGCCAGGATCACCCAATTGCCCCAACGCCGCCAGCGATCGTAGCGCCGCAACACCGCCACTTGCCCAAAGTCTTCACCCCGGGCGATCGCCCCTTCGATCACATCCACCAGGGCCGCCGCGTCGCGAATGCCCATGTTCAAACCTTGTCCCCCCACCGGATGGCAACAGTGGGCCGCATCCCCCGCCAGGGCCAACCGATGTCCCACGTAGCGATCGCACTGCATCAACCGCACCGGAAACAGATAGCGACCGCCCACCAATTCCAATTGCCCCATTTGGGGGCCAAACCGTTGGCTCAGGGCCCGCAAAAATGCTGAGTCGTCCAACGCCAACATCGCCTGGGCTTCCGCGTGGGGAGCCGTCCACACCAAACGACACACATCCCCCAAGGGCAAAATGGCGAAGGGACCGCTAGTCTGAAACCGTTCGTAGGCAATGTTTTGGTGATGCTGTTCAGCCTTGACGGCGGCCACAATACAAGATTGCCAGTAGGCCCAACCGCGTCTGGGAATGCCGGCCGCTTCCCGCAAGGGCGATCGGGCCCCGTCCGCCGCCACCACCAACTTGGCCCGCAGTCGCGACGGAACCGTCACCCCCTCGCCATTGGGTGCAATCACCAACTCAGCCCAATCGGCCCCATAGTCCAAAACGGTGGCCGTGGCCGGGCCAATCCAAGTGCAATGGGGCGATCGATTCACTGCCCCTTGCAAGGCTTCTAGCAGGGTATTGTGGGCCGCCACATAGCCCAACTCCGTCTGCATTCCCGCATCCTGGGGCCAGAATTCCACCACATCGGGCCAATCACAATCGGAAAGCCGAATCCGGCGGAAGGGTTCCAGGCTCGATCGCACCTGATCCCACAGGCCCAATCCCTGGAAGATTTTGGCCGAAGACAGGGAAAAGGCATAGGCCTGAGCTTGTTTTGCTGCCGTGGCCTGGGTTAGGGCTTCAATGATCGCCACTTTCAACCCCGTTTGGCGCAACCCACAGGCCACCACCAGCCCCACAATCCCACCCCCAACGATCGCTACGTCATAGGTGGGAATTGCAGCCGCTTTCGCTTCCACCACCGCCACGTCAGATTCGCTATGCATTTCTGGGCGATCGAGCAACATAAACCTTCAATTCCTCAAATCTTGAATTCCTGCGAATTCCCCGGGAGCCGCCGCAAAACCAGTACCGATAATCCAATTATCGGGCGATTCCAACCGTTCTGGATCCTGCGGATCACTGCCCGCATGAGTTTCTCAGGATCACCAATAGCAAGAGGGGAGACGATTCAAGATCGTCCCCCCTCCACTGTGTCGCTTAGACTGATTTGCTCAGGCTAGCAGGCACTCACAACCTTCAGAATTAACCGTTGATTGCGGGAGCTTGCAGAGCTACGGGAGCAGCTTCACCAGCAGCCAGATCCAGCGGGAAGTTGTGAGCGTTACGCTCGTGCATCACTTCCATACCCAGGTTGGCGCGGTTGATCACATCAGCCCAGGTGCCGATTACGTGACCTTGCGAGTCAACAACCGATTGGTTGAAGTTGAAGCCGTTCAGGTTGAATGCCATCGTGCTCACGCCCAGGGCGGTGAACCAGATACCCACAACCGGCCAAGCACCCAAGAAGAAGTGCAGCGAGCGGCTGTTGTTGAACGAAGCGTATTGGAAGATCAAGCGACCGAAGTAGCCGTGTGCTGCAACGATGTTGTAGGTTTCTTCCTCTTGACCGAACTTGTAGCCGTAGTTTTGCGACTCAACTTCGGTGGTTTCCTTAACCAGCGAGCTGGTCACCAAGGAACCGTGCATTGCGGAGAACAGCGAGCCACCGAACACACCAGCAACGCCCAGCATGTGGAAGGGGTGCATCAGGATGTTGTGCTCAGCTTGGAACACCAACATGAAGTTGAAGGTGCCCGAGATGCCCAAAGGCATACCGTCAGAGAACGAGCCTTGACCGATCGGGTAGATCAGGAACACAGCGGTAGCAGCAGCAACAGGAGCGCTGTAAGCCACGCAGATCCAAGGACGCATACCGAGGCGGTAGCTCAGTTCCCACTCACGGCCCATGTAGCAGAACACGCCGATCAGGAAGTGGAACACAACCAGTTGGTAGGGACCACCGTTGTACAGCCACTCATCCAAGGAAGCAGCTTCCCAGATGGGGTAGAAGTGCAGACCGATGGCGTTCGACGAGGGGATCACAGCACCAGAGATGATGTTGTTTCCGTACAGCAACGAACCAGCCACGGGTTCGCGGATGCCGTCGATGTCAACCGGGGGAGCGCCGATGAAAGCGATAACGTAGCAGATGGTGGCAGCCAGCAGGGTGGGGATCATCAGGACACCGAACCAGCCCACGTACAGGCGGTTGTTGGTGCTGGTTACCCACTCGCAGAACTGATCCCACACGGAAGCGCCTTGGCGCTGTTGCAGGGTTGCAGTCATGGTTGGATGAATTGCTTTGTAGAAGAATGATTTGGCGGGTTTTGTTTCCCACGTGAATATAGATTAACCGCTGTGTTTAGTTTTGTAAAGAGGTTTTGACGATGATTTACACAAATTCCATTTTCCTTAACGTTTGAGGTCAAGGGCCATGGCCGATCGCACAGAGGCGGATTGCCGTACCCGTCAGCCTTTGGGGTCTCTGGTAACCTACAGCGCTGCCTACACGCTGGTTCCCACCTATGAATGTTTCAACCGCTGTCAGTACTGTAATTTTCGGGTGGAGCCGGGGGCCGATCGCTGGCTGGGCCTGGCGGAAGCAACGGTTAAGCTTCGATCACTCACCAATCCATTGCGGGATTGTTACAAATCACAATCAGGGCGATTCCCGATCGCCCCGACCAGCCCCCCCAACTCCGGGCCGATCGAGATTCTGATTCTGAGTGGGGAGGTGCATCCCCGCAGTCCCCGACGATCGGCCTGGATTCGGCGCATTGAGTCCCTCTGTCAGTTGGCGCTGCTGGAAGGGTTTTTGCCCCATGCCAACGTGGGGCCGCTCGATCGTGAAGAAATGGCTTATTTGAAAGCGGTGAATGTTTCGATGGGCTTAATGATTGAGCAGGTGAGTTCCGCCCTGGCCCAAACCGTCCATCGCCAAGCCCCCAGCAAGGATCCATCCCGACGGTTGGCGCAACTGGCCCAAGCGGGGGAGTTACAGATTCCCTTCACCACGGGTTTATTAATTGGGATTGGCGAAACCGAGGCCGATCGCCTGGACAGCTTGCGGGCAATCGGGCAGATTCATCGCCAGTACGGCCACATCCAAGAAGTGATCGTGCAACCCCACAGCCCCGGTTTGGATCAAGCTTGGGAAGGCGAGGCCTGTTCGGCGGCTCTGCTACTGGAAACGGTGGCGATCGCCCGGGAACTGTTGCCACCGGAAATTGCAATTCAAGTACCACCCAATTTGTTGAAGACAGCGGAATTGTTGCAACGGGCGATCGAGCTGGGGGCAAGCGACCTGGGGGGAATCTGCCCGATCGATGAGGTGAACCCCACCTATGAACACCCGAGCCTGGCCCAACTCACCGATTGGGTGGCCGCAGCGGGCGGGCAACTGCACCCCCGGTTACCGATTTACCCCGCCTTTGACGACTGGTTAAGCGATCCAATGCGATCGCTCGTGCAAAGCTGGCGCGATTTCCTTGGTTCCTCACCCAATTCGCTAGATTCTCCTGGGCGATTCGACCCGAAACCAGGGCCTACAATGCAGAAGTTAATCAGCCGGCCCTAAATCCGGTGTTCACGCCCGTTCCCATCGTCTGGTCTTGCTGCTATGTGTGCTTTGGAAATTCGCCCCGTCAATACGCCGGCTGATTTGGAACAGTTTTTAGATGTGCCCGATCGGGTCTATCGTCAGGATCCCTATTGGGTTTCCCCCCTCCGCAGCAGCATCGCCCGGCAATTGTCACCGGAGAATTCATTCCGCACCTATGGCCAATTGCAAGCTTTTGTGGCTTTGAATCCTGAACCAGTAGGGCGGATTGTGGCCACAGTGAATCAACGCTTGGTGGAAAAGGAAGGAGAAGCGATCGGGCTGTTTGGCTATTTTGAAACCATCAATGATTTCAGTGTGGCCCAAGGGTTGTTTACGGCTGCCGAAACTTGGTTAAAAGCACAGGGCATGACCAAAGTTCGCGGCCCCATTGATTTATCAACTCACAATAATTGCCTGATGCTGATTGATGGGTTTGACTCTCCCCCCATGGTGATGATGCCCTACAACCCTTCTTACTATCCTGAACTGGTGGAGCAAGGGGGATTTGGCAAAGCAAAAGATGCTTATGCCTATGAATATCCGCTCGATCGCCCCTTGCCCACGGAATTTGAAAAAGCTTATAAAATTGCCACCAAATCCGGTGTGAGCTTCCGCTCCATTGAAACCAAGGGTGAAGCCTTTGAGCGAGATGCCAGAATTTTATATCGTCTATTCACTGAGGCCTTTTCAGGAAATTGGAGTTCCACCCCACGCACCGAAGAAGAGTTTTTAGAAGAGGCGCGATCGCTCCAACCATTGGTTGATCCCGATGTGGTTTTAATTGCAGAAGTGGACGGCAAGGCAGTGGGATTTTTTATGGGCTTGCCGGACTACAACATCCCGCTCAAGGAAGTGAAAGGCAAGCTGAATTGGTGGGGAACGTTGAAGTTTCTTTGGTACCGGCGGCAAATCGATCGGGGGCGGGTGGTTGCCATTTGTTCCTTGCCGGAATATCAACGCAAATTGGTTCCCTTGGCCTTGATTTATCTGGGATTGCGAGCTTGTCAGCAAAAGGGCAAACCCTATCGTACCTCTGAGTTAGGTTGGGTTTACGAGGACAATTCCCGATCGCGCCGCCTGATCGAAGCGGCCGGCGGCAAAATCTACAAAACCTATCGCATCTATGAAAAGTCCCTATCTTTAGCCTAAGAAATCTTTGAGCAGTAACTTAGGGCACTTGCAAAGCACCAGTCGTCGGGGCAAGGGGCTTAAGCCCCTTGTTGTGATCGATCTAATGAATCCCACAGGCATTGATCAATGAGGCCTACGAGATCGCAATTTTGGCTGTTCAGACATCCTGATGAAAGCCGGGGTTAGAACCTTGGTTAGAACCCTCTAAAAACTTCCCTCGCAATGCCCCAGAAAAGGCGCGATAATAGCACCACTGGCGCTATTTCATGCCTCTTCGCATCGTTCCTATTGAGTTCATGGGCGCTTAGCGATCGGGAATAGGCGATTCAGTTGATCGGCCATTTACTAGGCCCTTGATAGGCGATCGGTTTAGGCACTGCAACCATGGTTTTCTCCGCCCCAACGCCGGATGCTGCACCCAGCAACGGCCCCGCCCAGCCCAGTTCTCACCCAGCGAGTCCTCAACTGTGGCTCTATGACACCACGTTGCGGGATGGGGCCCAGTCGGAAGGTCTCTCATTTTCCATTGAGGACAAGCTACGGATTGCCCGCAAGCTCGATCGCCTGCGAATTCCTTTCATTGAAGGGGGTTGGCCCGGGGCGAATCCCAAGGATGTGCAATTTTTTTGGCAACTACAGGAAGAGCCGCTGGAATTTTCCGAGGTGGTGGCCTTTTGCTCCACCCGCCGACCGGGCATGAGCGCCGAGGAAGATCCGCTCCTGAAGCCGATTTTGGCCGCTGGGACACGTTGGGTGGCCCTTTTTGGGAAATCTTGGGACTTGCATGTGACCGAGGGCCTCAAAACCACCCTCGATGAAAACATCGCCATGATCCGCGACTCGATCGCCTTCTTAATCAGCCAAGGGCGACAGGTGATCTACGACGCGGAACATTGGTTTGACGGCTATTTGGCGAATCCCGACTATGCGATCGCCACCCTCAAAGCAGCCCACGAGGCCGGGGCCGCTTGGTTGGCCCTCTGCGACACCAATGGCGGCACACTTCCCCACGAGGTGGCTCGGATTGTGGCTGAGGTGCGGGAATGGCTGCCCGCGGCCCCATTGGGAATCCACACCCACAACGATTCCGGCACGGCGGTGGCCAACGCGATCGCCGCAGTCCAAGGGGGCGCAAGGATGGTGCAAGGCACGATCAATGGCTATGGCGAGCGCTGTGGCAACGCCAACCTTTGCACCCTGATTCCTAATTTGCAGTTGAAACTGGGGCTGAACTGCATTCCTGCCGCCCAGTTGGCGGAGTTGACGGCCACCAGTCGCTTTGTCAGTGAAGTGGCGAACTTGGCTCCGGACGATCGCGCACCCTATGTGGGTCTGTCCGCCTTTGCCCACAAGGGCGGGATCCATGTCAGCGCAGTGGAACGCAATCCCCAAACCTATGAACATATCTCGCCCGATCGGGTGGGAAACCAGCGCCGAATCGTCATTTCGGATCAATCGGGTTTGAGCAATGTGTTGGCCAAGGCCCGCTCCTTTGGCTTAGATCTCGACAAACAAGACCCCGCCTGTCGGCAGATTTTACAAACCCTCAAAACCTTGGAAAACCAGGGCTATCAGTTCGAGGCCGCCGAAGCCAGTTTTGACCTCCTGATGCGAACGGCCCTCGGCCAGCGATCGAGCTTTTTTGTCCTGAAAGATTGCCGCGTTCACTACGACTTTGGTGAACCGAGCGATCGGGAATCCTTGGCCACCGTCAAGGTCACCGTGGGCGATCGCACCCTGCTGGAAGTGGCGGAAGGTAACGGCCCCGTGGCGGCCATGGATGCGGCCCTGCGGCGAGCGCTGGTGCAGTTTTATCCAGTGGTGGCTCAGTTCCACCTCACCGATTACAAGGTGCGAATTTTGGATGGCGGCGCGGGCACATCCGCCAAAACCAGAGTCCTGGTGGAATCCAGCGACGGCCAGCAGCGTTGGACAACCGTGGGAGTCTCCGGCAACATTTTGGAAGCTTCCTATCAAGCGGTTGTGGAAGCGATCGAATATGGCCTGATTCTTCACGGCATTCAGACTTTGCAACCACTGCCCCTACCTTTGGAGGTCTAAAAAATCACATCTTTGGCAACCCTGTGCCACGGAGGTGTTGTGCCAAAGTGCCATTCTTGAAGCAGGATTTTAGGGCTAAGAAATAGACTTCCCGATCGCAAAAGCAACGGTTAAATTATGAACCTTTGCTAATCTTTAATGCCCCAGATTTCGGCAATTCTACGGATTTTCTCTGAACCTGCACACCTCTGAGACCGCAGGGGGCCAACCGGAATCGGGGCTAATTTTTCGCCCTGGCCGCCCACTGGGCCTGAGTCGTGGCCGTTCCCATGCCCACCCCCCGGCTGGCCAATCTACCTGGCAGTTTGCTCCCAAAGATATTTACCATTAATTCAAAAACGAGTTAACCCGAAAAAAATTATCTAAATTGGATCTCAGAGGAAAAAATTTAACAATAATTGAAGTTGCGACCCCTCTATTTGTGATAACTCTGAAGGAAAGATGGAAAAGGATCTTGAGGCAGTTCTGTGCTGAAATCAGCTTCGTCTGAAGGTGAGCAGGTGCGACGCGGCTTTCGGCAGCTCGTGGTGACCATTTTGTTGGTATCAGGGTTGCTTTACACGGGCGTGGCGAGTGTCCTGCTGAACACCATCACCAGCCTCGAACAAAGAACCATCGAAGAACATACCAACCGCTTTACTCGGTTACTTTACCGGCGATCAACCCAGCTTTTGCCATCGGCCTGTGATTATGGCTATTGGGATGCAACCCATCGGTTTCTAGGGCAGCCCAATGAAGACTTTATTCGCAATAATTTTAGTCCAACCAATTATCAAAGCTTTGATTTAACCATCATGGCCGTGGTGGGTCGCGATGGCAAAATTCGCTATGCCCGAGAGCGCCAAGTCTCAAATCAATCCGGCAGCACCGCCAACGATCGCTATCATGAACCCTCCACAACCCTGGCGTATTTTTTGCAATCCTTGCCGAAAGGATTTCAATCAAACCCAGACCAAAAGCGGTTGGCGGGTGTGGTAGCCATTGACAATGATTTATTAAGCATTGCCATTTGCAGCATTCCCAATCCGCAAAAGCCGGATCAAGTGGATGGTTGGTTTGTGATGGGGCAGCGGCTGGATGCTCGCGTGCTTCAAGATTTAAGCCAATTGGTGCCGGGGGCTTTGGAAATTAAGGTCAGCCGACATTCCAACAATTTACCCCTCTATGGAACCTTTGATTTTTCGGGTCAAATCCGACGAAATCAGCGCACCGAGGTAACTGATTCATCGCGTAATTTGGTGGGTTATCGCTACTTAGTGGATGTATATGGCAAGCCCAGCGCGATCGCCCGAGTCACCATTACGCGCACCCTACACCAACATAGTTTGTATGGACTCTTGAGCATTGGCGGCATTTTGGTGCTGCTCAGTTTGGGATTCATTAGCCTGGCTTGGCAGGCCCTGCAACAGGCGTTGCAAAACTTGGATGAGCGCGATCGCGCGGAGGCCGCCTTAATTGAATCGGCCACTCAAAATCTCGATCGGGAAACCTATCGCGCTCGCATCATGGAACTGGAGTTAATCCTTCAGGATTTGCGGGCTTCTCAGGCTCAGTTAATCCACAGCGCCAAGATGGAAAGCTTGGGCAAAATGGTGGCGGGTATTGCCCATGAAGTGAATAATCTCGTGAGCTTTATTCAGGGTAATTTGCGACACCTCAAAAAATATCAACAGGATCTTTGCGACCTAGTACGGCTATATCAAAAATACTATCCCGTTGCCTACGATGAAATTTTAGATCGCAGCCGAGAAATGGATTTAGTGTTCATTTTGGAAGATAGCGATCGGGTCATTCAGTCCATTGATCGTGGAGCCGATCGGATCTATCGGATTGTGAATGCCCTGCGCAATTTTTCGCGATTGGATGAATCGGATTTGAAGTCGGTGGATCTCCATGCGGGCATTGACAGCACGATCGAACTCTTAGACCACGCCTTAGAAGAACGCTCATTCCGACCAGCGATTGCGATCGAGCGAGTCTATGGCGAATTGCCTCTTGTTGAGTGTTATGCACGCCAGCTCAACCAAGTTTTTATGCATTTACTCATGAACTCGATCGACTCCCTCGATGAGACCATGAAAAAACACTATCAACGCATTCACGGCAAACCGGCAGACTCAGCCCCGAGCACCCCAACCACTGCGCCCGTCATTTTGGGTGCGGAGCCAGGCAGCGAAATTGACCTGAGCAATTCAGAACCCATTGATGGAGAAAGCCATCGTTCACCGGTCTTGAAAACCTCCGCTGGCCTACCCGCAAGGGCTCCCCGAAATTCCAGTCAACCGACGAGCCAATCGAGTCTGGAAAATGCGGGTGTCGGCAACCTGGGTTCTGGAAACGCTAGCGCTGGCAATAATACCAACAACACCAACAACAACAGGCGAAATCGAGGGGCTTCCTTTGCGGAGCAACTGAGATCAAAGTTACAGACCTTTGATGCTAATGGTTCAGGATTTGAGGCTGCTAAGGCTCCATTACAACCCACCATCACAATTCGCACCAAAGTGGATTTAAACCGCTGGGTTTTGATTTCCATTGCTGACAATGGCTTAGGCATTGACAAACAGGTTCAGTCGCGATTATTCGATCCCTTTTTCACAACCAAACCCGTCGGACAAGGTGCTGGACTAGGATTATTTATTAGCCATCAAATTATTACGCAGCATGGCGGACAACTCCGTTGTATCTCTGAGCCGGATCAAGGTAGTGAATTTATTATTTTGTTGCCTCTAAAGCAGATTCGCGAAACCAAACCCCAGGAGGAGTTGGCGATGAAGTTGCGATTTAACCAGCTTCAGCGGGGCTTGAGTCATAGTCACGATCGATCACCCCATTTGGCTTCGGCTCCGGTAGTTTCTGCCACCGAGGAAGAAGCGTCTAAAAGTTAACCAAGCCACGGGGCAACTCCGTCCCTTGTCGTCCGCCCCCGGTGGCAAGTTGGTACAAGTTGGCTCAATTCGGCCCGTGATCGGCCGAGCGTGATCGCCCTAGCGCAATCGTTGGGCGATCG
Source organism: Limnothrix sp. CACIAM 69d (assembly GCA_001913845.2). Lineage (GTDB taxonomy): Bacteria > Cyanobacteriota > Cyanobacteriia > CACIAM-69d > CACIAM-69d > CACIAM-69d. The sequence goes on along the minus strand of MKGP02000015.1, from coordinate 18,530 downwards.
GGTCAAAACACAAACGACCAGCCCCCCAGGCCACCACCAGCGCACCAACGGAAACAGCCAGCGCCGCCGCCACCATCACCAATAGCTGCACCGACACGGCCGTCAAGGGATCCATGCCCGCCAGCAGGGCCCCACTCACCAGACCTGGCAAAGTGAATAGTCCCGCGCTGGTGAAACCGTTCAAGGTGGGCACCAGGGCCGATCGCAGAGCAGCACGGCGATGGGGGGCGATCGCTTGTTGGGTCGTGGCCCCCAAACTCAATCGCTGTTCAATATCGTTGCGGTGCGATCGGGCCGCCATCATCACCTGTTCCCCCGCGATCGCCGCCCCATGGGCCGCCGCCCCCAACACCACAGCCCCCACGGGAACCCAAACCCGAGGCTCAAACCACTGCCCCGGCCGCAGCACCAACAGCACCACCGGCACACTGGCCAAAAGTCCGGCCCCCAACAGCCCGCCCACCAGCCAGGGCAAGAGTTGGGGCCATCGTTGCCCCATCTGTTGGTGGGCGGAAACCACCGCCAGCCCCCACAATCCCCCCAGGGCGATCGCCAGGCTGCCCGGAGACGGAGCCGCCCAAACCAAGGCCAACAGACTGCCCACCGCCGTGAGTTGCAACAGGGCCCGCCCGATCGCCCGGCCCCAAGCCCGCGTCAGCCCCAAGCCCTGACTGGCACAGAGGCCCACTGTCCCCAACGCCAATCCTCCCAGCCACAACAAATCCACTGGTTCCATGAAAGAACCCAACTCAAAAAGACCTCAACGCCATCCTAAATTACGCATTAATTACGTATTTCTCCACAATTTCTCTACAATTCATCCTCACTCCCTCCGCCATTGCCACGTTGCCGCCCTGTTGGGGCTGCGTCGTTGAGCTGAAATTAATCTGAAATTGATGTGCAATTAATACGCGATTAATGCGCCATCTACTGATCCTGATGCACCATTGCTACGAAATAAATCTGCAATTATCATGTCGTTAACCTGAGATTAATTGGGCTTCCGAGTTAGATTTTCTTGAATAATTGATCACAGTTATTGATTGCAATGATTAATTGTAATGTTTTATTTCATTTCAAAAAGTTTTGAGCCTTTCTTCTATTGAAAACTACATGAATAACTTTGTAAATCTTGAGAATAATCTTGAAATTTAGTTGAAAAACATCAAGAAAGTCACACTGACTACCCATTTCTTGAACAAGATTTTTGTCATGATTTCAGAATTTTTCATTCCTTAAGTGATCCGGATTGAATTTGGAAGAGCCAGATTCAATTACAGAATCAGAATCCAGAAACTTTTTAGATTAATCTCCTCGTAAATTGACTATCTTAGAATTACTCAAATAGAGAACATTGATTTGAGATGGCTCCATCAGCCATTGGGCTTGATGATCGTTGCTATTGTTCAAAGAGGCGACTACAGGGCATTTCTCATCTTTTTGGCGACTCTCTTTTGATGTTTTTGTCAATGCCCTTGACCCTATTTAGTGTTGATCATCAGGAAAAAAGGCATTTTTCGGCGGCTTTGGGTTGGGCGAGTGATGTCAAAACAATTCTCATTCCCTAGCCCCATTGAGAAAACCTCTAGTCAGGACGAGTTAGCGCACTGTTTCACTTTAACCCCGCATCTGCCGGAATCAAGTTCTGGATCAGTTGGCTGCCATTAAGCTTTCACTGCCGAGATGATCCCAGTCATCAACGCCTCAAACAACGGTCAAATGCGTCATGGCAATCTGAATGGTGTGGCTGAATTTGGTGATTGAGGTTGAATCGTTTATCCGTTACAGGCTGCCTAAATTTACGCAAATCTACGTCGAATTTGGGAGTTTCTGCCATCCCCTAGAACGCTGTCTGCCAGCGTACCGATCATGAGTGGCTCGTTTGCGCAATCACTGCAATGGACCTTGACTGCGGAGGGCTGTCAACAGGTGCGATCGCTGCTCTGGCAGTCAACGTTGGATTGTCTCCAGGAATTAGGCAATTTGCCGGAATCCGGGGCGATCGCCACAGAAGGGGACGCGACGATCGGGAAGCGACAACAGCCCGCTTTTGCCCTGGTGACGGGGCCGGGACTGGCTTGGTTGTTGACCATGGAGCGATCGAGCGAGGGCGAGAACCCAACCGGGATGGCAACGGAAGCGCCGGAGTCATCAATGCGCCGGGGGCGGGGCCGCGGCCACAAAGCCAATGGCCGCGGGCCGATCGAGGATCCAGCAATCACCACTCACCAAACCCTACGCCAGGGTTTAGATCAAACCACGCTCCATCCGGGGATCTATCACCTGCGGCTGACGGACGATCGGCGGGCCATTCAGGCGCTGATGAAGGAACGGGGGCTGTTGAAAGTGCCGCAGGGCTGGCATAAGGCCAATGCATCACTGCAATCGGCGGTGTTGGTGCGGTGGCTGGCCACTTGGACGCAAACCCTGGCGGCTCCTTTGTTAACCCAGGCCCCGGCCCCTCGGCCCTCCCCAACCCGATTGGAGGGCGATCGCCATTTGATTGATTTGCTGGTGGGGATTGTTCAGGAACAGGAATTGCCCGTGGTGATTGACCGCACCTTGCAAACCCTCTGCCAAGGCTTGCGGGTCGATCGAGCGTTGATCTATCAATTTCAGGCACGGTTACAGTCCATTCGGCTTTGGCGGCAGGCGGATCAAGCGGCGGGGCTGCCCTCCCCTTGGGATGATCCCAACTGGCAAATGACTCGCGATTGCGTGACCTACGAAGCGCGTTTGGACGACCAGGTGGGTTCGGTGCTCTATGAGGGGGCCGATCGCTGCTTTGTGGATGACTTTGAACCCCAATGGCGATCGCAGGAACAGGAAACTTGGATCGTCAACGATGGGGGGCGCGATCGGGCGGCGCGGGCCCAACTGGCCGTGCCAATTTTGGCTCCCATGCGCGGATCGGTGGGGTTATGGGGATTTTTGGTGCTCCATCAGTGCGATCGGGCCCGGCTTTGGACTCCCGAAGAGGTGAGCCTAGCCCAACAAATCGCCCAGGGCTTGGCCGTGGCCGTGCGGGCTGCCCATCTGGATGCCACCTTACAGCAACAACAACAAACCCTCGGTCAGCAGATCAACACCCAAACGCGGGTTTTGCAGGAAGCCCTGCTGGCCGCCAAATCGGCCGCCCGGGCCAAGAGTGAGTTTTTAGCCACCATCAGCCACGAGCTGCGCACCCCCTTAACCTGTGTGATTGGCCTGTCGGCCACCCTGTTGCGCTGGTCTTTTGGGCAACTGAATCAAAAACAGCGCGACTATTTGCAAACCATCCACGACAGCGGCGAGCATTTGCTGAAGCTAATTGAAGACTTGCTGGAAATGTCGCAGGTGGAAGCCGGGCGCACCGTATTGAACGTCAGCGATTTTTCAATTACCCAACTGGTTTACTCGGTGGTGAATGGCGAGCGGCCCCATGCCATTGAGCGCGGTGTTGAACTGCTGTTGGAAGTGCAAATTTTGACCAAAGACGATCGCTTTTCGGCCGATTGTCATCGTGTGCGGCAAATTCTGGGCAATTTGTTGGGCAATGCGATCAAGTTCACACCCGAGGGTGGCCAGGCGATCATCCGAGTTTGGCGAGAACAAGATCTGTTGATGTTGCAGGTGGAAGACACAGGCATCGGCATCCCTGAGGATTGGATCCCGCAACTCTTTGAGATGTTTCACCAGTTCGATCCGTCCTACGGGCGGGTCTACGACGGCTTGGGGTTGGGCTTGGCCCTGACCAAGCAGTTAGTGGATCTGCACAAGGGTTGGATTGAGGTAGATTCTTTGCCCGATCGGGGATCCACCTTCACCGTGGGGATTCCCTCCCAAGCCCCCAGCATCGAGCAACCCGCCGTCCCCAATGCGGAAGAGCCAGTGGATTGGCGGCCGTCGGGATCGGTGATCCTCATTGATGCCCAGGAGGAGCGGGCGATCGCCGTTTGTGAGCTGCTGATGGCGGCTGGGTATCAAGTGGTTTGGACACCGGATGGGGCGATCGCCCTCTCCCAGCTAGACGTGTTGCAACCCCAGGTGGTGATCGTCAGTTTGCGGCTGCCGGGCATGGATGGCTGGGAAGTGGTGGCCGGATTGCGCCGCCAAGCGCCCCGGGTGCAAGTGCTGCTGTTGGGCGATCGCGCTGAGGCCTCACCGATTTTGGTCGATCATCCCAACCTGACAGTGGATGTGGTGCTGGGGGAAAAATTTGACCCGGAACGCCTTTTGCACGAGGTGAACACCCTGTCCCAAGCCGCCGCTCGCGCCGTGCGCATGAACAGCCAAGCCACTGGCGTGATGACCCGTGCCCGATCGCCCCTCGCCGATCGCTCAAACGATCGATAGGGGTTCTTGATTCATTAGGGCGTGTGGGAGCACGCTTTCGGGGTAACGATTTGGCTTTTTTGTACTCCCACGCACCGTCGAGCGCCTCTCGGGATCACGAGATCATTTTTCTGCGTCAATGGCAGATGATTTCCCCGGTTAGATTGGAAGGGTCGATCGCTTTGCTCACAAATCCATGCTGATTGAACTCACCGCCGCCCAAATTCTGGAAATGGTTGTGGATGGCTTCATCGCCGCCGGAGCCGGAAAGCTAACCGAAGCGGCCCTGCCGAAGCTACGCACCCTCTGGCAAAAAATCCGCGATCGCCTGGCCCGTCGGCCGGAGTTGCCTGCCCTGCCGGAAACGCCAACGGGGGCGATCGATCCGCAAGTGCTGCCAATTCTCGATGCGGAATTGGTGAATGATCCGCCCTTTGCTGAGGAAGTACGGGCGATCGCTCAGGAATATCAACAACTGATCCAGCAACAAGCCCAAATGACCCAAAACAACTACGGTAGCAACAACAAAAACTATCAAATCGGCTCAATCAACGAAGCCAATTTCTCCTAGAAAACCATTCCAGTAGTAGCGTGACATCCTTAAAATGCTGGGTAGTCAAATTCCAAAACTCATACTGGTAAAGAGTCTGAGCATTTTAGAACCCCGCGAATTAAGCCTGTCACGCTAGTAGGTTGGGTTGAAGCATGAAACCCAACACCAACAAAGTTCGCATTGATCGCGTTGGGTTTCGCACAGCTCAACCCAACCTACTGAGGAAAGTTTCTATGCAGATTCGTTATGACCCTGAAGCTGATGTGTTGATTTTGATTTTGCGGGATTTGCCCCCAATTGATTCGATCGCAGAACCCGGCGGAATGATTGTTAGCTATGGTGAAGGCGGTGAGCCTGTTTCGATCGAGTTGTTGAATGTATCCAAAAGCAAGGGATGCAGCCAATGTTGCCAAAAACCAATCGCCCATGACGCAAAGTAATTACGGCTCCGGCAACAACAACTATCAAATTGGGTCGATCGAGACTGCAATTTTTGGTGGCAGCCCAACCGGTCAGCCGATCGAGCTGTCGGATTTGCGGCCGTGGCGATCGCGTGGGGAGATTGAGCGGACGGCGGAGTTGGCGCAGCTCGATCGGTGGCGGCAAGAGTCGGGCGATCGCTGGGCGGTGATTGTGGGGCCTGGTGGGGCGGGCAAAAGCACCCTGGCTTCTCAATGGTTCGATCGCTCCCAGAAGTCTCAAGCATGGGCGGGGCAACTCTGGACAGATTTGGGGCGGGGGCCGAGCTTTGCGGAAGTGGCGCGGCGGGCGATCGTTCAGTTTGGCGCGGCCAGCCAAGAGCAGGCGGAACGGCTGGAGGAGTCGGAATTGTTGCGGCGGCTGTTGGTGACGTTGCAGCAACGCCCCTGTCTGTGGGTGCTAGACAACCTGGAAACGGTGCTGGAGGCGCGGGAACTGCCCGCAGACTATCAGGACTTTTGGCGGCAGTGGCGATCGTTGGGCCGGGGGGCGGCGGGTTGGGTGTTGTTCACCAGTCGCGATTTACCCACGGAGATGGCGGCGCGGCGGCTCGACCTGACGGAGGGCTTTGATCCGGTGCAGGGAGCCAGATTCCTGGAGGCGCGGGGAATTCGGGGCGCTGAGGCGGAATTGCAGGCGTTTTCAAAGCGGGTGCATGGCTACCCCTTGGTTTTGGGGTTGGCGGCGGGCTTTCTGTTGGCACAGTTTGGCGACGATCCGCACCTGTCCAAGCTACCGGCGGATTTCTTTGCGATCGCGGATCAACACCGGGACGATCCGCAAGCGACGCTGGAAACGGTGTTGCGGTGGAGTTTTGAGCGGTTGTCGCCGGAGTTGCGGGATTGGTTGGGGCGGCTCTGTACGTTGCGGGTGGCGTTTGCCTTTGAAACGGAGGATGACCCGCAGCTATTGCAGACGTTGGCGGGGCGATCGTTCCTGATTCAAGACGGTTTGCCGCTGGCCGATCGCGATGCGCCGCGCCAATTTGTCTACCGTTGGCAACCGATCGTCCAGCAATTTGTGCAGCGCCAACAGCCCGATCTGATTGAGGCTCATCGTTTCGCGATCGCCTATCACGATCGGCAGTATGTGGACTATGGCAAATGGCAAACCAAGGCTGATATCGACAACTACATCGAAAAGTGGCATCACGAGGGCGAACTGGCGAAGCTGACGGGCGATCGACAGAGAGAAGCCAGTTCCTTGACTAGTTTAGGCATTGCCTACTATTGCCTCGGGCAATTCCAGCGGGCAATCGACTTTCACGAGCAATCTCTAGCGATCTCCCGTGAGATCAGCGATCGAAAAAGAGAAGCCAACTCTTTGGGTAGTCTGGGCAATGCTTACAATTCCCTTGGGCAATTCCAGCGGGCAATTGACTGTCACGAGCAGCACCGGATGATCGCTTACGAGATCGGCGATAAACAAGGGGAAGCCAATGCTCTGGGCAATCTAGGCAGTGTCTACCGTTCCCTGGAGAAATTTCAGCAAGCGATTATCTTTCACGAGCAATGCCGGGAAATCAACCGAGAGGTCGGTAATCAACGAGAAGAAGCCATCGCCCTAGGCAATTTGGGCAATGTCTATCATTGCCTTGAGCAATTTCAGCAAGCAATCAACTTGCATGAGCAATCCCTGCTGATCAAACGAGAAATCGGCGATCTCCAAGGAGAAGCTGCCTCCCTGGGCAATCTGGGCAATGCCTACTTTTCCGTCAACCAATTCCAGCGGGCTATCGATTTTTACAAGCAATCCCTAGTGATCGCTTGTGAAATTGGCGATCAAGCAAGAGAAGTTAGCTCGCTCAATAACCGTGGCATGGCGCTGGAAATCCTTGATCGCCTAGCAGAAGCCCAAACAGACTTTGCAATGGCTCGGGATTTATTTCGCCAACTGGGTCAACATCACTACGCCGAAATAGCCGAGCAAAATTACCAGCGAGTCACCCAAGCCCTGCAAACACCCCCACCCATCCCCACCGAAAAGCCCCGATCTCCCTGGTGGGTAAGACTGTGGCGAGCTTTGCGGCGCTGGCTCCGTCGCCTCTTCGACAGCCCGTAAAATCCATCTTTTGGTTATTGGAAAACGGAGAATCGGCATGAAAGCGATCGCCCTAGCAGAAGTCCGCGCCAACTTTGAGCAATACCTTGACCTCGCCAAAACCCAACCGATCGCCATTGTTGATCAGGGAAAACCCGTGGGATTTTTGATTGGCTTACTCGACCCCGACAACTGGTGGGAAGAGTGCCTGCTACGACACCCCAAATTCTTGAGCCATGTGGCCGAACAACGCCGCCAACTGCGATCGGGCCAAGGCAAAACCCTCGAAGAAATTCGCGCCCGTTACGAGTAGGGCAACAGGCCCTTGATTCCCAGCGATCCTTTCATGCCCTACGCGATTGCTGCAATGTCGCGGCCCAACGAACTCGTGGGGATGGTCGTCGATCGCGCGGCGGTTGCGGTGCGTGGGAGATGACCGGGCAATGGTCGTTAATGCGATCGCGTGCTCCCGCACACCCTACGGGCTGTTGGGCAACGGGCCAGGCGGTCACGGATTTTCTGCCAGAGGGTGCGCAGCTTCGGCAGGGCCGCTTCGGTCAGTTTTCCGGTTCCGGCGGCGACGAAACCATCGATAACCATGGTCAGGAGTTCAGCAACAGTATGGGTTAGAGGAATGGCGCGATCGCCCCTTCTAATCTAGCCGGGAAAATCAGCAAGACCGAGAGCCAGAGTGCTATCGTAGGCATCGGTTGAGCGTTTCACCGGGCGATCGCAACAGCCCGCCAATTCCCCATGACCGACTGGCTCGAACACAGCGTTCAAGTAGAAGTTCCGGTTCCGATCGAGCATGTGTGGAGCCTTTGGTCTGACCTAGAACAAATGCCCCGCTGGATGAAATGGATTGATTCGGTGCATATTTCCGATGCGGATCCGGAGATTTCCATTTGGCAGTTTGCTTCGGGAAATTTCCGGTTTGATTGGAAGTCGCGGATTGTGCGGCTGGTGGATAACCAAATCATTCAGTGGGAATCGATCGACGGGTTGCCCAACCGGGGAGCCGTGCGGTTTTACGATCGCAAGGGCAGCAGCATCGTGCGCATGAGCATCGCCTACGACATTCCGGGGATCGTTGGGCAGTTGATGGATCGGCTGTTTTTGGGACGGATTGTGGAATCGACGCTACAGGCAGATTTGGAGCGCTTCCGAGTCTATGCCGAACAGTCCTTGCGGCAAACGGGCCCCACTTGAAAGCCGTCTCAAGGGGCGATCGGGGCTGGCGCAACTGGTGTTTGGGGGCCACTCAGCAGAGACTCAGGCGGCCATGCCCGATCGCACGGTGGGATTCTGGCGGCTGAGATAGGCCTTCAGGCGCAACAGGCTGGTCACATGGCCTAACCGCAAGGGCAACATCGAGACCCCCTCAACGCGCGATTGCAGCCACCCATCGCCCCAATGCCATTCGTGATGGCCATCGATCGCCCCGGCCAGAATGAGCGAGAGACCCCGATCGTTTGCCCACTGGACATGGTGCTGAATTTCCAGGGGCCCTAACCAACTGGTGTAGGTTGTGCCGGTGACCAGGCGATCGGGCAAATTTGCCGAAAACCGCTGGGGGCCAATCCAATGGGGCCATTCGCTAGGGCGCAGAATGCTATCGCCAATTCGGGTTGCGGAGGCTTCGAGTTCAATGCGCAACTGGGCTTGTTGAAAGGTGCCGAACATAGGCTTTGGGGTTCTGGGGGTTGTGCCGTAATTTGGACAGATCCAATGGATACAATGAATTAATAACGCAGGTTAAGAAATGTAAGGGTTTTGTCATGGGCGATCGTCTAATCCGAGCCACTGCCGCCGATGGGGGTATCCGCGCGGTGGGAGCCATCACCACCCGTTTGACCGACGAAGCCCGCGCCAGGCACAACCTATCCTACGTAGCCACCGCTGCATTGGGTCGCACCATGACGGCCGGCCTGTTGCTGGCCGCCAACATGAAGCGCACGGAAGCTCGCGTTAATTTGCGCTTTCGGGGGGATGGGCCCCTGGGCGTTGTGATGGCGGATGCGGGCTGCGATGGCACGGCTCGGGGCTATGTGGGTAATCCTAGTGTGGAGTTGCCACCCAACGCCAAGGGCAAGCTCGATGTGGGCGGGGCGATCGGGAAAGGCTACCTCTACGCTGTGCGTGATTTTGGCTATGGCTATCCCTATTCCAGCACCACGGAAATTGTCTCCGGGGAAGTGGCTGAGGATGTGACGCATTACTTGGCGAATTCTGAACAAACGCCTTCGGCCCTTTCCTTGGGGGTGTTTGTGGAGCCAGACGGAGTGACGGCAGCCGGGGGATTGCTGATTCAGGTTATGCCGCAGGCCTCGATCGAGGATTCGGCCCTGGCGTTGTTGGAAAGCCGCATTGAAGCCCTTCAGGGGTTCACCCCACTCTTGCGGAGCGGCAAGTCTTTGCCGGAGATCCTGCAAGATCTGTTGGGGGATATGGGGTTGGAAATTTTCCCGGAAGTGCAAATGCTGCGCTTCCACTGTGGTTGCACCAATGAGCGTGTGCTGCGGGCCCTGAAGACGTTGGGCGAAGATGAACTGCGGGACATGATTGTCAAGGACGGCGGCGCAGAGGCCACCTGCCATTTTTGTAATTCGGTCTATCAAACGGACGTTTCAGGCTTGGAGCAACTGATCGAAGAATTACGGGCCGAGGCGGCGAATTCCTAGATCAGCGCCATCGGGGCAACTTTTTTTGCGCAGGGGGCTTGCATCTCTCGGAAAATTTGCTAAACTTGGTTTCGCCGAACCACGGCGCGGGGGTTTAGCTCAGTTGGTAGAGCGCCTGCTTTGCAAGCAGGATGTCAGCGGTTCGAGTCCGCTAACCTCCACTTAAGTTTCAGCAATTTAAAGCAGCTTAAATCTTGGAAACCATGGCAGTATTCTTAGCGTGGTCTTCGGGGCTAGCTAGTAGCGCGACAGGCATAATGCATTAGGTCAAAGTTGCAGGGCTAGTCGTGGTAACAAGGGGCTTAAGCCCCTTGCTGCCTAACGATCAGGTGACGGTAACAGTCATATAGTCTGACCCAGTGAATTAAGGCAGCCGCGCTACTAGAGTTTGGTTGATGGCGCTCGCCCTTGATTGCGCTGGGCTGGCTCTAGTGGGCTGTGGCGATCGGTTGGATGGATGAAACCAGCCAGCAAACCACCGCCACCGATGGATGACCGGGGCCAGGGCCAAATTGACCGGCCCCGATCGGGCTAGTTGGTCGCTGGAGCGGTGACGCTGGGATGGTTGGGTCTCAACGTGCCGGTCTGGATGTTATTTGCGATCGATCCACACCTTCAGCGCTTCCAGTTGCAAACCATCACCCCGCAGACCGCAGAACTCGCCACCACTCAGCACATTGGAGTTGCCATAGCGGGCAAAGTGTCCTTGGTAGAAGAGTTGATAGCGATCGGCTTCGGGGCCCGTCAGCTCGATCGTGAATCCTTCTAGGCGGCGGCTTTCGAGGCGGGATCCGACGTATTCCCCTTCGCCCACCCAAGCGGTATCACCCGTGCTTTGCAGGTGACCCATGTAGCGGATGCCCAAGCCGGGAATCGGTTGCTTAAAGCGAATTTGCATTCCTTCAATGGCGCGAGATTCGCCAATGGTTCCAGCAAATTCCCGATCGCTGAAGGTGCGATCGCCAATGCCGCCGATGTGTACCATCACTTCCAATGCCACCGCGCCGGCCGTTGGAGCCGTGGCCCCAAAAATCACATCGCTGGCTTGCAAAGGCGCGACAGTTTGGGTGCTGGGGGCTTCGCGGGGAGCGGGGGCCACTTGACCACCCACTTGCAGCTTGCCTCGGGACGCGGCCACGGCCAGCGATCGACCAAAGGAACGGGCCACGGTGTCTTCCAGTTGCACCCAGCGATCGTCATCTAGGCGATCGGCTTCTTCCAACAGGGTCAAGAGGGCGCAAAGGGGATGATTACCCTTCACCAGGGAGATGGCCACCTGGGGCAAATTCGCAGGCACAGCGGTGGCCACCAGGCCGCGCACCTGCCGCGCTTGAGTTTGGCAATCTTCGAGGGCCCCTTGGGCATCGCTGCTGCCGCTGTAGCGAATGGACAGCAGGCGATCGAGCATGGCCAGCGCCTGTTGTTGAACCGCTTCCGGCGATCCAATGGGCATCAATGAGCGAATAAAGTCTTCCAGTTCCCGCACAGAAACCAAGTTGGCCGGAATGGCTCCCCCTGCTAAACCCGCTTCTTTGGCTAGGGCGATCGCGCGATCGCGTAGGGTTTCAAAGGTTTGTTGATAGCGGGCGGCTTCCTGGAGCAGACCGGCACTGGGTGGCGTACCCAAATTGGTTAACTCACCGGCCGCCAGAGAAAGCCGGGTACCCAAGCTGTTGTAGCTACTGGCGAGGACGCTCAACTCTTGCAGCAGGGTGTCGAGGGCGAGCATAGGAAATTTAGTTTGAAGGGATTGAGTTAGTTGAATCGACTCCTGGGCAATGGTTTTGGGTATTCACAATCAAGGTGTGAATCATGATTCAGCATCCGTGATTGATCCGTCGTGAATCATTAATCCCCAACCTGATTGATCGGGTTAGATCGATCAGGTTCATTGTGCTGAGTTAACCAAGCCTATTGGAGCCAACGATAACCATACCACCGGCTTTAGGGGGTGTCGTCATTTTTCGAGGTGATGCTGAAACGGTTGATCTTCCGTGCCCTAATCGTCGCAACAAGATGCTCAAGCCCCTGGTCTCACACAATCCGCTAACGGCAGATCTAGGGTTTTGGGCGAAATGACGACAGACCCTAAGCTGCAAATTAATCTATGAATTTGTGGAAATGGGTTGATTAGCGGCAATTGACCCGCAGGCGATCGATTTGCAGTAGAGACGATCGCACCGGGGCGTTTCAACTCCTTGGGTTAATTGATAGCCGCTGGTTTCATACAATTGCACGGCCGTTGCAAGGACGCTGGCGGTTTCCAACCAAGCAGTCTGAAAGCCACGCCTGGCCGCAGCTTGCTCCAGTTGTTGCAACAACCAGCGCCCCAAACCCTGGCCGCGGGCCAGTGGAAGCAGATACATTTTTCGGATCTCAACCGCGCGATCGCCTCGGTCGATCGGGTAGTAGGCTCCAGTGCCTACGAGTTGCGACCCTTGGTAGATCACCCAAAATTCCCCTCCGGTCGCGAGATAACAATCCTCCACGGCCAGAACATCTTGATCGGCCCCTGTTGGTTCCCAGGGCAAACCATACTCCGTCAGCACAGTACGGATCACAGTTGCGGCGGCCGCCCGATCGCGGGGTTGCCAATCCTGAATCCGAAACCCCTTAAACACTGCTTCCATGGCATCGACCAGGCAAGACTTTAACCCAAGCGGTTTCCACTAGGCCGCCAAGGGATTAAAAGTCGGCTCCAGGGTCTGTTGTTCCCAAGCGGCCAATGCCGCCGCTTGCGATTCGTAGATGGGAAACACCCGATCGAGCTGAGCAATTTCAAACACCATCCGCACCGGATCCGAGGGCGCGCAGAAGAGCAGCGCTCCGCCCTGCTGTCGAGCCAGCTTGAAACCAGCAATGAACGCCGAAAGACCGGAACTGTCGATGGAACTCACCTGAGATAAATCCAGCAACCAAACCGGGGCAGAAGTTTCCGTAGCGCTAACTTCCTGGGCCAGTTGCTCAAATTGTTGACGCAGATCGGCGCTGCTGTGGGTATCGCAGCGACCTTGGAGTTCGAGTACATGAGGGCTGTACATCATGGGCACCATAAACCTTCCTAGAGAGCGAGCATTAACAACCGGCTCGGGGCCGGCCCCGTGTTTCGAGCCACGGGTCTATTCTGCTAATTAGAGGAGAGTGGAGGTGCGGCGGCGATCGCCCTAATAGGGTAATCGCGATCGCAAGTTACACGGGGCTAACTGGACTACCAAATGGGGCGCACCCCCGATCGTTGCCCGTTACCAAGGCTATTTTGTCAAGAGAGCGGCCCGGCACGCCTGGGAAAAGGTTCGGAGATTACGACCTGGATCGGGCGGTGATGGTTCCAGCCGCTGTTCCTCGGGCGGGCTGTTGGCTCAGGGAGTCAAGGTGCTGAAACGTTGCGATCGACCCGGTTTTCTGTTGATTAACCCCAGCGGGGCCCCCTGAGTCAGGTTGCGCCCGTCATTGGGCAATCGTCTAAAGGCGGCAATTACGGCAGGTTACTGGCCAAATCGGCCGGATGAAAGTACTCATAGATCTGTTGGGCCAGGTGGGGGCCAACGCCAGGGACTTCCTGTAATTGGGCCAGTGTCGCTTCGCGAATGTAGTCGATCGAGCGGAAGTGGGCTAGAAGTTGCTTTTGGCGATGGTGTCCTAAGCCAGGAATCTCTTCAAGGCGCGATCGCCGCATTCGTTCTGTGCGTTTCTGGCGATGGAAGCTAACCGCAAATCGGTGAGCCTCGTCCCGTAAACGGCGCACCAACTGCACACCGGCCTGCTCTGGATCTGTGCGGAGGGGCTGCGATTCCTCAGGCAAAAAGATTTCCTCGCGTTTTTTGGCCAGGCTCACCACCCGCAGCTCATCCAGCAAATCCAAATCGCGCAATACGGCAACCACCGCCGACAGTTGCCCCTTGCCCCCATCAATTACGACCAAATCTGGCCAATCTTGGGTTTGGCGCTCACGTCCACCCAAAACGCTCAGAGCCGCATTGGGGGCGCTGCGGGGTTGGTAATCGCGGAATCGCCGCCGAATGGTTTCTGCCAAGCTGGCGAAGTCGTCGGAGTGCCCGGGGCCAATCTCGGGGTTCCGAATTTTGTAATGACGGTAATGTTGCTTGGCGGGCAAGCCATCCACAAACACCACCCGCGAGGCCACCGCATCGGATCCTTGGATGTGGGAAATGTCGTAACACTCAATCCAACGGGGCAGATCGGGCAAGTCCAAGAGATCTGCCAAATCCTGAAGGGCGGCTTGGTTGCGATCGCTGCTGCGTTGGGTGCGGGCTAGCTCATAGTCCGCATTGCGGGCCACCAGAGCAATCAAGTCCGCTTTCAGTTGCCGCTGAGGAGTCTCGATCGCCACCTTGCGGCCCCGGCGCTCACTCAGCCAGTCCGCGAGCCAAGGCCCGTCGGGCAATTCGTACTGCACCAAAATTTCCGCCGGAATTTCAACGGATTCCACGGTGCTGTAGTGCTCTTCGAGGGCCTGTTGCAAAATTCGCCCCAAAACAGCGGGGGCAATGGCTGGGGCCATAACTGGCGAAATGGCGGACTCGGTTTCGGTTGTACCTTCGGCAGCAGCTTCAACCATAACGGGCGATCGGCGTTCAGATTCTTCGGATTCTGTGGAGTTTGCGATCATCGGTTGGGGAATTTCCGCCACAAAGCCCAACCGGCCCACCAGTCGTCCAGCTCGAATTTGGAATAGTTGAATGCAAGCATGGCGATCGCTGGTAGCCAAGGCGATCGCATCGCGAGAAACCCGATCGTTGGGTAGCTCCACCTTGCGATCGGCCCCCAACTGTTCCAAGCCTCGCAGTCGATCGCGCAACTGAGCCGCCAGCTCAAAATTCAGTTCCTCCGCTGCGGCAATCATTTGCTGCTGAAGCTGCTCCATCAACTCGCCCGATCGCCCCTGAAACACCATGGCCACCTTCTGCACCGTTTGGCGGTAATCCGCTGATGTAATCAAACCCTGACAAACCCCGGGACAACGGCCAATGTCGTAGTTCAAGCAAGGGCGATCTCGAAATAAGGGCTTTGGCCGTTGCCGCAAGGGAAACAAACGCTTCACCAGCCGCACAGTTTCCCGCAAGGCCCGCGCATCGGTGTAGGGACCGTAGTAGCGATCGCCGGGTTGGCTCAGCTTGCGTTTGCGGGTAATGAACAGCCGAGGATAGTCCTCCGACCAAGTAATGCAGAGATAGGGATATTTCTTGTCATCCTTCAGCAGCGTGTTGAAGTGGGGTTGATGCTGCCGAATAAGGTTGGCCTCCAAGGCCAGGGCTTCCGATTCCGTATCAGTAACGATGAATTCAATCTCCGCCACCTGCCGCACCATCAGCTCCAGGCGCGGACTGTGCAGTTGCTCCCCGATCGGCTTATTGGACTGGCCCTGAAACGGCCGGAAGTAAGAGCGAACCCGCGATCGGAGACTTTTGGACTTGCCTATATAAAGGATGCGATCGCGATCATCCTTCATGAAATAAACCCCCGGCTCCCGAGGCAACTCGGCCAAGCGGGTCACCAAACGGGGGCGATCGTGAATGAGCAACCGTTGATTAACGCCCATGCTGACCCGAATTTCATCAAAATCATCCCACCCCTGTACAATGCCCCATAACCTGAGCCACAATCTCCACCGCCTCTCCCAATTTTCTCGTGAATCTTGGGGAACCCATTGGAGAGCCTAGTCGTCAAGGGCTTCAGCTAGACAGTATCAGTCAACCTAAGGTAAACTTGCGCTGGCTGTACGAGTCTTTTTGGCAGTCTCAGATCAACAGAAAGCTCATAAGCTGCCTGTCACTGGATGCAACGCTGAATTGTCGATCGTTTGGTACAAGCACAGACATACAGCTACAGCAAATTTCAGAGGAGTGGAATAAGTGACTCAGTTCGGCAACAACCTACCCAACTTTTTGATTGGGTCTGGCGTAGATACCCTGATCGGTCTGGGGGATGCTGACTCTCTCGTCAGTAGTACCGCCGGTCGTAATGCAATTTTCGGTAACGCAGGCGCTGACTCGCTGATCAGCCAAGGTGGCGCTGACACCATCTACGGTGGTCAAGGCAACGACATCATCCGCAGCCGCGGCGGCTCGCTGCTGTATGGCGATCGCGGCAACGACACGATCGTGGGTGAGGCCATCTCTACCGGCATCATCGGCGGTTCGTCCGCTGGTGGTGGCGACACCGTGTACGGTGGCGAAGGCGATGACTCGCTGGTTGCTAACTCCGTTGGCCCTTCGTCTCTGTTTGGCAACCAAGGCAACGATGTACTGGTAGCCGGCAACCGGGCTGACACCCTCTACGGCGGTCAAGGCAACGATACCCTGACCTCGACCGTTGGTGGTCTGCTGTACGGCGATCGCGGTAACGACAGCATCGTTCTGAGCGGTTCTGGCGTTGCTGGTGCAACCACGGTTTACGGTGGCGACGGCGACGATGCGATCACCGGTGGTGGCCGTACCCTGCTGTTCGGTAACCAAGGCAACGATACGATCACGGCTGGTGCCGCTGACTCCGTATACGGCGGCTCGGGCGCTGACGTGCTGACCGCTAGCGGCTCGGGTGCCTTCATCTCCGGCGACCTGGGCAATGATATCCTCCGCAACACCGGTGCTAACAACACCCTAGCTGGTGGCGAAGGCGACGATACGATCACCTTTGACGGTGGTGCTGCCTTCTCGACCGCTTCCGGTGGCGGTGGCAAGAACTTCCTGCAAATCCTGCCCACCATCACGGGTTCGGGTAACGTGCTGATCGCCGGTAGCTTGGGTGACACCCTGGTTGGTGCTGGCGCGAACACGATCCAAGGTGGTGTTGGCGACGACTCCCTGGTTTCCCAAGGGTCGAACGTCACCCTGGTGGGTGGTGCTGGTCGCGACACCTTCAACGTGTTGGCAGGTGGTGCAATCTCCGGCTTCAACCCCGGCGAAGGCGACACGATCCTCTCGGGCACGGCTCCCTTCACGATCATTGCTGGCAGCACTGGCTTGTACCTGACCGGTACCCCGAACCGCGACACCCTGACCGGTGGCGCTGGTAACGATACCCTGGAAGGTCTGGGCAACGCTGATATCCTGACTGGCGGTGCAGGCGCTGACGTATTCCTGTTCAAGGGCGTTCAGATCAGCGACGTGGCTTCGGTCACCTTCAACAGCACCACGTTGAACGTGACTGGCACAATCGGCGCGGGTACAACTCCGGCCGTCCTTCAAGAAGTCCGTTACTTCACCACCTTCCCGAACCCTGCCCACGGTCAGTTCACGGGCGGTGCTGCTGGCGGTACGGCAGTAACCTTTAGCTTCGGTGCCGGTACAATCGCTGCCGGTGGCACATTCGTATCTCCGACCTACGGTGCTTCCCTGACTGCCAGCTACGGCACCACGGGTGGCGTGGGTACCATCGTTACACCCACATTCGGCTCACAGCAAGTCACTGGCGGCACCGCTGTACCGCTGACTGGCTTTGGCTACGCCCTAAGCGGCTTCGACACCATCACCGACTTTGATTCGGGTGTTGACCAAATTCGTTTGGAAGGACGCTTGTTTACCTCCGGAACCAACTTCCCGAGTGCCAACGCTCCGGGTGCGTTCCTCTCGGTCGCTTCTGTGTCGGGCACTAACGTCACCAACATTGTCAACAAGTCTGAGCTGTTGATTTACGCTCGTGACACGGGTATCTTGTACGGTCGTGCGGCAACAGCAACGACAAATACGGCAGGTACATTCGGTAGCCAGTTTATCTACAGCTCGACTCCGATCCCTGCTTTTGGTACGTTGGCTACCGTCAACGCTGCCAGCGGCACCAATGGATTGGTTGCGTCCTACGCAGATGCTGCTGCTGCATTGACTGGCGGTACTCTGATTGGTACGGTTCAGTACTTTATCCTGCCTCAGACTCCCGTTTCCGGTATTGCCTTCAGCAACAGCGGTACGAATGTCAACAGCAATGTGCTACCGATTCCGTTTGCGCAAGTGCTCAAGAGCAATGCACCTGTCACCGACTTGACCTACGGTCGCGATATCGTAATCTTCTAAGGTTTGACAGATTGACTCTCAAGGCAGGGTTTCGACTCTGCCTTTCCTCCCCAGCTCGGATTCCGGGCTTGGGGAGTTTTTCTTTGGGGGTTTAGGGACGATCGCCCGCTTAAACCGTGTCAGGAGGTAGGCAGCAGTCGTTGGGGAAAATGTTAGAAATTGATCAGGGTTCTGAAATATTTGCAAATTTAGTCAAGCTAGCTATATTTTTGACGCGGTACTTTCCGTAAGTCATTACTATTTCAAATTTGGGATATTAATCAATGGCTGATTAGGGCTAGGTTGTGGCGAAATGTCAGTCTCTGAATGAACTACCCCGCCGCAAGCGGACGGGGTATCAGAATCAAAAAAGAGTAAGCTGCTCATCTCTGTGCAATTTCAGATACTCATTACCCTGGTTCTTAACGTATCTCGCTATCATCCCTTCATCTC
>MKGP02000013.1 GCA_001913845.2 Limnothrix sp. CACIAM 69d | reverse complement strand
AGATGAAGGGATGATAGCGAGATACGTTAAGAACCAGGGTAATGAGTATCTGAAATTGCACAGAGATGAGCAGCTTACTCTTTTTTGATTCTGATACCCCGTCCGCTTGCGGCGGGGTAGTTCATTTCTGAAAACTTTTCCCACTCAATAGCCATTTTTCAATAGACTTTTCATCATCCGTTGGCAACCTTTCCAGCCATCCAGGTAGCTTCCTGACCCCGATCGCTCCATGACCGTTGCCGACTCATTTTCCTGGTATTTTGACCCCTCTTCTAGGCCTATCAATCCCCCTATGGATGATTGGGATTTGTCGCCTCCGCCGCCCTCCGAAATGGGGGATCGCGAGGTGCTGTTGGATGGGATGCATCTGGCCGGCCGGCGCATTGCCCTCCTCGTTTGTGGCAGCATTGCCGCCTATCGATCGCCCGATGTGGCCCGGGCCCTGCGTCGCCAAGGAGCAGATGTGGTGGCCTTTGTGTCAAAGGAAGCCCGCCGCTACGTCACCTTGGAGGCCCTGGAATGGAGCACCACGAACCCCGTTGTCACCAAGCTTACGGCGGCGGCCGAACACCTGAGCGATGCTCACCCCTTCGCGGCTTACTTAGTGGCTCCCGCCACCTACGACACGATTAATAAAATGCGGCTGGGGATTGCCGATGGCGTGGTGACGGCGACCCTGGCTTCGGCCATTGGGCGCATGGAGGCGGGCCGCACGGAGTTGTTGGTGGCTCCGACGATGCATGGCACGATGCACAACTCCCTCCTGACGGATTCGTTGCAGGCCCTGCGATCGATTGGGGTACGGATGATTCAACCCCGCCGTGCCTATGGCAAGAACAATTTGCCCGATCCGCAAACCATTGTCGTGAATGTTTGTCGGTTGCTGAGTCGATCGCCCCTGCGCGGTGTGCCGGTGATCGTGACCGGTGGGCCAACGCCGGTTCCCTTGGATGCCATTCGTCGAATTACCAACTGCTTCACGGGGCAACTGGGGATTGAAATCGCCAAAGAACTCTATCTCCGAGGCTCCCAGGTGCATTTGGTGCATGGGGCAGGAACCACCGCCCCACCGGACTGGATCCCCCACACCATTACGCCGACCTATCAGGACTACCGCGATCGGGTGTTGTCCCTGTTGCAGGAGCGGGATTATCGATTTGGGATTTTCTCGGCGGCCGTGGCGGACTATCAACCCGTGCAAATTCACCCGGGCAAAATTCCCAGCGGCGGTCAGTGGAAGACCATCCAACTGCAACCCACAGAGAAGGTGATTGACCTGGTGAGCGAGGTGGCTCCCCAGTTGGGTTTGATCAGCTTCAAATATCAAGAGGGGGTGACTCACGAGGCCCTGATGCAGATTGCCCACGATCGACTCCAGCGGGGTCACTTGGCAGTGGTGGCCAATCGGGGGAATGAGACGGGGCCCCGGGGGGAACAGGTGGCCTATTTGGTCACCAGGGATCGATCGCCCCTGCGGATGTTAGACAAGCCGGGAATTGCCATGGGCATTGCAGATTGGCTGGAAAGCCTGTTCTAGGTTTTGGCTGGGGGCGTGTTGCCTGAAACCTTGCCTGAAACCTTGCCTGAAACCCTGATTCCACCGTTAGCAGATCATGGAAGACAAGATGCTCAAGCCCCTTGTTACGACGATTGGGGCATGGAAAATCAACCGTTGTTGTCTGATCGCAAAGCCGTGGGGCCGGGGCGTGGGTTAGCCGACTTGGAGCGATCGGTGCGATGCTATAGTCGCTCGCAATCGCCCCAGGGGACGGCCCCAAAAACATGCAACCTGCTCATATATCGTTTAAAACCGATTGAGATTGAGATTGCGATCCTGCTGAAATACGGTTGGGAGACTGCTCAAACAAGCTTGCCCATAAGAACTTGATGTGGGCAAGTTTTAGATCACGACTGGATAGCAGCACTGTGCAAACAGTTCCTGCAATTCTTACGGTTTCAGCAGTGCCAGTAATCCAATTAATTCAAGCGGTTCAGGCAACTAAGTGGGTTCATCGCCAGCGATCGCCCCGGTTGATCAATCCCCCGATCGCCCAGGGCCCGATCGCGTGATGTTGAGGAGTTAGAACACAATGGTTTATGCGGCTGGGGTTAGTGGTTCGGGAAGCATCGGGTTGACGTGGGATGCGGGCACGTTGGCGAGTTGGTTCGATCGCTACCTGGCTCCCCATGGCATCCGCACCAAGGTTTCGGCACAAATGACCGGCCAGATTGATGTGTGGGTGGAGTGCCAGCAAGAACCGGAGCGCGATCGGTTGGTGCGGTTCATCTGCCACCGACTTCATGGCTTGAATTTGGCAGCGGTGGAAGGAGTGCGGATCATGGCCCGGCGCGTGGGTCAGCCGGAATTGCTGTGGCAGCAGTCGGTGCAGTTGGAGCAGCGGCCGGGCCTCAGTTCCACGGCCTATTATCAGCAAGCGTTACCCCGATCGCCCGAGCAGCAAGTGATGCAACGCTTGGCCCATAGCTGGTTGGTGGCGCGAGATGGTTGGTCAGCGCTGGCAACGGCCACGCGCGATCGCTGGCGATCACCCGTTGGCATGGATCTGGGCACCATTTCCCAATGGTTGCAGCCGGTGGGGCAAAGTTTAGGGGCTGGGCTAACGGTCGATCGGCTCAATGGTCGCTGCTTGGTGGTGGAGGTGCAGTTGCCACCGGAGGCCGCAATGGCAGCAACGGCCGCCGCAGTCACCTCTAGTGATGGGGAAAGTCTGGCGACCTCAAACGACGCTTCAGGCAACCGTTCGGACAGCGCCTCAGAATCCCTGAGCCAACCCTACATTGTGCAAACCATTTGCCGACGACTGTGGCAATTCAACGCCTCAGAACAAGGCCAAGTCAGCGGCGTGCGAATTCGGGCCACGGTGCCAGGGCAGGTGGATCCCCTTTGGCAGCAAACGATTCGGATTGCAGCTCCGGCGGGCCGGCGGGAGTTAGGGCTAGCGGGGCTAACCCAATGGGCTACGGATCCGGCCCTGGAACCGATTTGGCGATCGGTGTTGTTGGGCGGGGCAACGATCGTACCCTTCGTGTTGGCCCTGTGGTTGGCTAGTTCGTCGCCCGATGCCACCCGATCGCGCCCCCAGCAACCCGCAGCCAATCCTCGCAGCGGCAACTCCACGGAACAGGTCTTGCCCCTGCGCCCGGCGATCGCCCCCGTGGCCAATCGGGTGCGCCAAGTGCGGCCGCCCGTGGTGCAGGGCGCTTTGGAGCTGTTGCCGGTGGTGAATCACCCACCCGCCAACCCCACGGATCCGGCGGTGACGTTGATGTTTGGGGGGGATGTGACCCTGAGCGATCGGGTGAAGCGACGGTTAGGCGGGGATTGGTCGGCGGCGTTGGCCCAGTTTCCCGAGTCCCGATCGGTCGATGTGGCCATGGTGAATTTGGAAAACCCAATTACGGATGCTGACCGTAGGCGATCGGGCAAGCGGTTCAATTTCCGCGCCGAGCCGGAATCGGTGGCCGCCCTGGAAGCGGGGGGCATTGATCTGGTGACCCTGGCCAACAACCACACAATGGACTATAACCGGCCGGGTCTGTTGGACACCTTGGCAGCCTTGGATCAAAGCGATATCCACGCGATCGGGGCCGGGGAAAACATCACCGAAGCCCGTCGCCCCAAAATTTTGGAGGTGAAGGGTCAACGGATTGCCTACTTTGGCTATTACAACGCCCATTGGCACGCGGCCACGGAAACCAGCGCGGGCACGAACCCACGCGAAAACGAGGCCTTGGCAGCAGATATCCAAGCCGTGCGCGATCAGGTGGATTGGGTGGTGGTGAATTTCCACTGGGGCGAAGAGTTGGCACGCTATCCCGCTCCCTACCAACGGTCGATCGCCCGACGGGCTATTGATGCGGGGGCGGATTTGGTGGTGGGTCACCATCCCCATGTGCTGCAAGGCGCTGAGGTTTACAAAGATCGGGCGATCGTCTATTCCCTGGGTAATTTCATTTTTGGTGGTCATTCGCGCAGCACCTACGATACGGCGGTGCTGAAGGTGGCCCTGCGCGATCGCCAAATGAAGGTGGACTTTGTGCCGGTGCGGGTGCAAAATTACCAACCTCGGGTGGCTAAGGGCGATCGGGCGAAGGAGATTTTGCAGGAGCTAACCTACATTTCCCGTCGGTTTGACCAACCCCTGACCCAATCCATGGTGTTGACGGCTCGATCGGCTCCCAATCTGGCTCCTAATTCTGGCTCAGGTGATTTCGTTTCAAGCAATCCTGGTTTTGGTAATCCTGGTTCCAGTGCCCTCCCAATGACGATCACCCCAACGGCTCCACTCACGGCCACCGGAGATCGCCCTCAACCCCAACTGCCAAGCTTCACCCGATCGGCCGCAACCGCCAACGGGCAATCGCCGATCGTGGTTGCCCCCTTGCCCAGCAGCTCGCCCGCCGTGGCCAGTGCCCCGATCGCTCCTCAGCGCCCCGCCCAAGTTGAGGCGAACCCGATCAGCCCTTCTGACGACAGCGCGATCGGCCAGCGAATCCAAGCCAGTGGTCAATCGGCACGCGATCGACTGGCGCAACTGATGACTGCCGTGGAATTGAGTGAACTGGTGCGCAATGCAGAAGCCCCCACGGATGAAGCGTTGGGGCCTAGCAACCGTTCCGTGGCGGCCATCACAGCTCCGGCAGGAAACCCATCAGCAACACCTAGCCCCATGGGCAGCGGCCCGCGCCGATCGATTTCCTTTGAAATTGGCCCAGAGGCGACCAGCTCAGAGCCGGCCGCCGGGCGATCGACCACCAGCCCTCAACTGCCCTTTACGGCCCCTACCCAGTCGGGAGTCGCGCAGGACAACGGGTTCACGGCCGCACCGTCTTCGATGCCTGCCAACTACAGCAGCCTCAGCCTGCCCGCGTTGGTCAAGTCAGCGGCCGATCGGGCCCAGGCCATCCTGGAACCGTAGCCATTGATTAGCCCCCAGGGTTCCAGATTCAGGCCTGGGGCGATCGGGGCTGGCATTGAGGGCAAACATGGCTCGATCGGCCCGCAATCCGCAACCGCTCGATCGCCGTGCCACAAACGCGGCAGGGTTGCCCCTTGCGGTTATACACCCAAGCTTCCCCGCCGTAGTTACCGTTTACCCCTTCCAAGTTCACAAAATCGCTAAAGGTTGTGCCGCCCGCCGCCAAGCTGGCTTCCAGCACTTGCCGAATTTGCTGATGGAGCTTGTCAACTTGTGCCATGCTCAGGTCTGCGGCCCTTGTTTCTGGCCAAATGCCTGCTAAAAAGAGGGATTCATCGGCGTAGATATTGCCCAAACCGGCCACTAGATCTTGATCCAACAGGGTGGCTTTGATGGTTTTGTGGCGTTTTCGCAGCCGCTCCGCAAAATAATCGATCGAAAAAGCCGGGTCAAAGGGTTCCGGGCCCAACTTAGCCAAACCGGTGATTACTTGCTCGATCGGGCGATCGGGTGACACCCACCACAAATGCCCAAAGGTGCGTTGATCCACAAATCGCAATTCTCGCTCGATCGCGTTGGATCGCAATCGCAACCGAATCCGCGTGTGCTGATGCACCGGAGTCGCCGGATCCACCCACAGAAATTGGCCCGTCATTCGCAAATGGGCCCCCAACCAGCCGGCCGGCCGTTGCGCTCGCTGCAACTCGCCCAGCAAATACTTGCCCCGTCGTTTCCAGCTCACCAGGCAACAGCCCTGCAAGCCCGCTAAAAACGCCTCGGGTTCCGGAGCCGCCACCGCTCGATCGAGCAGCACCTCACCCCCCACAATCAGCCAGCCGGGAGTTGCTGTGGCCAACCCCCGCCGGACGGTTTCTACCTCTGGCAGCTCTGGCACAACATCCCCCGGCCTTGTAAAGAACCAACCCACGAATCTAGACCAAGGCCAGCGGCCCCGGTTTGCGAAACGCTGCCACCATCCCCAACGGGCGATCGCAGCGGTGATTCGCCTATTTTTTCGGGGCAGCCTTCGGCGCTTCCACCACTTCCAGCTCTTCGGGCGCGAAGTTGTTGGTGTTAATGTTCGAGTAATTGACCTTCTCAAAACGGACAATTACCGAGTATTTGATGCCGCTTTGGTCGATCGAAGCAACCGTGCCCACATCCCGATACCAGTACGACTCGGGGCGCAGAACCCGCACCTTAGCACCGCGTTGAACCGCCATAGGTTTATCTTCCTTTGGTTTATTTTTCTCTCTTTTGACCCCATCCCCAGGCTTAAGACTTGGGGACTTTGGCCCTAAATTAAACAGCCGAAACTGTTTAATTCGTCCATGGGTTGACGCTGCCTTGATCGCCCCCAGAAATCTGGAGAAACTCGATCGGCGCGTCGATGTTGAGTCTCGGACTGACTGCCCGTGACGATCACATCCACATCGGAAGGACAGCCCAGAAGGCCAGCCCTGTTGAGTCCCGTTTAGGGTGAAGTGGCTGCTCTCTAGGCTACTATCGCCCAGCCAACGACTAAAGGGGTGAGGTTTTAAGTTTTATTACTCGCTAAACCAAGGGCAGGTGCTCAATCCGTCGATCGAGCCATGGGATAAAACCCTGAAGCGGGCCGTTAGCAATCTTGTCAATTTAGTTATCGCCAACGTTGGGCCAAACACAGTCCCCCGCCCATTCCCGCTTGAAGCCCAGGCGCGATCGATTGGGAACTGTCAAAATCACAGGATTCGTTTGCTCGTCGGCCAGGTTATAGGCCTGAAGTTGCTGCTGAGTGGTGATGTTGCAGTAATATCGGCGGCTGCCCACGGTGTAGAGAAGCTGCCAAATATTGCGCCAGTTGCTTTCGCGATAGATGCCATCGGGCCAAGGGCAAATCCCCGTATCCGTCCGGCCCCGATCGAACGTGGAGCGATCGCCCACCACTCGCACCACGCCATCGCCCCCAAAAGCCGTCAACTGATCGCGATTCATCACGCGGCACATGCGACCATCCCCCGCAACCCAACGGACGTTGGAATCGCTGATGCGCCGATAAAAGCCCGGGGGCCAACTCTGCTGGGCGTTACTCGGTAACGAGTTACCAACCATGACCACCGCAGCGGTAGCCGCCATGCAAGTTGTGGCCAAGACGGCCCGAATCCATGTTGTTCGCGTCAAACCAGCCATGTCCTCACTCCTTTCTGGTT
Organism: Limnothrix sp. CACIAM 69d; assembly: GCA_001913845.2. Lineage (GTDB taxonomy): Bacteria > Cyanobacteriota > Cyanobacteriia > CACIAM-69d > CACIAM-69d > CACIAM-69d. The sequence continues at coordinate 20,528 of MKGP02000013.1, read as the reverse complement.
CACTTCTTCCTCGCTCGGATGCGTGGCTCAACCATCGCTGAACCGCTCTAAACCTTGAGCACCCGAGGACTCTCTCCACAGCCTTGAACCATGAAGAATCGGGAACTGCGGATACCCAAAACCATCAGCAGCCACCAGTTACCCAAACGACAACATCAGGGTTTTAGAAATTTGATAACAGACCGTCAGGCAAATTTGGTTCAACAAACTTGGTTCAGCGAATTTGGTTCAGCGAATTTAGTTAAGCAATTTTGGCTGAATAATTCTGGTTGGGCAATTCTGGCTGAGCAAATCGGGTTAGGGAACTTTGGCTGGGCCAGTTGGGTTTGGCAATTGCTTGAGCGATTTTGCTGAAGCACTTCCTACCGCATGGCGATCGGTTGAGCACTGTCACCCACATTTTTCGCCACTTCTTGGCCATATTGCTCAAAAATCACCACCGGATCTAGAGTCTTGCTCAGTTCCACCCGCTTCACCAAAACCTGGCCATTGGCAATTCGATCGCCCACATTCACGTAGCGCTCGGAGTTCTCGCCGGGAATTTGCACAATGATTTGGAATCGATCGCCCACTTGCACCACACCAGTTACCCGCAAACTGAGGGCATCTGTGGGCGAAGGAGGCGCAGGTGGCTGGCTGGGAACCGTCACAGGCGGCACTTGCGGCCGCGCGGCCACCGGAGAGCGAGCAGGCGTGGGACGACGCACCGCCGGCCGCGGCTTGGGCGGATCAACCAACGTTGGCGGTGGATAGCCTCGGAAGTCGCGGCCTTCCACATCGGTTTCCGGCTCTTGCCAAGTGGGGGATGGAATGGCGATCGGTCGGGGAGATTGGGTCACGCTGGGGCCCACAGGGCTGCCGTCCGGCAACTTGGCCAGGGGCTGCACTTGCAGCGGAATCGCAAAGGGATCGCGCCGACTGTTTTTGCTATTTTGCTGAATTTCGGTTTGGGTTTGCTTGGCCCTTGCGTCGATGTTGGTGGGCTGAATGAACCGCTGAATGGTGGGTACGGCCGTCTTGGGGCGACCGGCAACCATGGGCGATTTGAAGTCAGCCTTGGGCACGGTGGCTGCGGGCGCATCCGTACCGCTGGCGGGGGACGCAGTTGGGCTGGCCTCGTCAGTGGTTGCAGTGTCTGTGGGGCCACCACAACTGGTGGCTGCCACCAGCAGGGCTACGGCTGCCCCAAACCGTACCAGGCTGGGCATAGGTGAATTCTCCGATGGTTGAGTCCGAGGGATGGTTGAGTCCAAGGGACTGAGCTGCCCAGCATTGTAACCAATGGCTAGGCGATCGTCTCGTTTTCTGAGCCCTGATCTCCGATTGGCCTCGGGTTTAGGAAAGTTGCCTCGGAAGAGACCTCAATCGGGCTGAGAACTAGCCTCTGGAAATTGCTGAGTGGTCAACGTTTAGTCATCAACGTTTAATCGTCGGTTAATCGTCAACGGGTTCCATCATGTCCTTCAAGGACTCGAGACCCTTGCGCACCCGACGGGAAACGGTCACAGCGCTGATTCCCATCCGATCAGCCACTTCTTTTTGGGTCAAGTCATGGAGGAAAACAAATTCCAGGATCTGGCGAGTGCGCTCTTCTAGTTTGACCAAGGCTTGGTTCAAACGTAGGCGGTCTTCTTCGGCCAGTTGGAAGCTGCGATATTTACGATCGGGGAGCGTATCCCCCAAGGATGATGGTTCCTCTTCGTCACTGCGTACCGGCGCATCCAGGCTAAGGGGCGATCGATTTTGACGAGCCAGCTCCACATGCTGCCACTCGCTCAGCTCAATCCCGAGGGCCTCCGCAATTTCCCAATCATTGGGCTGGCGACCCAGGGATTCCCGCAAGTTGCGGGTGATGGCGGCCGATTGCTGCTGGAGTTCCAACCAGCGGCGAGGAATCCGAATTGAACTACTGCGATCACGGAGGTAGTGCTGAATTTCGCCCCGAATGTAGGGAAGGGCGAAGGAGCTAAAGGCGTTGCCCTTGCTAGCATCAAACCGCTCGATCGCTCGAATGAGGCCAATGCTGCCAATTTGGAGCAGATCTTCGTAGCTTTCCTGGCATTGGGCAACCCAGTGGGCCGCTTCTTTCTTCACCAGGCCAAAGTTCAGCTCAACCAAGCGATTGCGCAGTTCCGTTGAGGGACAGGCCCGATAGGCGTTCAGCAACTCCAAACTGCGGGCGCGCAGATCGTTGGGCGCAATACAAGCAGGACGAGCAGCCATGGTTACTAGCAGGGTAGTGCGTTGACTTTAGGGGGTCTGACACCCTGTTCCTTAGTGTATGGCCATTACTACCCGATCGCTGTGATTCATAGCACAGCAAAACTGCATTGTGGGTTTCTCGCTACTCTGCCTGGGATCACCGATCCATCAGACTTCGGCCCCAGTCGCTTCAAGCCTCCGCTTCCAAAGACTGGAACACCAAGCCCAAACTTTGGAGCCGGGCCACAGCCCGTTGGTGTTCTTGCTCCACGGCGGGTAACCATCGCTGGGCGAGGGCGAGGTCTCCTTGTTTTGCAGCGGTTTCAATTTGCTGGCTGGTTTGATACACCAACAGGGCCCCCATGGTTCCGCTGGTGGACTTGAGGGAATGGGCCGCATCCTTTAGGTGGGCCGTGTTGCCATTGCTCAGGGCCGATCGCACCTTTTCCAGCAGCATGGGGGAATCGCGCAAATAGAGTTCGATCGCCTCATCCAGCACCTCCACCTCCCGCAGGCTGCTCAGAATTTGCTCATCCAAAATGGGTTCCTGATTGGCCGCCCACCCCGGAGGCAAGGGCGACCCGGCCGGCTCCGGGGCTGTTCGGTTAACTGCCAGGTCAATCTCCGACCCAACCCCATTTCGTTCCCCATGACTGGTATGGGCTAGCGCCTCAGGGACAACCGGTTCCGAGTCACCAACCAGGGCCGTCACCAGTTGCGGCAGGGCGATCGCCACGGCTCCTGCACCGTTCTCCGCCACCGCAGGCAACACCGAATCAGACAAAGTTGGCGGTTCCGGTGCAGTTTCGCCGGTTCCCCCTTGGACAAACCCCCGAGAAGGACAGCGCCCCAAAGCCTCCGCCAGCTTCTGAATCCGGATCGGCTTGCTGATGTAATCATCCATCCCTGCTCGAATACAAGCCTCCCGATCGCCCTGCATCGCGTTAGCGGTCATGGCAATGATGTAGGGCCCCTGCTCTGTTAGCCACTCTTGCCGGATCCGTTCCGTGGCTTCCAGCCCGTCCATTTCCGGCATCTGCATATCCATCAGCACCACGTCATAGGGCTGACGGCGCAGGGCCTCTAGCACCTCAATCCCATTCCCGGCCACATCAGCCCGGTAGCCCATGCGCTGCAAAATCTGCAACGCCACCTTTTGGTTCACCGCATGATCTTCCGCCAGCAAAATCCGCAGCGGGTGGAATTCGGCCATGTGGGGATCCACGTCGGCCATGACCGATCGAGCGGCCACCGTTTCCGCCGTGCGCCCGCCCAACACCGTCACGATCGCGTTGTAGAGCTGAGATTGCTTGATCGGTTTGTTCACCACTGCCGCAAAAACTGGCGAGGCACTGCGCTCCTGATAGCCCATTGGGGCCATGGCAATCATCCGCAAGGGCGTTGTTTTGGGCAGCGCTAAATCCTGCAACCGTTGGGCCAACTGCAAGCCGTCCATCTGCGGCATTTGCAAGTCCAGCAGCGCCAAATCAAAGGATTGTCCTTGCATCATCCAGGCGATCGCTTCCTGGGGTGAGGCGGTGCTCTGGGTGACCGTGCCCCAGGCCTCCACCTGCCGCACCAAAATATCCCGATGGGTAGCGTTGTCATCCACAATCAACACCCGTTTCCCTTGCAGATAGGGCTGGACTTCGTAGAAATCCACCAGGGATGCATAGGGAGCCGCCGCCGCCACGATCGTGAAGTGAAAAACGGAGCCTTTGCCCAGTTCGCTTTCCACCCACATGCGCCCGCCCATCATCTCTGAGAGCCGCTTGCTGATGGCTAACCCCAACCCTGTGCCGCCATATTGGCGAGTGGTGGAGGAGTCCACTTGGCTGAAGGATTTGAACAGGCGGTTCATGCGATCGCTCGGAATGCCAATGCCCGTATCTCGCACCGCAAAGTGAATGTCGTACAGCGGTGCGTTGTAGTCGTGGGAACGGGTTGGCGGAAGGGTGCTGTCGCTTTGCAGCAAGGCATTCGATTCGTCGCTGGTGGTGTGGGGCTTGGCTTCCACCTGAATCACCACTTCCCCTCGGGACGTGAACTTGACCGCATTGCCCACCAAGTTCACGAAAATTTGGCGCAGGCGTGTGATGTCCCCCACGATCAGGTTGGGGACGGCTGATCCCATCCAGTAGGCCAAGTCCAAACCTTTGTCGCTGGCCTTGGCAGCCAAGAGATCCAGGGACTCTTCAATACAGCTACGCAGATCGAAGGGTTGCGATTCCAAATCCAGCTTGCCGGATTCGATTTTGGAGAAGTCCAGGATGTCGTTAATGATCGCCAACAGGGCATCGCCGCTACTGCGGACGGTTTCCACAAAGTCCCGCTGTTGACTGGTCAGTTCCGTATCCAACAGCAAGCCGGTCATCCCAATGACGGCGTTCATGGGAGTGCGGATTTCGTGGCTCATGGTGGCCAAAAATTCACTCTTGGCTCGGGTGGCCTCTAGGGCTTGGTCGCGGGCCCGGGCCAGGTCGTCGGCGGCTTGTTTGCGTTCCAGTTCGCCGCCGATCCATTGCCCCATCAGCTCCAATAGACCAATATCAACGGCTTTGAAGGGCTGGTTGCGGGTTTGATTGCTCCAAAAACAGAGGGTGCCGTAGCCCCGACGGCCGACGGTGATGGGTGTGCCGAGGTAGGCTTCAATTTCCAGGGCCGCATCGACGGCGGTGGGGCCGAGCTGGGCCAGGGATTTGGACTCGAAATACAACGGCTCTTCGCGGGCAACGGCAATCTGAAAGATGGTGTTGCGCAAGGGGAACCGATCGCCCGCTTGCCAGTCCCAGGTGCTGGGCATTTGGGCGCGATCGCCCGTGTGGAAGATGCCCACCACGCGACATTGCAGATCGCCCACGGCGGCCATGCCACCGTTGTAGTCCGCAGGGTCTGGATCCGGGAGGGTGGCAAATCGATCGTCAATTTCCACCAGCAGCCCCAGTTCCAAGCCAAATTGCTCGCAACCCATTTGCAGCAACCGTTGCAATCGATCGTCAAAGGTCAGTTGGCGAGCGGCAGCAATTTGATAGAGGCGACGGATGGAACTTTCGCTGTCGCGCAGATCTTGCTCCACCTGTTTGCGGGGGGTGATGTCCCGCGAAACGGACAACGTGCCCTGAAATTCGCCGCTGTGGGAGTCGTAGATGGCGCGGCTGGTGGTTTCAAACCAGATGTAGAACCCATCGTGGCGGCGAATTCGATATTGGGTGGTGTAGGTGGCTTTGCGATCGCGGGCGTGCTGGTCTTCTTCGATGAGGCGAGCGCGATCGGCCGGATGGATGAAATCCCAACGTTGTTGCCCCACCATTTCTTCCGGGTGATAGCCCAACAGGGCCATGCAGGCGGGGGAGGCATAGATATAAACATTGTCGGCCGTTTGCCGGGAGATCAAGTCGGTGGAGTTTTCCGCCATGATCCGGTAGCGCTCTTCGACACTCGATCGCTCCCGCTGGAATCGATCGAGCGCCTCCAGCATCTCATCGATATTGTTAGCCAGGAGACCCAGCTCGTCGCTGCCAGGCATTTCTAAGCGAGTGGCCAGGTTGCCGCTCTGGCCAATGGTGGCCACCGCAGTGCTGAGGCGGGTTAAGCGGGCAAGCACCAATTTCTCGATCGACAGCAGGGCCACGCCCCCAAAGAGCACCCCACAAAATACCGTGGCGGCTCCCAGGTAGCGGATCGCCCGTTGGCTGCGGTGATCAATTTCCCGAGGCAGCGTCACTTCCAAAATCAGGGCCGGTTCCCCTTCCAGGTTCCGCAGCAGAATTTCCGCCCGCAACAGATCCAAGGATTCCAGGGCCGTGATAGAGATTGGGCTGCGGGCCAAACCGGGCCGGCTCACCTCCAGGGTCATGGGCTGGCTGAGGGTTCCAGAGTCCGCGGCCTGAAATTGTTCTAGGCTGACCGCCGGCCGCAGGGAAAGCTGTAATTCAACCCCCTCCGCCAGGCGATCGATTTCCCCCTGATCCAACCAGCGGCCCACCACCAACGCGCCGCGAATGGGGCCGGCTCCTTGACTGGTGACGATCGGGCGGGCCGCCACCATCAACACCCCTTCCGGCAGGGACACCAACCCTGAAATTACGCGATCGGGCTGATCCTGTTGTAAAAGCGTCGTTTGGCCCGGCCCAGCCAAATAGTTCAACAGGGAGCGATCGGCCGGTTGCAACCGTCCCCGGGTCGCATCAAATCCTTGGCTGTAAAGCACTTGCTTCTGGCGATTCACAATCGCGATCGCATTCAGCCGCAAAGCCGTAAACGTGCGATCGATCAGATTGGACTGGATATAAGCAGGGTTGCGCGTTTCGATGAATTCATAGGTATCGTCCCACTCTGCATATTCCTGAGCCGCCACCGCCAGACTGTCGAAATCCGCCGAGAGGGCATCCATGGCCCGTTGAGCATCTTGGCGAGCATATTGCACCTCCAGGGCCCGAAAGTCCCCAGAGACCAACACCGACAGCGCAATGCAGAGCGTCACGATCGACACCACCGCCGCCATCCCCACAATCGCCAAGGTTTTTCGGCGTAAGTTCACGCGATCACCCTCCTGGCCCCCTGATAGTTCCGCCACATCAGCCCTTGGCCAATGGATTCGGGCCAACATCGCTGACCTGACCTGACCCATGGTTGACCACAGGGTTGATCGGTCCGCTGCTCCCGATCGGCTGGAGACCCCTGGGTCTCGGCCGGTGGTTTCGGTCGAGCCTGACTTGGAAGCTGCCATGGCGACTGCACAACGATTTGCAACAGCAACGGCAAATGCACCTGAATAAATTCGCGATCGATCAATTGGAGACTTAATGGGCGACCAATCAATTCGCGACAATGGCTCGGAGCGCACTCCCACGCCCAACTTAACCCTAGTGTCATCCCGTAGGGTTCTAACTCAAGCATAGGAGGGGTGAAACCCCTAGCTTCAAATTGCCCTAGTCGCGAGCAATTACTAACCATTCACTCGTCCAACAAGAATTACTCAGGCAGGTGTTTGCGTTGCTACTCCTCAATTGCCACAGCAGCGAGGCAATGGTCGGGATAATGCCTCAATCGATTCGCACAGAGCCGCATAGAGAACTGCGTAGATTGTTGCAGCCTTGCATCAACTTGCGCCTTTACCCCCAACATCAGACAAGCAACCCCAAGGTTGAACCCAGCCGTAGACTCTTGCGGGATTGTGGACTCCGCGGCCCCCAACAGCCATGATCGCTCTATTCGACCCCGATTTTGCCGAATTCCCCTAACCGATTTGCCTCCCAAACGGTTTTGTTGCATCACCTTCGACCAGCCCCCATCCCATTGAAGTTGAATAGGCTCCCCGTTATCCCCGGCGCGGACTCCCCCGATTAACCGCTATGGGGGGTGAGACCCATCATTGAGATCTAGAAATCGATTCTAACGGTTCCCAGAGCAAGACTCCGTAGAATTTCGAGTTAGATCCCAATTCCCCCCTCGAACTTCGTGAACACGCAAGGCCCATTCATTAAATCGAAATTTAGAGCGCTGGATAAGGAAGCTTGGGCCTGTTTTGGGGGCTGTTGGAGGCAGAGCCAGGAGCGGCTGACTGTTGGTGGCTGCAAATTGCTGACCAAGGGCTAACAAGAAATTGACAACCGTTGCAATCCCCTTGAGCCAATTTTACGGCGATCGCCTGGCTAGCCAGGGAGATTCCGATCACAATTGCCCCCACTCCTTTGCCCCCACTCCTTGGGCGGATGTTCCCGATCGCCCCGGCACAGCTTGCGGTTCCTGGGTTTCCCTCAAGGGTCAGGCCACCAAGTCATGGGCAATTCATTCACCAATGACGCAGCCTGAATCCAGAAGCCTGAATCTAGAAGCCTGAATCTAGAACATTGACAAAGGCTTTTATAAAGGCTTCAGCGTTGCCGCGATCCAGGAAAATAAACCGTCTATAGTGTCTTTAAGTCCCTGCCGTAGCCTATGACCGTCTCTCAGTCCCGTCGCGATCGCCTGGAGTATTTCGATCGGCTGATTTCCCAGGTCATTTTGAACCGCCAACACCCCATCAGCGGCCTGATGCCTGCCAGCACCGCCGTTAATATTCATGGGGACTACACCGATGCTTGGGTACGCGATAACGTCTACAGCATCTTGGCGGCCTGGGGGCTGGCGCTGGCCTATCGCAAGGCGGGACTCGAAGCGGGACGCGGCTACGAAATTCAGCAGAGCGTGGTGAAGCTGATGCGGGGGCTGTTGTCATCGATGATGCGGCAAGCCCACAAGGTGGAGCGCTTTAAGCACACCCAAGATCCATTGGATGCGCTCCATGCCAAGTACGACACGAGCACGGGTAACACGGTGGTGGCCGATGACGGCTGGGGCCATCTACAAATTGATGCCACTTCGGTATTTTTGTTGATCTTGGCGCAAATGACGGCTTCGGGCTTGGAGGTGATTTACACCACCGACGAGGTGAATTTTGTCCAAAACCTGGTCTATTACATTGGGCGCGCCTACCGCACGGCCGATTACGGCATTTGGGAACGGGGCAACAAGATTAATCACGGCAACCCGGAGCTAAACGCCAGCTCGATCGGGATGGCGAAGGCGGCGTTGGAAGCGCTGAATGGGTTTGATCTGTTTGGGGCAAGGGGATCGCAATCATCCGTGCTGCATGTGCTGGAGGATGAAATTGCTCGATCGCGGGCCACGCTGGAATCCCTGTTGCCGCGCGAGTCGGCTTCCAAGGAGGTGGATGGGGCCCTGTTGAGCATCATTGGTTTCCCGGCGTTTGCGGTGGATGATGCGAACTTGGTCGATCGCACGCGGCGGCAAATTGTCGAAAAACTGGAGGGGCACTACGGCTGCAAGCGGTTCCTGCGGGATGGTCACCAAACCGTCCTTGAAGACACCAGCCGCCTGCATTACGAACCCTACGAACTCAAGCGCTTTGAGCATATTGAGTGTGAGTGGCCGCTGTTTTGGACTTATTTGCTGCTGGATGCCCTGTTTCGGGGCGATCGGGACAGGGCCTTGGACTATCACCAGCGATTGCAAGGGGTGGCCGTGGAGCGGGAGGGATTCGCCCTGTTGCCGGAGGTCTATTACGTACCGGAGGAGGCGATCGCCGCCGAACAGGCCAACCCCGGTTCCCAAACCCGCTTGCCCAACGACAACGTACCCCTGGTTTGGGCCCAATCCCTGTGGCTGCTGGGCCAGTTGGTGTTGGAAGAACTGATCGATGTGGCGGATTTGGATCCCCTTGGCCGGCGATCGCGCCCGGGAGCCGTGCGGGAACCGTTGGTGCAAATGGTGTTGCTTGCGGAAGATGCGGCCCTGCAACATCAACTGGCAATTTATGGAATTGAAACCCAAACACCGGATCAGGTGGCCCCGATCGAGGTGCGGCCCGCGCGGGATCTCTCGGCGGCCTATGCCCAAATCGGCCGCAACGAAGCCCTGGGCCTCACGGGGCGGCCCCTGCGGCGGCTGCGCACCCTCACCACGTCGCGAATTTTCTCGATTTGCGGCAAAACCATGGTGTTTCTGCCCTCCTTTTTAGATCAAGAGCAGTTCTATTCGGGCGCAGATCCGGAGTTTTTGACCTCCCAAATTCGCAGCGAACTGGCTTACATTGCCCGCCAGTGGCGACAGTTGGGGCGACCGACCATGACCCTGTTGCTGACTCGGGAAATGTTGGGATCCACAGAAGCCGACCTCGACACCCGATCGCCCCTGCTCTCCCTGATTGCGGACTTCAAAGCTGGCAAATGCAACAATGTGCCGATTCGCCTGGGACGGCTGCAATCCTTTGTGCTCACCGCCGGGAGCGAACGAATTGACTTTCTCCACGGCTACGAATTCGAGCAATCTGCGACCAGTGGTGGGCCCTTGCCCCTGTCCCAATACCTGGCTTTTTCGGCGGCGGACACCAAACCCCTCAGCAGTCGCCAGGAATTTCAACTGGAATCGGAAACCAATCCCAAGAGCTTGCTCACCCGTCTGCGGGCTACGGTGAATCTCTATGAACAAATTGAGCTAATTCAAGATCTGTGGCGACTGGTGGGCCCGGATTTTGAGACGGGCTTTGCCGGGGACGATCGCGCCGTGCCGCTCAATCTGCTGGTGGAGGAAATTTATAACCGGGCCCTTCAGGGCTACAGCGTTGTGGAATCGGACGGGATTGCTCGCCGTCGGCCCTATTGGGCAATTGTGCGGCGGGCGGCGGGCCTGTTGAACAAGGCGGACATTAACCTTTCGGATGCGGTGACTGATTTGTTGGTGCGACAAAAGTTCATCGCCGTGGGCCGGGCCTACAGCGAGGGATCCTTGATCGATCGCCCCATGCCCCACGACGAGATCATGGCCAAAATTGACGAATTTTGCGGAGAAGACATCCGCGATCGGGTCTTGAGCCAGGAAATTTTGGTGGCCTTGGGCGTGCTCATTAAGTCCAATCCAGCCCTGTTCAAAGGCTTTTTGACCCTCCGCACCAGCTATTTTCTGCTGTTGTTGGTGAGCGAATTGGGTCGCGAAATGCTCGTCACACCCGATGAAGCCTACGAGCAACTGATGGAACTCAGTCCCTACGAGGTGCAATTGCGCTTGCGCCACGTGCTGGAAGGCTATCAGGGGGCAACCTTGGCTTTGCAACAGCAGGAATCGTTGCACCTGCGGGCCACGGGCCGGGCGATCGAATGGACGATTGTGCCGCAGCGGGAAGAGGGCCTGCCCCCCGCCGGGAGTTGGGCCCGCCAACGGGAATTGGACGGCGCATTGAACCGCGTGCCCAAGGATTTCTATCCCCAGGTTTGGAACCTGTTGGGCCACTGCAAGGGCCTGGTGATTGGGGACAAGCTGGAACGTCGCAACCGGCTAGACAGTGCCTTGGTGTTGGCGGAAATGACCCCCGGCGAAAAGAACTTCGCCCTGCAAGTGGAACACCTACTGAACAAGATTGGTGCGCCGCTTTACCGACAGGTCTGTATGGAAGCCTTGGCAGAGTTGGCAGCCCTGACCGATCGCAACCCCGAGCTGCAAATTGATGATTACCTGGTGTTGGATGTGTTGGTGGGCCACGCGGTACGGTTGGCCTGGCTCGATCGCCATCCCGAGGATGAACCCATTTACAACGAGCGCAAGGGTCAGGCCTGGCAACAGTTCTATGAAACGTCGCCCTACAATTGCGCCACCTTCATGGTGAAGGCCTTCCAGTTCCTGATCGAAATGGCGGAACAGTCGGCCCGCGATCGTGCTGAACAGGCGATCGATGAGTCCCTGGAGCCGGTGGGGTAATGGGTTAGCTATTCCCGCCCGTCCGCTTCAACCATCCATCCTGGGGGCGATCGCCCCACCCGATCGCCCCGGCTGCAATCGGCCCTTACCACCCTGCCCCCCATGCTGCTCCATCACTGGAAACTCCTGCGGTTGTTTGTCACCACCGCGATCGCGGCTGAAATGGAATATCGCGGCAACTTTCTATTAGCCAGCATCTCTTCCATTGGCGGCGGAATTGCCAGCGGCTTCGGGCTGTTTTTGTTTTATCGAACAGGCTACACCTTCCAAAACTGGAACTGGCATGAAGCACTTTTGGTGTTGGGTCTTTTTCTATTTTTGCAAGGCTTTTCCAACACCTTTTTAGCTCCCAACCTGAACAGCATTGTGCGCCAGGTGGAGCTAGGAACCCTGGATTTTGTTTTACTGAAACCCATCAGCAGCCAATTTTGGCTATCCACCCGCGCCGTTTCCCTCTGGGGTTTTCCTGACATTGCCCTCGGTTTGGGGTTAATTTTCTATGCCGGGATCAACCTACAACTTCCCTGGTGGCAATATGGCTGGGCAATGTTGCCGCTCGGCTTTGGATTGCTAATTTTATATAGTCTCTGGTTTGTGTTAGGAGCCACCAGTATTTGGTTCACCAAAATCTATAACATCACGGAAGTGCTGCGGGGGCTTTTGGAAGCTGGTCGCTATCCTCTCACGGCCTATCCGGCGGCGTTTCGCTTCTTTTTCACGTTCATTGTGCCGGTGTTGTTTATGACAACCGTGCCGGCGGAAATTGCCTTGGGCCGCGATGCTTGGTTTTTGGTAGGCGTTTCAGGGTTGCTGGCGATCGGGCTGTTGTATTTGTCCAATCAATTTTGGCGTTTTGCCCTTCGGTTCTACACCAGCGCTTCTAGTTAAATTGCCAGTGAATCACGCGCAGCTCCAACCCGAAGCATTGGCCGGAGCTTTGGATCAGAAATTGGGTTTATGGGTTTAAAGATGGGGGCAGAGGGGCTCGAACCCTCACGACCGTTTAGGGTCAACGGATTTTCATCTTCCTGTGGCTTTCGCCCCTGCACAACTCGGCCCGTGAGTCAGCAGAACTGCTCGATCGACCGTTTGGCGTTGAAGATTGGACTCTCCCTTTACCCTCGGCTGGTTACGTTAGGGTAGCTCCCGTCGAGTCTCTGCACCTTCCGAAGGAAAAGCCCGCGAGCTTTTTGCACCTTCGGCTTGGCTCAGGATTGCCGTAGCGATCGGGGTGATCTGCGAACAACGTCCCAGAATTGGTTCCGTGCCTTAGGTTTCCCTGAGTTTGAGAGCTGCCACTCGATCGATTTCTCAACCGAGGCTCAATTGTCTTAAGTCCGTAGCGTCTACCATTCCGCCATGCCCCCTTAGTGGAGCCAATTGATCAATTAAACCGATCAATTAAGCTGACTCGCCCCTAAGGACAACTCAAGTTAACGGGTAACGTTGAGCCGTCCCATCATACCCCGCAAAGGGGGACGAGAGGCAAGAGTTGAGCAACTCTTCGGTTCTGGCGGGATCTCTGGGCTGGATCTTTGAAAAGCCCCAATGGCTGTTCTGTACCCGCAAACTTTGGGTTCGGTTACCATTCCACCTATCATGCCAACTCAGAACGCTTGGGAGGCTCGATCGTGACTGGCTGGCATTGGCGCAACTGGCAAGGACTGCCCTATCTCACCTGCTCCCTGTTGGAGCCAATTCCCCACGGTTTTTTTACCCGGCACTTTGCCCCCCGCCCGCCGGCCGAGTTGGCTTCGGTGCTGGATGGAGCGGCCCAAACCTTCCGAGTCAAACAGGTGCATGGCGATCGGGTGGTGGCTCCAGCAGAAATTGCAGAAATTACAGCAGGGGCCGTGCTCCAGGAGGCGACGGCCACCGCTAGCGAGCAATCCACCTATCCCCAAGCCGACGGTCTGTTGAGCGATCGCCCGGGGCAGGTGATGTGGGTTTGCAGCGCCGATTGCACCCCGGCCTTGATTGCGGATTTAAAAACCGGTCAGGTGGCGGCGGTGCATTCCGGTTGGCGGGGAACGGCGGCGGCCATTGTGCCCAAGGCGATCGAGCGGATGCGCCAACAGGGCAGCCAACTGGCGGATTTGCGGGTGGCGCTGGGCCCGGCCATTTCCGGTGCGGTTTATCAAGTGACGGAAGCGGTGGCTGAAGAGGTGGTGGCCTCGCTGGCGGTGCCCCTGAAGGAGGCCCAAGGCTGGGAACAACCGCCCGTATTGCCGGATCCGGATCCGGGAAAGGCGCGGTTGGATGTGCGCCAAACGATCGTCCAGCAGGTGTTGAATTTGGGTCTCGATCGGGAGCAGGTCACCATCGCGCCCCACTGCACCTATTGCGAGGGCGATCGGTTCTTTTCCTATCGTCGCGACGGTACGAAAACCGTGCAATGGTCAGGAATTGTTAGCACTTGATTGCGCAGGTTTCATTCATGTTTTCCTGCCATGTTTTACTGCTTTGCGCTAGCCCGACTCTGCTAATCAATTCCGGCCAACTTCAGCAGGGCTTTGAGGCGATCGAGGTCGATCGTAATGTTCTGTTGCACGGCGGTGGCCTGTTCCGCGCCGGGTGCTAGATCCGCCGTGAGGTGATAGTGTTCCAAGCCACCCAAGTTGCTCAGGAGCCAGTAGGTGTTTTGCCGGTGACTGGGCTGGAAAATTTCAACGACCTTCGTGCCGGGCTGGGCAAACACCAGGTTCGTTAGCCCGGCCCCATGCACCGCCACAATTACCTTGGCCGCTGCGAAGGCCGCCGCCTGATCGACCAGCGGCAGGCGGGCCGGGTCGATCGCCCGAAAGCCGAACTGTTCTAAGGTCGCAATCACCTCCCGATCGTTCAGCACTTGGCGATAGGCGGCGCTGCGGCGGGTGATGTAGAGGCGATCGGGAAAGCGGGAAATGCGGGCCGGTTCCAAAAAGGTATCGCGCAAAAACTGATGGGCCCAGCGCGATCCCCGATAGATCCGCAACTCGGGAATCGCTGGCACCAACAGCCGATCGGCCGTTAGATGGGGAATTCGCCCCTGAACCGGATCCACGGAACCAAACCATTCCGTATGGCAGCAAGCCACCACTTTCTCCAGGGGAATTTGCAATCGCTCAAAACTTTGGTGCTGAAAGGGCAATTCATATAGATTGACCACAAAGCGATCGATCGAGTCCCACGCAAAGCCCGATCGCCGCAACACCTCCAACCGAGGCAACAGATCAAACATCCAGTGAAAATAGGTGACCTTGCCCCAGCGCGTGGCCAAAAAAGCCACCGTTCCGGCGAAGTGTTGGGGCGGCGGCAGGTGCGGCGAACTGGCAACAATGGCGCTGTAACCCGTTGAACAGTCGCGAATCACCTGATTTTGGGCATTGAACACCACGCTGCACAGGTTATCGCCCCAGGCTCGCCCTTGGGGAATCGCAACGGTGTAGGCGGCTGGCGCATCCAAGGTAGGCTCGATCGCCTGTAATTCCGGCAGGGGAGCGCCCAAGCCTTGGGAATCGCATAGGGGATGGGTTTCCGGCTCAAAGGCGGGAAAACAGTCCGTTCCCGGCAGCTCGGCCGCGACACCTTGCCAATCGGTAGCTAGGAGGCTGGTGGCTTCTGCCAGACCATCAGGCAGTTGGCAAAACAGGCTCGGGGAAGTGGGTGATGGATCGGCCGGTGGTAATCCGGCGGCCGCCAGTACGGCTTGAATGCCGTCGTAGGCGGGCCAAAATTCCGGCTGATAGCGTAGGGCGGCCATGAAATGGTCGATCGCCCGTTGCCATTGCCCCTGTGATTGGGCCCGGCGAGCCAGGGCCGCTTGGCGTTCGGCCTGGAACCAAACGCTATCGGGGGCGAGCTGACCGGCTTGATCCCAAAACCAACCGGCCAACCGCCACCAACCCAATTGCTGCAACAGGATTCCCCCTTGTCGAAAGGGAATATCTAAACGTCGGCCAGCGAGTAGAATGGCTCGACCATAGGCGGCCAGCGCGGCGATCGGGCGGTTGGCCGCTTCCAGGGTTTGGCCGTAGTTGTCATACATCCGGGGATCGGTGGGGTTGGCTTGAATGGCTCGCCGCCACAGGGCCAGGCGATCGGGCAATGATGACCGGGGCTGGGATTCGGCATAGGCATAATAAACCCCGCCCTGATTGGCTCCGGCGGTTAAGGCCCGTTGCCAAGCAAGGCTGGCCAGGTGGTCTTGTCCCGATCGCGCACAGAGATCCGCCAAGGCACACCAATCATCAGGCGGGGCCAACGGATCCAAGGCCATGGCCTGATCGAGGGCGGCCATGGCCGCTGGCCAATCCCCCGCTTGACTGGCCAGTTGCGACCAGTGGCGATAATCGGCGGCCGTTTTGGGAAAGGCCAAGTCCGGCGCACTTTGCAGCATTTGCCAAGCCCGTTGCCATTCTGGGCGATCGGCACATTCACTGACCTGGGGGAACCAACTCCAGGGATCCTTGGCTCCCACTTGCCAGGCCCGCCGCAAACAGCGGTTACCCGTGGGGCGATCGCCCCGCTCCCGGTGTGCTTGGGCCAACCGATGCCAAGTCACCGCCCGATCGCCCCCCAGGGCCAGGGCTGTTTCTCCGGCCTTGATGGCCCCGTCAAAATCGCGATCGCTCAGGAGCACAAAGCAGAGTGCCTCGTGCCAATCGGGTCGATCGCTCGGTTCCCAGGCGATCGCTGTCCACCAAGCGCCCTTGGCCCGCGTCCAATCCTGACGACTCGCCCAAAACCGGGCTGCCCGTTCCTCTAAATAGGTGGACTGATACTGATTTTGTTTGGCCTCGTCGTAGGCACGCATGGCTTCCGACCATTCGCCCATCGCCCAATACAAGTCCCCCAACGCGGCCCAAGCCCGCCCGGCCACCCGGGGCCGCACGGCCACCAACCGCTGCACCGGTCGCCAGGCCGCCCGCCGATAGCCCGCCTGGCCGTAAGTGTCCAGCAGTTGCCGCACCAATTTGAAGGAGCCAGGCCGCTGGATCACTGCCGTTTCCAGCGCAGCCAAAACCGCTTCCGGTTCGCCCGCTGCGGCCCAAGCCTGGGCCCAACGCCACCAGCGCCCCACAGGGATTCGCTCTTGGGCCCAGCGCGATCGGGCGAAGGTGCAAAATGCGGCCACAGACCAAAACTTCAGCACGATGAATCCTCAAATCCTTGCGGACAGTGCCCCTACCCCCAGGCGATCGCCCCCGTTGGCTTCCCTTTGAGCAACCCCTGAACTATCCCTTTCATCACTCACTCCATCGTCTTGGTGATCGGTATAGTTCGGCAGAGTTCAGCGGAGTTCGGCCAAATAGCTCGGGATCACCCCTGGGCCGATCGCCCCCCCAACACCACCAGCACCACTCCCAGCAACACAATCACGCCCCCCAACAGCACGCCAATTCCCGGTTGTTCCCCAAACACCACCCACCCCAAACTACTGGCCCCCACCGGCTCAAACAAAATAGCCAGGGTCACCCACAGGGGCGGCATTTGGGTCACCAGCCAATTAAAACTGGTGTGGCCAATCAGTTGCGGAACCAAAGCCGACAGGGCGATCGCCAGCACCGTTGTGGGGGTGATGGTTTGCCAACCGCCGCCCCACAGGGCCACCAACGGACTCAGCAACAGGGCCGCACTGCCATAGGCCAAAGCCGCGTAGGAACCAATGGTCAGCCCCCGTTGTTGGGCAACCCGCCCAAGGAGCAGATAGCCCGCTGCGGCCAAGGCTCCTGCCAAGGCTAACCCATTCCCCAACAGAGGATCGCTGCCGATCGTCCCGGCATCTTGGCTGAGGGCAATCACGGCGCTGCCCGCCAGGGCGATCGCCAGGCCAGCCCAGGCAATCCAACCGGCAAATTTTTGGGTGATGACACCGGTAATCAGGGCCACCCAAACCGGCGTGGTGGTCACCAGCACGGTGGAGGCGGCGATCGAGGTGTAGCCCAACGAACTGAGCCAACAGACGAAGTGCAGCGCCAAGCAAGCCCCCGCCCCCAATGCCCAAGGCCAGGCCGATCGGGGCGATCGCCAGGTTTGGGGCCAAGCCGGAGCCACCGCCAGCGCCGCCAACGTCACCCGCCCCGCCGCCAACCACAGGCCAAACCCCCAGTCCGATCGCCCCGCCGACTGCATCGCCCAGCGAGCAAAAATTGCCCCCGTTGAAATGGCCGCCATCCCCGCCAACAGCACTCCCCACCGGAGCGATCGGGCCCGGTGCCCAGCATGGGAATTCACAGCGGCGTGAGTTGGGGGTTTCAAGTGCCGACCTTTTGAGTGCTGATTTTTGGGGCGCTGATTTTTGGGATGCCGATCTTTGGGATGCCGATCTTTATAAATCCCGACCCTTGGCCAAGCGCAATCCATCCCGTCCTACAATCGCCATCAATTCTCTAGTGTTTTTCCATGTTTTGCCATGAGCACAACCACTACTATTCAGCTTGAGTCGCACCCCACTCCCGATCGCCTTGCGGCCTTGGACGTGTACAACTGGCCCATTTGGACAAAACAGGTTTCGGAATTTCCATGGACCTATGATGAAGCGGAAACTTGCTACATCCTTGAAGGTGAAGTGACCGTCACCCCCGATGGCGGCGAACCCGTCACCATTCGTAAAGGCGATTTGGTCACCTTCTCAGCCGGTTTGGCTTGCACATGGAACATCACCCAAGCCATTCGCAAGCACTACAAATTTGGCTAGGAGATTTGGCTAGGAAATTTGGCTCAAGATTGGCCCAGATCAGAATCTAATTCAACGCATCTGATCAAAAACATCAGAAAAACCCCGGATTCCCATCATCGAGAACCCCGGGGTTTTTTGATCAACTTCGACTCAGTTCAATTTCTGCAAAATCCTAATTGGTTCCTCAGACTTCAGAACCCGGAGAGTTCAGTAACCCTGGCCCAACTCCTGCCATCCGCAGATGTTGAAGTCCTAGGATGCGGTATCAGACTTGCGCGAGCGACGCTTCGCCGACCCAGCCAGACCCAGACCCACCAGGCCCAGACCCATCATGATCGTCGGTTCCGGCGTAGCCACCCCTGCAATTTCACGGTTGTTCTTGCGGCCGAAGTCGATCACGAACACCGTGTCGTTAAAGTCTTGGTCACCACCGCCCCACAGATCTTCAAAAGCCAGCACCAGCAAATCTTCATAGAAGTAGGACATGGCATGTTGCTTGCCATCGGGATTGTCCTTGGCATTGGCCCGGAACTGACCCGGAACCGTCTTGCCAGTGCGCACATCCTTGCCGGAAATGCCGCCGTTAATCCAGTTGGAAACCAGGCTGAAATCAAAGATCGTGCCAGCCTTGAACTTGCCCAGGTTCACCCAATCGCCCACGTTCAGGGGGCTGTCTTGAACCGATCGCCCTGCTACGGCAGCGTTCGGATTTTGGCAAAAGCCGCTGAAGTTCACCAAGGTCTTGCTTTGGCTGGGGCTGCAAGAGGTGTCCCCAAAGATCTTCGTCTGGGCCGTAACCGTTGTTCCGGTGGTGGCAAAGTCCAGACGGTTGCGATAGCCACCAGCCGTTTCACCGAGGAAGTAAACCTTCACATCGTGGTCATGCTTCAGTTGCAGCAGCGATTCATCCAAGGTGCGGAAGTTAATTTCGTTGGGGTCTAACTTCCGAGCTTCCTTGCCTACAAAGGGAGCCATAGAGGGCAACACTTCTTGGAAGTAATCCGGTGCTGTGCTACGGGGATTGATGTCAAATGCTTGGGCCGATCCGGCTGCAACACTCAGGGTTGCCACGGAGGCGGTGACGGTTGCTTTGAGCAGGAAGGAAGGAATGTGGTTACGCATGAGTAGAGAAGATGTCAGAGAGTGGAACGGTCGCGAAGTTAGAGAGCGGTTTCGCCTGAATCGTTGCAAGTATAAAAAATTACTTTGGCTTGCAATTGAAGCTTTGATCAGATGGCTAGAAACCGAAGACGCACCCAAAAGGCTTAATACTTTCTCTCCTGATCGTAGGGGCAGTTCCTGAGTTTTTTGATGAATTTTCGGTCAAGCAAATGGCCGATTAACGGGCCAATATGAAGTGAAGGGGGCAAAGGGTTGATTGCAATGGCTCACAGTCCCGCGATACGATCGCGCCCGGGCCATGGTCTCTGGCCGATGCAAGAACAGTGAGACCGATGATCAACACCCAGTACACCTCAAGCGTGCAAACTCCCATGGATACGACTTCAGCGGGCCTGTGGCTCAAGCGCCCCGTGATTGTGAAGGCCGTTGTTACGCCGCGCTGGAAGGAAGATGCGCAGGTTGAATTGCAGCGGCAAATTGACCAGCTCGATCGCCAGTTACAGCAACTGGAAACCCAGGGTCAGCGGGCGATCGCGGAAATTCAGCGCCAAAGCATTCAACCGCCCGGCCCGGAAGTGACTCGCCAAATCGAAAATATTCAGGCCCAGGTGAACGACCAGAAATCCCAAATGCTGGAGCAAAAAAACCAAGTTTTGCAACAGCTCAATCGGGTTCACTCCTTGGAGCTGGACAATGAAGTGATTCAAACGCAAATGGAAAGCCTGTTTCAGGTGCAACAGGGCGATAATTTGATTGACAAGATGCAGGTTGAAATTCTGCTACGGGATGGCATTGTGGAAGAAATTCGTGGCGAACTGTAGCTAAGTTGCGTGTTTGGGGGGTGTGAAGTTTGCACCCCACAATTTGTTCATTATTTATGAGATGAAATAAATCTAAATTCTTAGAGAATGTTTAAAAAGTATTCTTTGGCACGGGTAAGCACCAATAGTCGTGGAAGAGGCTTAGGGCCTGTCGTCATTTCCTAGGATCGGGCGGAAACGATTGATTTTCCATGTCCCAGTCGTTGTAACAAGGGGCTTAAGCCCCTTGTCCCCCACGATCTGCCAACGGCGAAATCAAGGTTTCAGGCGATTTGACGACAGGCCCTAAGCCCCTTGTCTAAGTCGATCACTGGGGCGTACAGAGTAGCAATTTTGGCTTTTCAGAGCTGATTTATAAAGCAACTATTAATCATCTAGGGCAGCCAATCTTCTCACCATCAAATGCATTAAGCAGCCATAGATCATTCCTTCGCTCGTCTCCGAATACAACTCATAGTCCTTGCTCA
>MKGP02000032.1 GCA_001913845.2 Limnothrix sp. CACIAM 69d | reverse complement strand
CGTCGATACTTTGCTGGGAACACTAAGTGGTAAAGCAAAATTGTGACGTTATGACTTTTGTGGATATATTCGCTCATCTCTGATTTTTACGCCGCAGAGCGGCGGGGAATTGACCCTTAGAGATTAATTAAATCCAAAGCTGCTTGAAGGGCAACGCGCCACTTATCTTCAGCATTAAGACTGATTAGTTGATTCACCAGTAGCTTACTATTGTTTTCGTGAACAGCATCAATGATGATCTCTAAAATTTCTAGATAGGGTTGAAGCTGCTCTTTTTTGACAAGATGAGCTAAAATCAAGTGATCCTTTAAAATAAAAAGTTCACTTATATGAATACAATTACCTGAAAGACTATCTTGGATAATTTTATATAAATACCTGAAGACTTGATCAAGTTTTAGACTATTCTTATAATCAAGCTTGTAGTGCTCATATAAATCAGTTAAATCTGAAGAAAAGTTTGAGCTAAGGCTTGAAGATGCAGAATTTACTAGCTGCTTAAAAATTCTATCCATTTTCATTTATTTTAGAAGCACAGCTCAGATTGATGGTTAAACGACTACACAATTCGCGAGTTTATCTGTTGTGATTTTACAATTTTTGCAATCCGTGAATAAGCTTACCACGCGATAATTATTAAAAATAAAGAATCTAATTATTTTTAATAACCAAATATTTTAAATAATTAGATCATGTAGAAAATTATGATCATACCGAAGTAGTTGTCTCTCGGCGGCTATTCCCTTAGTTGAACTAATTCCCTCGCCAGTTAAAGCCAGAGTAAGTTCCATGACCACAACTACCTTGATCGAGCCAGCAGAAGTCCTCAGCGATCGCACCCTTAAACATTAGTCATCCCACAGCAACCCAGGTTGACGTTTAATTTAAGCAGTTCAACTTATTATTCATGTTGATCAATTCAAACTATCATCCATGGCTTTTACCTATCATCGTACCGTTCGCTTTGGCGAAACCGATGCCGCAGGGGTAATGTATTTTTCGCGGCTATTGGAATGGGCCCACGAAGTTTATGAAACCTCGCTGATGGCTTCAGGGGTTAATGCCAAACATTTTTTCAGCCGATCGCAGCCTTGGGTAATGCCGATCGTGGAAACGGGAGCGAAGTTTTTTCAGCCCATGTCCTGTGGCGATCGCCTGGAAATTGTGATGCGGGTTTATGCGATCCAGGAAAGCGAATTTCGATGCGAATATGAATTCTTTTTTGAAGGATCGCAGCGGGATTTCCACACGGCCCAGGCATTCACGCGCCATGTTTGTATTGACCAGGAAACTCGCAAACGGCGCGTAATTCCTCCAGAACTCGCAGTTTGGCTGAAGCTTTTTGAGGAACCTCAGTCTCCAAGCTAAGAACAATTAATGCTCTTGATTGGACAAGTCACGACGATCGCTGACGGATCCAGCCCTTTAAGCAACAGCGGTCACTTGTCCCAAATCTTCGGGATGGAGGCGATCGTGCAAAACCTGCCCATCCCGAAACCAAACCACACGATGGGTACGACGGGCCACCTCCGGTTCGTGGGTCACCATCACCACGGTCATGCCGCTTTGGTTTAATTCTTCAAAAATATCCAGCACTTCTTGGGTGGTTTTGGTGTCCAATGCACCGGTTGGTTCGTCGGCCAACAGCATGATCGGGCGGTTCACGATCGCGCGCGCAATGGCCACCCGCTGTTGCTGCCCCCCAGACAGTTGATTGGGTCGATTATTCACTCGATTCCCCAAACCCACTCGACCCAAAGCGTCCAAGGCCCGCTGTCGTCGCTCCCCGCTGGGCACACCCGCATAGACCATCGGCAACATGACATTTTCCAGGGCACTCAGTTGGGGCAGCAGGTGAAATTGCTGAAACACGAACCCCAGCTTTCGATTGCGAACCGTGGCCAGGTCTTTTTCGTTCAGTTCGGCCACGTCAATGCCATCAAGCTGATAGCGCCCGGAACTGGGGCTGTCGAGACACCCAATCACGTTCATCATGGTGGATTTGCCGGAACCCGATGCGCCCATAATTGAGCAATATTCACCACTGTCCACCACCAAGTTGACCCCATTCAAGGCGCGCACCTCGGTGTTGTCGCTGCCATAGATTTTGTAGATCTCGGAAAGTTGAATCACTGGCGGGCGATCGGGAATGGGTGATCGGGGCTGAGGATTCGGCAGGGCAAGGGTCATAGCACTGTTTCAAGGAGGCAAGGATAAGCGGGAACCACCTCCCATTCTAAAAAGCTTGGCCAATTTTGTGCGGCCAGGGGATAACCGTAGAGGATGACTCGAGATAACAACTCAGCAGCTCACCGCTCAGTTGAATCAAGATGGGGGGATCGATCGATGACGAATGACCACTCAAACGCAGAGACTCAGCCCGAAAATACTCCCAAAAATACTCCCGGAAACATTCCCGAAAATACTACAAATGATCTAGGAAATAATCCATCAGGCAATTCAACTAATCATCCAGTTACGGTTGCAGCCGCTAAGAGCTGATTTATAAAGCAACTATTAATCATCTAGAGCAGCCAATCTTCTCACCATCAAATGCATTAAGCAGCCATAGATCATTCCTTCGCTCGTCTCCGAATACAACTCATAGTCCTTGCTCA
>MKGP02000067.1 GCA_001913845.2 Limnothrix sp. CACIAM 69d | reverse complement strand
GAGATTTTGCGGAAGGGTGATCAAACCTCTGATGCCGTAAGGCGTTGAGCACAATAACAACCGGGCAGCGTAGCCAGCGCATCTGGAGTGTGATCAAACCTCTGATGCCGTAAGGCGTTGAGCACAAACACGCTGATCCGCGCAGGGCGGAACCCGATTGTGATCAAACCTCTGATGCCGTAAGGCGTTGAGCACATTTACTCGGAATACTTGAAGCAAAGATGGGAATCGGTGATCAAACCTCTGATGCCGTAAGGCGTTGAGCACGTACTGGGCCGGACAGGTTGAGGTGCTGATTGCGTCAAGTGATCAAACCTCTGATGCCGTAAGGCGTTGGGCACAGCACAGCACAGCAAAACACTCGTTTCAGTCCTGTTCCAAACCTTCCAATCCCGTGAGGTGGTGAGTCTGTCATCAGATTCGCCACCTCACCTTTTTAATCGCCTCCACCTCCTTCAAATCCTTTCGCATCAGTAGAAACCCGTACTCCCCAAAATCGGAGTTTTAACCCGCCGATTCATACCTGGCTTACTCTCCGCCGCTCTCCGCCTCCGCTTCGTCACCCCCCGATCGCCTGTGATCTGTCACCACGCCACCAATTGATTCAGAAAACGCCCATCTTTCGCGTTCATTAGAGAGCGGAAATCAGCCGAAAGATAATCTTTGCATTTTCGTCTATTCCTCAATTCTGAAGCCTATTCCGTAATCTTCATCTGGAAAGTCTTGCCCCCATTGATCGACGGCGGTTGGCTGTCTCTTGGGTTTAATGAAACTAATTAGGAAAGCTTGCGGCAATCATAGATTGCTGAAATATTTGATCGCTTTACATTCATGCTGTTTTTATGTGCTTAAGGATACCTAAAAGCAGGAAAATCAAGATTTTTCAAGTATAAAAACATTCATCAAACGCCAAGAACGATCAAACGTGCAAAGACTGAAAAATTGTATATTTGAATACGGTTTAAGATAAAATTAAAGAATTTCAAAAACTTGTAAAAAAATAATTCACGGTGACTTTTCCAAAAAAATTGGAGTACACTACCTGGGGAGTGCAGGCGTGCAAATACAGAGCGTCGCCGACCGTTAGCAACGTAAACAGTGACAGTCATGGGAAATAGCACAAAGTCCTCGAAATTTCCGATTGTTATTGAAATGGAGCCACAGGCAAACTCTGACATCGAAGAATTGGTGAACTCCGGCAAAGGTCTCATTTGTGACAACGTGTCTGTTGCCCTAGAACAACTGAAAGCCCAAGGAATCTTGCCCGAAAGCGTCATCCCCGTATTTGTTGTTGTTGCATCCTCCGACGACTAGTGAAGAACTGATGTGCAATCATCCCCAAAGGCTGCTGAGCTGAAGCTTAGGCTGGAGTTTTGGGGACAGATTTCGTAAGTGTCCGATCGTCCCGTGCAAGCATCAGCGCAAATTTAATGATTCAGCCCGATCTGATTCCTATCCCACTGGAATTGCCGCCAGAGCAGCGACTGCTCCCGGTCAACGACTTAAGCTTCCTGAAGAACCGAATCGTTTTGGTGCTGTACGAGGTTTCTCGGCTGACCCTCAAGTACTCCCTCAAGAACGCGATGGGGGCGGCCAACCTTAAAACAGAGCTGGCTCGGGATATTCGGTTCTCCATCGAAAAGCTGGGGGGATTGCTGATTAAGGTGGGTCAGCTCCTGTCGCTTCGCTTGGATCTCTTCCCCGCCGAAATTTGCCAAGAACTTTCCAAGCTTCAGGATCGATCCTATGGGTTTTCCCTGGACTATGTTCGGCAAATTATCCAAGAGGAATTAGGTCTCCCGCTGGAAAGGATATTCATCGAGTTTGAAGAGCGGCCCTTTGCGGCTGCGTCAATCTCGCAAGTCCACAGGGCCCGAATCCCGTCCTTTCCGGGTGTGGTTGCTGTTAAGGTTCAGCGCCCAGATGTCGAAGAAAAATTTGGTCAAGATCTACAACTCATCCGCTTCTTGCTCTCCCTCATCAAGAAGCTGAAGCTACAGAGCTATGTGGATTGGGACAACATCAGCCTAGAGCTTGATCAAATGATTCAGGAGGAAATTGATTATCGCTACGAATCATCCAACCTGGAGCGGATGACGGAGACGCTCAGGGAGCACAACATCTATGTTCCCGCTGTGATTGGTGATTACAGCACCAAAAAAGTCCTGACCATGGAATATATTCCTGGCATCTTGATGTCAGATTATATCCGTGCCGCCAGCACTGATCCCGAATATCTGGAAAAGATTCTTCGACTCAACAATATTGATCCGAAGTTGGTGGGAAAGCGCCTTTTTGAAAGTTTCTTCCGCCAAATGCTGGAAGATAACCTGTTCCATGGGGACTTGCATCCTGGCAACGTCATGCTGTTGCGAGATAGCCACATTTGCCTCATTGATTTGGGGGCGATCGGCAGTCTCGATTCCCACTTTCTGCGCTACTACCGGCGCAGTATGCAGGCCCTTGGAGAACGGGACTACGATCGAGCACTGGATTACAGTTTGATGTTGTGCGATTCCCTACCCGCAGGAGACATTGAAAACGTCAAAACGCAGCTCACCCAGTGCTATCGTCAGTGGGATGCCAAAATGAACATCCGCAGTCTTTCATACAATGAGAAGTCGATCGGCTCGATCGGTGTTCAAATTGGAACAGTCATGCGCAAGAACCGCATTTCCTCCAGTTGGCAATTGCTGCGAGTCTTCCGCACCTGGGGCTTGATGGATGCTTCCTTGAACTATCTAATTCCCAACGCAGATTACATGAGTCTCGTTGGCGGATATTTTCGAGGTGCCGTTAAGCGCAGTCAACTTCAGCTTAAGCAGCTTGGCATCAATGGCATTGTGATGCAACTCACAGAAAAAGTTGCCGAACTTTCCGATCTGACAACGATCGAGCTTCGTAGTAAAGCAGTTCGCAAAAAAACAGTTGTTGATCAGAAAACCTCGTCAAAGCTCGCTGACAAAGCTAAAAAACTAATCTGGCTAGCGCTCATCGTTCTGGCTTGGGTTTTCCTGCACCAACACCTCGAAATAGCCGTGAGCTGGCTACCACCGAATCAATATTCGGCTTGGGCTAAAAGCATCCCAGATCTCGCTATTGAAGTTTGGGTTGGGATCCTAATCTTCTGGGTCTACCTACTCAAAATTCTCTAGTTTTGATGACATTTTTTCTTGGAGGTCAATCCGATTCATGTAGAATATTAAGAAAGTCGAACATGCTTATTCGGCTATCAGGAAATATTCTAAAATTCGCGAGAGATGGTTGTTTTGTGAATTAAATTCAGGTCAGCATTAATACTTCAGTATTTAACACTCCAGTATTAATGAGCATGTCTGTTTTTATTCAATAGTTTGGTTTGGAAATGACACCAATCATCCAAGGTTCTAATCGCCATGACTTCAGTACTGCATTTTGATGGTCAGTCGAATTACATCCGAATTCCCCATCAAGAGTCTCTCTCCCCCGTTAATAACTTCACCTTCGAAGCTTGGCTGAACGCTGGGCAAATTGGCGGTTACCTACGCTTATTTTCTAAATTTCCAGGCTTTGGCTTTGGCCTCATCAACGAAGCACTACTTTTTACGGAATATTGGATTGTTGACTATGCAGCCTCTGTTTCGATCGAAGCGGGATCTTGGTATCACGTCGCCATCGTCTTCAACGCTGACAACGATGTGCTCTTCTATCTCGATGGAGAGCTAATCCAGACCATCCTAGGCGACACCCCCGCCTCCGCCACCCAAAGCCCCCTCGAAATTGGCCGCAAAGCAGAGGGCCACGGCGAATATTTCCAAGGCGATTTGACCGAAGTTCGGTTCTGGGGCACTGCTCGCACTCAAGAGCAAATCCAAGCCTATAAGTCCTATCGATTGCTCGGATCTGAGGAAAATCTATTGGGCTATTGGCCTTTAAACGAAGGCAGCGGAGATGTCATCCACGACAAGAGCACCGCTGCTAACCACGGCACTTTGCAAGGCTCCCCCATTTGGAAGAGTGCTGCACTGGAACTCCCAGAAATTCTCCCCAACATCCCGCTGCCCGCTGAAGTTCAGGAAGCCGAAGCCGCCGCCGCCGAAGCCGCCGCCGCAACCGACACCATCCCCAGCCCTGGTTCCTTCCCCATCATTGTTGAACTGGAATCCGATGAAGCAACGCCCGATCGGTGCTTCGAAGAGTTGCTGACCAAAGGAAATGGTGTGATTTACAACGGAGTCACCCAAACCCTCGTCGCCATGCGGGAGCAAGGACAAATCACCAAAGCAACAACCCCCGTTTTTGTCATTATTCGGCGCACTCCTGAAGCCAAGAGCCTACTGCCATTTTCTCTGTAGCATCCCCGAGAGCCAAGGCTAGTTGTCCAAGCCAAGGGTTGGAAAATTCAACAACCCTGAGCCTAAGCTTCTATGCCCCTCACCGCCTCGCCTCAGAGCGTTTCAGAACGAGTTTCACAGGTCAATCAATTCTAGTTACGAGTTCTAGTTACAAGGAGTTTGATTCATGAGCAGCGGTAACTACAAAAACCTGGCACTGCAAGCAGGAGGCGTGTTAGGAACAGCCTACGTAGGGGTTGTGCAAGCCCTGAGTGAGCGCGGTCTTCTCTCCAAATTTGAGCGAGTTGCCGGGGCCTCCGCAGGAGCCATTATGGGAACCTTAATTGCCCTGAGGTTCTCGGCAGCAGAGATCGAAGAAATCATGGTGAACCTGAACCTATCAGAGTTCACCGATCCCACCAGCCCGATTAATCTCGTCCAGAATTATGGTTACTACGCCGGGGATGTTTTCTATAAGTGGATTCAAGACATCATCGCGCGCAAACTAACAACAACCGCCACCTTTGCAGATCTCGTAGATGCTGGATTTGCCGATCTGTATATCTTCGGCACAGACTTGACCGCTCGAGGATTGCGGGAGTTTTCCTGCCGCTCCACTCCTGACGCACAAGTTGCGGGCGCAGTGCGCGCTTCCATGTCTATTCCCTTCTTTTTCCAAGCTTGGCAATTTCCTGGTGGCATTCCCGATAACCACTACTATGTCGATGGTGGTTTGATCTTGCCCTACCCCCTGTGGACATTTGATTATCCGCCCTTCATCAGCGAAGATGGCTACAACGAAGAAACCTTGGGCGTGAGCTTAAGAACCGGCTTCAGCCCCTCCGGTCTAGAAAAAAGCTTTGACCTGAAGGAGTATTTTGAAAGCCTATTTGAGGCTGCATCCTCCATCCGAATCAGCTCTAGGAACCAAGAGCGGACGATCACCGTTGACACCTTGAATCTCTCGCCCACTGATTTCAACATGAGCGACGAGAATAAGATGCGGCTAGTGAAAAGTGGTTATGATGCCACCGTAGAATTCTTCAAACTCAAGGATGAACTGGCAGTGATCTCTGCTGCTTAAGTGAGTGATGAATTCATGGGAGCAATGTCATTTCCCCATCTAAATTGGTCATGATATCGCGTTGACTAACTTGGGCATCTGTTCCCAATCTGACAAGCATAATCAGTGCTAACAAAGGCACTTTATGCAAAATTTTCTTAATTGGTCAGTTAGCTTCTCTCTGTCCTGCCACAAAGGGATGATTGCTCCCATGAAATTTGGAATTGTCTGCCCACCTGTTCCAGGACATCTCTATGGGATGATGACCATTGGGCGGGAGCTAGAAAGGCGTGGGCACTCCGTTTACTTATTAGGAATCGGAGATGTTGAACCCTACGCTCGAAAGGGAGGGGTTGGTTTTGTTGAAATTGGAAAAGAGGAGTTTCCACCTGGAGCCTTAGACCAATACCTCGACCTCATTCGTAATGTGACAATTTCCACAATTCGTAAGGGCGTTGCCTGGGCAGAGGTCATGTGTCAAGCCCTCTGCCGTGACGGGGCAACGGCTGCTCGTGAACTTGGTTTAGATGGTCTATTGGTCGATCAAAGCCAAACGGAGGGAAAGACCATTTCCGACTTAACAGGGATTCCCTTCCTATCCATTTGCAATGCTCTCAATCTGGAGGGCGATGCTTCTGGTGAGGCTCCGCCGCCCTTTGTTTCTTGGTATCCTGCACAAGGAAAAGCCCTATTTCGCATCAGAAACCGTCTGGGCAATTGGGCTTTTTCTGCTGTTTTGAATCCCATCATCGCCACCACTAATAAGCTCAGAAAAGCTCACAATTTGCCGTTACTTCAAAATTGGGAAAATTGTATTTCGCCCTTGGGTGTCATTAGTAATTTTCCATCGAAGCTAGATTTTTCCAGGGGCTTGAATCAGCGTCCCATTTTTTATACGGGGCCCTACCTGGATGAGCGGCCTAATGATGTGGCCTTTGATTGGAGCCTGTTAGATGGACGGCCTTTGGTCTATGCATCCATGGGCACGTTGCACACAGCTAAAAAGGAGATTTTGAGCGCCATTGTAGCTGCCTGCTCCACATTGCCTGTGCAGTTGGTTCTGAGTTTGGGGCAATGGACTTTGGAACAAGCTGATCAGTCTTTTCCTGCTGGCACGATCGCCGTACCCTATGCGCCTCAGCTTGCTCTGCTCCGGCGAGCATCCTTGGCAATCACGCATGGGGGTGCGAATACGGTTTTGGAAGCGCTTTCTTTTGGCTGTCCCTTGATTACGATTCCGCTGGCTAGCGATCAGCCTGCTGTTTCTGCTCGTGTCACTTGGGCGGGTGCAGGGACAACCATCGCTCAAAAGCAAGTGGATGCAGTGCGGCTACGTCAATTGATTGCTCAGGTTTTGGAGAACCCCGATTTCAAAAATTGTGCTGAAGTTATGAAGACAGAAATTGAGAATTCCGGAGGCGTGAAAGCAGCGGTCAATGTAATTGAATCAGTCTTTAGTTCTGCTACTATTTCTGCTGCCCGTTAGGCAATAAAAAGCTGAAATAGTTGAAATAATAAACAAGATTAATCAATAAAAAGCAACTAAATTAAGCCAAATTCAAGCTCAAATTACAGTCATGCCGTAATTCAATTTAGTAATTCAATTTAGTAATTCAATATTGATGAGCTAGCGAAAGTCTTGCAATGTCAGCAATTAGTCACCACAAATCATTACCTCATAAATATAGCCTTTACCTCAAACGATTGGTACGTCCGATCGCAGATGATTACGAAGCTGTTAGTCGGTGGGTGTTGCTCACCCTACAGTCCGCTGTACTTATTAAGCGAGGTAAGGGCTGTATCACCTAAATTGTTTTGTTGATTATTTCAATATTATTTTTCAAGCATGATTTGAAAATTTCCATATCTACTCAATTAAATTTTTCGCCACGGGGTTGTGCTCAAAGTGCCCTGCTCAAACTTCACTGCTAGGAAATTGTTGTTTAAAAAAGGACGATTTTTTGGCAACTGAAATTGATTTCTGCGTCTTTAAGAAATGATTTTTAAAAATCCACTTGATATTCTGATTTGGCTTGACATTTAATGAGGATATAAATTAATCTGGATGAGGATTGAGTTTGATTTTGAGGAATGCCAGAAGCCATGCGAACTCCCATTCAGGTTGGATCAGAAATCAAGCGAATCATCACATTTGAGGTTAACTCAATTGGTGAAGCCATGCCGGTTGTGATTTATAAAAAGAAGGTCGTTGACCCTGCTGCCCAACCAGGTGCGATCGAGGTTGCTCCAGTTTCTGCTAAGGGAATTTTGGAAAAGATTGTCGATTCGCAAATTCAGGCTGCCAGTGAGTTCAAAGTTCTCAATGAGCAATCAGGGGAGAAGTGGCTTAAAGACCTGGCCAAGAACATCTCACTCGCCATTGTTAAAGGCGGAGATGCACTTGCTTAAATGGCGAGTTTTTCAGTCGGACTAAACAAGGATGCTGGCTTGTTTGGCATCCTTGTTTAATTATGATCTCAATCTGCAAAAAGTTCAAATCGGTGAAAACTTAGACATCATACTAAATATCATCAACTTTTTTGCATTGAGATAGAGTTCCTCTGAGAGATTTTAATTGAAAGCTTTTAATAGAAGGCTTTTGATTGAAAGCTTTCTTCAGAAATTGATGATATCTTTGTCGAGAGTTTTTCAAAAAGATTGTCGAAAAATTGTTTATCAACAAACACTAAAAATTTCCAGGGCCAACAGTAGCTATAATTTGCCCTTGAAGCGATAAAGGATAAAAGCATGTTTTCGTCTTCAGAATTTCCTGCTTCAGCGCAAGATAAAATTCAATACATCAGTTTGGCAACTTGCAATGGCATTATCCAATGCATTTTTGCGCTAGATAGTTGTCTTAATGAGGAGCTTTTTTTCAAGAGCTTTGACTTGGTTTTAGAGTCAGAAGTGATTCTGCAATGCCAGTGGGTAAACAATAGCGTATCACCCTACTGGTCGTTACCTGAAGAAAAACACAAAGACCGATTTAAACTACTTCAAGTGGTTGATGTGCAACAGGCGGTTGAAGAGTTTATATCTTGTTCGATCGATCCAACAACAGATAGTTTAGTTCAATTGAGAATTTTTCGACATCAAGACGAAAACGCGTTTCAAGATACGTTTTGCCTCAAGATGTCACACATTGTTTCTGATCTCAGTGGACTCCGGTTTTTTCTTCAGTCCCTTGCTGAAACTTACGGGGTACTGCAAACCGGCCAAGAATGTGCCCCGAGTCCTGTGACCATTCGGCGCGATGGATGGCAAGTTTTTAGCAAGCTACCTCCAAAAAAAAGATGGCAATTGCTGCAAAAGGGTAAGAAAAACTTCTTAAAGCCAGGGCAATGGAAAATCCCATTTGATAACTATAATTACGAGGCTCCGACTTATACCACCTACCAATTGGGTCAGGAACAAATTGAAAGGCTGACTGAGTATGCCAAAGGGCGCGGGGCTACCTTGAATCAAGTTATGTTGACAGGTTTTTTGCGTGCCCTGCATCGATTCACGGACGCAGAACCCGATTCGTCGCTTCCGATTATCAACACCCTCGACCTTCGCCATTATCTCCGGCATGGGGATATGCCTAAAATTTGCAATCTTTCGGTTCCGTTAGTTTCCAACATTGATTTCAATCGAAAAGACTCTTTTGAAGACACATTATCTGGAATCAAATCAGATCTCATGAGTCAAAAAAGAACAATGCCTGGCATTTTGCCAGCAGTTTCGATGGAAGTTTTATTTCTTGCTCCGTTTTCGTGGATTAGTTGGTTATTTAATCAGGCATTTTCTCAGTTTGCTGAATCAGGAATTTGCACACCCTTATTTTCAGATGGTGGCAATGCTGACATCAGTATTCCAGGGCATCAAGTGGTTTATGCCTACGGTTTGGGGCCCATTGCTTATGCTCCAGCTTTTATGATGACGGCTTCTACCTTTAGAAGTACTGTCACGTTTGCTGTGGGCTTCTGCGAATCTTCCATTAGTCGCAGTAATATGAACAAAATATTTGACTTGATGGCGGAGGAGTTTGCAAGCTGCACTGTCTGATTTAAACCTTTAATTTCAAGAGTTGGAATTTTTGAATTAGAGCTGTTAATGATTAGCTTGGGTCTTAATTTTATGAATTTGACAAAATAAGAATTGTTGAGCTTTTTTAGATTCCTAATTTTAGAAATCTGTCGCTACGGACTTGTTTCTCAAATTGCTGAACTTGCTTCGTTGAACTTCCTCCATGTTACCTAAACGTCCTGATTGGCACACTGAAGGAGCGGCATGATGAATTTAAATGTTGTTCTCTTTCCGGGTCAAGGATCCCAATTTTGTGGAATGGGGAGTGAACTATTTCCTCATTATCCGCAGCTTTTGCAGCAGGCAGACAATGTTCTTGGCTTTTCCGTAAAAGAACTGTGTTTGCACGATCCTAATGGTGATTTGAGCCGGACAGAATTCACTCAAATTGCCTTATTTGTTGTGAATGCATTGGCTTGGCAGTTCCATATTGATTCGGGTGGATTTTGGCCTAGCGCGGCTTGCGGGCATTCTCTGGGCGAATATAACGCATTGTTTGCGGCGGGAGTGTTTGATTTTGAAACGGGGCTAAATTTAATTCGATATCGAGGGCAATTGATGGGCCGTCAGCAGGGCGGTGGCATGGCGGCAGTGATTGGCAGCAATGCGGAGAAAATTCGCAAAATTCTAGATGATTTTGCATTTGATACGGTTGATATTGCGAACTATAATTCGCCTCGGCAAGTGGTCATTTCGGGGCCCAAGCGCGATATTGATGATTTGGCGGCTGTGTTTGAGGAAATCCCAGACACGAGATATGTGGTGTTGAATGTTAGCGGGGCTTTTCACTCGCGTTACATGCAAGAAGCGGCGCGGGAGTTTGGAGAATTTATCCGAACCATGAATTTTCGTGCTCCGCGATTTTCGGTGATTGCTAACACTTCAGCGCAGCCGTATACGCTGGAGAATGTGGTTGAAAATTTAACGCAACAAATTGCGAGTCCGGTGCGCTGGACAGAGACGATCGCCCATTTGTGCGATCGGAGAAAATGCACGTTTCAAGAATTAGGAGTGGGCAACACACTAACCCGATTGCTGTATCAAATCTCTCCAGATTTGGTTCCCGAAAAGGTTTAAGAGAAATTTAAAAGCGCAAGTTGCAAGCTCAGTAGTTGCAAGCTCAGTTGAAGACTAGGAGTTGAAGCCATGGCTGCGAAGGTTGTCTTCATGTTTCCTGGTCAAGGATCGCAGTATATGGAAATGGGACAGGAGCTATATCGCTGTAATCCTGTTTTTCGGAACTGCATGAATGAATTTTCTGAAGCAGCGTTGCCGCTTTTGGGCATTCATTTGGCCGCTGAGCTGTTTGCTGACTCGCAAACGGCGCTGACAGAAGATTCAAAACTACTTTTGTATACGCGATACAGTAATCCGCTGCTATTTACGTTTAACTATGCGGTGGCAGCGACGATCGAGTCGATGGGTGTTATTCCTGACTTGGTTTTGGGATATAGCCTCGGAGAGTTGACGGCAGCAGCCTACAGTGGTGCGGTGGATCGCTTTCAATTGTTGGTTACTTTAATTCGCGCGTCCTTCGCCTTTGAATCCTACACACCGGTTGGGGGAATGCTAGCCATTTTGGATGGGTTAAATCTCTGGCATCAACATCCCGATTGGTTTCAAGATACTGCTTTGGCCAGTATTAATTGCAGCCAAAGTTTTGTGGTCAGTGGTCGATCGAGCAGCCTCGATCGGCTAGAGCAAATTTTGCAGAGTCAATCGGTGTTGTTTCAGCGCTTGCCGGTGATCCAAGCATTTCATTCCCCTTGGATTGATTCAGCCCAAGAGATTATTTCTCGAGAGTTCGATCGCTTACCCCAGCTCCAAACCGGTCGCTTTTGGCGTTATGGGTGTGGCGATCGCGCTGATGATCCGCAGCCAGCTCAGTCGGCGCGTACTTTCTGGGAGGCATTCCGTGATCCCATTAACTTTGAAAAGGCGTTGCGAGGCTTGGAATCAATGGGAACCAATCTTTATCTAGATGTGGGATCCAATGGCACTTTGGCTGGGTTTGTGCGAGTAATTTTGAACTCATCTTCTCCATCGAAAGGTGTTGCAGTGATGGATCGCTTTGGACACAACGTGCAATCGCTTGAACGAGCCATAAATTTAGCGAAAAAATGGCGTTCAGATTAAGCGCTCAATTGGTCTTTAATTAGGCTTTGCAATTCAGGACTCTAAATTCAACATCAAATTCAGCACCTCGATCAAGCTCTCCAGTTCAATCAAATTCTCAAATTGATTGTTTAAGTTAAGCTTCCAAGTTGGATTACCAAATTAGGTTTCTAATTTCAGATTAAATCAATGGGCAAACGAAATCCAGAAATCAGGTTAGAGAATGTCTAAAAAGCGAGAACTACTGACTTTTGGGTTACACCGATCGACAAAGATAAGGGGCTTAAGCCCCTTGTCCCTACGGCTACTAGTACTTTTTCAACTAGCCCAAGTTACTTTTAAAGTATCTTCTTAGATCAATCGAATTAGATCAATCGAAATAAGTTCATGAAAATTCTGGGCAAACGAAACGCTGAATCAAAGCCGAATTAAAACAGGGGCTGACACTATGCGATCGATTACTTGCCGATTTGAGTGTGTGAACATTGCCAACTACGTTGACGTTGCACCCTATCGATCGCAACTGCTCTCGCCTGCGGAGTTGGACTATTTTGAAAAGCTGCCCGTTTTGAGGCGGCGGATGTCGTACTTGATGGGGCGAATGGCGGCCAAAGGGGCTTTGGTTCAGTTAATTGGGGATTGTGACTATCGATCGATCTCCATTGAACCGGGTAGCTTTGGGCAGCCGGTGGTGCGGTATGGAGGTCAGGAGCCATACGAGGTGAGCATTGCCCACGATTCCGGCCAAGCCGTCGCGGTGGCCTTTGAGGCGGGCTACCCCGTGGGCATTGATGTGGAGACTTTTAATCCCACGCTTTATCAAACCTTGATTGATGCGGTTCCAGATTCCGAAAAAAGCTGGTGTGACAGAACTTTCGATCAATACCCTCAATATCCCCAGCGGCTATTGGCCCTTTGGACATTAAAAGAAGCCCTATCAAAAGTGTTGCGCTGCGGCATGACTGTGCCGATGGAGCTGTTGTCGATCGCGGATTTGCAATGCATTTTCGCCAATCACTATCGAGCCAGCTTTCGACACTTTGCCCAATATCAAGCTCGCCTGTGGATTGCTGACCAAACCGTGCTTTCGGTGGTCTTTCCGCGACAGACGGAAATTAATTTTGACCCTTTTCAACAATCATGGTTTAGCCAAAATGCTCTCCATCTAATGGTTGACTCATTCGACTTGGCGGGATGAGTTGGCAGCCTCATCCCAATCGCCCTAATCGCTTCAGTAATGACTGCCTCACGAAAAGTTAAAGCCGGTTTGAGATACCCCACCATGACTCAAGATATCGCTGTAATTGGTTTGGCTGGTCGCTTTCCTGGGGCGGCGGATATTGATGAATTTTGGGGCAATTTGGCGGCGGGCGTGAACGCGATCGGGGAAATTCCGCCCGATCGCTGGGATCACCAAGCCTACCGTGAACAAACGGGCAATAAATGGGGTGGTTTCCTAAAGGATTGGCGATCGTTCGATGCGGGATTTTTTGCCATTTCTCCCCGAGAAGCCAAGTACATGGATCCTCAACAGCGGTTGCTATTGGAGGTGGCTTGGCATTGCGTGGAAGAAGCCGGCCTGTCCTTGGCCTCGCTCCGTCAGCAGCCAACGGGGGTCTATCTGGGCGCGATGACCATGGACTATTGGCAAGTCACGACGGATCCCCAGGTGGAAATTGATGGGTTTTCGGGGCTAGGCAGCTACAGTTGCATTCTGTCGAATCGGTTGTCCCATGTGTTGGGTCTCAGCGGCCCGAGCTTGACCCTGGACACGGCCTGTTCTTCGTCTTTGGTGGCCATCCATTTGGCTCGGCAGGCGTTGCTATCGGGTGAATGTGAATTGGCCTTTGCGGGTGGGGTGACCCTCAACCATCGTCCTTGGAAGCATCTGTCATTTTCCCGCGCAAGGATGCTGAGTCCAACGGGTCAATGCCGCACGTTTGATGCCCAAGCCGACGGCTATGTGCCCGGCGAAGGCTGTGGGGTGCTGTTGCTTCAGCCCCTGGAACGGGCGATCGCCCAGAATCGCCGGATCTTTGGGGTGATTCGGGGCAGCGCCGTGAACCACTCAGCGGTGGGTGAGTCGATCACAGCCCCCAATGTGGGACGACAGGCCCGACTGTTGAAGGCGGCCTACGCCGATGCCCAAGTGGATCCGGCCACGGTGACCTATGTGGAAGCCCATGGCACGGGAACTTCCCTGGGTGACCCGATCGAGATGGAGGCCCTTTCCCAGGCCTTTCGCACCACGGCCCAGGCGATCGGCTATTGCCAGGTGGGTTCCGTGAAAACCAACATCGGCCATTTGGAAGCGGCAGCGGGAATTGCAGGGGTGATCAAGGTCTTGATGATGTTGCAGCATCGTCAGATTCCCGCCAGCTTGAACTTAACGACTCCCAACCCGCTCATCGACTTCACCACCTCTCCCTTTGTGCCAGCGGTGGCGCTTGGTTCCTGGGAACCGGCGGCGGTGGATTTGCCGTTGCGGGCGGGGGTGAGTTCCTTTGGCTTTGGGGGCAGCAATGCCCATTTGGTGTTGGAAGAGCCACCCCGGTTGCCCGTTGTGGCCGAGGGCGCTGGATCGCCGTTGGCGTTGGCGACAGGGGATCCGGGTCAAGGGGCCCCGGAGATGGGCGATCGGGCAACGGCCGTGATTCCCTTCCTGTTGTCTGCCAAATCAGCACGTAGCTTGGCCGCCTTGGTGGCTCAGTGGGGCCAGGAAGGGGCGCAACGGGTGGCCGCAGCCGACTTGGGGACGATCGCGGCGAACCTGGCCCTGGGGCGCGAAAGTTTTCCTTTGCGATTTGGTTGTTTGGCCAGCAGTTGGGCCGATGTGCAGCGGGCTTTGGCGCAATTTGAGCTGCCGTCTCAACCCGTGGCGGCGACGGTGGAAACGCCTTCGGAGTCGCGATCGACCCTGGGCCGGCTGGTGCAAGATCCCGAGGCGCTCAAGGCCCTTTGGGCATCGGTGGCGTTGCCGGAGGCCGATTGGGAATCGGTTTTGCAGGTGGCCCGTACCCTGTGGCGACGGCAAATGACCTTTACGCGCTTTGTGGAAACCTGGCGGCAACCGTTGGCGCAGGCGGGCATTGACCTTGATTCAGTGTTGCAAGCTCCATTGCAATCAGAATCCTCACCCCCATTGCGATCGGCGGTACTGCAATCGGACTCACTGCGATCGAACGCACCTCGCCCAGAGCATCGAATTTTGGTGTTTGTGGCAATTCGCAGCAGCTTGGCTCGCCTGTGCCAAAAGTGGGATTTGACCGATCGCTATCCCACGGGTTCGGCGGCCTTGGCGGAATTGGCGCGGGCCTTCACGGTGGGGGTGCTGGATCCGGCCATGGATTGGCCGGTTTTGCTGTCGGGATTGCTGCCCGATCGCCCGCGTCCGGCGACCGAACTGCCCGAGGTGTCGGCTCCCGAAGATGTGGGAAATTCAGTGCAGTCGGCCCTGGCGGCCTGGCTGGCGGGCCGCCCGGTGGATTGGTCAGCCCATTTCCCGGCCACCTATCCCAAATTGTCCCTGCCGCGCTATCCCTTCGATCGCCAGTTGTATTGGCTCTTTCCCAAAACATCCGAGGGCGATCGGCCGGCTCCGTTGCCCGCTGCCACGGCGGCCCGTGAGGTGCTGCCCTCCTCCGGGGCCTCGTCGGAGCGCTGGGAACAGGTGTTTCCCGAAACAGATTTGGTGCTGCGATCGCACTTTTTAAATGGGCGCTGGATTTTGCCCGCTGCCAGCTTCATTGGCTTGGCCTGGGATGCGGTGACCCGATCGCTGGGGCGATCGCCCGGATTGCTGACAGAGATTACCTTGCACCAGGCTGTGGCCTTGGGGGTGGGGGATGCGGAGGCCGTGACCCTGGGGGCCCAGGTGGAGTTGCCGAATCGGGTTCAGGTTTGGCAGCGCGATCGACTGATTTTGAGCGCCACCTTTACGGATTCATCCTCAGGGTCACTCCTCGATCAAGCTTCGGGGCGATCGCCTGATTCCCACGCGGTGGGCCGTGATGGGGTGGGCGAGATCTCGGGAACGGCCATTTATGCCGCCTTGCGATCGCGCGGCTATCAGTATGGAAGGGCCTTGCAGGTGATCCATCAGGCCCAAATCACCGACGAAGTAGCCACCTTCCAACTGCAAGCCCCCAATCGCACCGCCTTTTTGGATGGGATTTTGCAAGCGGCCGTGTATTTACACCAGCAATGGTTTGCGGAACGGGGCAGCGATTCGAGAGATTTCGTTGTGCCGGGGCAAGTGGCGGGCTGCTGGTGGGGATCCCAGTTGCAAGCCCAGTGGGAATCGTCATCCGCTTCAGCAATTGCCCCCACAGCATCGCCCGATCGATCCGCCAATCCGGCGACTGGCGAGCCTGCATCCTGGGTCACCGTGCGGTTTGAGCGCCAACAATGCCGGGCCCAGGCCACCGAAAGCCAGTTTTCGGCGATTGCGATCGGGACGGATGGCCGCCCCCTGGCCATGATTCGGGAATTAACCCTGGCGGCGGCTCCCTTGCTTGCGCCGGAGGTGTCCTACTTTGAAACCGACTGGACTGTTTTGCCCGCCGCCACTGCATCCCCAACTCAGACCACCGCCGCGCCAACGATCATCTTTGCCCAGGGGGCTGCTTGGGGTTTGGCCTTGCGCCAACGGCTGCGATCGCAGGGAATTGAAGCTCAGTTGTGCCTAGCCGGTTCAACCTTTGAGGTTTTGGGCGATCGGGTTTGCCAGTGGGATTGGACGGATCCAGACCAAGTGCGCCAGGGCCTGACGCATCTGTTGGCTCCCGAGCAACTCCGGGCGATCGCAGGGGCCGACGCGATCGACTCGCCCCTTTCCCCAGCCCTGGTCTATTGGGTCACGGCTCCCCCGGCGGCGGGGTCAGGTCATGGGCCCCGGGGCGATCGGGATTGGGTCACCCAAGCCGAAGCCGATTTGAACCAGGGCGTGCGCGGTTGTTTTCTGTTCTTGCAGCAGTGGGTGAAAGTGCGCCCCGCCGATCCGCTCCAGCTTTTGGCCGTGACCTTTGATGCCCAAGCCGTGACCCCGAGCGATCGGGTTTTGGGGTTTGCCACGGCGGGGATTGATGCCTTGGGGCGCACGGTGGCCCTGGAGTTGCCCCAAATCCGCCTGAAATCCGTGGACTTGGCGTTGGGACTAACCGTTGGGGAAGCCAGCGCCATGATCGCGGCGGAAGCGGCGACCCCTTGGGAGCACGATCGCGTGGCCTATCGCGGGGGCGATCGCTATGGGGCTGAGTTGCGGGCAGTGGCCCCCGGATCTGCGCCCCCCTTGCCGGTTTCAGTCCTGGAGCCGGGATCTTGCATTTTAATCACCGGTGGGAGCGGGGCCTTGGCCGCAGAGGTGGCCGAGGCGATCGCGCTGCAAACGGCCGTTCATTTTCTGCTGGTGGGTCGATCGCCCCGCCGGGCCCAAACCGACCAACTGATCGCCCTGCTGGAATCCTTGGGATCCACGGCGGACTATCTACAAGCAGACCTTTGCCAAGAAGCCGACCTCGATCGATTCACAGAGACCCTGAAAACCACCCACCGCGCCATTCACGGCGTGATTCATACGGCCGGACAGTTAGACGATCGGCTGTTCCATGCCCAAACCCTCGCCTCCCTCGATCGGCTGATTGCTCCCAAGTTCCTTGGAGCCTTGCGCTTGGAACAACGGTTGCAGGATCAGCCCGTGGCCTTTTGGTTGGGATTTTCCTCAATCACCGTGGCGGCCGGCAACCCTGGACAGGCGAACTACGTGGTGGCGAATCGGCTGCTGGAAGCCTTTTGTGCTTACCGCAATCGCCATTGGCCCGGACGCACCGGAGCAATTCAGTGGGGCCTGTGGCGATCGCGCGGCATGGGAGCCACCGACATGCTGGCCGAGCGGTTCCAGCGATCGGGCATGGAACCCTTTAGCGCGGCGGCCGGTCGGTTTGCCTTCCTTGATGTGTTGACCAGCGATCGCCCTCAGCCCGTCCTGGTCACCGGGAAAGGCACGGACGCAACCATCTTTGAGCGCTTCTCCCGATCGCGCCCCGCCTCGAATGTGGCCCCAGCCTTGCCTGCTCCCCTGGCCCCGGTGGCGATCGCCCCATCTGCGCCGCCGCCCCCGCCTACTCCCTCGATCGCCACCATCGAGCAAGAATTGGCCGCCCTGGTTGCCCGCACCCTGAACACCGATCCCCAATCCGTGCCCCGTCAGGAAGGGTTTTTCAGCCTGGGTCTGGAGTCCTTGATGATTGAGGAAATTGTGGCAACCCTCGAAAAGCAATATTCCGGCCTGCGGCCCACCGTCCTGTTTGACTATCCGAACATCAAAGTGCTGGCCACCCACCTGGCCCAGCTAACCGCGCCCGCTGGATCCACTACCGCGCCGGCCACTTCATCTCCGGTCGCCCCATCTCCGGCGGGCCCAGTCCCTGGCTCTGTTGCGCCAGCCCCAACCCAGGTCACCCGATCGCCCAATCCTGTGCCCTTCCCGGAGCCGCAAGCTTTGGCCGCCAAAGCTCCCAATCTCAAGACTCCCGATATTCAAGCTCCTGATGCGAAGGTTCCCGACACCGGAGCCACCAACACTCAGGCCCCCATCCCCCAAACCCAGCCCCTGGAGTTGCCCGATCGGCAGCGGCCCCCCGGTGGCTATGACATCGCGATTATTGGGATCGATGGTTGCTATCCCCAGTCTCCTGACCTGGAAACCTTTTGGCAAAACCTGTATCAAGGGCGATCGTGCGTCACGGAAGTGCCCCCCAACCGTTGGGATTACCAGCCGTACTTTGCGGAAACCAAACAGCCCAATCGCACCTATGGCAAGTGGGGCGGCTTTATCCCGGGGGTTGAAGAATTTGACCCGCTGTTTTTTAACATTGCGCCCAAGGAAGCCAAGCAAATTGACCCCCAAGCGCGGCTGTTTCTCCAGTCGGTTTGGCACACGATGGAAAATGCGGGCTATGGCAGCCGTCAATCGCGCCAGGGGGAACGGGTTGGCCTCTTTGTTGGGGCCATGTGGCACGACTATTCCCATGTGGCGCGGGATTTAAGTTGGAGTGCCGACCAGCCCAGTGGTGCTGGGGCTTTGTTTTGGATCATTGCCAACCGGGTTTCCCATTTCCTGGATTTCACGGGGCCCAGTTTGGCGATCGATACCGCTTGTTCTTCGTCCCTGACGGCGATTCACCTGGCTTGCCAAAGTCTGCTGGCCGGCGACTGCACCATGGCGGTGGCCGGGGGCGTGAGCCTCACCTTGCACCCATTCCGCTATCTCTACCTCAGCCAATGGGGCTTTTTATCTCGTGATG
This sequence comes from Limnothrix sp. CACIAM 69d, assembly GCA_001913845.2. Taxonomy (GTDB): domain Bacteria; phylum Cyanobacteriota; class Cyanobacteriia; order CACIAM-69d; family CACIAM-69d; genus CACIAM-69d. Next base: position 79,141 of record MKGP02000067.1, on the reverse strand, counting down.
GTCGTTGCCGCAGTTTTGGGGAGGGAGGCGATGGCTATGTGCCGGGTGAGGGTGTGGGGGCCGTGTTGCTCAAGCCCTTGGCCCGGGCCCGCGCGGATGGTGACTTCATTTGGGGCGTAATCCGGGGCAGTGGCATTAACCACGGCGGCCGGGTGAATGGCTTTACGGTTCCCAGCGGGCCAGCCCAAACGGAGTCGATCGAGCGATCGCTGGCGGCGGCAGGCATCCAGTTTGGGGACTTGCAGTATGTGGAATGTCACGGCACGGGCACGGCCCTGGGTGATCCGATCGAGGTGGGTGGGCTGGCCACCGTGGCCCAACGGCAGGGATATCAGGGCGATCAAATTCCCCTGGGTTCCGTCAAGTCCAACATTGGGCATTTGGAAGCCGCGTCGGGCATGGCGGGCCTGACCAAGGTTTTGCTGGCCATGCGCCATGACACGATTCCCGGCACACTGCACTGCAACCCGCCGAATCCCAATATTGCCTTTTCGGAACTGCCTTTTCGGGTTTTGGCCCAGGCGCAACCTTGGCCTAAGGGCGATCGCCCCCGGTTTTCCTGCGTGAATAGCTTTGGAGCCGGTGGATCCAATGCCCATTTAATTTTGGAAGATTGGCCAACCCAGCAGCCAAAATCCAGCAGCGCTGGCCCCTGGTTGATTGTCCTGAGTGCCCGCACGGCCAATCAACTCACGCAACAGGCCAGCCAACTGCATCGCCATCTGCGCACCGAGCGGCCGAGCCTTGATGATGTGGCTTGGACGCTGCAAGGGGGGCGCGAACCCCTTGCGGAACGCCTGGCTCTGGTGAGCGATCGGCTGGACACCCTGTTGGCGCAGCTTGCAACGTTTCGCCAAGGCCAACTCCCCGCTGGCGGATGGCGAGGCCAGGTGCTGGCGGGGGCCGACCCGATGCCCGCGCCCGTCCTGCCCGAATCTGGGATGCCCACGGCCGCCACGCTGGCATTGCTCGCCCAGGCCTGGACTCAGGGGGCTGAAATTGATTGGCAACGGTTGCGATCGCCCGGGAGTCAACGGATTCCCCTGCCGGGCTATCCCTTTGCCAAGGATGCCTATTGGCTCACCAGCGCCGCGCCGCCGCCGTTTCCCCCGCAAGGGTCGTCTCTAGCTCCCGCTCAGGCCCAAACTGCGCCGCCAACTAACTCGCAGCCCACGTCCCGATCGGCAGCGCCTTTGCCTACCAGGCGATCGACCGTTTCCGGTGATGGCGAGGCGATCGCGATCGTTGGTATGGGCTGCCACTTTCCCAACGCCCAAAACCCCGCTGAATTTTGGGCCAACCTGCTAGCGGGCCGCAGCAGCATTGAGGAATTGCCGCCCGATTTTTGGCATCGGCCCGCATCATCGGAAATGTCACCGTTTTCTGACTTGCAAGGCGCGATCGATCCCAACGCCCCCAGCACCCCCCCGCGCTGGGCCGGTCGAATCACCCCCCGTTCCCCTTCTCAGTTTTCGGATCTCTGGCCCGATGGTATGACCCAGACCTTGGATCCGGGCAGCGCGGAACTGCTCAGTATTTTTGCGGAGACGCTCCAGGATGCTGGCTATGGCGTGGGAGATTGGCGGGGCGAGTCCGTTGGTTTATTTGTGAGTACGGGAGTCACCTTTGCTCCCGGCTTGGCCGCCCAATTGTTTGGTTGGCGTGGCCCCAGTTTGGTATTGAATGCTACGGATTCCGCTTCCCTTGGCGCTTTGCATCTCGCCTGTCAAAGCCTGCGCAGCGGAGAATGCCGGGCCGCCCTGGTGGCCGGTTTGCATTTGCTGGAGGCGGGCCAGCTCCCTGCCAGTTGGGCAGCGGCCAAGCTCCTGTCCCCCGATGGCCAGCATCGGGCCTTTGATGCAGCGGCCAAGGGCACGGTGCTGGGAGAAGGAGGTGGGGCCCTGTTGCTCCGGCCCCTGAGCCAGGCGATCGCGGAGGGCGATCGAATCTATGCCGTCATTGAAAGTTCCGCGATCGCCCAAGATGGCCCTCCCTTTGGGCTACCCCTACCCACCGTCACCGGCCAGCAACGGGTGATTGAACAGGCCTGGGCCCGATCGGGGCTGGATCCAGCCGCCTTGGGTTACCTCGAAGCGCACGGTTTGGCCACCCCCCTGAGCGACCCCGTGGAACTGAAGGCCCTTTCCCAGGCCATTCGCCAACACACCGCCGCCACCCAGTTCTGTGCGATCGGCTGCGTGAAAAACAATATTGGCCATCTGTTCAGTGCAGCGGGCATGGCCAGCCTGATCAAAACCGCCCTGATTTTGCATCACGGTCAAATTCCACCCACCTTGCACTGTGACCACCCTCACCCGCGCCTGAACCTAGAACAATCTCCGTTCTTTTTGGCGCGTCAGGCCCAGCCCTGGCCATCCCAGCACCCCATCCGCCGAGCAGCGGTTAGCTCCTTTGGCCTGGATGGCAGCAATAGCCACGCGATCCTGCGGGACTTTTCTCCCATGGTTGCCGTGGCTGCCGACTTCCGGACTCCCCAGGAACCCCAGTCCCGATCGACCCCAGTGGCCGCCGGGCGATCGGCCGCCTCGCCGTCCTATCCTGCCCTGCTGAGTTTTCAGGAACTAACCGTCAGCAAGGCTTGAGCGATCGGGACAGCAGCCAGCGGCCTTGGTTCGATCGTAGGGCGATGTTTAACCGCAGATCCCTAGACGGTCAGAATTCGCCAGCAACGGGCCCGCATCTCCGGCCATGCCGATCCGATCGTGCCCGCCAGGCCGCAGCTATTCAAGCTGGGGCTTGGAAGATGGCTATTCAGACCCTCCAAAGGTCTCAATTCAAACAGGATCACAAATAACCCTCTGACTTTTCCTCCTTTAAAAGTCCTTGCGATTGCAAAATTAGGCCCCAAACAATCCGGTGAGCCTCCCTTGAACCTCCTTGCCATCTTTGAGCGATCCAGATTCTGAAAGAGATTGTATTGAAATTAACAAATCAAGGAACCCCAATGCCCAATGAAAATATTCGAGACTCATCCTGTGTAACTTTCAATACTTGCTATTTCATGGGAGTTGCTCTTTAGAAATTCAAGTTAAGAACCGTAAACAAAACTAAGTTTTAGAGATGCTGGAATCCTGCAAAGCGAGCAATGCTTAGGTTTTGTCCTTTACTTCCGCATGATCAGCCAAGGAGTATCATCTCCATAAACCGATCCATAAACATAATTTTATTATTGGATTATTATTGGATATTTTGTTGCCAGGATTTCCTTGGCAACCCTATCATCGGAATTAGGGGCTGATGATATACTCGACAAAGGGGGTAACCACAGGTTAACGTTTGAAGTGCCACCAAGCTTTTACCGAAATTTCGTCCAATAGGTTCCTCATCGAAAATTTCGGTTATAGAACGTCTTAACGTTTTGTGGAAAATGCCTTTTGGTTCTCAGGTGAACTAATTTGGTATTCACTACCAGTGACCAATCAAGGGCAATCAACCTTGATCCAGAAAAGTTTGCTGCCGAAAAACTGTATAACACTGAACCAAATCCAGAAATTCTACCCAAAGAATCAAAATAGCTTTTGCTTATCTATCAAAAGCTAACATCAATCAAGCCTCTATCGGTTTGTTCTTTTCCTCAAGAATTCATAGTTTTTCATCATTCTCAGGCGTTTTCTGTGCTTTCAAGCTTTGCTTTTGGAAGAATAAATTTGTTTTAACCTGATTCTGGCTAGCGAATTGATCTCGAATTGGCATGATTTTCGCTATTTGCACAATTGCCGATCAATTGTGATTCAGTTGTTGAAATCAGCCAATATCAGAGCTTCTATAAAGATCTTGAGCCTGGTCAATATTCCTGAAAGATTGAGATTCAAAATCCTTCATGACCAATGAATGACCTTAATCAAAGTGCTGAACAAAGTTATCAAGTTGATGTTCAGCTCCAAGACCCTGTTATTCGTGACTATTGTGTTTTTGAGCAACCAACACTGCCGTTTAGTTGCTTACTAGATCTGATCCTTCGAATTGCGATGAGTCGCAACGCAAAACTAAATGAAGATCAAACAGAACTAGTCATTAATCATTTGCACTATATTCGTCCAATCGTTTTCAGGGGATCTCAGAAGCATCATTTACGAGTGGTATTTCAGCCCATGGAATCGGAGGCGCGAATTACCAGAACTCGAATTACGGTGGCCAGCGCTGAGGCGGCTCAAGGTGCGGAAGCCCAAGACCACTGGCAACTTTATTTGCATTGTCAGCTTGAAACAAAAAAGTTAGCAACCGAGGGGACTGCTCAATCGCCTCTGCCTCTATCTTTGCTGCGTCATTTAGATAGTCATGAGCCTAGTGATGTTTGGCCGCATCGGATTGCAGAATTGCAAGAATTCGGCTTGCAGTTAGGCGAGTTTTATCAAGGCCAAGGCGCTTTGTGGCGAACTGAAGAATGGCTTGTGACCCGGTGGCAACTTAGCTCACTGGCAGCGGGATATGGTCACAGTTTTCTGCTGCACCCGGCTTGGCTCACGGCGGCGTTGCTGATGCCGGTAGGCGAGGCGGCGATGGTGCGGCGCGGGATTCCGCTGGTGTCGGAGGTGGCTTCCTGTCGGGTTTGGCGGCCGGGGGTGGCGATCGACTATGCGGCGGTACCGTTGCCCGGGTCGCAAGACCGTTTCGATCTGCTGTTGTTGGCGGCTGATGGTCAATTGGTGGCATCGCTGGAGGGGTGTGTTGTGTCTTGGGTGCAGAATGGGGCTGATTTCCTGGGCCGATCGGGGCCGGCGGCGGTGGGGCCCGGCCTCGATCGGCTGTCTGACTCACTGGGGGCTGGCTTCTCGCGGCCGGTCACCTTCACTTCGGCGGATCCGATGCTGCGAGATCATCGGGTGCGATCGCTCGGGGTGGTTCCGGGGGGCTATTTCTTAACGATGTTGTTGGCGGCCGGGGCCGCCGGAGCGCCTGCCAGATCCCGATCGCAGTGGCGCGATGTGCGGTTTTTGGCCCCGGCGGTGGTCGATCGCGACCCACTGACCGTAATGTTGCAGACCGGCGGCCAAGGGGCCGAAGGGGAAATTTTCCAAATTGTGGACTCGGCGGGACAGGTGTTTTGTCGGGCCACCGTAGGTGGCCCGGCCAAGCCAGCCCCGGCCCTGTTGGAGCAAGCACCAGAGTTAACCGCCCAGACAATGGCGGCGGCAACGGTTTACGACGCGATCGCCCTGCGGCAATTTTTCTTGGCCCGGGGTTTGGACTATGGCTTCAGTTGCCAATGCCTAACCCAAGTGACGGTTTTACAGGACTGGGCTTGGGGAGAGGTTCGAGAAACGGGGGGCGAAGACTGGGCGATCGTGGATGCGGCATTTCAGGTGGCGGCCACATTGCTGGCGAATGGGGCTAACCCGGTGGGTGCATTACCCCAGCCGGCCGGCTCCTTGAATTCCCGTGACCTCCAACGGGAACCGAAACCCGAGCCGCCCTTGGAGCCGTTATTAGTGCCCTACGGCATTGATGCCTGCTGGTTAGATGGCTCGCTGGTGGATGTGCGGCGGATTGGGGTGCGCTGTACCCATCGCCGATCGCGCGGTGGGCAATTTGATCTGATGGGCTTAGATCGCCACGGCAATCGAGTGTTTCTGATTCAAGGGGGGCGGTTGCAAATGGCCCAATGGCAACCCGCGCAAGGGCAGCAACCGGCTGCACCCGAGCCTCCTAGGCCCGATCGGGAACCCCCCTCAGAGCCGATCGACCAGGAGCCGTTGCGATGGTTCCAGCCCCAATGGCAACCGTGCCCCGCCCCGAACCTGGCCAGCGAAACGGTGTTGGAAGAGGCGGGTTGGGGGTTGCTTTGCTCCGCTCAGGGGCCGATTCCGGCGGTGATTCGTGAGGCGGCGATGCTGGCCCACCGGGGACAGGTACTTGAGCAATGGCCCGATCGCCCTGACTCTGCCCCAACCATCACCACGGTTTGGTATTGGCCCGCGATCGGGGAGGAAGGGCCGATCTTGCTATGGCGGTTCTTGAAGACGCTTCAGGAGCGATTCCCCTCCCCAACGCCCTTAGCGCTACGGGTGATCACAACGGGGGCGGCGGCGGTGGAACCCACCGAAACCCCACAACCGGATGCGGCGGCGATCGTGGGCTTGCTGCACAGTTTGGCGGCGGAGTCTCCCCATTGGCAGATGGGCCATGTGGATGTGAATGAGACCTGGCTGGCTAACGGCCAAGCGTCCTCCCTGCTAGCAGCTTTGACGATTAATCTGTCGGCGACTTCCCAGCGCTGTGAGCTGGCGCTGCGATCGAGCGGTCTCTATCGGCGTGACCTGGTTGCCATCCCAGTTCCCCCCACGCCTGCAACCCCATCGCCCTTGCCCCTCAGGCCCGGCGGGGTTTACGTGATTGCGGGTGGCGCAGGAGGCATTGGAGCCGCCCTGGCCCAGCGATGGGCCGCCAGGATCCCGGGGCTGCGGCTGGTGTTGTTGGGGCGGCGGCCGTTGGATGCAGCGATTCAAGAACTCCTGCAAGCCTTGATCACCGCCGGAGCCACGGCCACCTATGAGGCGGTGGATATTACGGATGCGGCCGCGATCGAGTCCCTGTTTGCCACCCTGCGATCGCGCTATGGCGCAATCCATGGCGTGATTCATTCCGCCCTGGTGCTGCGGGATGGCCTGTTGGCACAAATGAGCGAGACTGACTTTCAGGTGGCTTTTGGGGTCAAGGCTGCGGGCATCCGGGCCTTGGCCCAGGCCACGGTTCTCGATCAGCTGGACTTTTTCGCCTGTTTTTCCTCCTTGAATTCCTTCCTTGGCAATGCGGGCCAGGGGAATTATGTGGCCGGCTGTGCCTACCAAGATGCCTACATGGCCCAGATGCAGCGGCAACGCCCGGCGGTTCACTGGGTGGTCTGTAACTGGGGCTATTGGGGCGAAAGCGGCCGAGTCACTGCGCCCATGTATCGCAAACGACTTCAGCGGCTGGGGATTGGGGCCATTGGCACGGAAGAAGGCCTGGCCGCCTTTGAACAACTCCTGGCCAGCCATGCGACCCAAGTGGCCATCTTCCGAGGCACTGATGCCCTTTGCGATCGGCTCGGTTGTGTTGCCCGATCGCCTGAGGTCAGCGAGCCAGACCCGATCGCAAAGGGCCGCTCGTCACCGGCTGAGGTCACCACCGCCGCTGCCATTGAGGCCTTTTTGCAAGGGTTTGCGGCGCTGGATCAGTTGGCGATTGCGGGGCTGAGGCAAATTGCAACCCGCTTACCTGCTCAGGCGGTGATCCCTTCCTTCCAGCGTCTTTATGAGCATCTGGGAACCCTGCCGCCCACGGCCTGGGAAGCGCAAGATCCAGCGGCTCAAAGCTATCGGTTACGTCAGCAGGCCCAACAGGCTCCGGGGGTTGGCCCTTGGTTGGCCCTGCTCGATCGCTGTCTTCAGCACTATGAATCGGTGCTGCGAGGCGAGGCGATCGCGCCAGAGGTGCTCTTTCCCGGTGGATCCTCAGCCCTAGTGGAAGCGGTCTATCAAGGCAATCCGCCGGCTGATCACTTCAGTTACCAGATGGCCACCCGCATTCAGCAGCGAATGCAGCAGCAGGATGGCCCCTTACGCGTTTTGGAAGTGGGCGCGGGAACAGGCGCTTCAACCACAGCCATTTTGCGGCAGCTTCAGGGCCAGACCGATCGCCTGGATTACTGGTTCACCGACATTTCCCCCACCCTAGTGCGGAGTGCAGCCAAACGCCTGGGACCCACCTATCCCCCGCTGCAGTTTCACACCCTTGATCTTGAGCAGCCGATCGACCCGGATTTGCTGAACGCCTTCGATGTGGTGGCCGCTACCAACGTGATTCACGCCACCCGCAACATTCACCATTCCCTCACCCAGTTGGGGCAATTACTACGGCCCGGGGGCTTGTTGCTTCTGAATGAGCTGACCCAAAGCTCGCCCCTGTTGACTGCCACCTTTGGCCTGATGCCCGGTTGGTGGTTGTTTGTGGATGAAACCGAACGGATTGCCGGGTCTCCGCTGCTGACGGCCGATCGATGGCAACTGTATCTGACGGCCACCGGTTTCGGGGCGGTGGAAATCAGTCAACTCCCCGCCAACCCGGTTTATGGCCAAGCCTTGCTCAGTGCTGAGAAGTCCCCGTCAGCTCTTCCAACCTCACCTCCTGTCACCATGGCAGCACCCCCAGCTCCCGATCGCCCGGAGATTGCTAGCGCCTTGAGTTCCCCGATCGCACCATCCACCGCCAATCCCGTCACCCAACCCGCTGTCAACATCAGCGCTTTGGAAGTCCAAATTCGGGGTCTGGTGGCGGATTGTTTGGAAGTTGCCCCCGAGGAAATTGAAGCGGAAGGGCGGTTTGCGGACTATGGCTTGGACTCGATCAGCGCTGTGGATCTGATTCGATCGGTCAATCAAGCCTTTGGGTTAGAGTTGCGCACCACCGTGCTGTTTGACTATCCCACGGCCCGCAGCTTGGCCCAGCACTTGCAAACCCTGCCCAACTTGCAGGCTCCGTTGGAGTCGATTCCCGCCGCCGTTGCGCCACCGAATTTGGCAATCTCCAACCCCCTCGCCGCTCCCACGGCTTCGGTTTCCCCTGTGGCCCCCACTCTCCCCAGCCTGGATGGGTTGGAAACCCAGGTGCGGGGCTTGGTGGCGGATTGTTTGGAAATTGCCCCCGAGGAAATTGAAGCGGAGGGGCGGTTTGCGGACTATGGACTGGACTCGATCAGCGCTGTGGATCTGATTCGATCGGTCAATCAAGCCTTTGGGTTAGAGTTGCGCACCACCGTGCTGTTTGACTATCCCACGGTGCGCAGCTTAGCCCAGCACTTGCAAGCGTTGCTGCCAATGGCTGTTGCGCCAACGGCTGATCCGGTTGCTAGTCAGTCCAATTTCACGCAGCCTAATCCAGAGACTCGCCCGGCCGCTGGTTCCCCGATCGCCCCGCCCCGCCCTGACAACGGCCCGCCGGTCAGCGTTCCCAGCCCCACCCCCGATCGGCCCCGAACTGCCCGATCGACCGCAGCAGCCATTCCCGACGTTGATTTCTCATCCCTGACCTTCCCCAGAGCCGTTTGGTTAACGCAACCCGGCTCCGTTGCCCAAGTGCAGTGGCGATCGCAGCCCATCACCCCTCCGGCGGCGGATCAGGTGCAAATTGCCGTGCGCGCCGCCGCCCTCAACTTTGGCGATCTGCTTTGCATCAAAGGTCTCTATCCCACGATGCCGTCCTATCCCATGACTCCGGGGTTTGAGGTGTCGGGGGAAATCATTGCCCTGGGGGCCAATGTCCAAAACTTCCAAGTGGGCGACCAGGTGATGGCGCTACTGGGGGAATCCTTGGGCGGACTGGCGGAAATTGTGAACGCCGATGCGGTACTGGCGGTGCGCAAACCCGCCACCGTCAGCCACGAAACCGCTGCGGCCTTCCCCGTCACTTGGCTGACGGCCCACCAAGCCATTGAGCGGGCCCGACTGCAACCGGGAGAGCGCATTTTGATCCAAACGGCGGCGGGGGCCACGGGGCTTCATGCGGTGCGTATGGCCTTGGCGATCGGGGCGGAAGTGTTTGCCACCGCCGGCAGTGCCCATAAGCTGGACTATTTGCGCCAAGTCGGGGTGCATCACGCCATTGCCTATCGGGAATTGGACTTTCAGACGGAAGTCATGCGCCTGAGCGAAGGGCGCGGGGTGGATGTGGTGATTAACACCCTGGCGGGGGATGCGATTCCCAAGGGCTTGCGGTGTTTGGCTCCCGGTGGGCGCTATGTGGAATTGGCCATGACGGCCTGGAAAACGTCGGCCGCCCTGGATCTGTCCACCTTGGTGGATAACCAATCGGTTTTGAGCTTGGACTTGCGGCGGTGGTTCCTGCGCCGATCGCCCGAAGTGCCCTTGGCTTTGGAGGACATGGCCCAGGCCTTGGCCCAAGGGGCCGGCGAAGGCATGGTCGATCGCACCTTTTCGCTGGCGGAGGTGCGATCGGCCCTGGCCTACCTGGAAAGTCGGCAAAGCATCGGCAAGGTGGTGATTACGATGCCAACACCCCCGGCCCCCAGCACCCGCAACCCGCGCCGAGGTGCTGAAAGTGCCGTCCTGGCAGGGGTGATTGAGGGGGCCGATCGCGCTATTCCCGAGCCGATCGCGATCGTGGGCATGAGCGGCCGTTTTCCCGATGCGCCGACCCTCAACGACTTTTGGCAAAACCTGCAACGGGGGGTCGGATCCTGCGGCCCGGTTCCGCCCGATCGTTGGGATCCCGAAGCCTTGGCCACCCAAACGGGCGATCCGGACTACCGGCACTATTGCCGATTCGGAGCCTTCTTGGATCGGGTTCACGATTGGGATCCGCTCTTTTTCCGGATCACCGGGGTGGAAGCGCAACTCATGAGTCCCGAGCAGCGGTTGTTCTTGACCGAAGCTTGGCAGGCCTTGGAGGATGCAGGCATTCCCGATCGGCAGCTCAACGGCAGTGATTGCGGCATCTTTGTGGCCGCCGGAGCCGGGGACTACGGCCGCTGGTTGGAACAGGGGGGCGTGAACCCCGATGGCCATGTGTTGATTGGCAACAATGTGGCCATTTTGGGCGCTCGACTCGCCTACTTCCTGAACTTGCAGGGGCCCTGCTTAACGGTGAATACGGCCTGCTCCTCGTCCCTGGTGGCGATCGACCTAGCCTGTCAGTCCCTGCGATCGGGGCGCTGTCAAACCGCGATCGCCGGAGGAACCTTCATCATGCACACCCCCCAATTCCATTTGCTGTGTGGTAAGGCGGGAATGGTGTCGCCCTCGGGGCAGTTGCGGGCCTTTGCGGCCGGAGCCGATGGCTTTGTGCCCGGTGAAGGAATTGCCGTGGTGGTGCTGAAACGGTTGCGGGATGCTTTGGCCGAGGGCGATCGAATTCATGGGGTGATTCGGAGCATTAGTGTCAACCAAGATGGCTTGAGCAATGGCATCACCGCCCCCAACAGCCAAAGCCAAAGCGCCCTGCAACGTCGGGTCTATGCGGCAGCCGACATTGACCCGGCCACCATTACCTATGTGGAAGCCCATGGCACGGGCACAGCCCTCGGGGATCCCATTGAGTTTGAAGCGATCACGCGCGTCTTTCGGGAAAAGACGGAAGCCAACGAGTTTTGTGCCCTTGGCTCCGTCAAAACCAACATCGGTCACACCGTCTATACCGCCGGTCTCGCGGGCTTGCTGAAAGTGCTGTTGGCCTTTAAGCACCAGCAAATTCCCCCGTCCTTAAACTTCGAGACCCCCAACCTGGATATTTGCTTGGCGGACAGTCCGTTCTATGTGAATCGGGAACTGCTCCCCTGGCAACCGCCGGCCGGAATCCCACGCCGGGCCACGGTCAGTTCCTTTGGCTTCAGTGGCACGAATTGCCATCTGGTGTTGGATGAGCCACCGGCCGTGAACTCGGCCCGCCTCAATCCGGCTGGTCATGCCCCGATCGCGGAGTTGTTTCTGGTTTCGGCCAAGTCAGAAGCTGCCCTGCAACGGCGGTGTCAGGACTTGGCGGATTTCCTGACGGCTAACCCGCAATTGTCGCTCCGGCGATTGGCGGCCAATTTGGCCACGCGCCGCAGCCACTTCCGCTACCGCGTGGCTTGGGTTGCCGATCAACCGGCCACGCTTCAGACCTATCTTCTGGCCCAGGCGACGGCCCCTTGCGCAGACATTGAAGTGTTGGCGGCCCCCAGCACGGCGGCGAGCCTGTTGGCAGGAGCCGCGATCGCCACGGGAGCCGGCCGCTGGGAAGCATTGGAGTCCTTGGGCGAACTCTATCGATCGGGCCATGACCTGGATTGGGAACGGCTCTATTCCAAGGCGGTGGCCTATCCCCTGGATTTGCCAGCCTATCCCTGGCTACCGGTGCGCTGTTCGCCGCAATTGGCCCAGGCCAGTTCCTTGCCGGTGGCCCCTGGGGCTGAGGATGGGACAAGCGATCGATCGCCCGATCGCCCTGTTGATCCGCCGGTTAATCCAGCCGCCCATCAGGCTGTCGATCGCCCCGTCGATCCGCCAATTAATCCAGCGGTTCATCAACCAGTTGCTCAACTCGTCGATCCGCCAGCGAATTCGCCCACCAATTCGCCAGTCGATCGCCCCTCCCCAGAACAAGACACCGCCTACATTGCAGCCCTGGCTCAAGTGCGGCAATTGCTCGCCACAACCTTGGCCATTCCTCCCGATCGCCTCACCCGCTTTGAGCCTTGGAATCGCTTTGGTCTGGACTCGCTGCTGATCAAAAAACTCAACGCCCGGTTGAGCCAAGTTTTTGGCCCAGTGCCCCCGAGTCTGTTCTTTGAGCAGCGGAATCTGCATGAACTCACCCTGTTTTTGCAGCAGACCTATCCTGAACACTTTGCCGAATCCGTGGCCGAGTCTGGGTTGCCCGATTTAACTGAATCATCGGAACTGCCCAAGAACCAGGAACCCCGGAACCCGCCCCAGGCGACCCAAGGCATGGGAATACAGACCAATGGGGCGCAGGAGACCAATGGAACCCATACCAACGGACTGCCCGAGACCAACGGAACCCAAGCCAACGGAATCCATGAAACCAATGGGACTCATGCCAAGCCGATCGCGCCCACCGGAACAAACCCCCAGGTGGAACCCCGATCGCTAGAGATTGCTGTGATTGGCATGGCGGGGCGCTATCCCGGCGCGTCAACGATCCAGGATTTTTGGCAACAGTTGGCGGCGGGCCAAGAAGCGATCCAAGAAGTGCCGTCCGATCGCTGGAACCATGACCTCATTTACGACCCGGATCCCCACAACCCCACCACCAGCTACACCCGTTGGGGCGGTTTTTTGGATCAGGTCGATCGCTTCGATGCCCTGTTCTTCGGCATTTCTCCCAAGGAAGCCGAGGTCATGGATCCCCAAGAGCGGCTGTTTCTGGAAGTCTGTTGGCATGCCTTGGAGGATGCGGCCTACGCCCCCTCTCGGTTAATGGACAGCCAAGGCCAAGGGGCCAAGGGCGGGGTCTTTGCGGGTGTGACTTGGGGTAGCTATCAATGGCTGGCCGCAGAAGCTTGGGCCCAAGGGCAAGTGGTTGCCGTTGGCCCTTCCCACTGGGGCGTGGCCAATCGTGTTTCCCATGTGCTGAATTGGCACGGCCCGAGCTTGACCATCGATACGGCTTGTTCGTCGTCCCTGGTGGCGGTGCATTTGGCCTGTGAAGCCATCCGGCGCGGGGAATGCGACTTGGCCTTGGCGGGGGGCGTGAATCTTTATTTGCACCCTTCCAAGTTTGTGGCCATGAGCCAACAGCAGTTTGCCTCCCGGGATGGCCGTTGCCACAGCTTTGGAGCCGGGGGTGATGGCTACGGGGCCGGCGAAGGGGTCGGGGCAGTGGTTTTGAAGCCGTTGGCCCAAGCGCGAGCGGATGGCGATCGAATCTACGGCATCATTCAGGGTTCCAGCGTCACCCACGGGGGGCGCACCCATGGCTACACCGTGCCCAACCCGCTGGCCCAGTCGGCGGCGATCGCCCAAGCGCTGGATCAATCGGGATTTGCGCCCGAAACCGTCAGCTACATCGAGGCCCATGGCACGGGCACGGAATTGGGCGATCCGGTGGAAATGGCGGCCCTCAGTCGTGTGTTGGGGGGCAACCGACCCACCCCCTGCGCGATCGGCTCTGTGAAGTCCAACATTGGCCACTTAGAATCCGCTGCGGGCATTGCGGGCCTGATCAAGGTGCTGTTGCAGATGCAGCATGGTCAATTGGTTCCGTCCCTCCATGCGGATCCTCCCAATCCCGCGATCGCCTTTGCGGAAATGGGTTTTCGAGTGCAGCGGCAACTTGCGCCTTGGTTTCCCGTGGCCGGTGTGCGGCGGGCGGGCGTGAGTTCTTTTGGCGCAGGGGGAGTCAATGCCCATCTGCTCTTGGAATCGGTGGCGGATGCCCAAGGCCAGCCCTCGGGCCCAGCCCCGACGGATCAGGTTGCCCCAGTGCTAATTCCCCTGTCGGCGGCTAATCCCGATCGATTGCGAGTTTTGGTGGCGGATCTGGAAGCGGACTTGGCGGCCCATCCCGATCGACCCTTGGGGGCGATTGCGGCCACCCTGCAACGGGGTCGTGAACCCTTGGGAACGCGCTTGGCCGTTGTGGCCGATTCCGTCGAACGGTTACGGCAATCCCTGCGATCGTGGCTGGCCGGTCAACCCGATCAATGGACGTTTAGTGGACAACTGCCCAGTCAGCGGATTCAGGCTCCTCCTGCTTTGATGCACGATCACTGTTCCGTGACGCAAATGTTGCTGGAGCAGGGGGATTGGCTGGCCGTTGCGCCCCGGTGGGTGGCCGGAAACGAGGTGTTCTGGCCGGCCGTGGGTGAAATCATTTCCCTCCCTGGTTATCCATTTGCTCCGGAGCGGCACTGGTTGTCCGCCGGGGAGCCAATGCGCCGCCCCCAACGCCCGGAGTCACCGCCCGTGGAAGGGGCTGTCCTGGCCCAACGGGTTTGGCGCAATGATGTGAATGGCCGAGCGGTTGATGTTCAAGGAGCGATCGTCCCCTCCGAGCCAATTACCCTGGTGCTGAGTTGCCCCGAGGGGCAGGCGGCGGCTTGGGCCCAAACCCTGCGGCAGCGGTATCCCGCCGCGATCGTCATCCCCAATCCATTGCCCAGTCAGCCCTTGCCCCCGGGCCCCCTCCAGGGCTGGTATGTGGGGAATGGTGATGAAACCGAGAGCCTGTTGGGCCTCCTGCGGTTCAGCCAGATCTTCAGCCAAAGATTAACGGACGATCGCCCCTTGACCCTGGTGGCGATCGCCCCTAACCCCACCGCCGCTATGCAGGCCGCCTTCTTGCGCACCCTGGTGGCGGAATATCCCCACTGGGCTGCGGTCTCCCTGGCGATCGCGCAACTGCCCACCGAGCCGGCCTTGGCTTGGCCCCTGGAAGTTGCCTTGCCCCTGCCCCATCCTGGCCAGGCGCGGGAACTGGCTCTGCGCAACGGCCACTGGCAAGAATGCCGGCTGGTGGAAATTGTCCTTGATCCTTCGGCCCCATCAGACAGCCGATCGCCCGGGCCCGGTTGGCGCAAGGGGGGTGTTTATTTGATCACCGGAGGCTTTGGCGGCCTGGGTCAGCTCCTGGCGCGATATTTGGCTCGGGAGTTTCAAGCTCACTTGATCCTGCTGGGTCGCCATCGGCTCGATCGGGAACGGGTGCGCTTCATCCAAGAGATCCAATCCTTGGGGGGCGAGGCCATTTACCTGAGTGCTGACCTCACCGGTTCCGAGTCCCTGGATGAAGCCCTGCGCCGGGCCCGCCAGCGCTTTGGCCCCCTGCAAGGGGTGATTCATGGAGCCGGGGTTTTGGCCGATCAGGCCATTGCCCTGAAGGATGAAGCCTCATTCCGGCAGGTGTTAGCTCCCAAGGTGACGGGAACTCGGCTGTTGGCGGCGGCCACGGCCACGGATCCCCTGGACTTTTTCTTGCTGTTTTCATCGTTGGTCAGCGTTTTGGGCAACCCTGGCCAGGGAGACTACGCGGCAGCCAATGCATTTTTGAATGAGTTTGCGGCTCAGGATCCTCGGCGCTGGGTGATTGGGTTGCCCCTGTGGCAGGACGGCGGAATGCAGATTCCCGCTGAGCACCTGCACCACCTGCGGCAAACCACGGGGTTGGCTCCGATGCCGACGGAGGCAGGGTTGGCGCTGTTGACGGACTGGCTGGCGGCGGGCCCAGCGGCGTTGGTGGCGGCCTGGGGCGATCGGGCGTTGTTGCGCCGGTTTTTGGGTCTGGAATCGCAACCGGAATCGCAACCGGAATCGCCATCAGCACTGCAATCCACGGCTCGATCGGGTCTTGCAGCCAACCCTCAGCTAGTCCAGACCCCAAATCATGCCCCAAACCATAGCTTGGGATCCCATTTGGAGACGGTGGCAGCCCAAGAACAATTGCAAACGGAACTACGAACCCTGTTTGGTCGGGAGCTGAAAATTGCCCCCGAACGGCTGGATCCGGAAGCGGGGCTTGATATCTACGGGCTGGATTCCGTGGCGGTGCGGCGATTAACGGCGCAGCTTGAAACGCGGTTTGGCCCCCTGCCCAAAACCTTGCTCTTTCATCACAGAACCCTCCGATCGCTGGCGGAACACCTACAAACACGATCGCCCCAACCCGCGATCGCCCCGGCGGCCTCCAGTGCCAACCCCGACCCGCTGACCTTGGCGGCCGCTCCCGTTGAACGGGAAGCCACCCCGGAGCCGATCGCCATCATTGGTTGCCATGGCCGTTTTCCCGGTGCAGAAACCCTTGATCACCTTTGGACATTGCTGGCCCAAGGGGGCGAGTCCATCACGGATGTGCCGCCCGATCGCTGGGATCACGCCCTGTTTTATGACCCCCAACCGGGACAACTGGGCAAAACCTATGCCCGCTGGGGAGGCTTTTTGGAGCAGGTGGATCAGTTTGACCCGCTCTTTTTCGGCATCACCCCTAAGGATGCTGAGCTGATCGATCCCCAGGAGCGACTGTTCCTCGAATCCGCCTGGTTAGCCCTCGAAAATGCCGGCTATCGCCCGGATGCCCTCGATTCGGACGATCCCGATCGCCCCCATGCCACAGGCGTTTTTGCCGGGGTGACCTGGGGCAGCTATCACCTGTTGGCCTTGGATGCTTGGCGGGCGGGGGTGCCCAGTTTCCCCAACTCATCCTTTTGGTCGGTGGCGAATCGGGTGTCCTATACCCTGAACCTGCAAGGGCCCAGTATGCCCGTGGATACCGCTTGCTCTGCGTCCCTCAGCGCGATTCATTTGGCCTGTGAAAGCTTGCGGCGGGGGGAATGTCAACTGGCGATCGCTGGAGGTGTGAATCTCTATCTCCACCCCGTGAAATACGTGCAAATGGCCCATCTGCGGTTTGCCTCCACCGATGGGAAATGCCGCAGTTTTGGGGCCGGTGGTGATGGCTATGTGCCCGGCGAAGGGGTGGGCACGGTGATTCTGAAGCCCCTGGCGGCGGCCCTGCGCGATCGAGACCCGATCCAAGCCGTGATTCGGGGCAGCGCCATGAATCACGGGGGCAAAACCAACGGCTACACCGTTCCCAATCCCCAAGCCCAAGCCCAAGTGGTGCGCCTGGCGTTGGAGCGGGCCCAACTCGCGGCCCATGATCTGTCTTACCTGGAAGCCCATGGCACAGGCACTTCCCTGGGCGACCCAATTGAAATGGACGGCTTGCAACTGACCTTTGCACGGGATCCCCAGGTGCAGCCCGGCCATTGCGCGATCGGGTCGATCAAATCCAACATTGGTCACCTGGAATCGGCGGCGGGCATTGCGGGGCTGTGCAAAATCCTGCTGCAACTGAAGCATCGCCAATTGGTGCCCAGTTTGCATTCCGATCGGCCCAATCCGGCGATCGACTTTGAGCACAGTCCTTTCCGGTTGCAACGAACCCGATCGCCTTGGGCAGGGCCCGCCCCGCTTCGCGCGGGTCTCAGCAGCTTTGGTGCAGGTGGGAGCAATGCCCATGTGATTGTGGAGGAAGCTCCCGCCCATGTTCGATCGGGGTTAGAGTCGCCGCGATCGACACAGCCGGAACTGATCATTCTGTCGGCCCGCACGCCGCAACTGTTGCGAATCACGGCCCGGAACCTTGCGAACTTCCTCCAGAACGATCCCACGGCCAACCTGGCCGATCTGGCCTTCACCTTGCAGGTGGGCCGGCGACCCGCGGCCCATCGATTGGCAGTTGTGGTTGATTCGATCGCCCAATTGCAGCGGGTTTTAACGGACTTTGGCCAAGATCAACCCCAAGGCGATGGGACGAGCAACCTGTGGCTGGGTGAAGTGCAGCCCGGTCAACCCGCTCCGCCCCCGCTAGCTGCCGCTGATCTCGCGGATCGATCCGCCCTATCCACCCTTGCCCAGCATTGGATCCAAGGCGGCTCCGTGGATTGGACTGCCCTGCCGCGGCCCGTTCCGCCTGTGCGCCTGGCCCTGCCTGGATCGCCGTTCGATCGACGGCGCTGCTGGATTCCGCTCCCCACAACGGTTGCGCCGCCATTGGCCCCCGAGTTGCTCCCGGTGTCGTCCGCAATCACGAATGGGGAACAGGCCCCCGCGCCCGATCGCCCCTGGGGCGTGAGCTACACCATTGACTCCCATAACCCGATCGCCCAAGAGCACCAGGTGAGCGGCCGCCCCACCTTGCCGGGATCTGCCTTGCTGGATCTGGTGGCCGAGACCATTCGCCAAGGGAACGGAGCCGCCACTTGGGGAACCGTCGGCGGGTTTGCGGAGGTTACCTGGATGCGCCGGGCCGAAGTGCCAGACCAGGGCCTGACGCTGCGAGTTGCCTTGACCGCCAGCGCCGACCGGATTCGCTTCACCGTGGAGAATGCCCAAGGAATCGCCTATGCCTCGGGTCAGGCCCTCCGGGCGATCGAGCGGCCCCCTGCCCTCCCCGCCGAGTTTGCTGATTTGTTGGGAGCCAAGGGGCAACCGCTATCGATTCAGGCGTTTTACGAAATCTTTGACCAAACGGGTGTGGCCTATGGGGCCAACTTCCGGGGCGTTCAGCAAGTTGAGTGGCTCCCGGGCGGCACGCGGGCCCAACTGGTGATCTCGCCGCTGACCGCGCCGGTTTTCAGCCCCATGGGTCAACGGCTGGACATGGTTTGGCAAACGGTACAGGCGGAACTGCAACGCCAGACCGCTCACCATCAGCTCTGGCTGCCGTTCATGGTCGAGTCGGTGCAGTGGTTTGGCCCTTGGCCCGCCGCCGGAACGGTGTTGGTTCGATCGAGTCCCCTCGGTTCAGCTTCGGCCACGGCGGCCGATGAACAGGCCCTACGGCGGTTTCACTTGGCCCTGCTGGATCCCCAGGGGCAGTTAGTGGCGATCATCCGCAACTTCTGTGTCAAGGCCGTGAAGGCCAGCAGTGCCGTTCAGCCGGTGCAAGCGGTGGTTCCGTCGGCCCTGCCACCCCCCAGCCTGGAGCGGGAATTGCTCACGGTGCTCGCGGAACTGGCCCAAGGAGAGCAATCCCTAGAAGAAACCGATCGCCAACTGGCAACCCTTTTGAGTCGTGCAGTCAAGATAGAGCCGTAACCATGAACCGGGTTGAGATTTTAAGACAAGTCCAAATGGGACAACTGTCCCCCCAGGAGGCAGCTCGTCGCCTGGCTGTTGGGGAGACGCAGGCTGAGGTTCAACCCCAGGGCGCTCCGCAATTACCCTTGACGGATTGTGATCTAACCGGTGTGCTCTATCGTCCGGCTTGGCATTTGCTCCCGGCTCCGACGATGCCGCCGGCCACCACAACGGCTACCCCGGTCTGGATCTATGGAACGACGGTTGAGGCGGCTCAGGGGAGTTCGGGCGATCGCCCCTCGATCAACGGGGCCAAGCCGGATGTCCAGCGCTCCGACCCCAATTCCCGCGACCTACAGCACCAATGGATTCAGCAACTCGCGACGGTGCTGGGCCCCTCGGCTCAGTTGCGATCGTGGGCCACTGATTCAGCGTCAGAAGCGGCCTTGGTGGCGGATCTGCAAGGGGCGATTGAGCCGCTCACCATTCTTTGGGTCGATCGTGAGCCGAGCACCGATTGGCAGTCACCCGCTCCGGCTTTGGCCACCCTCCAAACGGAAACCATTCCCGCCCTGCTGCGCCTCATTCGGGCCATCCATCACCAGGGCAAAGCCGCCAACCTCACCCTAAAGCTGATCACCTTCAACACCCACCGGGTGCTGGATTCGGAACAGGCCTCGCCCCCCAACTTGCCCATGGGAGCCGTCCTGGCGGGGATCGTCAAAGTCCTGCGGCGGGAATATCCCAAACTGCGGGTCACCGGTTTTGACCTCGATCTTCACGATCCCCATTGGCAGGATGCCACCACGGCCGCCGCTGGCTTCCAGCAACTGCTGGCGGATCCGGGGGATCCCTGGGGCCGTGCGATCGCCTGGCGACGGGGCCAGCGGTTTGTGCAAACTCTGATCCAACTCACTGGCCCCAGCCCCACCCAGGGCGGCTCCCAGCCCAGCCCCATGCTGATTCCTCGGGGGGTGGTGGTGATTGCGGGCGGCACGGGCGGCATTGGGCGCACCATTGGCCACTGGTTGGCGGAACAGTGCCAATCGCGGTTGGTGTTGCTGGGACGGCGGGCCCCGGACGAGGCCATTCAACAGCAACTCACCCAAATTCAACAGGCGGGCGGCGAGGCGATCTATCTCCAGGCGGATATGACCGATCCGCAGCAACTGCATCAGGCTTTTCAAACTGCGTTCGATCGCTTTGGCCAAATCGATGCGGTCATCCATTCGGCCCTGATTTTGGAAGATAGCGCCCTCCATCGGTTGACGGAGGCGGCTATGGCCCGTGTGTTGGCTCCCAAGGTGGCGGGATCCCTGTATTTGTCTCAGGCGGCGATCGCCTTCGGGGCCAAGCTGTTGGTTTTCTTCTCCTCGGCCAATGTGTTCTATGGCACGCCGGGCCAAGCCAACTATGTGGCCGGTGGCACGTTCAAGGATGCCTGGGCGGGTCAGTTGGCCGGCTCCGGTTTGATTCAAGTGCAGTGCCTGAATTGGGGGTTTTGGGAAGAGGTGGGCATTGTGGCCTCCCCCGACTACCGGGCCCGGATGGCGCAACTGGAAGTGGCAGGCATTGACTGCGCCCTCGGGTTAGCGGGGTTTGCTTGGATGCTGGGTAGTGGTCTGCGTCAGGCCCTGGTCTTGCGTTGTGGGGCGGCGATGCAACGGGAGTTGGGGTTAGTGGGCGATCGCCCATTGCAATGTCAACTGCCCGGTGAAGGAGCTTACCTATCGGCGGCCCTGACCCGCATGGGCGATCGGACGGATCCGGTGGCGGATCGGGCCCTGGCCGAATCCTTGGCGGTTTTGGAGGAAGTGAGTCAGTTAGCGTTGTTGGCGGCTTTTCCCCAGCGCTCTGACCTGGCCACCACCCACGAAGGGGCCCGGGCCCTGAGCTTGGCCCTGTTTCCCCTGTGGGAAGCGGCGGCGGCCCGACCCGGGTGGCGCGACCAGGCCGCCCAGTGGGAATCGGTGCGCGATCGAGTGGCCCAGCAGTTCCCTGAACTGACTCCCCATCTCCAGTTGCTGTCCGCCTGCGTGGCGCAATATCCCCGGCTGTGGCGGGGTGAAGTGGCGGGCCATGAAATTCTGTTTCCCCAGGGTTCCAGTGAGTTGGTGGCTCCGGTCTATGCCAGTGGGTCTTTGGCCGAGCGAATGAATGCCACGGTGGTGGCGGTGTTGGCGGCCTGGCAAGCGGAACGGGGCCCCGATCGCCCCCTGCGAATTCTGGAAATTGGAGCAGGTACGGGAGCCACGGCCGCCGTCGTGTTGGCGGCCCTGCAAGATCACCCGCAACTCAGCTACGTTTTCACCGATATTTCCCCCGCCTTGGTGCGCCGAGCCACCGATCGCCTGGGTCACTATCGCGGCTGCCAGTTCCAAACCTTGAACATTGAACAGGATCCGATCGCCCAGGGATTCACCCCGGGGAGTTTCGATGTGGTCTTGGCGGCCAATGTGCTCCATGCCACGGCAAATATGGATGCCACCCTGAGTCGGGCGAAGTTGCTACTGGGCAGCCATGGCCTGCTGATTTTGGCGGAAGCCACCTCCAGCCAGCTTTTCTCCACCATGACCTTTGGGGTCACCAAGGGCTGGTGGGCCCATGATCCTGATCAACAACGCCTGCCCGGGGGCCCCCTGTTGGATCCCCAAGGTTGGGAAGCCCATTTGGTTAGCACAGGGTTTCAGGGGGTTCGGGCGATCGCCCTCGGATCTCCGGCGGCCAGCGCGATCGGCCCGGTCAGTGCGCCCTATCACGTGATTGTGGCGGAAAGTGACGGTTGGATCCCCGAAACGGCCTTGCTCCCGATCGCCCCCCGGTTGGCCACTGATCCCGGCGCGAACCCGCGCACCCAGACCAGTACCAAGAATGCCGACGCGGGGAGCGCCAGCGCCAACACAGATGCTCTGTCTGGCCCAGAATCCGGGCGATCGCCCCAACCGGTCACCAGCCATCGGGCAACCCTGAAGGGAATTTTTGCCCAAGTTTTGAAAATGGATCCCGCCGAACTGGCCACCGAGGCCACCTTTGAGGCGATGGGGGTGGATTCGCTGACGGTGTTGCAGTTAACCGAAGCCCTGGAGCGTCACTACGGGGCCCTGTCCAAAACCTTGCTCTATGAATACCCCACCCTCAGTCGTTTAGGGGCTTATTTCGATCAAAACCATGCCAGTTCCTTGCCCCCGGCCCCCAGTCCCGCGTTAACAAGTCCAACGCACCCTCACTCACCGTCCAGCCATTCGGTGTCAACCCCTTCGATCGTGATCGACTCCCCGGCGACTCACTCCCTGGCCCCCGAAATGCCCGCGATCGACCCGGTGGCTCCCGCTGCTCCCAGCGCGGCCCCCTTCACCGCCGAGGAACCCGATCGCCCTCCGGTGGCCCCCGAGGCAGCGGCCCTTTTGGCCCTGGACTCCCTACCCGCCAACGGTGACCAACCCTTGGCGATCGTGGGGCTGGCGGGTCGCTATCCCCAGGGCGAAACCTTGGCAGCCTTTTGGCAAACCCTGGCCGAAGGTCGCAGCGCCATTCAAGAAGTGCCCGCCGATCGCTTCGATTGGCAGCAGATTTTTGACCCCGAGGGGGGCGATCGCCAGAGCTACAGCCGCTGGGGTGGGTTCATTCAGGACGCGGATAAATTTGATGCGGCCTTCTTTGGCATCTCCCCCCGGGAAGCACGGGATATGGATCCCCAAGAACGGGTGTTTTTGGAAACCGTTTGGGCCTGTTTGGAAGATGCGGGCTATCCGCCCCAGCGCCTGAAAGCGGCCGTTCGCCGGGCCAAGGCCGAGGGCGATCGGGCGGCGGGTCGGCGGTTGTCGGGGAATCGCAATGATGTGGGGGTTTTTGCGGGAATTACCTACAGCAACTACCAGCTCTACGCGATCGAGCAGTGGCAACGGGGGCAACGGGCCGGGGCCCATGCGGCCTTTTGGTCCGTGGCTAATCGCACCTCCTGGCTGTTTGACTTTCAAGGGCCCAGCGTGAGCGTGGATACGGCCTGCTCTTCCTCGTTGGCGGCGATTCACTTGGCCTGTGAAAGCATTCGGCGGGGTGAATGTCGAGCCGCGATCGCGGGAGGGGTGAACCTGATTTTGCATCCCCTGCACCTGGTGAACCTCAGCCAGTTGCGAATGCTTGCACCCGGTGACCAATGCCGGGCCTTTGGGGCGGGGGCCAACGGGTTTGTGGATGGTGAAGGCGTGGGGGCGATTCTGATTCGTCCCCTGGCCGATGCCCTGGCGGCGGGCGATCGAATCCGGGGCGTAATTTTGGGATCGGCCATGAACTCCGCCGGCCGCACCCAGGGCTATACCGTGCCCAATCCCCTGGCCCAAGCGGATTTGATTTTGGATGCCTTGGAACAGGCGGAGGTTGATCCCGCCACGATTCAATATGTGGAAGCCCATGGCACAGGAACCGCCCTCGGGGATCCGATCGAGATTCGGGGCCTAACGGAGGCTTGGCGCAAACACACCGAAGCCAACCAAATTTGTGCGATCGGCTCTGTCAAGTCCAACATTGGCCACCTGGAATCGGCGGCGGGCATTGCCGGTTTAACCAAAATTCTCTTGCAGTTCCAGCACCGCGAACTGGTGCCTTCTCGCCACAGCGAAACGCCAAACCCACTGATTCCGTTTGCGGAAACTCCGTTTTATTTGCAAACCGATCGCACCCCTTGGCCCACCGAAACTCACCGCCCAAGGCGGGCGGCCCTCAGCAGCTTTGGGGCTGGGGGAGCCAATGTGCATTTGATTGTGCAAGAGGGGCCGGAGTCCGTCCGGCGGGAGCTGTCGCCGGTTCCCGGTTCAGCAACCCCCCTTCCCGCAGGCGATCGAGCCGTTGACGGGGCAACCGATGCCGGAACTGGCGAAACCAAAACAACCGAGGAAATCGCTGAGGAAATCATCGTTGTTTCAGCCAAATCCGCCGCCGCCTTGCGGGCCCAAGTGGAGCAACTGCTGCAATACCTGCGGGACTTATCCCCCGATGGCGATGCTTGGCGCGATTTTGCTTGGACGTTGCAGGTGGGCCGGGCCGCCATGCCCCATCGTTTGGCCCTGGTGGCGGCCTCGGCGGCGGACTGCTGTGAACAGTGGCAGGCCTTTTTAACCGAAGCGGCCCTGCCTCAGGGGTGGGCGAACCGTGTCACGCCCCAAAGCCAGGAGGCCGCCGAGGCCGAGGCTCCCACCTTGCCCGACCTTTGGGCCGCGCGGCGCTACGCCAAAATTGCCCGGTGGTGGGTTCAAGGGGGAGATCCCGATTGGGAAGCCTTGCCCCGATCACAGCCCCGCCGTCTGTTGACCCTGCCCACCTATCCCTTTGAACGAGTGCGCTACTGGCCCGTGGAGGCGGATGAAGAGTTGATGTTTTCTCCCTCTGGATCGTCTGCTGGATCGTCCGCTGCCCCTCAGCCGATCGATCAGTTTATTGAACAGCCCACTGATCAAGAAGACTTTCGCCTGTTGGTGCCGCGTTGGTTTGCGGCTCCTCTGCCGGTTGCCCCGTCCCAACGGTCAGGGCTGCATTTGATTATTCAGCGATCGTCCTCCCCTTGGGCAGAAGCCCTAGCCCAGCACTATCGCAGCTTGGGGGAAACCAGCCAGGTGCTGACCCTCAATCCCTTGGCGGGAGAAACCCTGTGGCGCAATTGGCTGGCCCAGACAACCCCGATCGCCAGCATTGACTTTTTGGGGATGATTGATGCCTGCGACTGGCAGGACGCGGTGGATGATTCCTGGGCGTTCTTGCAAGGCATTCAAGTTCTGGCCCACCGTCACGATCCGCTGCCCCTGTTGCGAATTGTGACCCAAAGGGCCCAATCGGTGGTTCCGGGCGATCGACTCATGCAGCCTTGGGCCGCACCGGCGATCGGGTTAGGCCGGGCCTGCCGCGCTGAATGTCCCAGCCTGCCCGTGGTTTGCGTTGATTTAGAGGCAACGGATCCCGCCCAAGCGGCGGCCCAAATTGTCGGGGAACTGGGGAGCGATGGGGCCCTGGAGGTGGCCTGGCGATCGGGTGAGCGTTGGGTGCGAGGCATGGCCGAGGCAGAACCGACCCCGGCAACTGCGAATCCCGAGCCGACCCTGCGGGATCGGGGTGTTTACCTGATTGTGGGCGGTGCGTCCGGGGTGGGGCTGGAGGTGGCCCAATGGCTGGCGGATCAGGTGCGGGCCCGGTTGGTGTTGCTCGGGCGATCGCCCCAAGGAGAGCGCCAAACCCAGGCGATCGCCCAAATTCGCCAACGGGGCGGTGATGCCCTGTATCTACAGGCGGATGTGAGCGATCGGGCGGCGTTGCGGGCGGCCCTGACCCAGGCCCGACAACAGTTTGGCCCCATCACCGGGGCGATCCATTCCGCCATGGTTTTGGATAATCATCCCCTGACCGCCATGCCGGCCAAGGCCTATCGCACTGTGCTCGCCCCCAAGGTGGCCGGCAGCGTGGCCCTGATCGAAGCCCTGCGCGAAGATCCCCTCGACTTCGTTCTATTCTTCTCCTCCCTGGCTTCCTTTGCGCCCACGCCCGGCAGCGCCAACTATGTGGCCGCCTGTGCCTTTGAAGATGCCTTTGCCACCTATCTCCAAGACGTGCAAGGCCTATCCTCCTCGGTGATCAATTGGGGATTTTGGGGAGATGTGGGCCAATTGTCCACGGAAGTCGGCCGGGCCCGCCTCGCCCAATGGGGGGTGCAGGCCATGGGGCGCGCCCTGGGCCTGCGATCGTTCGCCATGGTTTGGCAACGGGGCCTGCGCCAGGCCCTTCCCCTGCGGGCTTCCGCCAAGGTGCTGGATCTGCTGGGATTCCGCCCGTCAGCCCCTTTGACGGATCACAGGGCTGACTCGATGCCGACGGTGCCCGATCCGGGCCAATCAGCCCGGTTGGCGGCCCAAGACTACGTGACCCGATCGACCCTGGATGTGCCCCGCTATATCCAATCCCTTGAGGAACTCGACGACCTCAGCCGCTGGTATCTGATCCGGGTTTGGGTGGAGTTTGATCTGTTTCCGGCCCCGGGAGAGTGGCGGACGCTGGAGCAGTTGCGACAACGGCTCTATCGATCGCCTAAATACGATCGCCTCCTGAAGGCCCACTGCAACTTGCTGGCGGCCCAGCAAGTGTTGGAACTGCGGGGGGATGGGGAAGCGGTTCGATCGGGCCCAGCCCTGCCGGCCATCCGGGCCGCCCTCACAACCTTGACCGATCGCCACCGGGATTTTGTGCAGCGCTACCCGGATATGGTGGGCTTCACTCGGGTGCTCGAAGCCTGTTTGACCGTGGCGGACTACGGGGCCGTTCTTCAGGGGCAGAAATTGGCCACGGAAATCCTGTTCCCAGACTCATCCCTGGATTTGGTGACGGGGATGTATCGCGACAATCCCTGGGTGGATCACTTCAACCAGGTGTTGGCGGCGGCCCTGGGCGGCGGGATGACAGCCCAACCGGGGCGGCCCCTGCGGGTTTTGGAAGTGGGTGCGGGAACCGGTTCCACCACGCAATTTACGCTACCGGCCGTGGCCGCCTTGGCCGATCGGCTGGTGTATGACTTCACCGACGTGTCCCAAAGCTTTTTGCAGGCGGGTAAGGCGGCCTTTGGCCAGACCTATCCTTTCATGCAGTTCCGGCTGTTTGATCTTGATCGCCCCGCCGAAGCCCAAGGCTTTGAATTGGGGGTCTACGACGCGATCGTTGCGACCAATGTGGTTCACGCCACGCGCCAAATTCAGCGATCGCTCAGTCACCTGGCCAAATTGCTCAAACCCGGTGGCCTGCTGCTGCTGAATGAGCTAACCCGCAAATCGGACTGCCAAACCATCACCGTTGCGCTGCTGGATGGGTGGTGGGCCTTTGAGGATCCGGCGGTGCGTTGGGAACATTCCCCCCTGCTGCCTCCCCAAAACTGGGTGCAACTGTTGGCGGAGGCCGGGTTAACGGTCAGCTCCCCCCCCGGCTCAACGGCAAAATCGGGCCTGGGTAATGCCTATCAACAGCTCTTTATTGCGGCCCGGACTGCGGCCGCTAGCCCCCCGGCGGCGGCTCCTGTCTTGGTTGGCCCCGCCGCCGATTCCCCCGCCCCGATCGCTCCTGCCCCGATCGCCCCTGACGATCGCCCCTCTCCCACGCGCATTTTGGCCATTAGTCAAGAGTTGGGGCACATGATCGCGGCGGTGCTGGAGATGGATCGCCAGCCGGATCCTGAGCAAACGTTTGCGGATTTGGGGGTGGACTCGATCCTGTCTTCCCAAATTGCCCGGCGTATCAATGCCCGGTTTGGCAGCGAGATCGCCCCCACGGATTTTTATCGCTATGCCACGCCCCTGGAGATGGCCACCTATTTGGAGTCTCAGGTGGCGGCAACCCCGGCCCCAGCAGCATCGGCCCCGCCGCCAGTGGTGGATCCGGTGATCAGTCCAGCCCGGATCAATCCATCGCTGGGTTTAGGGGGGGCGGCGGCGCTGACTTCAGCCGCTCCGGTGGGTATGGCTTCCGGGACTCCCCAGGTTGCCACGCCGCAAACCCCGGCCGGAACCGCTCCCGATCGCGCCGGGACGGAGGCGATCGCGGTGATTGGTCTCTCCTGCCGGTTCCCCGGGGCCCGCAATGCGGATGAATTTTGGGACGTGCTGCGATCGGGACAAACTCCCTTCTCAGACCTGACCGAACGGTGGGGAATTGCAAGCGATCGGCCCCTGCGAGGGGGATTGCTGCCCGATGCCCTGGCCTTTGATCCGCTCTTTTTCCGGCTGTCCCCTCGGGAAGCGGCCCAAATGGATCCCCAACAGCGGGTGTTCCTAGAAGAGGCTTGGAAGGCGATCGAGGATGCCGGGTATGCTCCCGAATCCCTCGCAGACACACGCTGTGGCGTTTATGTGGGAGCCGCCCACAACTTCTATGGCCTCGATAGCCAGGACAGCCAGAACGGCTCTGCCAACCGTGAACCCAACGCCATGGCTTCCTTGGGATCCTCCATGGCCATCTTGCCTGCGCGGATTGCCTATCACCTGAATCTCAAGGGCCCGGCAATTCCCGTTGATACCGCCTGTTCTTCCTCCCTGGTGGCCTTGCATTTGGCCTGTCAGGGATTGCTGCAAGGGGATTGTGATTTGGCCCTGGCGGGCGGGGTGGCCCTGCTGTTGCTCTCGCCCAGGGTGCATCAATTTTTGGACTACAGCGGAATGCTGTCGGCCACGAATCAATGTCGGCCCTTTGACCAGGCGGCCAATGGGTTTGTGCCGGCCGAAGGTTGCGGGGTGGTGATGTTGAAGCGCCTCAGTGAGGCCCAGCGGGACGGCGACGCAATCTATGGGGTGATTCGGGCTTCGGGCATGAACCAGGATGGGCGCTCCAATGGAATTACGGCTCCCAATGTCCAAGCCCAATCCGAACTGGAACAGGCCCTCTACACCAAGGGGCAAATTGACCCCAGTACCCTGAGCTATGTGGAAGCCCATGGCACGGGCACAAAACTGGGTGACCCGATCGAGCTGCAAGCCCTGACGAAGGCGTTTCGGCATTGGACCGATGCTAAGCAGTTCTGTGCGATCGGCTCGGTGAAGGGCAACATTGGCCATGCCATGGCAGCGGCAGGGATGGCAGGCTTCATCAAAGTGCTCCTCAGCTTGAAGCATGAGGCCTTGCCCGCTTCACTACATCTGCAAACACCCAATCCGGCCTTTGATTGGCAGCAATCCCCGTTTTATGTGCCCACGCAGCCGCAGCCCTGGCCGCGCCAGGGGGATCGTCCCCGGCGGGCGGCCTTGAGTGCCTTTGGCTTCAGCGGCACGAATGCCCATGTGGTGATTGAGGAAGGCCCGGCCCGGGAACCCTTGCCCACCAGTTCGTTTAGCTTGCCTTGGCGGGTGATTCCGGTGTCGGCCCAATCTCGATCGGCCCTGGAGCGTAATTTGGCCCAGTTGGCCGCCTGGGCCGATCGCCATTCGGCTGCTTCCTTGGCGGATGTGGCCTGGACGTTGACCTTTGGCCGGCAGCATTTCGACTGTCGGGCGGTGTTGGTGGTGCAGTGGACGGCGGATTTGGTGACGGCCTCGCCCCTGCGGGATCCGGCGGCCGTGCCTGCGTCCTTGCCCCATGCGGCCCAGATCCGGGAGTTTCTGTCGGGGGCGGCGATCGCCTGGTCTGAGGTTTGGGAGGGGCCGCCTGGTCGGCGGATTTCCTTGCCGGCCTATGCCTTTGAGCGAGATATTTGCGCCCTCACGCCCCCAGTGGCTCCGGCCCTGGCCACCCCGGTGACCCCAGTGGCCCCGATCGAACCCACGCGGCCAGCCCCTCTCGCGTCGGAGCCACCGGCTGAGGATTGGCTCGATCGCACTTTGCACCGGGTGGAGGCCCAAGCCAGCCAGCAGGGAGACCCGCTCGTCGGTTGGGAAATGGTGTTTGAGCGCCTGGATAATTTGGGTGCGCTGGGGGTGTTGGCCACCTTCCAACAGGCGGGGGCCCTGCGAGAAGCCCACCGCCCGATCGCCCCCGCAGCCTTGCAAACCTTAATTCAGCTCTCCCCAGACCATCAAGCGCTGTTTGCGGGCCTGTTGGCGATTCTCCAAAACACCGGATGGCTGGTGGCGGTGGCGGGGGAACTGGCGCTGAATCCCGATCGCCCCGAAGGCATCGCTCCCCAGTTAGCCGCCACGCGATCGCGCCTGGAAGCGGAGCTGCGCAGCCAATGCCCCGCCTGCCGCCCCTATCTCGATCTGCTGCAACTGTGCCTGAACCATTACCCGGATTTGTTGGCCGGGCGCTTGGCCGTCACGGATTTGCTCTACACCCCCGAGGTTTTGCCCTGGGTGGAAGCGATTAACCGTGAAACCCCCCTCGCGACTCACTTCAATGGATTGGTGGCCACCGCCGTGGCCACGGCCGTGCGTGATCGGGCGGCCCAGCCCGGCTCAGCACCGATCCAAATTCTGGAAATTGGTGCGGGAACCGGAGCCACCACCGCTGCGGTGTTGCAAACCTTGGCTCCCCTCGGTTCCCAGGTGACCTATCACTTTACGGATTTGTCGCCGGCCTTTGTCCAACGGGGGCGCAATCGCTGGGGCGAGCAGTTTCCCTTCACCCGCTATGCTCCGCTGGACATTGAAGCGGATTTGGCCAGCCAAGGATTTACCCCCGGTCAATTTGCCATTATTTGCGCGGCCAATGTGCTCCATGCCACACGCCGCATTGATCACACCCTGGCCCAAGTGCATCAGCTCCTGGCCCCTGGCGGGTTGGTGATTCTCAGTGAAGTTTGTCACTTCGAGGTTTTTGCGACCCTCACCTTTGGCTTAACCCGGGGCTGGTGGTTGTTTGAGGATGCCCCCAACCGCATTCCCCACTCACCGTTGTTGACCCCGTTGAATTGGCGGCGTTGCCTGGCGGCCCAAGGGTTTCCCCGGGTGCGCACCTTGGGGTTGCGCCATCCCCAATCGCCCGAAACTTACCTGCAAAGTTTGATTGTGGCCCAACGTAGTCCGCAGTCTGCGGCCCATGGGGTTTCCCCTTCGCCCGATCGAGTGACTCATCAGGTGTCGGATCCATTACCCAGCCCAGCACCTGACCAACTTCCCAATCAATTGCCTCAGCCGCCCTTCCAGCCCGTGCCCGCCGTGCCTGTTTTGGCCCACGGTGGTTCCGATCGCTGTGAGCAACGGGTTGTGGCATTGTTGGCAAATTATCTGAACGTGCCGGCCGATCGCCTGGATCCCAAGCGTCCCTTTGCAGATTTGGGGGTTGATTCGATCGTGGCGATCGAGCTAGCCAAGTTGCTCAATGCTGAATTGGCCATTGAGTTGCGATCGACGGATCTGTTCAACTACCCCACCGGGCAGCAATTGGCCCGCCACATTGAGCAAGCCTTTCCCCATTGGCGACGGCCCACCGCACCGCCGATCGTGACGGCTCCCGCTCCGGAGGCCGCGCCCTTGCCCCAAGCGGCCGCGCCCCCGGTGTCCTCGCCCGCGGCCAAGCCCCCCGGTCGTCAAATCGCGATCATTGGCATGGCCGGCCAGTTTCCCGGGGCCCGGAATTTGGCGGAATTTTGGCAGGTGATCCAGCGGGGCCAGCCGGTGGTGGGCGAAGTGCCACCCGATCGCTGGGACTGGCGGGCCATCTATGACCCCGATCGACTGGCTCCCCACAAAACCCCCAGCCGCCACGGGGGCTTCCTCGACGATGTGGGGGCGTTTGATCCGGCCCTGTTCCAAATTTCGCCCCGGGAAGCGGAGTTCATGGATCCGCAGCAGCGCCTGTTGCTGATGGAAACCTGGGCCGCCCTGGAGGATGCGGGCTATCCGCAGCAGCGCTTGGATGGCAGCCGCACGGGCGTGTTTGTGGGCGCATCGAGCGGCGACTATTGGGAACTGTTGCTGGAATCGGGGCTGCCGGTGGATGGCTATACCTTCACGGGTAACGCGGGGGCCATGTTGCCAGCACGCATTGCCTACTGGTTGAACCTGAAGGGGCCCACCCTGGCGATCGACTCGGCCTGTTCCTCGTCCCTGATTGCGGTGCATACCGCCTGCGAAAGTATCGAGCAGGGCCATTGCGACTTGGCGATCGCGGGCGGGGTGAGCGTGTTGGCCACGCCTCGGCTGCACCTGCTGCTGGGCAAGGTGGGAATGCTGTCGCCCACGGGAACCTGCAAACCCTTTGACCACAGCGCCGATGGCATTGTGATTAGCGAAGGGGTAGGGGTTGTGATTTTGAAGCCCTTGGATCGGGCCTTGGCCGATGGCGATCGGATCCATGCGGTGATTCAAGGATCAGGCACCAATCAAGACGGCAAAACCAGCAGCCTCACGGCCCCCAGCGGCCCGGCCCAAACCACCCTCATTCAGGAGGTCTATCAGCGGTTTGGCCTGGATCCCCGATCGATCGGCTATGTGGAAACCCATGGTACGGGCACGCCCCTGGGCGATCCGATCGAACTCCATGCCCTGAGCGATGCCCTCCGCGCCGCTGCCCTGCCGCCCGCTTCGATCCCGATCGGCTCCGTGAAAGGGGTGATTGGTCATTCCTTGACCGCCGCCGGGATTGCTTCCCTGTTGAAGGTGGTGTTGGCCCTGAAGCATCGATCGCTACCCCCTTGCCCCCTCTCCACCGGTCTGAATGGCCATATCCAATTGGATGCCAGCCCTCTGCGGTTGGATCCCTACGGTAGCCCTTGGACTCAGACCCCGCGCCTAGCCGCCATCAGTTCCTTTGGGGCGAATGGGGCGAACTGCCACATGGTTTTGGCGGCGGCTCCCGAGGTGGTCGCGCCGGCCCTGCCCGCCCGCCCGGAATATCTGTTGGTGTTGTCGGCGCGCGATCGGGTCCAATTGCGACAACGGGTGGCGGATTTGCTCCAACACCTGACCAGCCAAGCGCCGCTGCCCCTGGCTGACTTGGCCGTGACCCTGGCCACCAAACGCAGCCACTTGGCGGTGCGGGCGGCTTGGGTGGCCAGCAGTTGGGATGAACAACTGGCCAACTTGCGGCAGATTCACCAGGCCCTGTTGGTGATCACGCCTCGGGCGATCGCCCCGGAGGCCACGCCTGCTCAGTCCTGGTTGATCACCCCGTCGGACGATCCGATCCTCACCCCCGATGGCGCACTGAGCGACACCCAGCGGGCCCAGGTGGCTCAACTGCTCCAAAGTGGCCGGAGCGATCGCCCCTTCCTGTTGTCTTTGGCGGCGGATTTTGTGGCGGGAACCCTGTCGGATCTGACGGCGCTTTACCCGGAACCCGGCCGGTTGGTGGATCTGCCGCGCTATCCGTTCGATCGCACCCGCTATTGGGTGCAACGGTCGCCCCAGCTCACACCCCCGCCCCTATCCCCCACCCCCGCCCGAGATCTCACCTTTTGGATGAGTCAGCATCATGTGCAGGGCACAGCCGTCTTACCCGGTGCGGCGATTTTGCAACAGATGCTGGAAGCCGGCCAGGCGGCGGGCCACCCGATCGGGGAACTGCGAGATATCGGTTGGTTGCACCCGGTGCAGAGGGGCATGGCCTTGGTTCCCCAATGGCAAACCCAGGATTCGCGGTTGCTGCTGCAATTGCAAGCCAGGATGGAGCCGGATCCCAGCGGGGCCAAAGCATCGCTCGATCGCCCCTGTGCCACCGCCGTTTGGATCTCTACCCCCAGCGCTCGATCGTCCTCGGAAACTCCCAACTTCGATCCGGTCGCCGTGCAACGACGCTGTGGCAGCACCTGGACGCAAAAGGCGTTCTACGACCTGGTGGATGGCCGCGATGTGGTTCATGGCCCGCTGTATCGCACCGTTGAGCAATTGTGGGCCGGCCCCTTTGAGGCCCTGGGCAAGCTGAAAGCGCCCGCCTCAGAATTGGCCTGGCTGCCTCGGATGGCGCTGCACCCCTCGTTGCTGGATGGGGCTTTGCAATGCGTGATGGGCCTGCTGGCTCCTCGGGCGGCCGATTTGCCCCTGCTGCTGCCGGCCTCGATCGCCACCTTGCAGATCCTGCAACCCCTCACGGAGGATTGCTGGGTCTATGTGCGGCCTTCGCAAGCGCCGATCTCGGAATATTCCTTTGATTTGCGGATCACAAACCTGGCGGGCGAGGACTTGATTCGCATCAACACCTTTACCCTCCGCCCCTTGCGTACGGAAGGTAGCTTGCTGGGCACGTCGCCCAATGGCCATCCTGGAATTCCGCCTTTGGTTCCGGGGGGCAATGGTCAGGGGCTGTCCCGATCGGGGCTGCCCGTGGGGGCTGGGCCGGTTCCTGCCCACAACGGCGCACCTGTGGCCATCGGCTCAGAGGGGGCGATCGCCCCGACCGGTTCTTCGGCTGTGGCCCCAGCCAGTGCCGTTGAAGCCGTGCCCTGCTACCGGCCCGTTTGGCAAGAAACCCCTTGGCCGGAGCCGATCGCTCCCGAATCCGGGGCGGTGTTAATGGTCTATGCACCGGGCGATCGGCCCTTGGCAGCGGCCTTGCAAGCACAGCATCCCTCGGCTCCGATCTATCAAGTGCAGCTTGCGGGATCCCGCCAATCCCTGGGCCCGAGCCATTGGCAAGTGGGCGCAGCGGCCAGCGATTGGGAGCCGATTTGGTCACAACTTCCCCCCTTAGAGACCATCTATTTCCTGGCGGCGGGGAGCCGGATCGCGCCCGCCAGCCTGGCGGAACTGACGGCGCTGCAAGATCAAGGGGTGGTCAGTCTGTTTCATCTGATCCAAGGCCTCGATCGGCATCGACTGTGGCGATCGGGAGCGCGGCTGCGGGTCATCACCCAAGATGCCCAAGCCGTGGGAGTCGGGCCGATTCAGCCCTGGCAAGCCACGGTGATTGGCTTCACCAAGGCCCTGTCCCGGGAATTCACGGATTTGGCAGTGACCTGCTTGGATCTCAGCCGGGTGGATCTGGAACTGGTTGAGCCAATCGATCGCCTTGATCTCACTGATCTAACGAACCCATTCGCCCACCTGGCCCGCCGAATTGCCACGGAACCAGCGGCGGAACCGGGCTTGGAGCTGGCCTATCGGGGAACACGTCGGTTGCGGCGGGCCATTCAGCCCATGGCCTTGCCGCCGGATCCGCGGCCCCTACCGATTGATCCCGGTGGCTGCTACCTAATCGTGGGTGGCATGACCGGCATTGGCTACGAAGCGGCCAAATGTCTGGCGGCGATTACCGGGGTCAAGTTGATTTTGACGGGTCGCCGCCCTCTCACCGAAGGGCGAGCCGCCCAACTGCGGGAACTCACGGCTTTGGGGGCGATCGCCCAATACCGAGCGGTCGATGTGGCGGATCCCGTCGCCATGGCCGGTCTGATCCAAGAAATTCAGCAAACTTGGGGGCCCCTGCGAGGGGTGATCCATTCCGCCCTGGTGTTGCAAGATGCCAGCCTGCGCACCATGACCCCGGCGGCCCTGCAAGCGGCCCTGGCTCCCAAGGTGGCGGGCAGTTGGCTGCTGGTGGAACTGACTCGCCAACAACCCCTGGATTTCCTGATCTTCTTCTCGTCGGCCAATGCCTTGATGGGCAATGCGGGGCAAAGTAACTACGCGGCCGGTTGCACCTTCCAGGATGCCTTTGCCTTGGCGTTGCCGCCCACGGGGCCTCGGATCCAGATCATTAACTGGGGCTACTGGCGCGAAACGGGCATTGTGGCCACCGAGTTCTATAGCCGACGCATTGAAAAGCAAGGCATTTTGGGCATCAACACCGCCGAGGGAGTGGAAACCCTGGAACGGCTGTTGCGCTGGGAAGTGCGCCAATGTTTGCCCATGCTGGTCGCGCCGGAAATTTTGGATCAGTTGCAGCTAACGGGCTGGACTACGGAACCGGCAGGGGCAATCGCCTCGCCCATGCTCCCGGCGGCGGCGGCCCAGGCCATGACTCGGTTCGTGCAGGAACGCCCGATCGCGCCTGAGTCGATCGAGGCTTTCCAACAGCTTGAGGCCTATGCCCATGGGCAACTGCTGGCCACCCTACGCCAACTGGGGTTGCTGCGATCGGCCGCCGATCGCTGGTCCGTGCGATCGGTGATGACGCAACTGGCGGTGCTGCCCCGTTATGAACGCCTGATTTGGGCCTTGGGTGATTTGCTGACCCGAGCCGGATTCTTGGCGGAACAGGGGGATGGGTTGGGCTTAACGCCCCTGTGCCTCACGCCGGAAATGGATCGCCGGATTGCCAACAGCCCCGCCGAGGCCGATCGACTGCGATCGCGCTACGTGGGCATTGATCCTTGCTTAACCCTGCTCGATCGCTGCTTAGAACGCTATGGCGATATTTTGCGCGGAGCCTGCGATCCCCTAGAGATCCTCTTTCCTCGGGGATCCGCTGCCCAGGTGGAAGGGATCTATCGTGGCAATCCCCTGATGGATTACTACAACGACTTGACCGCCGCCACGGTGGCCGCGGCGGTGGTGGCCGCCCAACCCACACCCCAACAGCCCTTCCGAATTTTGGAGATTGGTGGCGGCACGGGGGGAACCAGTTTTGCGGTGCTGAAGGCCTTGGATGCCTATGCAGCCAGCGTTCATTACACCTTCACTGATATTTCGCCCACCCTGGTATACCAAGCCCAGCAGACCTTGGATCAAGGCCGCTCCTTCTGTGAATTTCGGGTGTTGAATATTGCCCAAGATGTGGCGGCCCAGTCCTTTGCGCCCGGTAGCTATGACCTGGTGTTGGCGGCCAACGTGCTCCATGCCACGGAGAGTGTGACCGCTTCCGTGCGCGAGGCGAAACGGCTGCTGAAGCGCCACGGCCTGTTGGTGCTCAACGAAGGAACCCGGGTTCAGGACTTTGCCACCCTGACCTTTGGACTCACGGAGGGATGGTGGCTGTTTGGGGATGGGGATTGGCGCTTGCCCCATGCGCCGCTTCTGAGTCCCGCTCAATGGGAAGCTCTGTTCCGGGCGGCCGGGTTCCAATCCATTCACCTGGCGAGTCCTGCCCGGCCCGATGCGGGATTCCCGATCGAGACGATCATTCTGGGGGCGAGCGATGGTTGGATTGAGTGCCCCACGGCGGCGACTCCCCAAGGGGCCCCTGTTGTGCCCGATCGGCCGGTGGCTCCATCGGCTCCGTCCGCTACGCCCTTGTCGGCGGCCCCGACCCTGGCTGAAGGGGATTCCCGAGCGGTGGTCTTGGCCCATTTACGGCAGGTGTTTGGGCAAGTGTTGCGCCTGGAGGGAACAACCCTATCGCGCCAAGCCAACTTCGAGACCTACGGGGTGGACTCGTTGGTGACCTTGGAATTGATTCGCGCCTTAGAGCAAACCTTTGGCCTGCTGCCCCAAACGCTGCTGTTCCAATGCCCTTCGCTGGATGCGCTGACCCAATGGCTGGAGGCGAATAAGTCTGAGGCGATCGCCAATTTGGTGGCGGCGGCTCGTTCGGTGGCTCCGTCGGCTGTGGCTGCCCCTGGGTCTTCTGGGGAACTGTCACCGCCCTCCCCCGGGTTGCCGCCCGCGCCGGTTCCCGCACCGCTCCCAGCACCGCTGACACCTGCGCCCCGATCGACCACTTCAGCCTCAGCCTCAATAACCTCAGTCTCAACAACCTCGCTCACGCCCACAACGCCTGCACCGGAATTGGCGGGCGGTGGCCAGCCGGTTGCGGAGCCGATCGCCCCAGTTCCCACGGGCCGATCGAGCCAGGGCCCCAGCCCAGCTCGATCGATCGCCCCGACGAACCAGGTTGTGGAGGATGGGGCGATCGCCATTGTGGGGTTAGCGGGTCGTTACCCGGGCGGTGCGGACTTGGCGGCCTTTTGGGAAACCCTGATCACCGGGCGCGATGTAATTAGTGAACCGCCGTCCGGTCGTCAATTTGAGTCCCCTGAATTTGAATTGGCCGAGCATCCCACGGCGCGGCGGGCGGGCTGGTTAGGGGCGATCGATACCTTTGACCCCCGCTTTTTCGGCATTTCGCCCGTGGAAGCGACGGGGATTGATCCCCAAGAGCGGCTGTTTATGGAAGTGGCCTGGGCCGCGTTGGAAGATGCGGGCTTAACCCCCAATACCCTGGTGCGATCGCCCGATCCGGCCGCCAAGCGAGCCGTTGGGGTGTTTGCGGGGGTGATGTACGGCGAATATCAGCTCCTGGCCGCCGAGGCTGCACTGCAAGGCGATTTTGTGCTGACCGGTGCTTCTCCTTCCTCGATCGCCAATCGCTTGTCCTATTTTTGCAATTTCCAAGGCCCCAGCTTGGCGGTGGATACGGCTTGCTCTTCCTCCCTGGTGGCCATTCATCTGGCGGTGCAAAGTCTGCGGCGGGGAGAATGTCGAGCGGCCTTGGCCGGTGGGGTGAATCTGATTTTGCATCCTCGGCATTTGCTGGCCCTGCACCGGCTGAAGATGTTGGCGAATGATGGGATTTGCCGGCCCTTTGGGGCCGGGGCCTCGGGCATGGTGCCCGGCGAAGGGGTGGGCGTGGTGGTGCTCAAACCCTTGGCCGACGCAGAGCGGGATGGCGATCGAATCTGGGGAGTCATTCGCGGTTCGGCGGTCAACAGTGGCGGCAAGGTGTCGGGCTACACCGTGCCCAACCCCACGGCCCAGGCGGCGGTGATTCGATCGGCCCTTCAGGATGCGATGGTGGATCCGCACAGCTTGTCCTACATCGAAGCCCACGGCACGGGCACGACCTTGGGAGACCCGATCGAGGTGGCGGGGCTAACCGAAGCCCTCGGTGTCCATGACCAGCCCTACTGTGCGATCGGGTCGTTGAAGGCCAACATCGGCCACCTGGAGGCGGCGGCGGGCATTGCGGGACTCACCAAAGTGCTCCTGCAAATGCGCCATGGCCAGTTGGCTCCCTCGTTGTATGCCACCGATCCCAATCCGCACATTGCCTTTGACCAAGCCCCGGTGCGGGTGCAAACCCAGGCCATGCCCTGGCCAGCCCGGCCCGGTGTGCCTCGGCGGGCGGGCATCAGTTCCTTTGGGGCCGGTGGAGTGAATGCGCACCTGATTGTGGAGGAATATCGATCGGAGTCGGGGCGATCGGGATCGAATCCCGACCCGGCCAGGGCCCAAACCCCGTGGGATCGCCTAGGGATCGATCGCAACGGATCGAGTGTGGGAGACCTACACCCCGGGGGGACTGAACGCAACGGCTTCGATCGCCTCGTGCTTGATCCGGCGGCAGCCCCGGTCACTGCGAGCGGGCTGATGGTGTCGGAGGGGGAATACGTAGTGCCGGTTTCGGCCCTCGATCGGGAACGACTCCAAGCTTGGGTGCGCCAACTGCGATCGGTGCTGATCCAACCCCACAATTCCCCCCAGTCAGACCCCACCCCCAACCCAGCCCCAGGAATCTTGGCAACGGAAGCCCCGATCGATTGGGTGGCACTGGTTTGGACATTGCAAACCGGGCGCGTTGCCCTCCCCTATCGCTTGGCCGTGGTGGCCAAAAATCCCAATGACCTGTTGAGCCAATGGGAGGCCTTTCTGGCCGACGGGCCGATCGCCCAAGGACTGGTGGGGCGTTGTGGGCCAGACGATCGGGTGATTCGCACCCGGCCCGATTCCCCCCTTGCCCTGGCCACCGCCTGGGTTCAAGGGGCCGAGGTGGATTGGGAAGCCCTGTGGCTGGGGCCCAAACCATCCCGCGTCACCCTGCCGTCCTATCCGTTTGAGTTGCGCCCCTGTTGGTTTCCCCGGCCGGCCCAACCCGTGACCGTTGCGCTCAACACCGGCCGAGCGGAGCCGCTCCCGGCGAGTTCCCCAGCCAGTTCTCCCGATTTACCCTCGGCAAAAACGTCGCCCTCGTTCCCGGGAGGGGTAGGAGTTTTGATTCCCGATTGGCAAGCGATCGCCCCTGAAGCCGCTTCGGGAACCGTGGCCGATCCTGTGGTGGGTGAGGTGCTCCTCTGGATTGGCCCCGAAGCCGAGGGAGCGGCCATGGCCGCAGCGGTGCAAGCCCATCCCGATTGCTGCCGGTTCCGGCGCGTGATTCAGGTGATCCCGGGCCTGGCCTTTGAACCGCTACCGGGCGATCGCTACCGATTGAACAGCTCGCGGGAATCGGATTTTGGCGAACTGCTGGCTCACCTCGCTGATCAAGGCCTCGCCCCCACCCATGTGCTCTTTCGGAGCCTGGCAACGGCGGCCCCGGATGATGCACCGCCGCAGGCAATCCGCCAGGGCCTGACCCAAACGCTCTACCCCCTGTTCTATGGATTGCGGGCCCTGTTGCGATCGCCCGAAGTTATCCCTAGCCCGGTGTCCTGGATTTATTTGGGAGAAGACCCGGCTGCTCCCTGGACGGCGGCGGCGGCGGCCTTCTGTACCGCCGTGGGCCAGGAGAGCACCCGATTGCGGCCGGCGGTGCTGTCGGGGGTGACGGAGCTGAACC
This sequence comes from Limnothrix sp. CACIAM 69d, assembly GCA_001913845.2. Lineage (GTDB taxonomy): Bacteria > Cyanobacteriota > Cyanobacteriia > CACIAM-69d > CACIAM-69d > CACIAM-69d. The sequence continues at coordinate 39,281 of MKGP02000067.1, read as the reverse complement.
AACCTTCCCGAGAGCTGTTGCGGGCGATCGCCCTGCTGTGGCAGCGTCCAGAATTGAACCATCTTCAGTTCCAAGCAACGGGATCCCGGGTGCGCACCTGGCAGTTGTTGGATCCCGCGATCGAGCCAGGAAACCCGGCCCCGTCCGGCCTCTGGCAAGGGGGCGGTTGCTATATCCTCACTGGCGGTTTGGGGGCCATTGGCCAACAGTTGGTGGAAAACGCGATCGGCTCGGCTCCGGTGTCGTTGGTGCTGGTGGGTCGATCGCCCCTCGACGATCGCAAAACCGCGCGTCTGGAAGCCTGGCGGGCCCAAGGGGCCCAAATCACCTACGTGGCGGCCGATGTGGGCGACTGGGACGGGGCGATCGCCGTGGTCAACGCCGCCCGCCAAACGGGCCGGCCCCTGCGCGGTGTGATCCATGCCGCCGGCCTGATTGAAGACGCGCTGCTGATCAACAAAGACCGGCCCACCTTCGGGCGAGTCTTGCGGCCCAAGGTGCAAGGAACCGTTTATCTCGATTACCTCACGCGCCAGGATCCGCTGGACTTTTTCCTGTGCCTGTCTTCCCTCAGCGCCCTGATGGGGGCCCCGGGCCAGGGCGATTATGCCGCCGCCAATGCTTTCTTGGATGCTTGGATTCAGCAACGGGAAACCCAGCGGCAACGGCAGCAGCGATCGGGCGTGAGCCGCACCCTGAATTTGCCCTTCTGGCAAGGGGGTGGCATGGCCTTGACGGAGGTTTCCCAGGCTTGGATGGCGGACATGGCGGGACTCCAACCCCTAACCCCCGCCCAGGGTCTGGAACTGATCCATTGGGCCATTCGCCAACCCCATCCCCAAGTGGCGATCGCCCCGGGGGAGCCGGAAAAATTCCAAGCGTTTCTTCAGGGCCGCTTTCAAGGCCACTCCGCAACGCCCGCTCAGTCGGATCGACCCTTGGCCGCCAATCCGATGCCTGCGGAGCCTGTGGCTGCTCGGGCCACGGCTTTGGATACCCTGCCCGTTTTGCGATCGATCATTTCCGACCTGCTGGGTTTGCGGCCCGAAGAAATTGACCCCCAAGCCCGACTGGGAGAACTGGGGTTTGATTCGCTGCAATTGGCGCGCCTGGGTGAAGCCATTCAAAAACAGCCCTCGGATCGGGCTTTCAATTCAGCCCTGCTGTTTGAAAATCCCACCGTGGCCGCCCTGACTCCGTATTTGCGATCAGATCAACCGGCGAAACCCCCAGAACCAGCGCCTAAACCGACACCGGAACCGACACCGAAGTTCACCGATTCCTCGGTGTCCCCCTTGGGGCTGACGGCAGTTCCTGGGGGGCAATCCCCTAGAACTGAAGCCTCGACGGGGGAACCAACCTTCGCCCCATCCATGCCCGATCGCCCGGGAGAGTTAGCCCAAACCACCCGATCGCGCCGTTTCAACCCCCAGGAACCGATCGCCATCATTGGCATGGCCGGACGCTTCCCCGGAGCCAACACCCTGGAGGACTTTTGGGACAACCTGGCGGCGGGCGCAGATTGCATTACCGAAGTGCCCGCCAGCCGCTGGAATCCTGACCAATACGCCAGCCAATGCGTCTGCCGTTGGGGGGGCTTTCTGGATGGGGTTGATCAATTTGATCCCCTGTTTTTCCGGATCTCCCCCCGGGAAGCGGTTTCCATGGATCCCCAAGAGCGGCTATTTCTGCAAACCGCCTGGCACACCCTGGAAAATGCGGGCTACACCCCCGATCGCCTGCGTCAAGCGGCCGATGGCTCCCCGCGTCGGGTGGGCGTTTTTGTGGGCATCACCTGGGGCAGTTATCAGTTGCTCTCGGCCCAAGAATGGTTGCGGAGTAACCAAATTCTCGGATCCTCATCCTATTGGTCCGTGGCCAACCGGGTGTCTTGGTTTTTAGATTGCAAGGGCCCCAGTTTGGCGGTGGATACGGCCTGCTCCTCGTCCTTGGCGGCCATTCACTTGGCGGTCCAGTCCTTGCGGCGGGGTGAATGTGCCGTTGCGATCGCGGGCGGAGTGAACCTGCTGTTGCATCCCTGCAAGTACGTTGCCCTGAGCGGTTTGGGCTTCTTGGCGGCCGATGGTCGCTGCCATAGCTTTGGCCAGGGAGCTAACGGGTTTGTGCCTGGTGAAGGGGTGGGAGCGGTGTTGCTGAAACCCCTGTCGTTGGCGGAGGCCGACGGCGATCGAATTGAGGCGGTGATCCTCGGCAGCGCCATCAATCAAGATGGCCTGACCACGGGCTACACGGTTCCCAATCCCGAGGCCCAGGCGGAACTGATTGAGCTGGCCCTCCAGGATGCGGGCATTTCTCCGGCCACCTTGAGCTATGTGGAAGCCCATGGCACGGGAACGACCGTGGGGGATCCTTTGGAATTGCGGGGGCTAGACAAGGCCTTTCGCCGCTACACGGATCAATCGCATTTCTGTGCGCTGGGATCGGTGAAGTCCAACATTGGTCATTTGGAAGCCGCTGCGGGAGTGGCGGGGGTGATCAAAGTGGCGTTGCAGATGCGTCACCAAACCCTCGTGCCCACGCTCCATTGCACACCGCCTAACCCAGTCCTGGACTTCAGCCACAGCCCCTTTGTGTTGCAAACGGCGCGATCGCCCTGGGTGGGTGAGCGTCGGGCGGGGATCAGTTCCTTTGGAGCGGGGGGCACGAATGTGTATGTGATTTTGGCCAGCTACGAGCCAACCCCCGCCGCAGTAGTCCCTGCCTCGGGCGATCGGCCCCAGGTTCCCTTGCTGTTGCCCCTGTCGGCTCGTCATCCTGCCGCCTTGGAACGGCAAGTGCGGAACCTGGCTCAGTATCTGGAAACCCATGGCGCAACCCTGGCCTTGGCGGATGTGGCGGCCACGCTCCACCGGGGCCGTGTGCCCATGGAGTGCCGAGCGGCGGTCATGGCCGATTCGGTGCCAGCGGCAATCCAGGCCCTGAAGCGCTGGTCGATCGGTGCGCTGGCCAATGCCCTGCCCGCCGCTGCCCAAGCTTGGTTGGCGGGTGGCCCGCTGCCCCCTTGGGCGGGATCTGGATCCCCCGTTCCCCTACCGGGCTATTCCTTCGAGCCGGAGCGCTACTGGTTGGCTCTCACGCCGGAGCCGACCACCGCGCCCTTGCCCCCGCTGCCCCCCCGGTTCTATCCCATTTGGCGATCGGCTCCCCTGGAACGTTGTGTCTCGGCGGCGGCGGTGTTGTTCTTTGCCCCCAATCTAGAGGTGTTGCAGGCGGTGCGCGATCGCCTGGCTCCCCGACTGGTGATTGGGGTGTTGCCAGGGACAGGATCCTTTGAGCTGTTGGCTGCCGACCCATTGCCCATGGATTTTCGGATCGATCCCCATGCGGCCGAGCACTATAGCCGGCTGTTGGCGGCCTGTCCGCCCGTGCAATGCCTGATCCAAGCCTGGGATCTACAAGCCTGGGATCTAACGGAGTTGGCCGCGGACTCCCGATCGAACCGGGATTTACAGCAAACTCCGTTGCACCGCATGTTTTTGCTCAGTCAGGCCCTGCTGCAAACCCAATCTGAACCCTTGGATATTCACTATGTGTTTTCCGGGTCGGGGGGCGATGTGCCGGGCCGCGTGGCGGTGGCTGGTTTTCGGCGATCGCTCACGGCCGCCTGTGCTCGCCTGCGGTTGCGCACCATTCGGGTGGAAGCGGAGGCCAAGGCTTGGGCCGGGATTCTGACCGATGAGGTGCAGACCCCCTGGGTGGATGCGGACATTCTCTATCGTCTGGGGAAACGCTACGGCGAAGACTGGGTGGCCTGGGAGGCTGCCGCTGCACCTGCGGTGACTTTGCGCCCTCGCAGCGTCATTTTGGTGACCGGCGGGGCCGGGGCCTTGGGATCTCAGGTGGCGCTGTATTTAGCCAGACACCATCAGGCGCGGTTGGTGCTGACCGGGCGATCGCCCCTGTCTCCAGCGATCGAGGCGCAGTTGGCCGCCATTCGTCGGGCCGGCGGTGAAGCGAGCTACTACGCGGTGGATCTCACCGACTTGATCAGCATGGAAGTGATGGTGGCCCATGTGACCACGGAATGGGGGGCGATCGAGGGCTTGGTTCACTGTGCGGGTCTTCAGGGGCAGGCGGCCTTGGAATCCCTCAGTTGGCCGGAGTTTGCGGCGGTATTGCGACCCAAGATCCTGGGCGTTCAGGTGCTCCAAACTGTTTTGAATTGGTCGTCGCTTTCGTTGCGAATCCTGTTTTCATCTTTGGCAGCCGTAGCGGGAGACTTGGGCAGTTGTAACTATGCCTGTGCCAATCGCTATCTTGATGCAGTCGCGGAGGCCAGCGGCGGCGTGGCGATCGCCTGGCCCCTGTGGGCCGAAGGGGGCATGTCTCTGGATGCCCAGGCCCAAGATCTCTACCTCGCGGCCACGGGGCTGCGGCTCCTGCAAACATCCGATGCCCTAAATATCTTGGCGGGGCTACTCACCTCGGAACATCCCCGGGTGGTGATTTGCGATGGAGAGCCGCCCGCCCTGGAGCGGTTGTTGCGGCCTTGGCTGTCCGGAGCGGTTCCGGCGGCCACCACCCCACCCCCGATCGCGGCAACGATTTCCGAGCAGAAGGCCCCGGCGATCGCTCCACCCACGGCTGCTCGGGTCACCCGTGATTTAACCGATCCATTAACCACCAACCCATTAACCAACGAGCAATTAACCAAAGAATTGGCCGAGATGGCGGGAGCGGTTTTGGCGATCGCCCCCCACAAACTCCAGCCCCAGACTCCCTTCAGTCAATACGGGTTTGACTCGATGTTGCTGCGGGAATTTGCCACGCGCATTAACCGGCGCTATGCGATCGATCTGAGTCCTGCCCTCTTCTTCCGGGTGGGAACCTTGGCTGCCTTGGCTGAGCATTTGCAAACGGACTATGCCAGCGCGATCGCGGCGGTGTTGGTTCCCCCTGCGGTTGATGGGGCGGAGCTGAATGATGGAACTGTGGTCGCCATGCCCCAATCGCCCACCTTGCCCTTGGCTCCGGCCTTGCCCGATCAAGATTCCGGCGTGGCGATCATTGGCATCAGTGGCCTGTTCCCCGGCTCTCCCAGCTTGCAGGACTTTTGGCAAAACCTGGCAGCGGGCAAGGACTTGATTGTGGAAACCCCGCCGGAGCGTTGGGATTGGCGAGACTGCGCTGCCCAACTGGCCGGCACGGGTCGGGAAGCGGCCGCTCGCTGGGGTGGGTTCCTAACGGAGGTGGCCACCTTCGACCCCCTATTTTTCGGGATTTCCCCTCGGGAAGCGGAGCAGATGGATCCCCAGCATCGGCTGTTTTTGCAGCAGGCCTGGCACGCCCTGGAAGATGCGGGCATTCGGCCTTCCTCCCTGGCCGGCAGCCGTACCGCCGTGTTTGTGGGGGTGCAGATGAATGAATACGTGGAGCGGTTTGGCCCCGATGCGGGCCCCCAGGTGGCCACGGGTAACGCCCACGCCATGATTGCCAACCGGCTGTCCTACCTGCTCGATCTGCGTGGCCCCAGCGAAATTATTGACACCGCTTGCTCTAGCTCCCTGGTGGCCGTCCATCGGGCAGCGCAGGCCATCCGCTCCGGCGAGGCTTCCTTGGCGATCGCGGGGGGTGTGCATTTGCTCCTGTCTCCCACGGCTGTGATGATGGCGGCGCGGATGGGGGTTTTGTCGCCGGAGGGACGCTGCTACACCTTCGATGCGCGGGCCAATGGCTATGTGAAGGGCGAAGGCGTGGGCGTGGTCTGCCTCAAATCCTTAGCCCAGGCCCGGGCCGATCGCGACCATATTTATGGCGTGATTCGGGCTTCTGGGGTGAACCATGGTGGCCATGGCATGTCCCTGACGGCTCCGAACCCTCAGGCTCAGGCTGACTTGATCGCCCAGGTGTATCAGCAAGCGGCGGTGGATCCGGCTTCCATTACCTTGATTGAAACCCACGGCACGGGGACGGCCCTTGGAGACCCGATCGAGGTGGATGCTCTTGCGGAGGCCTTTGGTCGGCTAACGGGCCCGGCCGCACCCCAGGGAGTCGATCGACCCGCGCCCCGCCGTTGGCTGGGATCGGTCAAAACCAACATTGGTCACCTGGAGCCGGCTTCCGGCATTGCGGGACTGCTGAAGGTGGTGCTGGCGATGCAACACCGCCAAATTCCGCCCACACTCCATCAACAATCCCTGAATCCGTTGCTGCACCTGGAACGGGGCGGTTTCCAAATTGCGACCACCCCGCAGCCCTGGGAACCGGCGATCGACCCCTCCGGGCAAGCGGTGTTGCGGGCTGGGGTCAGTAGCTTCGGCTTTGGCGGCGCAAATTGCCACCTGTTGCTAGAGCGTGTCTTGGATTCGGCGGCCACCCCCGCGCCGGCCGTGGGCGAGCCGCAGCCGGAAGTGATTTCCCTGTCTGCCAAAACGCCCCAAGCCCTCCGCAGCGCCGTGGTGGCCCTGCGCGATGCCTTGCAAACCGAAGGCGAGCGCTCTGCTTTGGCGGATGTTGCCCATACGCTGCAAACCGGCCGGGAGGCCTTGGCCCAGCGGGTTGCCTTTGTGGCCCCCGATTACCCGACCCTGTTTGACCAGATGCAAACCTGGCTGGAACAGGGACAATGGCCGATCGGGGAGCTGATTGAAACATCGCCCCTCGCGCAATTGGCCCAAGCCTGGCAAGCCGGTCAGGTGGAACTCAGCGCGATCGCCCAGGCCAGCGATCGCCCCATTCCTCCCCAAAAAGTCTCCCTTCCCGGCTATCCCTTTAGCCAAACCCGCCATTGGATTCCCCGATCGACCGGTGTGGCTGCGACAACGGGGGCTGAAGTGGTTTCGGAGGCGGTTTCGGAGGTGGTTTCCGCAGCGGTTTCCACGGCGGTTTCCGCTGGCCTGGTGACCCCCGCCGGTTTGGCCACGCCCGCTTCCACTGCCATGGCCACCCTGCGATCGCTCCTCAGCCAGACCCTGGGCCTGGATCCGGCGTTGCTCACCGAAGACACCGATCTGAGCACCGTGGGGGTCGATTCCTTGGTGCAAGCGGATTTGCGGCGATCCCTCGAACGGCTATGGGGGCGATCGCTGCCCGCCAATCTGTTCTTGGCGCATCCCACCTTGGCGCAACTGCAAGGGGCCCTTGGCCCCCCACCCGCGCCGGCCGCGCCCGCCGGAACCAGCCCCCTAATGGTGTTTCATGACCAAGGATCCCAGCCCGCTTCCTTCTGGATCCACGGTGCGCCGGGAGATACCAACTGGCTCCAGTCCCTCAGCCAATACCTGGGGCCAGATTTCCCCCTGATGGGCATTGAAGCCAATGAATCCGTTGCCCAAGAGAGCATCACGGCGATGGCCGAATATTACCTGTCGCTGATTGAAACCTTTCACCCCGCGATCGACTATCGCTTGGGGGGATACTCATTCGGTGGAACGGTGGCCGTGGAAATGTGTCGCCTGCTGGAGCAGCGGGGCCAATCCGTGACCGATCTGATCCTGCTGGATACCTATGCGCCCGGCTCCGAAGACTTGCGATCGATCAAGGAGCACCCCGCGATCGTCGATCCGGCCTTTGCTCCCCTGCTGATCACCAACCTGCTGGTTCACCGCTGGCGTGGCTCTCGCCCCCTGAGTCTCGATGATTTCCAAACCGTCGCCCCGGCGGACTATGCCAGCCTGATGACTGATCACCTGGCGGCCTGTTCTCCCCTGCGCCCAGAGCAACTACGGCGACTTTTGGATAAAAATCTGCGGTTGGCCGCTCGGCACGATCGCCTACTCAGCGCCTATCACCCGGAACCCTTTGCCTGTCGTGCTCGGGTCACCCTGTTCCGCAGCACCTTGGGGTTCACAGCGGCCGACAATCCCCTCGCCTTGCCGGCCATTCAGGTAGACCTGGCCGACTCCCCCGCCATCTGGCAAACCCTGCTCCAAACCCCCATCACCACCCACGACATCGCCAGCGATCACTTCGGGTTGCTCGCGGGTGTGGCTGGTCAATCGGTGGCTCATCAGCTTAAAACCCTGCTCGGCCACCGCCCGATCGCCACGGGCTTTGCGGAAACCGCGCTGCCAAAATCCAGCTAAAACACTAATCCTCCACCATCAATCCTCCAACGTCACCCCTGAAAAACAAACCCAAATGCTCGTCATCCGTGGAGCCGGAAATTAATACTTAACTCGCAAGTTGCCTACCTCCCGATCGCCCGATCTCCATGGGGTGATGGAGGTAGGGACTGGGATTGATTGAATCTGGCAACGCTGGCAACCAAAGCATCCAAAAACAGGATACAGAATTATCGATTTCAAATCCCATTCCAAGGATAGGTTATCGCCTGAAAATTACTCCTGGTTGCGATCATTGCCTGAACCTCAGAAACAACTTCGAGATCTGAGTTTTTAAAGTATCAAACATAACATTTGATGAAATTTGCAGATCAATTATTTCAGAATACTCTCAAACAAAATTAATCTAATTTCTGCCCACAATTTTTCAAATATTGCGTATACTTTTACTGTCATTGTCAAATCTATTTGATTAATCAGGATCTTAATTAGAATCTTGACTTGAATTCTGATCTAAATTTGTACTAAAGATCGAGTCTGAATCTGAATTTTGAATTTAAAATTCAGAGCTGGATTCAAATTTAGCTCAATTTAGATTTTAAATTGAGTTTAGATTTGGACTTTACCCCCACTAGCGATCCTGACTTCGATTGGTAACGGACTCATCCAATGTTTCCATGAATCATGCTCATGGAATGTGGTCATAGAGAATGGACAGGGTCTGTGTTGATCAGTTGCTTGTGTTTTGACCTTTAGGTGATCTCAGTCAGTTCTACAATTTATGCCCAGCGATCAATTGTCAGAGTCTAGCCCAGGTTTTACCCTCCAAACCGCTGAACTAGACAATAAAACCTTCTATTGTGTTAACCCCGAAGAAGTTCCCATTGTCTACAGTCAGGTTCAACAATACTTCAGCTACAATCTGGCCCTAGAGCCGGGATCCGTGGTTTGGGATGTGGGTGCAAATGTTGGCTTGTTCGCCTTTTGGGTGCAACAAACCTATCCCGGCGTTCAAATTTATTCCTTCGAGCCGGTTCCAATCCTTTTTCAAGCATTACAACAAAACCTTCCTAATATTGACTCAACCAATATTCAATGTTTTCCCTTTGGGTTGGGGCGTGAAGCAAAAATCGTTTCCTTCGCCTATCATCCCCATGCAACCGCCATGTCCACGGGATATCCCTACACGCCCGAAGAGCGGCTGGAGCTTCAGACCACTATTGGACAAAATCTGCCTCCCGATCAATTAGAAGCTTTTAAGCCAGTGCTCGATCGCTTCTTTGAATACCAACTCATTGAATGCCAGATTAAAACCGCTAGCGAAATCATCGAATCGGAACAAATTCCGAAGATTGACTTGCTCAAGATCGACGTGGAAAAGGCTGAATTGGATGTGTTACTGGGTTTCACTCCCGAAGATCTAGCAAAAGTGCAGCGCTTGGTGATTGAAGTTCACGATATTGATCATCGACTGCAAACTATTCAGGAATTGCTCACCCAAAATCAGTTTCAAAACATTGAAATTGAACAAGAGCCGGGCCTTGCTGGATCCAACATCTATAACCTCCATGCTTGGCGTTAGTGGGTGCTCATTGGCGCTCAAATCATCGCTCAAATAATCAAGGGGCTAGTTCATTACTCCTTCTCTTCCTTCAGGAAAATGTCATGAGTCTGTCGGAACAAGAATCCTTTTCTCAAGATGACCAGACCCAAGATCAAGATTGGACTCTTGGATTGCTCGGTTACATCCAGAAAATAGCCCAATTTCTGCAAACGACAGCTCAGGGTCTCTTTCCATGGCTCCATCCCCTGTATTGTCTGCTGGTGTTTCCCCTTCAGCTTGTTTTGTATGGCGGAATTCGTTTAGCGGCTGCCCTGAAAACCAACCTCGCCCTACCCGTTGTCACCCGATACGGCAGTAAGATGCTGTGTCATTTTCCCGATTCCATTCAGGTCTGTATTTTCCTATATGGCGTTTGGGAGCCAGATATTTCTGCGTTTATTGCGTCTGAAATGGCACCCACAGAAACATTTATTGATGTGGGGTGTCACGTGGGCTATCACGCCCTGTTGGCTTGCGAAATGGTTGGCGCTGAAGGTCACGTGGTGGCCATTGAAGCATCACCGAGAACATTTCTCAAACTTCAAGAAAACCTGAAACTCAACCCCAAAAGCAGCAATATCCGTGCGCTGAATGTGGCTGTGACGGAAACACAAGGGCTGATTCCTCTCTATTTAGGCGCGGAGGGAATTGAAGGTTGGTCTAGCACGATTCCCCATCGCTCGCTGAGTGAAGAGTGCGTGATTCCTGGGGAGCCGTTGTCAACATTGCTGACTGTGGAAGAACTCAGAACTGCTCGGATGATCAAGATTGATGTGGAAGGTGCGGAGGCCGCAGCGCTGCGGGGGATGGCATCAATTTTGGATCAACTTCGTGACGATGTTTTGATTCTAATTGAGTTAACACCGTTGCTGTGGCCAGAGGGGGATCGCGCTGCAAAAATGACCCATGAACAGGTGTTGAGTCCTTTCTTGGAGCGGGGCTTTTACCCGTATCACATCCACAATAACTATGGGCCTTGGCGATTTTTGAATCCCGATCGAGTGGCCCGTCCCCAGCGAATCCATGGCGCAATTCGGGGGCATCGACTCACGGGACAAATCGATCTAGTTCTGTCCAAGCAAGACGCGGAGTATCTATGAAGATGTGAAGCATTGGCCCAAATCCCTAAGGTCTTCATGAATTGTCGATAACCCGTTGATCAACCAGCCATGACAGCAGTGATGAAAATCGCGACGGCTGCCCTGCCAAATCAGGTGCAGTTGCAATGTCCAAATGCGGCAGAAGCCCTGGCTATTTATGAAGATTGCCAATGGTATTTCAAGCATGGAATTAAGCTAGAACCGGGTTCAACGGTGGTGGATGTTGGCGCACATGTGGGCATTTTTACGAGCATTGCCGCTGAACTTTGCCAGCGAAAAATGACTGCCTATGTCTTTGAACCTATCCCACAGCTCGCCTCATTGCTGACACAAAACATGGCTCAGTTGGAGCCAGTTAATGTGCAGATTTATAACTGCGCTTTGGGAAGTGAAACGGGAACGGCGGAGTTTGCCTTTCATCCCGAAACGCCTATGCTGTCCAGTGCTTTTCCTGACGAAACCGATCGGGAATATCTCGACTTGCGGGAAACCTTGATTCGCAATTCCAGCGGCCCTGATGTGCCGGAGCGATTGCAGGCACTCAGCAAAATCCCTCGGTTTCTGCGGGGCTTTTTGCTCGACCAAACGCTTAAAAAGCATTTTCATCATGAACGCTTAAGTTGTTCTGTGGATCGCCTAGATCAGATTCCTGAAATGCAGTCCATTCCTAGGATTGATCTCCTCAAAATCAATGCGGAAAAGTCAGAGGAATTGATTTTTCAGGGACTGGAACAACTTTGGAGCGTGATTCAACAGGTTGTGGTAGAAGTGCATGATTTCGATGGGCGACTAGACCGACTGCGCAACCACCTCACATCCCAAGGGTTTGCGCATGTTGATTGTGATCAGATGGATATTCTGAAAGGGTCTCGGGTTTACTTGCTCTATGCGACTCGATCTAGCGCGGCGTGATGGTGGCCAAGATCACCGGGTTCAGAGGCGACCAGCGACAGAGCGGCCCGATCGGGACGGCTTGGGCGAGGCTGACCTGAAGCCAGCGCACTTGCCAACCGGTTTGGTGCGACACCCAATCGAGGAGGGTGGCTTGGTTGTCGAGGGTGGCCAGGGCCACCACCATGCGCCCGTTAACGGCCATGCGGGGAGCGCACCAGTCCAGAATTGAACCAAGGCGGCCATCGCTGCCCCCGATGAAGACCCGATCGGGGGCGGGCAGGGGCCGCAGGGCTTCCGGGGCTTTGCCTTTGATGGCGGTGAGGTTGCTGGTTTGGAACCGTTCAATGTTGCGCTCAATGAGGCTGATGCCGGCGGGGGTTTGCTCGATCGCGTAGATGCGGGAGTTGGGGCAAAGCCGCGCCATTTCGATCGACACGGAACCGGTTCCCGCGCCGATGTCCCAAACGGTTTGGTTCGGTTGCAGGGCCAATTCCGCCAAAATTTGCACCCGCACTTCTCGCTTGGTCATCAGTCCGGGGCGATCGGGAAAGCTGCAAAAGTCGCCGTCGGCAATGCCCAAGAGGGGCAGGGCGGCGCGATCGATCCCCTCGGCGTTGGGAATCCGCTCCAAAATCACCACGTTGAGGTTGGCAAACAGCTCGCCGCTAATTTCCGTGAGGGCTGCTTCGTCCAGAACCCATGATTGGGTGCGTTCTTCGGGTGCTCCCAGATTTTCACAAACCCAAAGCCGATAGCGCACGGGCAGCCGCAAACTCAGCACCAATCGAGCGATCGCCCCTGGATGGCTGACCCCATCGGTCAAAACCGCCAGTTTTTCCACGCCCTGGCGCAACAGGCGCACGGCCCCATCGAGCGATCGTCCATGGGCACTGAACACGACTGCATCTTGCCAAGGGAGCTTGACTCGGGCAAATGCGAGCTGCACGGAACTGGGGTGGGGGGTGAAATCCAGCCAGTGGGCCGGCAGTTTTTCCAACAAAAACCGACCAATCCCGAAAAAGAGCGGATCGCCGGAAGCCAAAACCACCACCAACCGAGGCTCCGATTCCGTTGCTTGGGTGATCATGTGGGCCCGAATGACGGCCACCACATCATCCAAATCCCCCAGCACAACGGTTTCAGCGGTGGCTTGGGGAAATAGGGCCAATTGTCGGGCACTGCCCACCAGCAAGGTGGCTTCCGCAATCAGCGATCGGGCCTGCTCACTCAGACCGGCTGCCCCGTCCAAGCCAATGCCCACCACCTGCACGGGCGCGGGCGGCCCGATCGGGCGTTCACCGCGCACTGAACCATTCAGGGGGGTGGTCATGGCATTGCCTCCAGGGCGATAGAACCAGCGCGAGGACAGACGGTTAGGGCAGAGGGTTAGGACAGGGCCGCCACGGTGGCCGCCTGGCCTGCCGTCCGATACACATCTTCCAGGTATTGGGTCACCACTTTTTGGGTCGATCGATTGTCCGTGGTGCCGTCCGTCGGTAAGGGCAAGGGCCCCAGGAGGCTGAGGGGGGTGTCACCATCGGCCGGCGGCGTAATTACCACCAGGGATGGTTCCAAGGGTTGGTCATAGTCCCAAAACTGCTGGAGGTTCACGGGGACGGTGGCCGGGGCGATCGGGGTTTGCGGGTCGATCGGCTCCAGGGCGATCGGCTCACTGGCGACAATGGGTTCAGGCAGTTCCGCCACCAGGCGCGATCGCACCTCCCGCAATGCTTGGAGCAACTGCTGCTGAGTGCGGCCCCGCAGTTGAAACAACACAAAGGGATCATCACTGAACCGATCGCCCAGCCGGTAATACACCGCGCCGATGTGCTTGCAGGGGTTGGCCTTGTCCGGACAGGTGCATTGGCTGTGAATGTCGCCCAAGGCAAAGGGAAACAGGGACAGACCATTAGTGGCAAAGGCCCGCTCGATCGACTGGGGCATTTCACCCGCCAACAGCTTGGCCGCAAAACCCGCCTGTTGGGCCAGGGTTTCTGCCACCGCCGCCCAATCCTCATCGGTGAACGGGTCGATCGACAGGGACACGCGATAGGGTTCCGGTTCCGTGCCCTGAACGCGGGCAATCACCTTGGCATTTTTAAAATCAATACTCAGCACATGGCCTTGGCGAGCATAGTCCCGGGCCCGTTCCAGCCGCTTCTTGAAGCGATAGCCATTGAGCAGATCTAGCCAACGCTCCACCCACCATTCTCGGGCGATCGAGGAGTCTGCCTCGGTAGTGAGGGTGGCCGGCGAGGAACTGAAGTGACGGCCGGCTGAGTCTTGCTCAAAATCCTTCAAGGGCATAGCAAACAAGGGACAAAGAAGGCTGTCCGATGGTATCACCATCGGCCCATACATCCTTGGAGAATGCCCGTTGATTTATTCCCGTTGATTTATTACTGAGAAGATGTCAAAGCTGGTCGGGGTTGATTCCTTGGGCCCGCAGCAGGGCCGCCAGGCGATCGGCCCGTTGGCGTTCCTGTTCTGCCCGTTGGCGTTCTTGTTCTGCTCGCTGGCGTTCCTGTTCCGTCCGTTGGCGCTCCTGTTCTGCCCGTTGGCGTTCTTGGCTGGCCAAGTCCACCGCCGCCTGTCGTTCCTGGTCGAGTTCCACAAAACTCAAAAATGGCCGGCCATCGGGGCGAATCAAAGCCAACCGATCGGCGCTCAGGTGGAATTGCACCGCAGTGCGGGGACTCGTCCAGGTTTGCCCAAACTCCACTTCCGCCAGTTGGCTGGTTTCGGGCGATCGCACCCAAACGGTTAACTCATTGCGTCCATAGTCGTAGAGGTAATACTCCTCAACGCCAAAGCGATCGTAAAACTGAAATTTCTTGAGCATTTCGCCAAACCGATTGCCCGGCGACAGAATTTCCACCACCACCTGCGGCGCAATTCCCGCTTCTCGCCATTGCAAATAGGAACTGCGCGGGCCCTTGGGCCGCCCAAACACAACCATGGTGTCGGGGGCTTGGCGCTGTTTGGGGTCGCCTTCCACGGGATACCAGAGCAAGTCGCCGGCCACAAACACCTGTGGATCTTGCGCAAACAGCAGCTCTAGGTTGGCTTTGAACTTGGCAATCCAGTCAAAATGCTCCGTGTTTTCGGCCATGGGCTGTCCATCGCAGGAAGGGTACTGCTGTTCGATCGCTCGGTGCTCGGCGGAGCTTGGGTTGAAGGGTGGATCTGGGCGATCGCCCGGCCGATGAGCGGGAGAAGCCTGGGAAACCTCAGTGCTGATAACCATGCTGATGGCAACCTCTGGGAGATAGGCACAGATTGACTTCATTTTAGCGAGGGGCGAAGCCAGGGGCGATCGCCTTATGATGGGCAGGTTCTGCCGATCGCTTGCCCATGCCCGCTGCTGCCATTGATCTTGACCGTTTGACCCCGACCGATCGCCAGGCTTTGATCGATCATCTCTGCACCTTTGTCACGCCCGATCGCTGGGGGCGCATTCAGTCGGTCATTGCCCAGCGCACCCGCCAAATCACCGTGGTGCTGGAGGATCTTTATCAACCTCACAACGCCAGCGCTGTGCTGCGCAGTTGCGATGGCTTCGGCATTCAAGACGTGCATGTGATTGAAACGCGCAATCAGTTTGCACCGAACCGGGGGGTGAGCATTGGGGCCGATCGCTGGTTAACCCTGCGGCATTACCGAGAAGCCGCGCCAACTCCTGGCCCCTCAAACACGGCCCGCTGTTTGCAAGATCTCAAAGCCAAGGGCTATACCCTGGTGGCCACCACGCCCCACGAACGCAGCACCACCATTCAGGCCGTGCCCATCGATCGGCCCTTGGCCATTTTGTTTGGCACAGAGTTAACGGGCCTCACGCCGGAAGCCTTGGAACTGGCGGATCACTACGCGGTGATTCCGATGTTTGGCTTCAGCGAAAGTTTCAACATTTCCGTGAGCGTGGCCCTGTGCCTCTATGACCTGACCACACGGTTGCGGGCCGATCGCCCTGATTGGGCCTTGGATGCGGCAGCCCAGGCCCGATTGCAACTGGATTGGCTTGTGAAGTCCCTGAAGGCGGGCGATCAATTGGTGATGCAATTTGGGCGCGATCGGGGATGGATTTAGGGGAGGTCGATCGGTTGTGGCCAATCTTGCTCCTGTACCATTGACGATCGAGCGGGGCGGTGACCCCAGGGCCACCCGCAACGCCACTCGATTCAATTTCTTCCCAATCCGCAAGCTTTTCCAGAGTTTTTCCATGGCTCCCGAAACCGAAACGCCCCCCAACCTTTCCCCCTTGGAACCACCGCCCAGCTACGTGAAGTTGGCCATGCGGAACATGGTGCGCAAGGGGGGCAAATCCCTCCAGCACTTTGCCCTCACCACGATCGTCCTGTTGGGGGCGTTGGTGGGCTTGGCTTATCTCACCCGCTAGGATCCGCTCTCCCGGGGCCCAAAACTATGCGCGAATTTGAAATGGAGCTGGCGGAAGTGGACGACGACGCACCGATTTACGTCTGTGTGCAGGATCAGCCAACGGGCTACAGTCCCCTAACCGTGGCGATCGCGGACAGCACTTGGCAAGGTTGGTTTGAAACCTGGTTGGCTCAGTTGGATGCCCGATCGCCCCAGGACATGCCCTATCTGGCGGATCAGGCGGATGAAGCGGGCCAACTGCCCTCGCTGGAATTGAGCTTGCGGTTAACGGGCGATCGGGAAATCCATCAACTGAATTCCGAGTTTCGCCAGGTCGATCGGCCCACGGATGTGCTGGCCTTTGCGGCCTTGGAGTGGGAAGCGCCCGAGGTGGATTTCGCCGATCTTGAAGAGGTGGACGATGCAGAATTGGGGGACTGGGCGATCGAGCTGGGCGATGTGGTGATTTCCGTGGAAACGGCCCAACGCCAGGCCACCGAAGCGGGCCATGACCTGACCACGGAGTTAGCCTGGTTGGCGGCCCATGGATTCTTGCACCTGTTGGGTTGGGATCACCCCACGGAGCCGGAACTCAACCAAATGCTCGATCGGCAAACGGCCCTGCTCCAAGCGGTTGGATTGACCCCACAGGTCGATCGCGCCAAGCTATTGGCCGGATAAAAACCTATGCGTCGAGGCCCGGACGGATCTCGACGCTGGGTTGACCGCTGGGTTGATCACCAACTGGTTGATCTTTTGAATTTTTGATGTTGTTGAGATTCCGCCGACTCCTGCTGTCTGTTTTCCGTCGCGCCGCCTTGGATGTTCCGCCGCGTGCCCGTCGGGTTCCCCGTCATCCGTCGTCAGCTTTGATGAACGATTCACAGAAACCCCAAAAACCTTCACCATCCGCCACCCGCCGCGACCAAGCTTGGAAAATTGCCCCCAATTTGCTGATTAGCTTTCGCTATGCCGGTGCGGGGTTGGTGCATACGTTTTTGACCCAACGCAATTTCCGCCTCCATACGGTGGTGGCGGTGGTGGCGATCGGGCTGGGAGTGGGGTTGCAGCGGCCCCCGGTTGAGCTGGCCTTGGTGGGTTTAACGATCGGGCTGGTGTTGGCGCTGGAGTTGTTGAATACAGCGATCGAGTCGGTGGTGGATCTGACCGTGGGCAAGACCTACCACGACTTGGCTAAGGTCGCCAAGGACTGTGCAGCGGCGGCCGTGTTGATGGCGGCGATCGTGGCGGTGTTGGTGGGAGTGGTGTTGCTGGTGCCGCCGCTGCTGGTCACCTTGGGCTGGTGGGGAGTCTGAAAACAAGTCTCGCGCTCAAAGCGCCACGATCAGACTCTGAATTTCAGACTATGAATTTCCAAAACCAGTAATTTCCAAAACCAGTAATTCCCAAAACCAGCGGCTAACCAATCGCTGGCCGAACAACTAGCAATCGGCCGCCGCCAGCAGCGCATCCACATGGTCGATCGAGAGGCCCTGGTCAAGATAGCGCGGCTCCGTGGGCTTGAAAGGGGCCATGGCCTGATCGACCGCTGTAATCG
This sequence comes from Limnothrix sp. CACIAM 69d, assembly GCA_001913845.2. Taxonomy (GTDB): domain Bacteria; phylum Cyanobacteriota; class Cyanobacteriia; order CACIAM-69d; family CACIAM-69d; genus CACIAM-69d. Next base: position 21,725 of record MKGP02000067.1, on the reverse strand, counting down.
TGGCATCGGGCGGCAAAACCGGCACATCCGGATCAAAGGCCGTGGGGCGCATCAGGGAGCTGGAAAAGCCCTTAAACACCATCACCTGATCCGGCTCGCCATCCACGATCGCATGGACAATCCAAACTTCGGTCGATCGCCCTTGGGTGTAGTGTTCCAGTCGTTGCAACAGGGTCATAGGGGGTCTCCTGTGAATGGATCATCTGGAGAAGCATTTCGAGACCAGCAACCAGTATCAGCAATCAGCAATCAATGAAGTGCTTGTGAATTGCTCGAACCCATGAAGTTTTGAGATTGGGAGGTCTTGAGATTGGCCCTAGCCGCCAATGCCCAACCGCCCGGCCAGGCTGGGGGTGAGGGGCAATAGGGTCGCCACCATCAAAAACAACATCAACAGCCCCAAGGCCGCGCGGGCATCGTCCGGCTCCGACAGTTCTTCCAGGGCGGGCCGCTCCAAGTCGCGTACCAAAAAGGCAATCACCAAGGCCCAATAGAGCGCCAACGGCGTGGCCAAAGAAGCCAAAGCCAACACCACCACTGTCCCGATCGTGGTGCGGCGGGCGGTTTTGCGGCCGTAGATCGCTTGAACAATGCGGCCCCCATCCAATTGACCGGCGGGCATCAGGTTAATGGCCGTAATCACCAACCCTAGCCACCCGATCGCCACGAGGGGGTGAATATCCACCAAGGAAGCCTGGAGCTTGGCCCCTAGCACCAGCTTGGCCAGGGTTCCCACCAGAATGGAGCCTTGGAAAAATTCCGAGGGAATTTGGAAGGGGCTGCCCGGCCCCGACAGCTCCAACCCCACCAACAACAGCAACAGGGACAGGGTTCCACCCGCCACCGGCCCCGCCAAGGCAATATCACAAAGGCTTTGGCGGTTGGGCAGCAAAGATTCAAACCGGTTAAAGGCCCCAAAGGAGCCAATCTGCCAAACGGGGAGGAAGTAGGGCAAGCTGAGTTTGACGTTCAGTTTGCGGGCCAGGATTTGGTGACCCAGTTCATGAACGCCCAAAATTGACAGCAGCCCCAGGGCGATCGGGAGGCTATCCATCACCCGATCGGGCGTGGAGAACAGGTCAAACCCTTGCAGCAACCCGGCCGACTCCAGGCAGGTGGCGATCGTGGCGATCATCAGGGCCACCGCAAACAGCTTTTGCCCCAGGGAAGCGGGTTTAGGATCCGTGCTGCTGGGTAACACCACAAAGGTTGGCCGCTCGTCGGGCCCTTCCACCAAAAACAGCCGGTAGCGATCGCCCAGGCGCTCCGTCAGTTTTTGGCTTAAGTTGGCATGGACTTTCGCCGGTTCCCCGCGCAGGTTGCCCTTGAGGATTGCGCCTTCTTGGTAAGGCACGGTTTCGGTGATGAAAAATGTGTCAATGCCAAAGATGCCTTGAATGGTTTTCAGGTCTTCAGCGGGGATGGGAACCACCTCCGGCATTCCGGGCAGGGGCGGCGTGGGCGGTTTGGGGGCGGCGGCCCCTTCGATCGCGGCCGATTCCGCGTCGGGGGTGGTTTCCGGATGGGCCAAGGCCGAAAGGTTCGGCGGCGGCAACTCCTTCGCTGCGGCCCGCAGTCGGTTGCCCAGGAAGATATACAACCCCGTGGACAGGGCCAACACCAACAAAATGCCCGCCAGGTTGAGATAAACGCCGGCCGCAAACAGCGCAAAGAAGGCCAACCAGGGCAACATCAGCGCCACCGATTGCAGCCAAGCCAGAATGCCCAGCTTGCCGAAGGGGCGGGCCCGGTAAAACCCCCAGCCGAGAATGACAAGGGCGGCGAGGGCGATCGCGCTGGTTGCCAAATTTTCGGAGGCAAGGGGCATGGCGGTTTCCGGTCTCAGTTCAGGAATGCAGTACGCCCCATCCTATCGCAGTTGCTTGGCCGGGGCGGATCGGGATTGCCGAACCGTTACGCGGGGCTGCTGGCGCTTTGGGCTAAGGTCAAGGCCTGCCGCAGTTGGCCGCCCCCTTGGGTGAGGAACTGCTCTGCTTGGGGCCGATCGACTCCGGCCCAATGCATCAACAGGGCGGTTTTGACGCGGTTGCCCGATCGATCCAGCAGATCTTCCGCCTCGGCACGGTTCAGGTTTGCCAAGTCGCGCACCATGCGCACTGCCCGATCGCGGAGCTTGCTGTTGGTGACGGACACATCCACCATCCGATTGCCATAGACCTTACCCAGCTTGACCATGGCCCCGGTGGACAGGATATTCAGGGCCATTTTGGTCACGGTTCCCGATTTCAGCCGGGTGGAACCGGCCAAGATTTCTGGCCCCACCAGCAGTCGCAAATCCACATCCACCGAGCCACCGGGCGGCGGCACTTGGTCGATCGGGACGCAGGCCAAAAAGACTGTTTTCGCCCCTCGGTGGGCCGCCTCGATCAACGCGCCTTGGACGTAGGGGGTTGTGCCGCCGGCCGTGATGCCCACCACCAAATCCCGATCGCCCACCGATCGCTCGGCCATGGCCGCGGCTCCATCTTCGGCCCGATCTTCCAAGGCTTCGGAACTGCGCAACAGGGCTGGCGGCCCCCCGGCAATGATGCCCTGCACCCGTTCGGGATCCGTGCAAAAGGTGGGCGGACATTCCGACGCATCCAGCACTCCCAGCCGGCCGCTGGTGCCTGCGCCGATATAAAACAGTCGCCCGCCCTGGGCCAAGGCCGCTGCCGCGAGGTCGATCGCCCGGGCCAGGGGTTCCCGCGCTTGGGCGATCGCCGCCAGGGTTTTGGCATCTTCCTGGTTAAACAAATCCACCAGTTCCAGGGAAGACAGTTGATCCAGCGCCTCGCTGTTGGGGTTGGCCTGCTCCGTCAGCAAATGGCCTCGGTCGATCGCAGCAGCACACATGGCAAATTTCCACCCAAGTCTAGATATCCCGCAATGATATGGAGTGAGCGACCCAGCGGGGAATAATGATCAGGGGTTAATCAACGGCTGAGGGGGCCAGCTCATGGGCGATCGTTTCGCCCCAAGCATTCACAACCGCCAGGGCCGCTAATGGAGCCGTCACGGCCCGCAAAACCCGCCCACCCAAGGAAACCACCTGCCAACCGGCCGCCAAGGCCTGGTCTACCTCCGTTGGAGTCCAGCCTCCCTCTGGCCCCACTGCCAGGGCGATCGCCCGTGGAGACCGAGGTTGGGCTGAGGTGGGGGTGGGGTCAGAATCAGCCAGCAATTGCAAAGCCTGCCAAAGGTGCGGAGCCGATCGCCTGGCTACACAAAGAAACCGCCCGTCGTGTTTGACCATCTGGGCGATCGCGGCGGGCCAAGCCAGGGGATCGGTCACCGTCGGGATTGCGGCCCGCTCGGATTGCTCGGCGGCTTCCCGGGCAATGCGTCGCCACCGCTCCAGCCGGTTGCCATTGGGCTGCATTAGGGTGCGATCGCTCAACACCGGCACAATCTCCGTTACGCCTAACTCCGTCGCCTGTCGCACCACCTCATCAAACCCCGATCCCTTGGGCAAAGCCGCCAACAGCGTGAGGGTTTGGATCGGCTCGATCGGCTCCGGCAGGGGTTTCAGGGCGGTGGCTCCCGTGGGCCCAAGACCAACCAACCACCAGCGGCTTTCCCCGATCGGCTCCGGCAGCAGGGCCACCAGTCGATCGCCTGGTTCCAACCGCAACACCCGCCGCAGATAGCGATCTTGGTCGGCGGTGAACTGAATTTCGCCCTCATGCCATTGGGCCGGGTCGATCGCCAAGCGTTGGAGTGCCTTCATGCTGAAAAAGGGCTAATTGGGCGTTGTCTTGAAGGTGGATTGAACGCTAATTGAGTGCTGATTGCACGTTAATTGCAGTTAATTGCCCATCGATCGAACGTTGATTGCACAGGGGGTGAAACGGGATTGAATCGTTGGAAAATGCCTGAAAAGGCGTTGATGAGAAAAAGATCGAGCGAAAAGAGATTGAAAATGATTGCCAACTCAATTTGGGACTGACCCCAGCAGCCGATCGGGGAGCGGTTATGCTTCAACTCGTCGCGCTATTATGCGCAACATCGCCTCAACCCACTGTCTGATCCAGCTAGAACTGTCCCGCTAAGATTTCCTGTTGGTCTTTTAAGGAGTAGCAACCGTGTGCGGTATTGTCGGCTATATCGGAACCCAACCTGCGGTCAGCATTCTGCTTGAAGGGCTGCGCAAACTGGAATATCGCGGCTACGATTCGGCGGGAATTGCCACCGTTTGGGAAGGGCAACTACACACCGTTCGGGCCCAGGGCAAACTCTACAACCTCCAGGCCAAGCTTGAGGGCTGGGAAATGCCCGCCCGCTTGGGCATTGGGCACACGCGCTGGGCCACCCACGGCAAGCCCGAGGAGCGCAACGCCCATCCGCACATGGATCCGACCCAAACCATTGCGGTGGTGCAGAACGGAATTATTGAAAACTACCGCGAACTGCAAGAGTTGTTGATTGCCGAAGGGGCCAGCTTCAGTTCCGAGACGGACACGGAAGTGGTTCCCCATCTGATTGCCCGTTGTTGGCGGGAGTTGGCCCAGGAGTCGGCCAGTGGTTGGTTGAGTGGGTCGCGCCTGATGGAGGCTACTCGTCGGGCGATCGGGCAGTTGAAAGGGGCTTTTGCGCTGGCGATCGTGGCGGCCGATGCACCCGATGAGTTGATTGTGGTGCGGCAACAGGCTCCCATCTCGATCGGGTTTGGGCAGGGGGAATTTTTCTGTGCATCGGATACTCCGGCGATCGTGCCCTACACCCGCGCCGTTTTGCATCTGGATAATGGCGAAATTGCCCGCTTGACTCCGCTGGGGGTCGAAATCTACGGCTTTGAGGGCGATCGCCGGGTGAAATATCCCCATTTGCTCAACTGGAGTTCCACCCAAGTTGAAAAAGGCGGCTATCGCCACTACATGCTCAAGGAAATCTTTGAGCAACCGGGCGTGGTGCGCGATTGTCTCGCGGCTTATTTTGGCGGCATTACTCCCACCCCGAATTGTTCCGCCGACGGGTCGCCGGTCACCTTGGGGCTGCCCGCAGAATGGCTGCAGGATGTGCAGCAAATTCAAATCCTGGCCTGTGGCACCAGTTGGCACGCCAGCTTGGTGGGTAAGTATCTGTTGGAAGGGTTGGCCGGTGTGCCCACCTCGGTGCAATATGCCTCGGAGTTTCGATCGGCCCCATCCCCAGCGGGCCCTTGCACCCTGACGATCGGGGTGACCCAATCGGGCGAAACGGCCGACACCTTGGCAGCCCTGGAGGTCGATCGCGAGCGCCGGGCCCCGTTGGCCCCAGAATTCCAGGCGCGATTGATTGGGATCAGCAACCGACCGGAAAACACGATCGGGCGGATTGCCGATTACGTGATTCCGACCCACGCGGGCATTGAAATCGGTGTGGCCGCCACCAAAACCTTTGTCACGCAGTTGCTCGCCTTCTATGCCCTGGCCATTGATTTAGGTGTGCGACGGGGAACCCTGGCGGTCGATCGCGCCAACACCCTCATCGAAGGACTGCACCAACTGCCCCGCCACATTGAACATATCCTGGACAAACAAAACGCCAAAATTGAAGCCCTGGCCCACGAATTCAGCGAAACCCGCGACTTTATTTTCATTGGGCGCGGTCTCAATTTCCCGATCGCCCTGGAAGGGGCCCTCAAGCTGAAGGAAATCAGCTACATCCACGCGGAAGGCTACCCGGCCGGCGAGCTGAAACACGGCCCGATCGCCCTGTTGGATGACAAAGTGCCCGTCGTGGCGATCGCCACCCCTGGCAAGGTTTACGACAAAGTGATATCCAACGCCCAAGAGGCCCGGGCCCGCGATGCTCGGCTCATTGGCGTGGTGGCGGAAGGGGATGCCCTCGGGGCCGATCTGTTCAACCCAGCCATCTCAGTTCCTGTCACCGATGAGTGGCTGTTCCCGGTCTTGAACGTTGTGCCCCTGCAACTGTTGTCCTACTACATCGCTGCCCGTCGGGGCTTGGATGTGGATCAACCGCGCAATTTGGCCAAATCCGTCACCGTGGAATAGTCCCGATCGCTTTGCTGCCCGCCCGATCGACTAATTAGCCCCCAAATCCCATCAGGGCGCATCGCCATGCGCCCTCCGGCAAGCGAGACCTCCGCAAACCAATTCATTAATTCATTCATGCCCAGCGATCGACCCTGGCAGAGGGTGTCCAGCGGTCATGTGCTTCAACTTAACGGTTAACGTGTTCAAAATTATCCCAGTCAACATTGATCGAAACCCATCAACTCTTGTAGGGGTGTACGGCCGTACGCCCCTACCCGGATCTTCTCGGTCTTAAGTTGAAGCCAATAGTAGCGGTGCGCTCCTACCCAATTACCTGTGACGCAGATCGATGGTGCATGGAAAACAAACCAAGTGACACTCATCGAATGTAAAAACAGTCCTACAGAAAATCCTACAATTTCTGACTGATCTAAACTTCCAAATTGTTGTTACGAGTTTTTACTCATTTTTCTGCATTATATCTTCCTACATGACTAGGACTGAAGGATCAAAAACTTGAGCTTGCGACTGTCCCTGCGAGTCATTTTAGTTGTGCCATTTGTGCTGCAAATTCTGACGGCCGTGGGACTCGTTGCTTTCTTTTCTTTTAAAAATGCTCAGCAAGCAGTACGAAACTTAGCCAGTCAGCTCATGGATAGCACCACCCAGCGAGTTGACTCAGAACTCAAGTCTTATCTGAAACTACCTAAGCAATTGTTGGATGCCACTGCCAAAGCCGTCCTGACCAATCAATTAGATCTGTCTAATCCACGAGCAAGAGAACTCTATTTTTGGCGGCAATCCTCCGCATTTGAATCTATTAGCTATATTGGCTACTTGTTGCCAGACGGTTCAGCGGCTGGGGCTGGAAGATGGATTAATCCCAAAGAGGTTACCCTATATGAGCATCATGCAAAAATCAATTTAGCTAAAGAATATAGTAGCGATCAGTATGGTCGCCGTTCTCAAGAATTGCAGCGTTATTTTGCTGATTCTCTTGATATTAATCAATCCTATGCGGAAGTCAAATATAGACGAGGATTCTCTTGGGGAACAGTTTATGAATATGCAGGGAAAAACCTAACCATTAATCCGAATTTATCTTCTGAGGTTGCTCAGGCGATCACTGATTCTAATTATTACCTTGCTCTTGGTGCGATTTATCCGCTATTTGATAAAAACAATAAAATCTCAGGAATGTTGTCAGTTGACCTGCAATTAGATCATATCAGCAAATTTTTGCAGAATCTAAAAATCAGTCCATCTGGTTATATCTTTATTGTTGAGCGCAATGGTCAATTAATTGCTAGCTCTGGTCGGCAACTGGTCTTTGCAAAGTTAGGCGATCAAAAAACACTTCGCTATAACGTTAATAATATTCCCGATGCAATCATTCGGAATACGGCTCAAAAAGTTCAACAAAAATTTGGCAACTTTCAAACCATTCATCAGGGTCATACATTCATGGCCTCAATTAACCAGCGTCAGCAATTTGTGCAAGTAACCCCCTGGCAGGATCCGGATGGTATCGATTGGCTCATCATTATCACAGTTCCAGAGTCAGATTTCATGGAGACCATTGATGCCAACACACGCATGAGCCTATGGCTCTGTTTTGGGACGGCTGTAATCGTCACGGTCTTGAGCATCTGCACGGCAAATTGGATTACTAATCCTGTTTTTAGCTTGCAGAGGGCAAGTAACGCGATCGCCAGTGGCAATCTTAATTTACTGATTAAGGAGAGTAAGATTGTTGAGCTTCAAGGCTTGGCGAGATCTTTTAATCAAATGGCAACTCAGCTAAAACATTCCTTTGAAGTTTTAGAGGATCGCGTGGCGGAAAGAACTGCGGAATTAGAAGCTGCAAAAATTGCGGCCGATGCAGCCAATCATGCCAAGAGTGAATTTCTGGCAAATATGAGCCATGAACTGCGAACGCCACTGAATGGCATCTTAGGCTATGCCCAAATTTTGGCGCGATCGAAAGCGCTCACCGATAAAGATCTACATAGCATTGATGTTATTTATCAATGTGGTTCTCATTTGCTGACTCTCATTGAGGACATTCTGGATCTGGCTAAAATTGAAGCTCGAAAGCTAGAACTTGACCCAAAACCAGTTCACCTGGAGACTTTCCTCCAGGGGGTGATTGAAATTTGTCGAGTTCGTGCAGATCAAAAAAATATCGAATTTTATTATCAACCAGACCCTAATCTACCAACAGGAATTTTAGTAGATGAAAAACGCTTAAGACAGGTACTCATTAATCTAATTGGTAATGCTATTAAATTTACTGATCATGGTTCCGTGACCTTCATGATTAATCGAGTGGTTTCTGGCTCATCCCATCAGTCTCAGCTTGATTTAATCACTCAAGATCACTGCTGTTTAGAATTTAAAATTATTGACACAGGAATTGGTATTGCACCAAAAGATATCCAGAAATTATTTCGATCCTTTGAGCAAGTGGGTGAATCAGGGCGAAAAACAGCAGGCACCGGTTTAGGCCTGGCGATTAGCCAAAAAATCGTCTCCCTCATGGGTGGAATGATTCAAATTAAGAGCCAACTGGGCGCAGGAAGTCAGTTTTTCTTTCAACTGAATGTTCCCCTGGCGACAGATTGGTTGCAGGAGTCGGTGCAATCCATGGGTGAAGTGGTGGGTTATCAAGGTCTGCAACGCTCTATTTTGATTGTTGATGATGTTTCAGATAATCGAGCTGTTTTGCGGAATTTATTAGAGCCAGTCGGCTTTTTAATCACAGAAGCGGATCAAGGGCAACAAGCTTTAGGAGCATTGGAACGTCAACTACCTGACTTGATCATTACGGATTTGTCCATGCCTGTGATGGATGGATTTGAACTGATTCGACAGATCCGTCGTCATCAACAATGGGCTAGCTTAAAGGTCATTGTTTCGTCGGCCTCCGTGTCCCAGCTCGATCGACAAATGAGTTTAGATGTTGGTGGTGATGATTTTCTGGAAAAGCCCGTCAAGGCCGATCGCCTCTTTAGTCTTCTGGCTCAACATTTGGATGTGATTTGGCAACTGGAAAAGCAAGACTCGGTGCAGCCTGCTTCATTCGATAACCCACAAGACCGAATCGCGCCCCCCCTCACGGAACTACAATCCTGGTTGTATTTGGTGCAGGTTGGCCGTCTTCAAAAGTTGGTCACGGCGGTGGAATCACTGCTGCAAAAATCTGCCACAACCCAAGATGAGCACCTGAATTCCGGTTCCTATGAGCCTTTTGCGCGAGATGTGCTGCATTTAGCTGAGCGGTTTAAATTAGAAGAGCTTGAAGAAATGATTCAGAATGCGATTGTTAATGCCCGGGATTGATCCCCCGATCGCTACTGCTCACAGGGATTAGTGAGAATTTTAAATCAAGGCTTTGAAAGCCTCAAAATATCATTGATGAGTAACAATCCGTTAATTGATCAAAAGCTTCGAGGAATTGAAGCTATGATCAATGAGCCAAAAATCCATGCATTGACATTTGATGTATCAAAGATAACGTTCAATGTCAAAAATTATACATGACTAAATGTGAGTTTGATCAAATTGAAGCTCAATTAGAGAAATATAAATTGTAAATTAGGTGTAAATTAACGCTTTGATTAATTATTTTTGATTGAAAGATCACTGTTGACTGGCTGGGTTGCCTGATGCTAACTATGACGGATCTTGTGCTGATTGTTGATGACACCCCTACTAATTTAGATGTGTTGTCTTTGACCTTGAGTAATTCAGGATTTGAGGTGGCGATCGCAACGAGTGGTGAACGTGCTTTGCAGCAAGTGGCCAGGTGTTTGCCCAGCCTGATTCTGTTAGATGTCATGATGCCGGGACTGGATGGATTTGAAACCTGTCTGCGGTTAAAAGAAAATCCTGAAACTGCTCAAGTGCCGGTTATTTTTATGACCGCGCTCACGGATATTAAAAGCAAAATGCGCGGGCTGGAAGTTGGAGCCGTTGACTATATTACAAAACCGTTTCATACCAAAGAAGTACTGGCTCGAATTAGAACCCATTTAAGGCTTTATCATTTAACAGAAAAGTTAGCCCAAGAAGTTGAAAACGCGACCACTGAGCTACGAGCCTCGCAGATGCAGCTTGTGCAGAGTGAGAAAATGTCTGCACTGGGAAGCCTCATTGCTGGTGTGGCCCATGAAATCAATAATCCTGTGGGCTGCATTCTCGGAAATATTCAGTTGGCAGAAGATGCGCTAAATGATTTATTCAAAGTGATTAGAGGCTATCAACAGGAGCTGAAGGAACCGAGTCTTGAGCTATCGAAATTGCTGGCTCAAATCGATTTGGATTATTTACAGGAAGATTTGCCAAAGTTGCTGAATTCGATTAAAGGCAGTGGTGAAAGAATTACGACAATTAGTCGTAGTCTGCGAACTTTTTCTAGAATGGGAAGCGATCGCCCACAGCTTTTCAATGTGCATGATGGTATTGATAGCACATTGATGATTTTGCGCCATCGACTAATTTATAAGAAAGGCCGTCCGGTCATCGAAGTGGTGACAAATTATGGCGAAATCCCAGATATTTTGTGTTTTCCAGATCAGTTAAATCAAGTTTTTATGAATATTTTAGCGAATGCCATTGACGCGCTGGATGAAATGGTCAGTGATTGGCAAGAGGCTAATTCGCTACCAGATGTACTGAAAATTACAATTCAGACTCGGGTTGATGGCGAGTTTTTGTCTATCAAGATTGGTGATAACGGTAAGGGAATTCCGGAGAAAATTAAGCCCCGAATTTTTGAGCATTTGTTTACGACGAAGCAAATTGGCAAAGGAACGGGTTTGGGACTGGCGATCGCCCATCAAATTGTGACCGAAAAGCACCTGGGCACTTTGACGGTGGAGTCTCAAGTGGGGCAAGGTACTGAGTTTGAAATTCGCTTGCCCACTCAGCTAGACGTTGAATCTGAGCCTGCTTGACGGCTGGGTTGCTGGGAATTTGAGGAATTGTTGAGCACCAGATGCGTGGTTTGGGTGGTTCCCCCATGCATAGGCAACCGGTGCTCAAATTTAGTTTTTGGTGAGACCATGCTCCAGGGCAAAGCGGACTAATTCGGTGCGGCTGTTAGTGCCGGTTTTGCTGAATAGGCGGCTGACGTACTTTTCCACATTGCGCACGCTGGTATCTAACCGGCGGGCAATTTCCTTGTTCATTAGCCCCTCGGCTACCAAGTTCAAAACGCTTTGTTCCCGAGGGGTCAAATCCACGGCGATCGGGGGCGGAGTGGGGGTGATGCCGCCGCGTTGGGTCAAGATGGCTTTGATTTCCGCAATTTGCCGAGCCAAATCAGCAATGTCATGCTCACCATCGCCGGTCGGGGCGGTCACTTCGTCCCGTCGGCGCAGCAGGTTTTCGACGATCGCCACCAGTTCATCGGGGTCAAAGGGTTTGGATAAATAGGCATCGCAACCGGCGCTATAGCCTTGGATGCGATCGCCCGTCATCCCCTTGGCGGTCAAGAAAACCACGGGAATCGATCGAAACCGGGCATCATCCCGCAACTGCTGCAAAAACTGATAGCCATCTACCTTGGGCATCATCACATCGGAAATGACGAGATCCGGGGCAAATTGCTGCACCATTTCCCATCCTTCGGTGGCATCGCGGGCAACGCGCACCGTGAAACCACTGTCTTCTAGGTAGGCTTGCACCGCTTCCCGGAGACTGGGTTCATCATCAACTAACAACAATTGAGCAGACATGGGACTGAAAAAAAGGAAGGAGGAACGGAAAAAGCAGGATGGCAACAAGCTCCAGGGGCTGATCGAGTCGGTTGGAAATCCTGAATCCTAGCCTAGCGGTTGTGGGTGCAGGGCTATCGATCGCGCGGTGGCGTTCGTGGCTGGGTTGCGCTGGGCTAGAGCGGCCCAGGTGGTTGCATCGGCCTGGCCGGTGGGGGCCAAACCCCGATCGCCCTGGAACTGATGCAGGGCAGTGGCGGTGGTTGCGTCAAAGTGACCTGTGATGCGGTGGTCAAAGTAGCCTCGGCAGCGGAGCCGGGCTTGCAGTTCGGCCACCCAAGGCCCCCGATCGCCCGTTTGCAGGGGCCGATCGGGCCGGATGGGCGCAACGGTGGGTCTGGGAGGTGGGCTGGGCCGTTGGGGGTTGCCTTCCACCCAACGCCAAACCCTGGCATCGGCAATGCCGGTGATCGGCACGCCCCAGGCCCGCTGCAATTTGCGAACGGCTCGATCGGTCAAGGGGCCGTAATAACCCGGTTGATAGGGTGCGCGCAACAGGCCCTGGCGTTGGAGGGCGGTTTGCAGAATGGCCACGCGATCGCCCCGCTGACCGGGATAGAGGGTCGATCGGCTGGGAGGCGCTTGCCCTTGGGGCCAAGGGTCGGCCGGCAAAGGACGCGCGGGAGTTGCTTGCCGATCGCGGCTAAGGGTTTTGGCCAGGCGATCGACGGCGCGATTGGCGCTGTGGGTGGCGTTGGGCTGGGCGCTGGCGGGCGTTGTGTCCGGCGGCAAGGGGCGATCGTAGCCGGGCCCGTAGGCCAATCCGCGATATTTCAACACCACCGATCGGGGCCAGGGCCAAGCCGCCAACCCTGCCGCCAGCATTGATCGCCCCGCTTGCAGCACAAACTCACAGCCTCGGTATTTGCCAAGATATGGGCTGATCGTCACGGAATCGCTGACCCTGGATAGGAACATCGATGGGCGATCAGGGCTGTCCTGGGCAATGCTGGGGGCTGGGCGTTGATAGGCCAGACCGCGATATTTCAACTCCATGCCTTGATTTAATCCGATGGCGAAACGGGATGCCAATTACCGCTTGGCTCCGCTGATTCCTGGCCGGCCGTACTGGCGCAAAATGTCCGCCAGGGTGGGATAGGCCGTTTCCAGGCCAAAGCTGGCCGGCGACCAAACTTGGTCATAGGTAAAGTGCCGGTAGGCCATGCAGAACCGATCCCAGGGGCCCATCTGGATGTTGAACCAGTCAATTAGCCGATCGGCCAAGCCCACCGACAGGGGAATTTTCAGCCTTGCCGGTCGCCCCTTCAGCACCGTGGAAGCAATATCCACCAGTTCATTGGCAGTCAGGGCCGGCTGACCCAACACAAAGTGGCGCGGCCCCGGTTCCGTTGGTGGGTTGAGGGCCAAGTGGGCCACCACCCGGGCAATATCCGCCGCATGGACAAAGTGAAAACTACCGTCCACCTGTAGCCGCCGGATTAAGCTGATGTAGCGCAGGGCTTCCGGTAGGCCTTTGGTGGGTTCTGAGTAGGGTTTATCGCGATCGCCCCCGAGCACGATCGTCGGATAAACGGCGGTGATTCGATCGGCCAGCGGGCGATCGGTTAACTGCTGGGTGCATTCCGCCTTGCTGCGAATGTAGTCTGTGCCGAGTTGCAGGGCTTCCGAAAGCAAATGCCCATTCCGCCCCAAAACGCTGGCCGTGGAGAAATACAAAATCTGATCGCAGCGATCGGGATCCAGCCCATCCATCAGCGCTTGGTTTTGACCCACGTTCACCGCAAAGGTTTCGGGCCCGCCCCAGCAGGTGGCCGCCAGGATTGCCGTTTGCACCTGTTTCAGGCGATCGACAAAGCGATCAAGCTCGCGCAAATCGCCCGCCAGCACCTCAATTTGCGGGTGATTTTGCCAATCAAATTGCAACTTGTCGGGACTGCGCACCAACAACCACAGGGGGCGATCGGTCAATTGCAACAGGCGATCAACCAGATAGTGGCCCACACAGCCGCTCGCCCCCGTGATCAAAATCGGCCCCATATGGCTTGGTTGCTCCCCGCCCCGATCGGCTTGTCTGAGTGCAGCCGGGCAATCTTAACAAACCGGCGTGCTTGTGATCTAGATGGCAACACCAACCGATGAGGCGAATGGAAGGGCCACGAGGTTGCTAGGGTTCAGCAGGGGTTAAGCGGTGGTTGGATGTTGTTCCCGAGTCACAAAAATGCATTGCACCGTTTCCCGATCGAGGGCGGCCCGGGTGCGACCAATGCTGACGATATAGGACGGAAACCGCTGCTCGATCGCAATTTGATTTCCCGGCAAAATGCCCAGCGCCGTGAGTTTGCGGAGCATGGCATCATCCTGGGTTTCCAAATGGGCAATCCAATGGGGATCGCTCGATCGAATCGTGGACAACGCATTCATGGCAATCAGTCTCCAGAGGTAAAAAACAGGTTAGGACGAATACAATTGCTCAGAGTTAAAAGGGTTGATTTTCTATAGCCTAATCGTCCTAGACAAGGGGCTTAAGCCCCTTGCTCCCCACGAGCCGCTAACGGCAGATCTAGGGCTTCGCTCTAAACGACGACAGGCCCTAAGCCCCTTGCCCCCCGAGATCTTGATAATGGCAGGATGCAAGCCTCGGGGATTGGATCATAACCCCTACACCCAGCGTTCAAACATTACTGTCCTAGAGCGCAATATGAAACAGATTTAGCCCCCAATTCAAAACATAGCCAACCGCCAACGCGAAGGGGAAAATAAATGACACCATCAACAGAGCAGTTTTGACACCCCGCTCCTTGATGATCATCTGCAACTGGGCAATGCAAGGCAAAAACAGCGTCAGAACCACCGCCGAAATCAGCAGTTGATCGCCCGTGAGCTGGCCGCCCTGCTGCAAATCAAACAAGCCCGCAGCGCCATAATCCCGCCGAAAGAAGCCATAGAGCAAAATGGGGGCGGTTTCTTTGGGCAAACCCAAACCTAGGGCGATCGGTTCAATGCCGCTAATCAGCCAATCAAAAATCCCCGTTAAGCGACCTACCCAAATAATGGCCGAAGCCCAAATGAACAGCGGCAATACTTCCCAGAAATACCACTTCATCCGCACCCAAGTTTTGGTGATCACATTGCGGATTTTGGGCAAGCGTAGAGGGGGCAGTTCAATATAAAACTGAGCCGCAGAACCGGGCAGAAATTTATCAATTAAAAAGCCGGCCAGCAGGAAAATGCCCACGATCAATCCAGCCCAGGTGACCAAGGCCGCTGGGCGCTGGGCCAGGAGTCCCAAAATCACGCCCCATTGAGCTGCACAGGGAATGGCCAAGGACAATAAAAAGGTGGCGATCAGTCGTTCCCGCTTGGTTTCCAGGGTGCGGGTAACGATCGTGGCCATGGTGTCGCATCCCAGCCCCAACACGATCGGGATCACGGCTCGGCCCGAGAGGCCGATCGCCTTAAACAGTCGATCGAGCATCAGGGACAACCGAGGCAAATAGCCGCTATCTTCTAACAGGGAAAACATTAGAAAATAGGTCGCCACCACCGGCAGCACAATCGCCGTAGCGTAGCGAATTCCGAGGGTAATAATCCCGTAGTCATGGGCAAAGAGATCCTGCAAAGCGGGCCAAGGAATCACTTGCTCCGTGACATGGTTTACAACGGGGTTAATTTGTCCCTCAAAGAAGGTTTCGATTCGATCGACCAGTTCCCCGGCTCCGAATTCCCCAACGAATTTATAAACCCCCCAATAGAGCACCAACACCAAAATGGGGAAACCCGAAATGGGGTTCACCGTTAGCTTGTGGATCCGCTCGCCCCAACGGCGCTGGCTGGGGTTCGGTTCCGCTAAGGTGTTTTGTTCGATCGCCTGGGCAAATCCTTGGCGTGCTTGGGCAATTTCCAGCGAAATTGGTCGGTTGAGTTGGGCTTGGGTCGTGGCGATTAATTGCTCTAGATCCTGTTGTCGATCGCCCGGTAATTGCTCCCACAAATTGGGGTCTTTTTGCAGTAACAACAGGGCAAAGCTGCGGGATGACAAATGGCGATCGGCAAAGTCTTGGCCCCAGCCCGATCGCCACCAAGTTTCAATTTGGGCGATCGCCACTTCGATCGGCTCTAAATATTGGATTGTTAGACTCATTTCTGTTTTCTATTGGCCTGCTCCTGGGCGGCCTTGATAGTTCAGCAATCGTTCAGCGAGGGCATGTCCTAGCCCACCGCAGCCAAGACTGGGGCTGGGGTGCTGGCTAGGCGATCGGCCAGGGTTTCTCGCAATTGATCCACGCCCCAATTGCGGGCCGCCGCCATCAGCACCACCGGCACGCCCAACTTTTCGATTAGGGCTTCCCGATCGATGGTCAGGCCCCAACGCTGGGCTTCGTCCATCATGTTCACCGCCACAATCACGGGCAGCTCTGCTTCAAGCAACTGCACCGTTAGCGCCAACATCCGCCCTAAATTCTTGGCATCCAGCACATGGACGATCGCCCCAAAGGGTTCCGACATCAGCAAATCTCGGGCCACCCGTTCTTCTTCGCTAATTGGCAACAGGGAATACATTCCCGGCGTATCAATCACACTGACGGCGCGATCGTCCAGAGTCATGGCCCCGCGTGTCACTTCCACCGTTGTGCCGGGATAGTTAGACACCGTGACGTAAGTGCCAGTCAGGGCATGGAATAGGACGGATTTGCCCACATTCGGCATTCCCACCAGGGCAATTTGCGGCCCGCTCGGTTCGATCGGGAGCCGGTTGAAGTTTTCGCCAAAGGGCAACCACCGCAGCGATCGCTTAGACCCACAACTCCCGTTGTTTTGATGGCACTGATGACAATCCATGACCCAACTCTCCCTGGCAATCTTGCCGGGCAACGTAATTTGAAGACGCTATTTCAAGACGCTATCCCAAAGTGCTCAAACCCAAGTGCTCAAACACCTGCAAGCAGCCAATGCCAACGCCAGCCCCGGACTGAGAGCATTCTGAGACGGTCGCTCTCATTTTAGGAGTGGCAGGATAGTTTACTAGAAATCTGCAAGACTTTCTCAATAATCCTGATTGTAGTTCTTGAGCGATTTAGAGTCTAGAGAACTGGTGCTGGGGTGGGCCGATCTGCCCTGATCTATGCTGAAATTTGGGAAGCGGCCGGGCCGATCTAAAAAGTGCAAACCGAGACCGTTAAGTTCAAAAAATTCAGAATTTTCAATAATTACAGCGATTAGGTGGGTATGAAAAATAGTGAAACTTTCGCCCGTTGCCAACAAACCATGGAGGGTTAAATTCTGTCATTTTGGCCATTAGCCTCCCGGGAGTAATGCCACTCTATTAAGAAAAATCAGCAATTTTATTGAAAATATCCGTCTATTGCACTTACACTGCTAATGAGTTGGGACAATTCTGTTCCTCCAAAAGCTTTTCCCCTAAGATCCTTGAAGCCACCGCGCTCCTGGGGGCTTGTCCCGCCGGGTCGTGGGCCACTGGCTGGGATTGTTTGTGCCCCCCATCCTTGTTATGGGGAACTAAAGCCATGAGTCATTCCTCAAACCCCGATCGCGAGCCATCCACAACCCCTGAGCCGCAACCGTTGGCTAATTCAGGGTTGGACTCGGCCGCTGAGGTCTCTCCAATCGCCCCAGCCTTCCAGGAGCAGCCTCCCGAGTCCGATCGACTGGCGATCAATGCTTCCTCTGCCTCTCCTCAATCCCAACCTGTGAACTCTGATTCTGATCTGGCCGAAACAGCAACGGGCGCGTTGGCGCAATCCACCCCATCCGGTGCGATCGAGCCGGGCCCTGACTCTGCATTAAGCAACCTCACCCTGTCTGCCCAATTGGGGCAATGGTTGCAGGAATACGGGGAAATTACGACGATTTTGCCGGTGCTGGCGGGCTTGTTTGTCACAACCCGGTTTCAACTGCGCGGTTCACGGGCCCTGTTGACCAACCTGGCGATCGCGGCGGTGGTGCGCCAAATCATTCTGTACTTCAAACAGCAGGCCAATAGCTCGGCGGGCACGTTGGCAATGGTGACTGCGGGGGCGGCTTTGGCCACGGTGGCCACAACGTCGGCCCCCAGCAACCAATCCGCAGCCTCCGCCCAAACGAGTCCCATTTCTCTCACTGAGCTGGGCAGTAATTTGGGCATTGGTTTAGGTTGCGAAGATTGCACGATCATCCATTCCGTGCCGGGGCGGATTCGGTTGCGGATTGATCGCCTCCGCACCGATCGCGCCTATGGCAAGCGGCTGGAAACCCTGCTGAAGGATGAGTCGATCGTGTTGGGCACGCGGATTAATCAGGCGGCGGCTTCCTTGGCGATTCAATACGACTCCACGGGCCTCTCGGATTTGGAGTTGGGGTTGCGATTGTTGCAGGTGTTGAATCGCGCTAACCAGGATTAGCCACCATCAGGATTTCAGCGAAAAGGGCATGGCAATGGCAAACATGGGGCAGACCGTGACGGACGATCGCACCTGGCGCTGGGAACGACCGGCGGCCTGGACCCATTGGGAATTGATCCATTGGCAGCCAGGCCGGGTGCGGGTGCGTTGGTGGCCGGCGCGGTCTTCGGCCCTGGCGGTGGAACGGTTGGAAACGGCCTTGGCGGCGCGATCGGACGTGGCGGCGGTGCGGGTGGTGCGGGCGGCCGCTTCGGTGACGATTGTGTATCACGATCGCCAGTTGCCGATGGCCGGCCTGCGATCGCGCTTGGATGACTGGTTGGCCCTGGCTTGGCCCGATCGGGCCCTGCTGTTGCAACCGGCCCCAGACCTGCCAGCTCCTGCCACGGTCGGGGCCCCGGCGGAAACGGCGGAAGACGAGGACGAGGACGAGGACGAGGAAGAAGCCTCCTTGCCCCAAACCCTAACGGCCTTGGCCTTGGCGGGGTTGGCCCGGTGGCGGCCCCTGTTGCCGTTGCGGGTGTTGGCGACGGTGGCCCTGTTGCGGGCCGTTTGGCCCGTGGCCCAGCGGGCTTGGCAAAGTGTGACGGTCGATCGCCGCTTGAACATTGACTGTATGGATCTGTTGGCGATCGGCCTCAGCAGCAGCGGTGGCTCCGTGGTGGTGCCGTCCATGGTTTTGACCCTGCACGCCTTGGGGGATGCGATTCGCGATCGCACCGCTCGGGCCACGGCCCTGCGAACGGCTAATCTGTCCGACGCGATCGGGCGGTTTGCTTGGGTGAAAATGAACGACGGGCCGCCCCAACGAATTCCCAGTGACCAGCTCCAGGTGGGCGATTTGGTGGTGGTCTATCCCGGTGAGCAAATTCCCGCCGATGGGCCGGTGCTGTCCGGTGAAGCCACGATCGATGAAAAAAGCCTGACCGGGGAACCCTTGCCGGTGGCCGCCAGTGCCGGCCGTTGGGTTCATGCTTCAACCTTGGTGCGATCGGGGCAAATTTACCTGCGAGCCGAACGGGTGGGCAACCAAACCCGCGCCGCCGCCAGCTTGGCCCTGTTGGAACAGGCCCCGGTCTATGACACCCGGATGGCCAACTATGCCGAACGGCTGGCGGACAGGGCGATCGGCCCGGCCCTGATTTTGGCCCTGGTGGTGCTGATTGCCACCCGCGATCCGGCCCGGGCGGCGGCGATTTTGACCCTGGACTTTGTGACCGGCATTCGGCTATCGATTCCCACGGCGTTTCTGGGAGCCTTGAACCACACTACCCGTCACGGCGTGTTGGTGCGCAGTGGACGAACCCTGGAACAGTTGGCGGCGATCGATACGGTGGTGTTCGACAAAACGGGCACCCTCACCCAGGGTGACATCGTTTTAGAGCAAGTGTTGCCCGCCCAGCCGGACATCACCCCCGATCAGCTCCTGCAACTGGCCGCTTCGGCAGAGCAACGGCTCACCCATCCGGTGGCCGAGGCGATCGTGCGGGCAGCGGCCGATCGGGGCCTGACCCTGAGCGATCGGGGCGAATGGAACTACGAAGTGGGCTTGGGGGTGCGGGCCCAACTGGCGGCGGGCAATGTGCTGGTGGGCAGTGCGCGATTTTTAATTCAGCAGGGTGTGACGGGTTTGGGCGAATGGCTGACCACCCTGGATCAACAGGCCAGCAGCCAACCCTCGATCGCCCAGCCTTCGATCTATGTGGCCGTGGACGGCCGGTTCATGGGCGAACTGCGCTACACCGACCCCCTGCGGCCCGAAAGCGCCGCCCTCGTGCAAACCCTGCAAACGGAATTGGGGTTGGATGTGCGGTTGCTGACCGGTGACACGCCTGCCCGCGCGGCCCAGGTGGCTCGGGCCCTGGAAATTCCCACTGATCGGGTCTATGCGGAAGCCTTTCCCGATCGCAAAGCCACGATCATTCGCGACCTGCGGCGATCGGGGCGCACCGTGGCCTTTGTGGGCGATGGCCTCAACGATTCCGTGGCCCTGGCCTATGCGGATGTGTCCATTTCCTTTGAGCAGGGGTCGGAAATTGCCCGCGAAACCGCCGATGTGGTGTTGATGAATAACCATTTGCTGGATCTGCTGGAGGTGTTAACCATCGCCCGCCAAACCCAAGGGTTGATTGAACAAAACACGGCTTTGGTGGTGCTACCAAACCTGATTGCCCTCGGCTTGGCCACTACTCGCGGCCTCAGCCCCCCGATCGCCACCGCCATCCACAACGGCTCCGCGATCGCCGCCGGCCTCAACAGTTTGCGCCCCCTGATTCAGCACCACTTTTTTGAGCGGCCCCGCGATCGCTAGCCTTCCCTGGCTGCCCACCGCTCGCCCCTGTTCACCCCGCCGTTCAACCTGTTTTCACTGCCTCGATTTGCAAACCCCTCACCCCCTTCAGACCCATGGCTTGGATTCATCTGGATAAATCCGTTGTCACCTTTCACATCAAGGAAATGATCGAGGATGGCTGTCAACAGGACTTGACTGCCTTGCTGGGGTTGGGGGCCGTCCTGGTGGGGCCCGTGGTGGTGCGATCGCTCCTGCAATCCTTGCACCAGCGCCAACGCCCGATCTCCCTGAGCGATTGGATTACCCAAGCCCAACAAACGGCCCCCGCTCCCACCTTGCGCCTGGCTCCCGCAGCCCAAAACCAACGCCCCAACCGCGCAATGGCAATTGGGGCTTCTCAGCAAGATTCAGTTCAGGGCACAGCACAAACCAACAACGCCGCTTAGGAGAGCGTTAACCGCTCGATCGGACTCGGCAGGAACACCAAGGCGTTTGCTTCTGGGTGTTTATTTTTGGGCGCTCATTGGTTGATGACATCGGGATGGGACTGGGCAGTGAGTGGATCGGCTGGCGCATCCAGCCCGATCGCTCACCCTTCCCATTAGACCAGTCGGTGTTCTTCTTCCGGCGAAGTTGCGTTCAACGCCGGGGTCACCTCCGAGCCGGGCGCACTGGCCGTTAAACCCAACGGCACCCGGGCCTCCGCGAGGGCTTCAGCACGGGCCTCCGCCGCAATATCCGCGATCATTTCGCCGGTTTCCGCGATCGCCGCTTTTGTCTTTTCAAACAACACAACCCCGGTTTTCAACCCTGCCTTGAGCGCTGGTTTCAACAGAGGCAAAATAATCGGGGCAACCACCACCGTTGCCACACCGGCCAAGGCCACCTTAGCCGCAGGTTCTTGAGCCAAACCGATAATGCGCGATCTCAGACGAAGTTCGCCAAGATTCATCATGGGAGTTACTCGCCACCGACGATACATGCCCTAATTCTATCAAGTCTTTCCAAAAGGATTGGATTAAAACAATCTAGATTTCAGGACAACATCAGTCAGCTTGTTGAATATTTTTTAGAGGATTGTGATCGCAATTTTCAGCTTCAAAATAATTGAAAAATTACCCAAAGCAGCCCTGGGATTCGTTTATGAATCCAGATTCCTATAGAGAATTTCTGTCAATTTTCATCCCAACTGATATCCCAATTGTGCTCAGAGAACCAAATTTTTTGGCTCCGAGGAGGTTTGCAAAGCCGCAGTTTGCGTGATCAATCAATAGACCTCCTGCACGAATCAGCTAGAAGCCCTCATCCCCCA
>MKGP02000061.1 GCA_001913845.2 Limnothrix sp. CACIAM 69d | reverse complement strand
ACAAAGGTTGTCTCTAAATCAGTACATATGGTTGACCTGACCATGGCATTATTTGCCAAATTTCGGGTGAATGGCACGATTGATCTGCTACGCAACTGGCGCTTAGCATTACTGTCTTGAAGCTCTCGATTTTTGATGTGGATTGCAGTAAGGATAGGAACTTTTTAGATAGTCCCTATCCTTCTCTGTAACTTCTCGATCGCCCGTTGAACTGCCCCTGATTTAGCCGTTCTTGAGCCATTGATCGCCATCCCTCGGAACTAATTCAATCGGCACCAGCTTCTTCAGCATTCTCCAAGACCATCTCTAAGCGTTTGTTTGCACTTTTCCCGATCGCCCGCTGCGCATTCCGGCTAACCCTACTCTGCTTAATGACTGTTTGTACTGGTCGTTGATGATTGGTCAATCCAAGGACAATCCTATGGCTCCAACTTCTCGGAACTACTCCCTTAGCAACCCTGGGCTAGGGATCCTCTCACTGGCTTTGGGTCTTGGTTTGGGAACAATGGGAGCAATGGGATCATGGGCCGCAATACCCACCCCAGCCACGCCTAAATCCGCCACGTTTGATCAACAGGAAGTTGACCAATCACGCTTCATTGCGATTGCACAGCCCCTCGGCACGGATTCTTTTAAGCTTTTGGTGTTGGAGCAAGTGTCTAATCAGCGGCTTTGCTGGGCCGAAAGTGGCAACTACCCCGTAGTGGTTGATCCATTGCTGGTTAACTTCAATTTCACGGGCATTTGTGGACGCAGTATTGATAGCAATGGCTTCTCTGTTCGAGTAGCCAAACGTGATTTAGGGCTGCAATATTCCCTCCGTCTCAGCCGTCGATTTAATTCAGTGGTGTTGCAAGGCGTGCCTTTCGGTACAAATGGTGGCCCGGTGATGGACATTGCCAGCACCCGAGGATTCACTTCTGGATTTTTGAAGCTGCAACTTTTTTCCGGATGGCGATTCACCAAACGATCCTATCAAGGCCGCCCCTTGGGCCATGTTTACTTCACCAATGATTCCTTTGATTCGGCGGTGACCCCTAAGGAAAACTCGGAACGATCGCCCAGAAAGCCCCAGCCAACTGCCAATTAAACCGAAGCACAGCTTAACCCTGTTCATGGGCGATCGCTGTCAGTTTCGATCGCCTCCTTAACCGCTTCAACGGTGATCGTGATGGTGCAATTATGGTGCGGTCTCGGGTTCGATTCCCGATCGCCCGATTTCCGGTGACCCGATTTCTGGTTCCGATTGGGTTGGCAACTCAGGCTCAAAAACCTGAGAAATTTGAGACCCAGACCACTCCCCAATCAGGGACTCTGCCCGATCGGGATTGGTGTAAATCAGTTCCAGCAAGGCCCAAGGATCTTGGCCGATCGCCCGGGCATAGAACCCCACTTCGGCCATAATTCGCCCTTCCGACTGCCGCAAATACATCGACAGGCAGTGATGCGCCTGATTGTTGCGGCTACGCTGGGTTCGGAAAAAGGCCAACGCCGACAGCAACCGATCCTCATAGGGGGCCAAAGGACGCAGGGCGATCGGCTCGGGGGGTAAAGGCTCCATGGCTCGGGGGGGTGAAGTGAAAAAGCAACCGCTCAAACGTCTCTAGGGCGTTTTGATCAGCTCGCGGCTCTGGGTTTTTGGGGCGATCGGGGCTGAAAGAGCCGCCTCCAAAGAGCTGCGGCCCAACCGACGCTCCAAAATTCGCATCACTTCCCGGCCGAAGTCATTGCTGTTGCTGCGCCAGGCTTCCAGGCACACTTCCCCAAAAAACGACCCCAACGGTTCCGGATTCCAGAGCAGCTTCCGCGCCGTCCAAGGCATCAGGCTCATGGGGTCATACCCGGGTTTCAGAATTTCCTTCTTGAGGGCATATTCTTCCAAGTGAGTATGGGGTTGCAAGCCAATGAAGAAAATTGCCGGCTCCACCTTGTCAGCCCCAAAAATTTCCTCCAGGGCCCGATGATAGGCAATGGTTTGGCGAATGGTTTCATGGGTCTCATCAATCACATTGAAGGAGTAATTAACCGAAACCACATCCTCAAAACCAGCCGCTTTTAGGTCACGACAATTTTGCAGAACCGTGCGCAAGTTATAGCCCATGCGCATTTTGCGAACCAGTTCTTGGGATCCGCTCGTAATCCCAATTTCAAAGTAGTTCATGCCCGTTTTCACCATCAGATCACAGAGTTCTGGATCGAGGTTGTCGGCGCGGATATAGGCAGCCCAATGAATATCCGTCATGCCAGCCGCCAGGACTTTTCTGAGCAGTTCTTTGGCATCTTCAATGAAGCGCCGAGCCGGGATAAATTGGGCATCGGTGAACCAAAAGTTGCGAACACCCAATTGATAAAGCTGTTGCATTTCTGCAACCACTTCAACGGCTGGGTTAATCCGAACTTGCTTACCCTCAATGACGGTATAGACGCAATAGCAGCAGTTATGGGGGCAACCGCGCTTGGTTTGCACGCCGATATAAAAGTCCCGATCGCGGAAATAGTAGCTAAAGGCTGGCCAGATCGTTTGAATGTAGGCGTAGTTACAGGCGGTTTTTTCCAAGGGCGCGGGTGGTTCATGCACCAGCCCCGCCCGGGGCTTCGTTTCCCCAGCAATATAACAACGTTCCTGGTCTAAGGACTCGCCTCGCAGCAGTTTTTCCAGCAGGGTTTCCCCTTCCCCAACGGAGACGATCGTGCCCTTGGGAAGCGATCGCTGCAATTGTTCATAGAACACACTGACGGCCCCGCCGCCCACCACCGCCCGGGCGCTGGAATGGTAGCGTCGGGCCCGGCGCAGTCCCCGCCGAATGAGGCCCTGATTGCGCCAGAGTTCCGCATAGTAAGCGCTGGTGACCCGCAAACCGCCCAAGGCTCCCCGAAACTTGATCAGGGGATTTTTGGCGTAATAAAACTCGAAGGCATTTTGCAGCGGATTGCCACCACGGCCGCCCACGGGTGCATAGATCTGAATGTCGCGCCAGGAAAAAACCAGCAGGGTGGGCCGAAAGGCATCGATTTCCGCATCAAGGGCCGCTTTGAAGTCCAAGGGCGGCACGGTTCCCAGGTCAAAGAGCCGCTGCTCGATCGCGGGGAACTGCTTGTGTACGTGGTCAGCGAGATAAACCACCCCGATCGGGAAGATGGGGTTACAGGGCAGTCGGACGTACAAAATGCGATCGGCCATCATCCACTTCCCTAACTGTCGCAACGGATCATTAAGGCTTGTTCATATAAGTTAACGATAACATCAGACCTTGGCCGGATTTCACCCGAGCCACCCTTTCAGGCTAATTTTCTTCAAAAATTGGGCCCGCAAGAGTCATCCCTGGGGTCTCCAGATCGTAGCGGGTGGGCCTTGTCCGTTAGCAAATGGTGACGATTCCACATCTTGAATCGTCAAGCTCCCACGATTTCAGGAGCCTTGAGCTAGCATGAAAGAATAGGTCAACTGGCAATTGAATCGATTGGTAAGCGTTGATCAAATTCATAAAACTTGCAGAGAACTTCACAGGAAATTCAAGGAAGTTTGAGGGAGGTTTCATTTAAATTTTTTAGAAAATTAGGCCCTTTTCAAAGCCTGTAACCAATAGAGCTTGGGTTGTGGGAGATTGCAATTGAGCCGCCACTTTTAGCTCAGTTGAGACCCATTTTAGTTGAGATTTGGTTGATCCTTAATCGAGCCTTGGTCGAGTCTTGTCAGGATCTTGATTTGAAAAATTGATATTCGTTAGATTTTCTTAAAGATTTGAAAATTGAAAAGCTGCTCGTTGGTAATCGGGTTTACAGCTTGTCGGCAAAGGGGGTGTTAGCGTAACAAAATCGTTCTATTCCCTTGATCTACCCTTGGCTCCTATCCCTGCAACCATGGCACAAATTATCGATCCCATTCCCAATGACGATCGGCAAAAGCTTCTTTGCTGCTACGTCAATGCCACGAGCAAGATTCAAGTTGCTCGGATCACGAACATTGCGAATTGGTATTTTGAACGGGTGGTTTTTCCGGGACAACGCTTGGTTTTTGAAGCGCTGCCAGAAGCCCAACTGGAAATTCACACGGGCATGATGGCTAGCTCAATTCTTTCTGATCGAATTCCCTGCTCGGAATTGTCTTTTGAGGAAGACATGGAGAGCCTAATTGACTCGCCCGATCGTGCGAATGAAACCGTTAATCGGGAAACCGAAACCCGTTCGGATCCGGAACCGGCCGTTTCGGTTGGGGCCTAGTGACCCATTAGTTGCTGGTCCAAAGACCGCCCAGAGGAGTAATGAGGCGGTCAGGGGGGACAGCTCGGATCGGGCTGGGTGTGATGGATACGACGCTGAAGGTGGTGCTGAATTCTGAGGCCATGGCACTAGATGAGCAGCGCAAGACAGGCAGCGTAGATGTTAGGCTCGATGGAAGCGCTGTTATGGATCTCCGATGGTTAAGAAATGCTGTGACATTTTGTTAACTGATTGTTAATTCATCGAGTGCTCCATCTCATCTTGTCATTTCAGTTTTGAGCAACTTGAGCGAATTGATTTGAACCTGCCGGATTTTTTGTGGCTGTGGCGAATTGCCGCATGGTCAATGGGCCTGACGCTGACGGCCTATAGCTTGCTGGGTGTGACGGGAGTGGTGTTGAGGCGCGATCGCTTAAGGTCTAGCGATCGCGCCTTAGCTATGGCAACACCCCTTCCAAGCTGGCTGCGGCCGTTGCACATCACCCTGGGCATTGGGTTGGTGGCGTTGGTGTTGCTGTTGCTGGGGGTGGGAATTGTCGGCACGCTGGGGCATTTTGGCCGCTTGGGCCACTCGCCCCACCTGTTGGCGGGGTTGACCGTGGTGGGGTTGGTGGGCTTGTCAGCTTGGAGTGCGAGTCGGATTGCGATCGAGCGCCCTTGGGCCCGATCGCTCCATTGGCGCACCAATTTGGTTTTGTGCTTGGCCTTGCTGTGGGTCTTGAGAACGGGTTGGACTGTGGTGCAGAAGTACCTGCCCTAGCCCCTGATCAACCCTGTTGAGTGGATTAGCCCTGTTGAGCAGCGATCGCGGTCTGATGTCGATCGCGGGCGGCGGCTAAGGCCTCTCGCACCTGCGCAAACCCCGTTCCCCCAAAGCTATTGCGGGCAGCAATCACCTGCTGAGGCGCGATCGCCCCATAGATGTCTGCCTCAAATGCCGGGTGCAGCGCCTGCCATTCTTCAAGGGTCAGATCCTTCAGCAGCTTGCCCGCCTCCAAGCAAGTGCGCACCACCTTGCCCACCAGGTTATAGGCTTCCCGGAAAGGCACGCCCTTGGCGGCCAAATAATCCGCCACATCTGTTGCATTCGAGAAATCTTCGCTGACGGCCGCTTCCAGCCGGGCCGTGCGGAAGCTCAATCCTTCGGAGAACAGAATGGTCATGGCTTCCAAGCAGCCTTGAACCGTCTTCACCGTGTCAAAGAGCGCTTCTTTATCCTCTTGCAGGTCTTTGTTGTAGGCCAGGGGCAAGCCCTTCATCAGCACCAACAGGGCCTGGAGATGGCCAAATACGCGCCCGGTTTTGCCGCGCACCAACTCCGGCACGTCAGGGTTTTTCTTTTGGGGCATGATGCTGGAACCGGTGGAGCAGGTGTCGCCCAGTTTCACAAACCCAAATTCCTCAGAACACCAGAGGATCACTTCCTCCGAGAGGCGCGACAGGTGAACCATAATCAGGCTGGCGGCGCAGAGGAACTCCACGGCAAAGTCCCGATCGCTCACCCCATCGAGGCTATTGGCGTAGGGGCGATCGAACCCCAGCAGTTGGGCGGTGTAGTGGCGGTCGATCGGGAACGTTGTGCCCGCCAGGGCCCCGCTGCCCAAGGGACAAAGATTGGTGCGGCGGCGAATTTCGCCCAACCGTTCCCAATCGCGAGCCATCATTTCCACATAGGCCAGCAGGTGATGGGCCAGGCTCACCGGTTGGGCCCGTTGCAGATGGGTATAGCCCGGAATCGGCGTTTCCACATAGGTTTCCGCCAAAGTCAGCAGGGCCCCTTGGAACTCAAGCAATTGCTGGCGAATTTGGTCAATTTGGTTTCGCAAATACAGGCGCGTATCGGTTCCCACCTGATCATTGCGCGATCGAGCCGTGTGCAGCTTTTTGCCCGCATCGCCAATCAGTTCCGTGAGCCGTCGTTCCACCGCAAAGTGGACATCCTCCGCTTCCACACCCGGGTTGAACTGACCGGCACGATATTCCTGGCGAATTTGCTCTAAACCCGCCACAATTTGCTCGGCTTCCTCGGGGGCAATAATCCCCTGGTGACCCAACATCCGGGCATGGGCCTGGGAACCGGTCAAGTCATATTCAATGAGTTCAATATCAAACCCGATACTGGCATTAAAACGGGCGATCGCCGGATGCAACGCGCTTTCAAAACGTTGACTCCAGGTTTGGGTTTGGCTGGAATTGCTCATGGTGGGCAAAGGATCGACCGCCGCTCACGACAGTCAAAAATGGCAATCAGGAACGGCAATCAGTATCCCATGCCAACGTTCAGGAAATGTGCTTATTGCGACGACAATCCCCAGCTTGCTGCCCACCATCGAAGCACCATCTTCCTTAGCCGTAGGTGGTGGCTTGGCGAATGATGTATCCCAACACGAGACCGATCAACAGGGCCCAAATTTGCCCCGTTTGCACAAAATGAGACCAAAATCGCTGAATTTGACCCATGAAATCGGGAGTTTCAAACTGAGCCGCCAAGAGCGTGGGATGGGCCAGGCTGGGGCCGCCGGCCATCGCCCCTTGGGCCAAGCTGCCCAACAGGCACACCCCTAAGCAGCCAATCACAGCCCAAAGCAAGATGCTGACCCAGCTCGATCGTCGATCGACCCGCAGCCAGCGCCGTCGCCCAGTGGAATTAACGGGCGGTTGGGAAGATGTTTCAGAATCCATGGAATGACGCATGATCAATAACCGATTAGATGAGCCAATTGGATTAAAGGTTAGACAATGAATGAATTCCCAACCAATGCTCCTGATCTAGCTTCAGGCTAACTGCATGGCAGCCGATCGCGGTAGATCCGGTAATTGTGGTTCCTGGGTGATGCGCAGAACAATGCCGGTCATGTCGTCGGAGTTGCGATTTTCGGAGCCGATGAACTCCTGCACCCGATCGAACAAGTGATTCAGAATTCCTTGGGCGTTGTCGTAGTTGTGGCAAGCCCAGTAAAACCCATCCCGCAGGCGATCTTCCTCAAACCGTTGGCCACGGGGATCAGCCGCATCGGTGAATCCATCGGTGAAAAACATGATCGTGTCGCCCGGATAAAGCTGAATTTGGGCATCGTTGAATTCACTGTTGGCATCTAGGCCAATCAACATGCCTTCGGTGTCTAAGGCCACGATTTGATCCGATCGCGATTGCCAAAGCAGCGGTGGGTTATGGGCCGCGTTGCTGTAGGACAGGATGCGCGTTTTCGGGTCATATTCCGAATAAAACAGGGTGACGAACCGGTGGGAATTTTCCAAGTCCGCATACATCACCCGATTCAGGTGGTGCAAAATTCGTGCGGGGGAATGGCCGTTCAACACCTCAGCCCGCAACATGCCCCGGGTCATGGTCATGATCAGGCCAGCGGGCACGCCTTTACCCATCACATCCCCGATCGCGATGCTCCAGGGGGTGGTTTCCGTGCCGCCGAGTTTCGTTTGGGCGTTGCGACCCAGGCTGGGGGAACCATTGCGACAAACGGGGATGAAGTCGTAATAGTCGCCACCCACCCGATCGGCCGTTTCGCAACGGGCCGCCAAATCAACACCTTGGATTTTGGGATATTGGCGCGGCAGCAACCGCAGTTGAATTTCGGCCCCAATTTCCAACTCCCGATCAAGCCGTTCCTTTTTCCGCAGCTCAACGGTTAAGTCGGCATTGTCGATCGCCACAGCCGTTTGATCCGCCACCAATCGCACCAGTTTCTGGCGCTTGGAAGTCCAGGCAAAATCCGGCGCACAACAGAAGGCATAGAGCCGGCCTCGCTCCACCTCATTCACCAAAATGGATGCCCCAAAAACCCGCACACCGGTTCCCAAGGAATCGGCCACGGTTTGATCCAACAGGGCGATCGCCCCGGGATCAAATTCCACCTTGTGATCCTTCGCAGCATTGGCCGTCAGCACCCCCGTCACCTTGCGCGTGGCCAACTCCAGGGCCCGCCGGATCGGCCGCACCTGACAGCGGTGATCCCCTAACTCCTGACAGTGCAACTGTTCTAGGCGCACTTGCCCATTGGGCCGAAACAGCACCAAAGCCCCGCCGTCCGCATCGGCCACTCGGGTGGCAATCAGGGGAATCAGCTCCAGGAACTGATTCAAATTTTTGAAGCTCCGAAGGGCAAACCCCAGGGAACTGAGCAGGTCTTGGACTTTGTATTGTTCGCGGTTGAGACGGGCAACCAGTTCCTTCAGGGCAAAGACAGGGGTATTGTCGCCCGCCGCTAACAGATCAGCCGGGTCAGGAGGTTGCGATGAGGTGTGAGGGGCAGGGGCAGCGGACATTTCAAGGATCGATGAGCGATCGTGCCAGAGCGCCCAGTTTTGAGTTAGCTATGGTAGCGCCAAATCACTGGACTGCCAACAAAACAACAGAATTCAGGGAGGGCTTTCCAGTAGGGCCGTTCGATCGGGCGTTGGGTTTGGTTGGCCAATCCCAGTACCCCGATTGCCACTGCCTAACCGTTGAGCAGCGCCTCCACAAATTCGTAGCTAGAGAAGGGGCGCAGGGCTTCAATGCTTTCCCCCGCGCCAATGAACCGAATGGGTAAGTTGAGCTGTTGGGCGATCGCCAGGGCAATCCCTCCCTTGGCGGTGCTGTCAAGCTTCGTGAGGACTACGCCGCTCAGTTTAGCGGCTTCTGCAAAGACCTTAGCTTGCTGGAGGCCGTTTTGTCCTTGGGTGGCATCCAAAACCAACAACGACTCCACGATCGCGCCGGGGGCCTGCTTGTCGATGATCCGGCGAATTTTAGCCAGCTCATCCATCAGGTTCTTTTTGTTTTGCAGACGGCCAGCGGTGTCCACCAACAGCAATTCCGTTTCGCGGGCAGTCGCGGCGGTAATCGCATCGAAAACCACAGCGGCGGGGTCGGTGTTTTTGCCGGGGTTGGCGATCGTTTCCACACCGGCCCGATCGCCCCACACTTTCACCTGCTCCACGGCGGCGGCCCGGAAGGTGTCCCCCGCTGCAATCAGGCAGCGGTAACCGGACTTGCTGCCCAGGCGGGCCAACTTCCCGATCGTAGTGGTTTTGCCTGCGCCATTGACCCCCACAATCAGCCAAATATTCAGCCGGCCTTTTTCGGGAGCCAACAGGGGCAAGGTATCTTCGCCCGCCTCGCGGATGGGGCGATCGAGCAAATCCCGCAAAATCTGTTTCAAATAGGCGATCGCCGCCTCGGGGGGCAGGGCTTCTTCGCGCACCTTGTCTTGCAAAGCGCCAATGATCGCATCCGTGGCTTCCACACCCGCATCAGCCTGGAGCAGCAGGGCTTCGATTTCCTCAACTGCATCCGCATTCAGCGGCCCCTGACCAACCAAGGACTTCAGTTGATTCACCAGGCCGCGGCGGGTTTTGTCTAACCCTTGGCGCAAACGGGTGAGCCACTCAATTTCCTCGGCGGAAATATCTTCCGGGCGACGACCCTGGGCCGCCAAAATTTCCGCAGACCACAGGAAGTTTTCATCAAAAACAATTGCCCCCGGTGGCAGGGCTGCCGGTTCCGCTTCGGCCAAGGGTTCCGGCTCCGGTTCCGGTTCCACAATCGCCTCGGCCTTGACTCGTTCCAGCCGTTCCGCGCGATCGGCCTCGGCCCGCTCCAGCAATGAAGCCGATTCCAGAAGAGTGGGGCTAGCTGCCACGATCGGCTCCGTTGGTTCAACGGGTTCCGGTTCTGGCTCTGGGGCAACTGGTGGTTGCTGAAGGTTTTGGTAAGCCGCCTTGGCCCACTGCAACAACTCATCCGCATTGGAAGGAGCCGTTATCACTGGTTCCGGCTCTGGGGCGGGTTCCGGCGCTTCAGCCACCAGCACCGGAGCGGCCACGGGAGCAACCGGCGCGGCGATCGGTTCCGGCTCCGGTGTTGATTCTGGCTCGGTTGGTTCTGGTAATTCTGGTTCGGTTACTTCTGGCGCTGGGGAGATCGACTCCGGCTCCGGTGCTGGCTCCGGTTCCAAAGCAGCGATCGGCTCCGGTTCCGGCTCCGGGGTCAACTCCACCGTCAGCTCCTCAACCGCGACCGGCTCCGGTTCCGGTTCAGGCTGAGACTCAGGTTCAGGTTCCGCTTCCCCCTCTGGGGCCGTGGGGGTCGTTTCCGGGGCTGTTTCCGTGGGCTGTGCATCCGTGGGCTTGTCGGAGTCAAACTCAACGTAAAACTTCTCTTGGGAAAACTGACGCTGGAACCAGTTAAAAACCATCGATCGCGACCTTAGCAGTGACAGGGAGGCAGAGGAGCCAGAAAACAAAATGTTAAAGACAGGGTAGCGCGGCCCCTAGGCCCGGGTGGCCTTCATTTGGTCGATCGCCCGGCGCAACACACCGTTAATGAATCGGTAGCTGTCGGCCTCACTGTAGCGCTTGGCCAGCTCCACCGCTTCGTTAACCGCCACTTGCGGTGGCGTTTTCAGATAACAAATTTCCGCGATCGCCATGCGCAAAATGTCCCGATCGATCCGTGCCAATCGACTTAATTGCCAATCCACCATGCTGTCCGTCAAGGTTTGGTCAATCTCCGCCTGGTAGCGAGCCACCTTCGTCACCAAATCCAAAGCGTAATCTTGCACATTCAGTTGTCCCGCCGCTTGCAGCATTTCCGGCAGTTCAACAGCCATGCCCAAGCGATTGATTGCTGACTGAGTAAACTCGATCGCCTCCTTCACCATGGCCACCGATCGCTGGGCATCGCTGGCCCGAATTTCCTCCCGCAACAGTTCCGTTTTGAGCAAACGCTCATTGCCCCGTTGCAATTCTGCGCTGGCCATCTCTAGGGTTTCTCGCACCTCAGCCATCAGGGTACGCACGGCCGCTTGCAACAGATCCTTTAGATCGCGGTCTTGGAGTTTTTCAGGTTTATTGGGGAGCTGGCTAATGCTGAGGAGAGCCAGTTCACGGGCAATTCGGCGAGCTTGCATGGGGTTGAAGGGAAAATGCAGGGTGAAAGAAGCGCGATCGCCCAGGATAGCGCTCTTTGCCGCACAGCGATCCGTCACGCGGCCAGCACCATCAAGGGCGGCTAATTGCCCTCAAGTGTTGCACCGGTCGGAACCGCCGACAAGGTGCGGAATTCACGCACCAAGCCATCACGCGCCCTAATGGGTTTTAGCGTTGTTCCGAATCACTGGTTTCGAGCGCCTGTTCAGGGGCCGCTGGCAACGTCTTTTGCGATGTCAAATTTTGCGATGTCAAACCCAAGGCCAGCAAATCTCAGGAAAGGGAGCCGAAACCACATCATCAAATTGCCTTCAATCTTGATGTTCTGATTGGGCGATCGTGAGGGGCAAGGGGCTTAGGCCCCTTGTCTTCTTTGACTGTTGGAGTTAGTGAAGGATCGAGTTTGGATAGTCAGATTTGAAGTTTCAAACAGCCTTCTTAATCAGAAGTCGCAGCGCTAAATTGCACGTTAACCAACCACTGCTTATGGCTAATTCTTCAGATCAATCCCAGACCAATTACAGGTCAATTCCCCATTAATTTGCAAAAACGAATTTGCAGATCAAAATTCGTCATAATCGCTATAGCCGCCGCCATTGCCGCCCCCTTCGCTGGCATCCCGCTTGGAACCCAAAAGCTGAAGATCTCGCACCACCACCACGGGACTCGTGCGTTGGGCCCCAGACTGGCGATCGGTCCAGGTATCAATTTTTAGGCTGCCTTGCACTGCAATTTCCTTGCCCTTGCGCACATAGTTGGCGGCTACCTCAGCGGTTTTGCCCCAAATTTCCAAATTGAACCAATCGGGCCCATCATCGCGATTGCGTGAAGGACGGTTCACCGCAAGGGTCAAGCGACATTTCACCGATCCAGACTCGAAATAACGCACATCGGGATCACTGCCAGCACGCCCCACCAGATTGACAATATTGATGCTCATGGTAACTACCGATTACAGCCATTTCATTCAAGCAACTTGCGGCAGCCAATTCAACTGAATACTCAGCAAATGCTAGGCAAATCCTAGAGGGTGTCGTCATTTTTTGAGGTGAGGCTGAAACGGTTGATCTTCCATGCCCCAATCGTTGCAACAAGGGGCTTAAGCCCCTTGTCCCCCACGATCCGCTAACGGCAGATCTAGGGTTTCGTGCTCAACGACGACAGCCCCTAGGCCCCTTGTCCCCCACGATCCGCTAACGACAGATCTAGGGTTTCGTGCTCAACGACGACAGTCCCTAGGCAATTTGTAGGGTCAACCGAGAAAGATTAATCGCAGGTTTAACTGCCCAGTTGGAACCAAAACGACACCAGATCATGCTTGCCTAAGGCAATGCGATCGCCCGGCCGCAGTCGATGCCGATTGCCCGGAGCCAAAAACAACCCATTGACGTAGGTTCCGTTAGCACTGCCCGTATCCTCCAAGTAATGGGCATCGCCCTCCACTCGAATGTCCGCATGGATCCGAGACACCACTTCCGCATGAGGAAATCCTGAAACATCAATATCCGGCGGTACGCGATCGTTGGGTTTACCCAAATGGATGAGGCCGATCTGCTCCGGCAACATCACAACCGCGCCGCTGTGGACATGCACCAATCGGGCGATCGTCCGCTGCAATTGCGTCACGGCTCCCGGGATGGGTGCTGCTTCTGGGGTGGCTCCCATCAAGGCCGTGGGCGGCTCGGCGGGATCGCCCAAAGACCCGATCGGCTCGATCTCGGGACTGACGGGAAACAGCGATGCCCCGATCGGCTGTGTGAGGTCGGTGATCTCTTCGTCGCTGTCGGGGGGCGCAGGTGGCGCTGGCGTGGGAGGCTCAGCCGCCATGGGGCTGGGGGCCGGCAAGGGCGCGATCGAGGGAGCCGCCTGAAGATTGTGACCACATTGCCCACAGAAGTTGGCATCACTCAGAACCGGCGCACCGCAACGGGGACAGCTTTGCAGGGTGGGAAGAGCCGTGAAGCAGGCCTCACAAGTTACTGCATCATCGGGGTTTACGTGATTGCAATTAGGACAATTAACCATGGAGCCGATCGCGCCTGGGCGCTTGCAAAGGAGCAAAGGAACCAAAATTCAGTCGTTCAGTCGTTCAGTCAATCTCGGACAAGTTCGGATGACTTCGGACTCCAGACCACCGAGCTTGACCGCTGATTAACCGATCAGCCAGCGCCTAGAACTCCAGTCGCTCTCCGGCCGATTGGTCAAACAGCCACCACAGTTCCCCCGACACCGGGCGCACCAAGCGGGCTGGATAGGTTTGGTCTAGCAAAGCCGCCAAGGTGGGATCGTCACAAGGTGCAAACACCTGGGCGATCGCGGGTTGCTTGCTTTCCCCCGAGACCAAAAAAATCGTACAGCTTGCCTGGTTCAACACCGGCACGGTCAAGGTAATGCGGGGATCGTCACCCCGATTGCCCACCGTCACCCACCGATCGCGCACGGCCAAGGCAGCGGTATTGGGAAACAAGGAAGCCGTATGTCCATCATCTCCCAAACCCAGCAACACCAGATCCAGACTGGGAAAGTCCGCCTGTAGACCCCACTGATCGCAAAACAGGGCCCGCAATTGAGCCTCATACCGTGCCGCATCCTCCGCTGGGCTGGCTCCGTCGGTGGGCATGGGCCAACAGTTGGCGGCGGGAATGGGCACCCGATCGAGCCAAGCCTCACGGGCCATCCGCTGGTTACTGTCTGGGCTGGTGGGCGGCACATAGCGCTCATCTCCCCAAAAGATAAAGAGCTTTGACCAATCCAAATCCGCCTGAGCCAACTGTTCATAGAGTGGCTTAGGGGTGCTGCCGCCGGCCAGAGCCATGGTGCAGCGGCCCGATCGCTTCAGGGCATGGTCAATTTGACTCAAAACCACTTCCACAGCCCGCTCAATTAGCTCAGGGCGATCGGGCCAAATTTCCACCGTTGGCAGTGGGGCCGGAAGCGATTCAGCAGGAAATGGGAATGATGGACTAGACGAATTCACCGACTCCGATCGGGCATCGGCCCCGGAAGCCGCATCCGTTGCCCCACTGGCAGGATCTGGGAACGCTGAGGTCATGATCGAAAAATGCTAAAGACCCGAGCCGCCACCCGGCCCGGTCAACTCCCCTAGCCTAACCGATGGATCGGAAATTCAATAACAGCCAATCGAAAGACCCGCCCAAGATCCACCAAAATTAAGATCCATGAAAGTTGAAAGCCAAAATTGGGAGCCAAAATTGGAAGTGTAAAATTTCATCGAAATCAGCGGGCGATTATCCTAAGTTGCTGAAACAATAGGGCACGGGAAAAGCCATGAAACGCTGACTTCAAATTTTGACCGCAAACCTTGGCCGACCTTGGCTCAAAAACTTTGGCTGCAATTTTTGATCTCAATCGTGGCTCGCAACCCATTGCGATCGCCCGTTGGTCTGACGCAATGGTAGCCGGTTTGATCGCCTCCTGATTTGGCTGCCGGCTCTTGTAATCCCCTTCAGTAACAGCGCTTCCTAAGGACGCTCCATGACGACTAGTACACATTCCTCCCAGACTTCCGCCCCCATAGCGGCCGTCGTGCTGCAAATCGGGGGCGCAGTGGCGATCGCCCTTGGATTAATTGATTTCCTTGCCGTTGCCGTGCCGTTCGATTTTGCCAACCGAGGCTGGGTGATTGACACCACCCGCCAATTGATCGATCGGGGCATCGTGCCAGCCATGGGTGTCAGCCTCCTGTTTTGGGGCTTCTGGATTGAAATCAAATCCGGTGTCAGCCGGTCTTGGCGTAGGGGTGTGGGCGTTGCGACCCTGGCATTTTCGGCGCTGATGGGACTCTTGTTTTTGGTGATGGCCCCCACGCACCTGCTGTCTGTGCGGGCCGAAGCCCAATCCACCCTCGCCGCCATTACCCGACAATCGCGGGAAGCCGAAAAACAAATTGATACACCCGAATTTAAAAACAGTTTGCAGCGCCAGCAACAGGTTTTTCGGGAGCAGATGCAGTTTTTGCTGCAAGACGATGCTCGGTTTAATGAATTTATTAACAGCCCGCAGTTTGATGAACGCCAGAAGGAGTTTATGCGGCGGCTGAAGGCGAATCCGGCTGACTT
The DNA here is from genome assembly GCA_001913845.2 of Limnothrix sp. CACIAM 69d. Classification (GTDB taxonomy): domain Bacteria; phylum Cyanobacteriota; class Cyanobacteriia; order CACIAM-69d; family CACIAM-69d; genus CACIAM-69d. The sequence goes on along the minus strand of MKGP02000061.1, from coordinate 13,225 downwards.
GGAAACGGTGATTCGCCAGCGGGTGAATGATTTTCCCCTGCAATTGCTGGCCCGCATTCGATCGCGGCGGCAGGAGCTAGAAGCCCGCGCCAGAACCACGGCCCTGCGGCTGGGCGTGCAAACAGGAACCAGCGGCATTGCCCTATCGGTGGCCTACCTGGCGATCGCCTGGTTAGGGTTGGGGGGATCGGGTGGTCGTCCTGCCCCGCGTCGCCGTCGATCGGCCTAAGTTCGCCTGCGGTTCAACCCAACATTTCGACCCAATTTGTCGATGCGAACTTCAATCTTTTGACCCTTTTTAGCCCTTCTTGACCATTTCGATCCAGACGTTCTGAGCAACCCGAGAGTTTGAGAGTTTAAGACTATGACGAAAGCTGGTAAACGCCCCTCGCCCCCCTTGGCCGCCCTGATCGCCATTGTGGTTGGCACCGTGTTGGTCATTTCCTCGCTGCTGGACTATTTAATTTTGATCTTCCCACCGGATTTGCAAAATCCTCAATGGTTGCTCAACACCATTTCTGAAATTGTGGGTCGCGGCATTGTGCCCATGGTTGGCATTTGCTTCCTGTTTGCGGGACTGTGGATGAATTCCCGATCGGGCTTGCCCTCCGCCAAAAAAACATCGTTGATGAATCCTCGGCTTTGGGTTTTGATTTTGTCGAGCGCCTTGGGTGTGTTGTTCCTGGTGTTATCCCCGATCTATATCAACGGCGTGAACAAGGCCAGCGCCAAGGAAGTGGAAAACATCGAAGCCCAAGCCAAGGCGGCCATGGATCAATTGGGAGAACCGGCAGAGCAATTCCGCGATCGGCTCAAGACCCTGCTGAAAAATCCCCAAGAACTCGATCGGTTGATTAAGAGCGGTCAAGTGCCGCCGCAAGTGGTGCAACAACTGGAACAGGCGCGATCGAACCCGGCCGTTCTGGACTCCCAATTCAATCAATTCAAGCAAGAGCGGCAACAGGAAATTGACAAGCGGAAGGCCGAGCTTGTGCAGCGCACCAAAACCGGCTCCATGAAAACCACCCTCCGCACCGGTCTCAGCAGCCTGGTTTTGGGTGTGGGTTACTTGTTCATGAGCTGGATGGGCTACACGAAACGCGGCTCCCGCGCACGTCCGGCCAGCCGAGCCAGCTAGGGCAGTCATTTGACCGGCTCAACCGACCGGCTCAACAAACTGACTCGCCTCGCTCATTAGAGGATGTCTGAAAAGCCAAAATTGCTACTCTGTACGCCCCAGTGATCGACTTAGACAAGGGGCTTAAGCCCCTTCCACGACTATTGGTGCTTGCCCGTGCCAAAGAATACTTTTTAAACACCCTCTTAGATTCAGCTTGAATTCAGTTCAGGTTGATTTTGAATTGGAGATAGTGGATTGGAGATTGATCGCGGTGTTCAAGTCGCGATCAATCTTCTAAAAGCGGCCAGCCTGATCATGATCCGCCCAACTTACAGACCAACTCACAGACAAAGCCAACTTCGCCAGGACATAACAGGAAGCATCCTGATCGCAGTATTCGTTGGCGAATTACGGCAATTGTTAGGGAAGTCATAACGGAATTAACGGTGCATCGACTCGATCGGCCGTCACCGCTCGATCGCCCACCGATTCAAATCACCATGTTTTCGATTTATATCCTCACCCACAACGAAGAAATCGATATTGCAGATTGCATCGAGTCTGCATTGCTGTCGGACGACATCATTGTCGTTGACTCCCTCAGCACCGATCGCACCGTTGAAATCGCGCAAGACTACGCCCAGCGATCGCCCGTGCGCTTGGTGCAACACGCCTTTGAAAGCCACGGCAAACAGCGCACCTGGATGCTAGATCACATTCCCACGCGGCATGATTGGGTTTACATCCTGGAAGCCGACGAACGGATGACCCCCGAACTTTTTCAGGAATGTTGCCAAACCATCCAACGGGCCCAACATGAGGCCTACTACGTGGCCGAACGGGTGATGTTCATGGGGCAATGGATTCGTCGCAGCACCCAATATCCCCGCTACCAACTGCGACTTTTTCGGAAAGATGCCGTCCGGTTTGATGACTACGGCCACACGGAGCGGGAGATGGTGCAAGGAACCACAGGGTTTTTGCAAGAAACCTATCCCCACTTCACTTGCAGCAAGGGTCTGAGCCGCTGGCTGGATAAACACAACCGCTACTCCACCGATGAGGCCCAGGAAACCTTGGCCCAACTGTCGCGGGGCAACGTGTCTTGGCGTGATTTATTTTTTGGCAAGACGGAGGTGGCGCGGCGGCGGGCCCTCAAAAATTTATCCCTGCGGTTGCCTTGTCGCCCCTTGGTGCGATTTATCTATATGTATTTTGTGCTGGGGGGCTGTTTGGATGGACGCGGGGGATTTGCCTGGTGTGTGCTCCAGAGCTTTTACGAGTACCTGATTGTGCTGAAGGCTTGGGAGATGCGCTATGGCACAACCACATCCCGATCGACCCCGCGCCTACGCAAGAGATAGAGTTTTCAGCGGCCAGCCTGCGTGCAGCCAACCTGTCAGCAGCCGATCGCCCAGCAGCAGACTCGGGGTCGATCGCCTGGATCAGCACCAAACTGCTGCCAAATTCAATTCCCGGCAAATTCCCAAAAATCACGAATCCGGCGCTCGGGCAATGGCAGAATGGTGAAACGGCGGTTGCGGCCCCCTTGCCCCTGCCCAAGTCCTAAAGCAATGCCTGAAACGGATCGCATGGAAGGCGCTCCTCCTGTGGGTTCTTCAACCAATCGTGCCCGCCGTTCCAGATCCTCGAAGCGGGCGGGTGGGCCTCAGCGGTTGGCTGGGGTCAAAACCGCGTCAATTCTGGATCTGCTGTTGGGCCAATTGCCGCAACTGCGCACCCAAAGCTATTTCAAAGCGTCCCTGACGGCCCTTTCCCACGCGATCGAGGATTTGGTATTGGCGGGGCCGGGCGATCGCCCCTTAGTGATTGCCAGCTTTCAGCGAGAACGGTTCTATCGTCAGGAAGCCCGCCGCTACCATCGGATTGCGCACCAGAGCGATCGGGTCTATGTGCTCTCGGCCCCGGAGGCGGAGTTTCGCAGTGCTTCGGGGGAATACGAAACGGTGGCCTTTGAACCCACCGATGCGTTGGCCAACGAGTGGCACTTGGTCGTATTGGGCGATCGGTATGCGGCCTGTTTGATCTGTGCGGAGCGCCAGGGCGGCGAGTCCCAGACCGATCGGGCCGGCAGCTTTGGGGCAGACGATCGAGTACGGCGGTTTGAGGGGGTTTGGACGTTCGATCGCCAGGCCACCCAAGTGGCCGCCAGCCTCTTGCTGGAGCGCATTCGCACCTACCGCCCCGAGTTGGGTGACAAGATTGATCGCACCCTGGCCGAGTTTTCCGAAGGGGGCGGCCCCACCCTGCCCGAAATTGACCCGGAACCCTTTGCCCATCGGCTTGTGACCTATCTGCAAGCGGGGCAATACAAGCTGCTGAAAGCCTACCGCTCCATTTCCACCCAGGAGCGCAAGGAGCGGTTAATTAACCTGATCACCTCGGCCATCCGCCAATCTTTGGATCCTTCAGAGGTGATGGGGGTGGCCGTGCGCCAATTGGGCCAAGCCCTTCGCTCCTGTCGCTGCATTGCTTACCGCTGCAAGGACGGAGATGCTACGGCCACGGTGCAGTATGAAATGTTGGGAGCCACTGTGCCCTCCCTGTTGGGACAATCCTGGCCGCTGATCAGTCAGGACTGTTTTCAATCGGCCCTTCAGAACCATGGCGGGGTTTGCGTTCTGGATCTGAATGAGGAACCCCAACCGGGCTTGGTGCAGGCGATTGCAGAACAGTATGCGATCGCCTCTTGGTCGATCGTGCCCGTGTGCTATCGGGACAAACTGTTAGGGGCGATCGAGCTGCATCACTGCGGGAGTTTGCCGCGCCTTTGGTCTGCCGATGAAACGGGGTTGATGGATGCGGTTGCCACCCAGTTGGGTGCGGCCCTGATGCAGGCCCAAACCTACGCCGATCTCGAAGATCTCAATCAGCAATTGGAAGCGCTCGATCGCACCCGTAGCAACCTAATTGCGATCACCGGCCACGAGCTGCGCACGCCCCTTTCCACCATCCAGGTCTGCCTTGAAAGCTTGGCCTCGGAACCGGATATGCCCCTGGAATTGCGCCAGGTGATGCTGGATACGGCCTTGGGCGACGCAGAACGAATGCGCGTGCTGGTACAGGATTTTCTCACCTTGTCTCACCTGGAAAGTGGACGCGTTAATTGGAACCTGGAAGCCTTGCCACTCACGGAATGTGTGGAACTGGCCCTCAGCAGTGTTCGGGCCCGCGTGCCCCGCGATCGACTGCCCCACATTGCCTCGCAAGTGTCCGAAGCATTGCCCCCCGTGCGGGCCGATGGGGAATGGTTGGTGGAGGTGCTGTCCAAGCTGCTGGACAATGCCTGTAAGTTCACCCAGCCCGAAGGAGCCGTGACCATTGAGGCGGGCCCCACCCCGGACGGGGCGATCGAGGTGGTGATCACGGACACGGGGCGCGGCATTGAACCCAACCGCCTGGAAACCGTGTTCGATCGGTTCTATCAAGAGGAAGGTTCCCTCCGGCGCACCGTGGGCGGAACTGGCCTGGGTTTGGCGATCTGTCGGCAAATTATCCTTGGTCTGGGCGGGCAAATTTGGGCCGAGTCAGACGGCAAGGATCGCGGCAGCCAATTCCACTTCACAATCCCGGTTTTTGAGGGCGATCGACCCAGTTCCCTCAGCGACTTGATCGGCTAAATCTTGGAACTTGAGAGATATTTTCTCCAAGGAAAATCGCTTTAGGTGTTTAAGAATTTTGAGCAATACAGCCTTTACTCAAAACAGTCGGCATGTAATCTCACAGGTAATATAAAGACTAAAGCTGATCAGCAAGAAGAAATAATCATGAATCCAGTTAAAGTGTACCTTCTTGATGAAGGTGATGTTATCCGTCAAGAGGAGGGCAAGTTACCCTTTATTAATGAACAAACTTGTCTTGCGACTGATCTGAAAGATGTCGTTCTCAAACGGCATTTCGGGTACGGTGAAACAGATGCACGTCATCAAATATTCTCCCAAGGTATTGAATGTGTAATTTTGCGTCCTGGTGATAAAAGCTGGTTATCAGGAAAATTACGTTTCGTCTTGGAGCTACACTTGGATCTGACCCAGGAGAGTGATTTGGAAGTAGAAACAAATCAGTCATCTTCACTCGATGAACTTCGTCGTTTAGCCGATGGTTAATTCCTATGACCTCTGAAGAACAGTTCTCAGAATCACCCAGATTGTATCGACTAGACAATGGCGATATTCTGCGAGTTGATGATGGCGATTTACCTTTCATTAGAGGTAACACTTGCCTAATTGAAGACCTATTAATTTCTCAAAGAAACCGATTCTATGAGAATTGTCAAGAGTGGAATATTTTTGATGATGGATTGGAATGCAGGATTCTGCGGCCAGGTTCCAAAAACTGGGTGAGCGGAAAGGTCAGGTTTTATTTGGAAATTGCAACCAATACAGACAATGCGCCTCAGCTTACGGAGGATGAACCTGATGAGTCGCCGCTTGATGCAATTCGCAAGTTGGCTGACGAGTAGCGCTCAACGCTCAGGTGCGGCATCGCTGCCCAGGCGCACCGTGATATCGGAACCTAAATCGCCCGTCGCCGATCGATCCAAGGAACCGTAGCCTAGCCGCCGTTGCACCAACTCAGCCAGATCCAGATCGCCGCCCTGGACAATGATTTGGGTGTCCCGTTGCACTTGGGGCCAAGCATCGATCGCCCGCACTTGTTGGAACCCCGCCCGCCGCAATTGGGCGATCGCGGCCGCCGATCGGGCCGGATCGCCACTGGCGTTTTGCACAGAAATGCGGCTGAAGGTTTGGCCATATTGATCGCGGGCGCTGGCGCTGAGGAGTTTGGTGCGCCGACCCACGCCGGGTCGATCGGGCGGAAAGTAGCTTTCCAACAGACGGGCAACGGCCTTGGGATCGGGGTTCCAAAAGTTACTGGCATCCATCTGACCCGGCAACAGCAACAGACGCACCTGCTCCGGCTCCTGCTGAATCAACAGGTGAACGAGGGCCAGCACTTCCGGGCGAGCCAGATCCGTGCGCAGGTATTTGTGAACCCGTTGGGCAATTTGGGGCAACTGGGGCAACACACTGGGGCTGAGGGCCCGATCGCGCAGGGCCCGTAACAGTAATTGCAACCGCTGCACCCGATCGAGTTCGCCCCAAGCACTATCCACACGGTAGCGGGCGAACTGTTCAGCAGCACTGCCATCCAAGCTTTGCCAACCGCTATCCAGTTGAATTTTGAGCTGTCCCGCCCGATCGCGATAACGCATCGCCTGGGGCACAGACAGTTCCACCCCACCCAGCAGATCGACCAGTTCTCGCAAGCCTTCGGGGTTCAACCGCACGGTGCGATCGATCCGCAACCCGCCCAAGGTGTTGCTTACGGACTGCTGCACCAGGGCCGTACCACCGATGCTGTCCGCTTCGTGCAATGCGCCCACGGCTCCGCTGGGAAACACCACCCGCGTATCCCGAGGCAACGACATCACCGTCACAGTGTCATCGGTGGGATCAAATCGAGCCAGCCAAATGGCATCCGCATGACCGTTCAAGGCTTCCGGCGCGCCCAGGGGAATTCCGGGCGAAGGCTCCACCCCCAAAACCAAAATGGTGAGCGGTTGCAGAAGGCGATATTGCAACCCGCTACGCCACAGGTGCTCTAGGGTTTCGTGGCGCATGAGGGGCACAACGGCCGGATCCAGGGGCATGAACAAGGCCGCAGCGGCTCCCAAGGTGGCTGAAATCGTGCCGATCGCCACGCCAGCCATGCCCCAAAACAGCAGGCGGGCCAGCCAGCCCGATCGCGGTTGTTGCCAATCAGCAGCCACCCACCGCCCCAACCGATCGGAATAGGGGGTGGCGGGCGGCGGAGCCGGTTGATCCGTGGGGGAGGAAAAGGGAGAAAACTGACTCAACGCTGACCTGAGACCCTAATTACGAATTGAAATTTACGAAATGAGATTAGGGCATGTCGTCAAATCGCCCGAAACCCTGATTTCACCGTTAGTGAATCGTGGGGGGCAAGGGGCTTAAGCCCCTTGTCTAGGGCGGCTAGGGGATTGAAGATCAACCGTTTTTACTGGATCCCAGGACATGACGACAGGCCCTAATGAGAAGATGTGATTTCTGGTTCTTTTTTCCGTTTTTTGAACGAGTTCTCTAGCCGATCGCGCTCACCCCTTGGGCGACAAGCGCATTGTAAGCCGTAAATAGATGGCGATCGGCTGACCTGTGGCAGTGAGGGCCGGCAAAAATCGCAGTTGGGCGGCGCGGGCTTCGAGGGCCTGTTGGGTTGTCGCACTTAAACCCGGGGTCAGCAATCCCGCAAAGCCAACGGAGCCATCGGCCATCACGGCTAACCGCAAATCCACCGCCCGATCGGCCCAATTGGCTAACTCTGGATAGTCTCGCAAGTTCAAACTCGGCGGCGCGGACTGCAACTGGGGCAAGCGGCTCAGGTCGGCCACTTGGACGATCGGGCTGCCATCGCCCGGTGTGGTTAGTTCTAACCCAACAATCGCCAGGCCGAATGCTTGGTTTCCCCCCTGGCCTGGGTTGGGGTTGGTGCTGGGGCCGCCGGAATTCGCGGCATTGGGAGCGGGCGGGCTATTGGGATTCGGCCCCGTGCCATTGGGAGCAGGATTCGGGGCGATCGGGCGATTTGGGGGCGCATTTTGCCAACCGGGAGCGGCATAGTCCGGGGGCAGGTTCGGATCGATCGGGTCGGGGTTGAAGGGCCGATCGGGAATCGGGGCCCCACCAGTCGGCTCACCGGGCCAGCGGGGTTGGCTGGCCGCGCCGGGCCCCGAGCCTTGCAGTTGGCCCGGATCCACTTGGCGCAAGGGAGCCAACGGCCGCAACGGTTGCCCCGCAGCGGGATTTGCCGGAGGAGCACCAGGAGCAGTCGAATTAGCCGCTGCACTCGCGGGATTGCCTGCAACAGGATTAGCGGGATTATTGGGTGCGATCGGCCCCGTTGCGGTTGCCGAACTCCCCGCCGCTGGCAAGGTCACCCGCACCACCGGCAAGGGCCCCGCCGCCGGCCCCGCTTGGGCCCCCGATCGCCCCAAACTCCAGAGGGCCAACCCATGGAGGGCGATCGCACCCAAGGCCGCTCCCCACCAAAATCGGCGCGATCGGGTTGCCGGTTGGTAGTGAATGGGCAAGCCTTCCGGAGCAACGGCATGGGTCGATCGAGCAACGGGGCGATCGGGCATGGTCTTTCACTAAATGTCCAACTTGATTCCAAATTCGTCCGATGATTCAGAAAACCATTCGGACAATCATCCCGAGATTCAGCCCAAGATTTCCCGCAAAATCCAAAGTGGGGTTTCCTGCTGGTCGCCACCTGTTTCAAAATTAACGATTAATCAAACCATTCATCAGCCCATTCGCCAGCCGATTCATTCATCCGAAATTCTGCCACCGCGCTTTCGCGCCTTCAAGAATCCCACTTTGGCCCACTGCCCAAGCGACTTCAAACCGGCCCCAACCTGTTAATTAACCTTTGCAAACCAATCCTATGACCGCCACCAGCACCGCACCTCAGCTCACCAGCGCCCTCGACTATTTCCGCCAAAGCGCCGGCCAATGGCAATCCCAGCGAGTAACCCATCACTTGGCCTTTCGACGGGCCGAAGTGGGCGAGTCGGAAATTCAGGTGGAAATGCTAGAGGTCACCGATCCGCGTTTGGCCGAAATTTGCCAGATGTATGACATTGACCCCGCCGCTGCGGCCGGTGGGGCCCTGGTGACCTGGAAAAGCTTGATGGCTTGGGATGCTTCTGAGGAAGACAACCACGAGGGGCAAACGGTGATGGTGATTGTGCCGGATGCCACGGACGATCGCCGAGGCAAGCTGCTGCGGGAACGGGGCTATGCAGAAACGGCTCCCGTGGCCGGTGAATATCACCTGGACGAGGAAGGGGGCATGGTTTTAACCACGGAATACGAAACCATGAGTTCCGTAGAGCGCTTTTGGTTTCCCAATCCGGATTTGCGGATGCGCACCAGTGTGCTGAAGCGGTTTGGTGGCTTCAACACGGCCACGTTCTGCACGGAAGTGCGCGTGGGTTGTGATCAGTCGGCGGTGGCGGCCGGGGGCGATCGGGAGCAGGCAATCTCGGCCCTGGGTTGGTAATGCCTGGGTTGGTAATGCCTGAGTGGGTAATGCCTGAGTGGGTCACGATCGGGTTAGCAAATCCCAAGTTGGCCATCGAGGGGCGATCGCCCGCCAAATTCCTCAGAATCCGACTTGGTTCGTGAAGAACCACCAGCGACGCGAAACGCTTTGGTACAATTTGCGATAGCTAGCAATGCTTTTAAACAGTGGAGTGCTTCGGCGCTTCTGCTGACCGGGCGATCAACACCTGGCCCCCTCCGGCCAACACAGGCGAGATCGCACCATTCCCACAGCGAACCATGCGCGGCTCCCCGTGCATGTCAAGCTTTATTAAGCGTTTTTCAGGAACCGTGCTTGCCCTCGCGGCAATCTCGTAACCTGAAAAATGGCAAATTTGGCAGCGTCACCTTGTTGGTTCCTGCCAGCCGATGTGCCTTTAACAAGCGCACGTTAACAAAGCCCGTGACTTTTTGAGACTACCGAGACTACGGAGATTCTGACGTGGCTATTCCTGTATTGAGCTTCTCCCCTTCTTCGCAAAACCAACGTGTGGCTGGTTACGAAGTGGGCAGTGAAGAGCAACCGAAAATTTACGCAATCGAAAACGTCTTCTCTGGCGGTGACATGGACGAGCTGATCTGGGCGGCCTATCGCCAGGTCTTCAGCGAGCACCAAAACATCGCTAACAACCGCCAAACCTTCCTGGAATCGCAACTCCGCTACGGTCAAATCACCGTCAAGGATTTCATCCGGGGCTTGGCCACGTCGGATAGCTTCCGCCGCTTGAACCTGGACACCAACAGCAACTATCGCTTCGTGGAAATCTGCGTCCAGCGGATTTTGGGCCGCGACGTGTACAGCGAGCGGGAAAAGATTGCTTGGTCGATCCTGCTGCCCACCAAGGGTCTGCAAGGTTTCATCGATGCACTGGTGGATAGCGAAGAATACGCCGCTAACTTTGGCGACAACACGGTTCCTTACCAGCTTCGTCGTGTGCTGCCCCAGCGCACCGGAGGCGAAACCCCCTTCAACCTGAAGACTCCTCGCTACGAGGCTTACCACCGCAGCCAACTGGGCTTCCCGCAAGTGGTGTGGCAAAACTCGGTGCGTCGTTTCACTCCCCAAGAGAAGAAAATTGGCGCTGGCAGCCCCGCCGGTTTCCTCGGCATGGCTCGTTCGGTGACCCCCTCGCTGCCGGTGGTGTCCCGCACGCCTTTGGCCAACATCAACATCGCTACCGCTGTGCCCTATCGCAAGCGCTAATCGAAAGCGCTAAGTGGGGCGATCGGGCGATGACTGCCAGGGTTTTGGGGCCCCAGTCATTGCTCGGTTCCTGGGTTGTGCGGGAGGAAGCTCAACAACTCACCACAATGCAACAGAGGGCCGGGATAATTCCTGGCCCTCTGTTTTTACTTTTGCCTCAGGTGCTGATTCAGGCAGGGCTTACGCAGGATTTGCTCAGACCCTCACCCCTAGCCCCTCTCCCAAAAAGGGCGAGGGCAGAAGAATGCTGACTCCCCTTCTACCGTTCTGGGAGAAGGGGTTGGGGGATGAGGGCAATTAGAGGTTGTGCGTAAGTCCTATCAGGTTTTGAGCTGGGGCGCTGACAAGCTTTTGGATGATGGGAACTGCGGTGGGCCCCATCTTCATAGGCCCAACCACAGCTAGGGAAACTGGAACGGGCGATCGAGCCAGGAATTACATCCCGAAACCGCCCATACCCATACCACCCATGCCCATGCCACCCATACCCATGCCGCCCATACCGCCCATACCACCCATGCCGCCCATACCGCCCATGGGATCACCACCAGCGGGAGCGGCGGGTTTCGGTTCGGGTTTGTCAACCACGATCGCCTCAGTAGTCAGCACCAAACCGGCGATCGAGGCAGCATTTTGCAGGGCCGTCCGCAACACCTTGGCCGGGTCAATGATCCCCGCCGCTTGGGTGTCTTCGTAGGCTCCGGTCAGCGCGTTGAAGCCGATGTGATCGCCCTGGTTACGCACCTTTTCAACCACCACAGAGCCTTCGTAGCCCGCGTTCTCGGCAATTTGGCTGAGGGGCGTGGTCAAGGCTTTCGCCACAATGCTGGCCCCGATCGCTTCTTCCGCGTTCAGGGTGGCCTTGAAGCTTTCGGCCAGTTTGGCCAGGCGCATCAGGGTTGACCCACCACCGGCCACCACCCCTTCCGCGATCGCAGCTTTGGTGGCGTTCACGGCATCTTCAATTCGCAGTTTCCGCTCCTTCAGTTCGGTTTCGGTAGCCGCGCCCACTTTAATCACAGCCACACCACCGATCAAACGGGCGATCCGCTCTTGCAGCTTTTCGGTGTCGTAGTCGCTGTCGGTGGCGGCCAGCTCGTCCTTGAGCTGTTGCACGCGCGCGGCAATGGCGGCTTGATCTGCCCGATCGCCCGCCACGATCGTGGTCGAATCCTTGGTGATCGTCACCTTTTGGGCATATCCCAAAACGCTGGTATCACAGGATTCGAGCTTCGTGCCCGTCTCTTCGCTCACCACCTGGCCATCAACCACAAGGGCGATATCTTCGAGCATGAACTTGCGGCGCTCGCCAAAGCCCGGAGCTTTCACAGCGGCCACGTTCAGCACGCCCCGCAGTTTGTTGATCACCAAGGTGGAAAGCGCGTCGCCTTCAATATCTTGGGCAATGATCAACAGCGATTTGCCATCGCGCACCACCCCTTCCAGAATGCTCACAATTTCCGTAAGGCTATTGATTTTGCCGTCTGTCAGCAGCACAGCCACATTGTGCAGCTCCGTGATCATCCGTTCGGAGTCGGTCACGAAGTAGGGCGAGGTGTAGCCGCGATCGAACTGCATCCCTTCCACCACATCCACTTCGGTGGTCAAGGACTTCGACTCTTCCACGGTGATCACGCCGTTTTGGGTGACCCGATCGAAGGCATTGGCGATCGTGCTGCCGATTTCTGGGTCGCTACCGGCGGCCACGGCGGCAATTTGGGCGATCGCTTCGTTGCTGCTGATCGGTTGCGCCAGCTCGTTAATTTCCGTCACTAACCGGGCAACGGTCTTGTCAATCCCGCGCCGCAGGGCCACGGGGTTGGTACCGGCGGTCACGTTTTTCATGCCCTCGCGCACCAGGGCTTGGGCCAACACGGTGGCCGTCGTGGTTCCGTCACCAGCAATATCTTTGGTTTTGGTGGCCACTTCGCGCACCAGGCGAGCACCCGTATTCTCCAGGGGGCTTTCCAGTTCAATTTCTTTCGCGATCGTGATGCCGTCGTTCACGATGCTGGGAATGCCAAATTTCTTTTCCAGCAAAACGTTTCGGCCTTTGGGGCCCAGCGTGACGCGCACGGCATCGGCCAAGGCGTTAACACCGTTTTCGAGGGCGCGGCGCGATTCGTCGCTGAAGGAGACGATCTTAACCATAGGGGTGTGGGGTCGCTATCCGTGATTTACCAATGGTTCACCCCAAGACTGTATGCAAATTTGGCACTCTCGGAAAGGGAGTGCTAACCGAACCTATGGCATTTTTTCGGGTTAATTTTCGATCGCTGATGTTTAGACATTGCGCTTGTAGACATTGCGCTTGGCGACTCTGGCTCAGAGACGATCAGCCAATCCCCAAAGCCCCCACGTCATCATTGCGCGATCATGAGGAGTTGAGGACTAATCGCCAAATCGCCTAAAACCCTGATTCCGCCGCTACGTGATCGTAAGGGACAAGGGGCTTAAGCCCCTTGTTACGACGATTGAAGCAAGGAATATCAAGCGATTCAGCCTTAATAACGACACCCCCTGGGCCCCTTGTCTAGGGCAGTGCGTCCTGAGAAAAATAACTGCAATTTAGACCTTGCTTGATGACAGGGGCGATCGCGCTCTAAATTTCCTCAAACTAAATTTCCTGAGAGCTTCAAGACAGTAATGCTAAGCGCCAGTTGCGTAGCAGATCAATCGTGCCATTCACCCGAAATTTGGCAAATAATGCCATGGTCAGGTCAACCATATGTACTGATTTAGAGACAACCTTTG
>MKGP02000020.1 GCA_001913845.2 Limnothrix sp. CACIAM 69d | reverse complement strand
TCAGAAATAGGGAGTTACGGCGATTTCGTTGTTGATTTTCAAGTCCCTCTCCCGACTTGGGAGAGGGATTTAGGGTGAGGGTCTTGATTGATGCAAGAGGTCTATTGATTACGCCATCAATTCCCACCCCCGCTTCACATCCCCGATCGGTGGCGATCGGTGGTCTGGATTGGCGTTCTAGTAGCGTGGCTACCTTAATTCGCTGGGTTAAATGACATGGCTGTTACCGTCACCTGATCGTTAAGCAGCAAGATGCTCAAGCCCCTTGTCCCCACAACTGGCTCCGCAACTTTGACCCAATCTATTAAGCCTGTCATGCTACTAGGCTGGGATCTCTGAGCTGAGGATTCTAAATTTGCAGCACCCCCTCCGGCCGAACCGTCAACAGGGTGCGGCGTTGTAACCCTTCCTCATGACAAATTTCATTGGCTGCCAGCAGGCCGCTGCTAATGGCCCGTTCCATCAGACCGCAAGGGAAGGGCATTTTTACCCAATCGCCCGCAAACATGAGGTTGCTTGCACCCGATCGCGTGGCAGGGCGTTGGGAATAGCTGCCGGGAGGAAAGCCAGAGAAATTCTTTTGGTTCACCAGCTCGCGATGCAAAATTGTGGCTCCCTTGAGGGCTGGCACCAACTCGTATAGCTCCTGCTCAAAGGTGGTGAGCAGGGCTTCTTGGGTGGGGAATTTGGCTTCTTTGTAGCAGTAGGCATGGAGTTCAACCACGCTGCCCCCTGTGCGATCGGCCCAGGCTTTGTAGTCCTCTTGGATTTTGTGATAGCGGGTGATGCTGTCCGTGAGTCGGTAGCCCGAGAGGGAGGTGAACTCGCTTTGATCCCAATCAAAATCGCGATCGAACCAAATGCGAGCCACCGCAAAGGGATCCGCCACGGTGAGCTGGGCCACTTGCGATCGGGTGGGTTCGGCCACCTCCCCTTCGGCAATGTCAAACAGATGGCGAATGCCTTTCACATCCGCTGCAAACACGAAATAGTCCGCTTCCACCACCTGGCTCGGAGTCCGATCGACCGCTGCGGCCGCCAACTGCACCCGATCGCCCGATCTCTGCTCCACGTTGTAGCGAGCTAGGGGCTTGGTGGCGGGCCCCTGAAGCACCTTGCCCTCGCGATCGAACCGGGCCCCATGGCAAGGACATTGGAACGTGCCATCCGCCTGGGGAGCCACCGTACAGCCCTGGTGGGTGCAGGTTAACGACAACGCCGATCCCTCCGCCACCGCATAGACCTCATCACCACCGCCAAAATATTCCGGGCGATTCGCCAGCGGTTGAGCTGTGACCGCCTGCTTAGTGACCGGCTGCTCGGTGGCCGCAGCCTCCTGGGTTGCTGGACGCTGGGCAGTGGCTTGGGTACTGGCCTCGTTTAGCGAACTGTGGCGATCGACCCAGAACGGAACTGGAATGGCGGATCCCGTTTGGCGGTAACTCAGGGACGTGATTTGTTGATCCTGCCACGCCACCTGATCAACCTGAGCATTGGCGATGACTTTGCCCCCATTAGCCTCGATCGCCCGCATCATCGGCTCCACCAACGTGCGGCCCATGTCCTGCTTTGTGCCGTTAAAGGCCAGCCCCTCCGGATTGCCAAAGAAGTAAAAATGGAAAAACTGCATTAACTCGCCCGCACTCAGCACATCCGGCGAGTTGAGGGTGGATTTGCCAAAGGGTAGAAAATACAGGTCATATAGCCCCTTGGGGAAGTCATTGGCTGCCCAGTCTGTCACGGCGATCGAGTCAAGTTCCTCGTAAGTCTTCGTGGGTTCAAACCCCGTAATGGCCCGAAACACGGCCCAATGGGCAGGGCTGGTGAGATTTAAGCCCCAGCGAAACCGATTCGGCGAAGAAATGGCCAAATCGACAATATTCCAAGGGAAGGATGAATGGGTGGGGCGAAACACTTCCGGCGCGTAGGTTTCATCCTTGTACAGCACCGAATAGCGCTCCAGGGACAGAAAATCCTGACGGATGTTCATTTCTTCTGTCAGGGCCCACAGGTTGTAGTACTGCGGGAAAAAGCCATGGAACCCATGCTCCATCATCAGCGATTCACCATTGACCGTGATGGGCCAACTGGCGATTTTGCCGCCCAAGTGGGGCGATCGCTCCAGTAGTGTCACCGCAAATCCGCGTCGGCTCAATTCGTAGGCCGCTGCCAAACCCGCCAAGCCACCACCGACCACAGCCACCCGCTTGGGGCGATCGTCCGGTAACCGCGTTGGCAATGTCAGGCGATCGGGTTGATATTGACTAGGCTCCGGCTTCATGAACCGCGAGTAGCCGAGGGCGCTGCCCACCGCACCCACACCAAGCAACTGCAAAGCTGTGCGACGCGAAAACGTTGATGCAGGATCCATTGATGCCGAGTCCGTTGATCCAGAATCCGCAGAATTCGGCTGGGGAAAAAGAGTCATGGGGAAAGGAAGACAGTAAACGGCACAAGTTACGGCACAAATTCCTGAACTTGCTCTTGAACTTGTTCAGGAACCGGTTTCCGAGTTGCCAACAGGGCCAAGTGGTGCGGCGGGCGCTTGGTGCTCCCTCTTTGCAGCCACTCGCGAATCCTAGCCTACGATTGTGCCGAATTCCCTGAGGTTCTGCCACCTACATCAGGTCTTGGGATCATGTGGTGGCCGTCCCTGGGCGATCGCCCCAGCCCTGAGTAATGATCAATCAATGGCCAATCCAGGATCAGCACCGATGCGGATCTGCGGTGGATCTGCTGTGGATCTGCCAATTTCAGCGCTCTTGATCCTGCACCAAAGCGGGGTTCCACAAACTGCCACAAATTGCCAAAATTGACGTTTATTCAGTGTTTTTGCTGAAAATCTTGAATTCTGTGCCAAGCGATTGATCTTCCTTCCCCAAGACAGACCCGGTAACTTTAATTGAAGATCTCGACTCAAAACCTTGGGATCGAAATCACTTCAAAACCACTGCGGGGTGAAATCAAGAATATGGCGCTTCTGACTGCATCCGAAATTCAAGACCGTTTGACCGCTCTGCCCAACTGGACGGCAGAGGGAAGCACCATCGTTTGTCGTCGTCGGTTTGCGGACTTCATCACAGCGATCGCCTTTGTTAATCGGCTTGTGGAACCCGCCGAAGCGGCCAACCACCATCCGGATTTGGAGATCAGCTATAACAAAGTGACGATCACCCTCAGCACCCATGATGAAGGGGGCTTGACGGCTAAGGATTTTGATCTGGCTGCCAAGATTGATCAGTTAGGCTAAGAGGATGTTTGAAAAGTATTTCTTGGCACAGGTCAAATAGTAATCGTCGTCGGGGTAAGGGGCTTAGGGTGTGTCGTCAAATCGCCTAAAACCCTGATTCCACCGTTGGCGGATCGTAGGGGACAAGGGGCTTGAGCATCTTGTTACAACGACTGGGACATGGAAAATCAATTGTTTTCACCTAATCCTAGGAAATGACGACAGGCTCTAAGCCCCGTTGTCGGTTGGTAAGACCCGCAAGGTAGCCATTTAAGCTTTTCAAACATCCTCTAAGGATGAACGGAGCGAGGACAAATTGCCGAGGTCAACCCGGCGAGAGGCTGAAGGCAGGAGAATTGGGGAAAAATTATCTGAAATTGCCTATTTCTCCAACTCATCGCATCCTGTTTTGCTGCAATTCTCAGTTAATGATCTGCTGATGATCTGCACTTTACTTCAGACTTGATTGCCAAGTTGTTGAGCAGCGCCAGTCCTGTTATTCGTCATTCTTTGATGCATTATTCCTACGATCTTGGTAAGTGTGTTTGACTGCAAGGCTTGACTGCAAAGTTGAATTGCAGATTGATGACCAGTCTCTGAGGGGGTTTTGCATCGTTTTCAACAACTAAGCTTCCCTTCCCACCCTGTTATGCTATCGAGCGAATCGGTGAATTCAGTTTCTATCTGGGGCGAACGGGATTTCTTACAGGAAGCAGCCAGCCAAGCTTCTTTGGTTGAAGAGTTGCTGGCGATCGCCACGGCCCTGTCGGCGGTTAGCGACCTGGATGAATTGTTGGCGCTGATTCTCACCACTTGCCGAGAGCTGACCTGGAGTGATGCGGGCAGTGTCTATTTGATCGATCGCAGTGATGACACGCCCAAGCTGATTTTCAAAGTTGCCCAAAATGCCTCGCAGCCCAATGCCTCGTTTCGGGAATTCGCCATGCCCCTGGCCCGACGCAGCTTGGCGGGCTATGTGGCGCTTACGGGCAAAAGCCTGAGCATTCCCGATGCTTACTGTTTGCCAGCGGAGGTTCCCTACCAGTTCAATCACAACTTCGATAGCGGCTTTTCCTACCGAACCCGATCGGTGATTGTGGTGCCCATGCAAAACCTCAGTGGCGAAACGATCGGGGTGTTGCAATTGATTAATCGCAAAATCGATCCCCGGGCGATCGTGGATCCCTGGAACGCGATGGAGGTGACCCGTCCCTATACGGAATGGGAAGAGCGCGTGGTGCAGGCCCTGGCTAGTTTGGCGGCCATTTCGATCGAGCGCAGCAATCTACAGGAAAGTATCGAAGCTCTCTTTGAGGGGTTTGTGCGGGCGGCGGTTCAGGCGATCGAGTCTCGGGATCCTTGCACCTCCGGCCATTCGGAACGGGTGGCCACCTTGGCGGTGCGCCTGTGCGAAGTGGTGAACGAAATCCACACGGGGCCCTTGGCGGCCACCTACTTCACCCCTCGCCAAATTCAAGAAATTCGCTACGCCAGTCTGTTGCACGACTTTGGTAAGGTCTGTGTGCCCGAAGCGGTGTTGGTGAAACAGAAAAAGCTCTATCCCGATCAGCTCGAGGTGATTCGTCACCGGTTTGCCCTGGCTCGGCGGACGCTGGAACTGGATTGCTTGCAGGTGAAGTATCGCTATTGGGTTGAGCACCCGGAATTGTTAACGGCTTATCAAAGCCGATCGTCGGCTTCTGAGTCACCGAATGGGGGGGCTAGTCCTGGGGTTTCTAAGCTGGCGGAGTCGAACGGCCATGGGCTAGCGGCCGCCAAGGTGCCCCCAGCCATGGCCTCCCAACCCCCTCATAAAACGATGGCCAGTGCGGTGGCGGTGAACCCGCTCGATCGCCTGGACTCGGAATTGGCGACAGCCTTGGATGAGTTGGATCAATATTGGACATTACTCCTAGAAGCCAATGAGCCGCAGGTGCTGGAAGCGGAACCGCTGGCCCAGCTTCAGGAATTGGCGAGTTACACCTATCGCGATGTGGATGGGCAACAGAAACCCCTGGTGACGGCGGCGGAAATTGAGCAGCTCACCGTTCCCCGAGGCACGTTGACCAGTGCGGAACGAAACGCGATTCAGTCCCATGTGACCCACACGTATCAATTTCTGAAGCGCATTCCCTGGACGAGCTATCTGCGTCAAGTGCCAGAAATTGCCTATGGTCACCACGAAAAGCTGGACGGCTCGGGCTACCCCCGGGGACTGCAGGCGGGTGAAATTCCGATTCAGACGCGCATCATGTCGATCGCGGATGTTTACGATGCGTTGACGGCGGCCGATCGCCCCTACAAGCGGGCAATTTCCACCAGTTCTGCCCTCACGATCCTGCGGCAAGAGGCCCAAATTAATCGGCTGGATCCGGTGCTGGTGAGCCTGTTTGAGGAAAAAGCAGTTTACCAGGCGATCGGCCATGCGCTCGACCATCAATTGCTGCGGCCCCAGTCGGCACTAGACGGCCCGTTCTGGAGCTGAACGGGCCAGAAAACTTGCTTTAGCCTGCTCAAAAAAATTTTTCAAATTCTTGGAAAGTCTTGCGATCGCACGCCCACAAACCGATTGGGATTTTCGGCAGCGGTCACTAATTTTCAGTGGTACTCTATAAAGGTGATATGGAAAATTCGGCCCGAATCGCCTTGCTGCGATTTTTCAGACCATCTTCCAGACAGGTGTGAGGATAGGAGAGCGTAATGTCAAAGTTGATTTGGAAAGCCCTGCTGGCTAGCCCGGCGATCCTGGGCGCTGCAGTTGTGGCAGCCTCGCCGGCTTCAGCCCAACAAGTTTCTTCAACCACCGTGCCGTCGGTGAGCGCTCTGGAAGCGACTGGCGACGGCTCGACCCTGAGCAACCTCGACCAGCTCAACCAGTATGGCCGCGAGGGCCGCGCCCGCCGTGCCAACAGCGCCGAGCAAGTGACCTCCGTGTCGCAATTGTCGGACGTGCAACCCACCGATTGGGCCTTCCAAGCCCTGCAATCGTTGGTGGAGCGTTACGGTTGCATCGCCGGTTACCCCGACGGAACCTACAAGGGCAACCGGGCCATGACTCGTTACGAGTTCGCGGCTGGTTTGAATGCTTGCCTCGATCGAATCCAAGAATTACTCGTGACCAACGTGGCCGACTACGCCACCAAGGCCGATCTGGAAGTCCTGAAGAAATTGCAGGACATGTTCAAGACCGAGCTGGCTGCGCTGCGCGGCCGCGTAGACACCCTGGAAGGTCGGATTTCTTACCTGGAGAAAACCCAATTCTCCACCACCACCAAGCTGACCGGCGAAGCCATCATGATGCTGGCCGGTGCTACTTCGGCCAACCTGGATGATCTGGGGGATGCCTTCAGTGGCAACAACGGTGACGATAACCAAGTGGTGTTCCAAAACCGTGTTCGCCTGAACTTCAACACCAGCTTCAGCGGCAAAGACCTGTTGATCACCCGCCTGCAAGTGGGTAACTCCAAGGGCTTCAACGGCGTGGCTGGCGAAACCGTGTTGACCAACCAAGTGTTTGGCGACACCGGTAACCAGTTCACCTTGGATACGTTGCAATACCAATTCCCGATCGGGGAAAAGGGCCGCGGCTACCTGATGGCCAACGCGGGCGTGTGGGATGACATCTCCAACACCCTGAACCCCTACTTTGAAGATTACGATGGCGGTCGTGGTTCCCTGTCCACCTTCTCCCAACGCAGCCCCATCTACCGTCTGGGTGGTGGTGCTGGGATTGGCGTGAAGTATGACTTCAGCGACAACTGGCAACTGTCGGCTGGTTACCTGGCCGGTGAAGCGGCTAACCCCCGCAGTGGCGACGGTGTGGGCGAAGGTGGCCTGTTCGACGGTCAATTTTCGGCCATGGCCCAGTTGACCTACACGAACGATGCCAAAACCTTTGGCTTGGGTCTGACCTATAACTACTCCTACTTTGGCGAAGGCGAGTTCGGCTTTGATAACGCCGGTTTCGTCAGCGGCTTCACGGGCACTCTGGCGGCCAACGTGTTGCCCCAACAGGATGCTGTAACCTCCAACTCGGTGGGTCTGCAAGGTTACTACCAATTCAGCCCCAAGGTGGCTCTGACCGGCTTCGTGGGCTACACGGGCGTTGACTCGAAGGGCGGCAGCTTCGATGATGCCGACATCTGGTACTACGCTTTGGGCTTGGCCCTGCCTGACCTCGGGAAGGAAGGGAACCTGGGTGGCATCTTTGTGGGTGCTCAACCCTACCTGACCAACATTGATGGCGATGATGTGAAGACCGATATCCCGCTGCAAGTGGAAGTGTTCTACAAGTACGCGGTGAACGACTGGATCTCGATCACCCCGGGTGTGATCTGGCAGGTGAACCCGAACCAAGACAACGACAACGATGATGTCGTGATTGGCACGCTGCGGACAACCTTCGTGTTCTAGAACCCTTCACGCTAGTGCTTGCCCTAGCGCTGTTAAGGCTGATGGTGAATTCCCCTAGATCTGCGATCCTTGATCGGGGTCAGGGTCATTCACCGGACTGCTTCGGTGGTTAAGCCTTCCGTTGAAAAAGTCATTTCAGCCCCCTTTTAGCCCCACCTGTCACGGGTGGGGCTTTCGCTTTGTTGGCAGGCTGTGGGGATCGATCCCAGTTCCCACAAATCTTTACAGCCGGGTTCTGGTAGAAGAGTTCGGCGCGATCGCCCCCCTTTGATAGACTAACTGAGCAAGCCCGAACGACTCTGGGGTTTCGTTGGCCAGCACTTGGGAAGGAGATTTTTGTGGAAACTACCCTCGGTTTAGAAATTATTGAGGTCGTCGAACAAGCAGCAATTGCGTCTGCTCGTTGGATGGGCAAAGGTGAAAAGAACACCGCTGACGAAGTGGCTGTGGAAGCCATGCGGGAGCGGATGAATAAGATTCATATGCGCGGCCGCATTGTGATTGGTGAGGGCGAGCGCGATGATGCGCCTATGCTCTACATCGGTGAAGAAGTGGGGATCTGCGCAACGCCCGACGGTGCCCAGAGCTGCAACCCTGACGAGTTGGTAGAAATTGACATTGCTGTTGACCCCTGCGAGGGTACGAACTTGGTGGCCTATGGCCAAAACGGTTCGATGGCGGTGTTGGCGATCGCCGATAAGGGCGGTCTGTTTGCGGCTCCCGACTTCTACATGAAGAAGTTGGCAGCGCCTCCGGCGGCCAAGGGCAAGGTGGACATTAACAAGTCGGCCACCGAAAACCTGAAGATCCTGTCGGAATGTTTGCACCGCTCGATCGAGGAGTTGGTGGTGATCGTGATGGATCGCCCCCGACACAAGGATCTGATTGCTGAAATCCGGGAAGCCGGTGCGCGCGTTCGGTTGATCAGCGATGGCGACGTGTCGGCCGCTATCTGCTGTGCCTTTTCCGGGACGAACGTTCATGCCCTGATGGGGATCGGTGCGGCTCCCGAGGGTGTGATTTCCGCCGCCGCCATGCGCTGCGTCGATGGTCACTTCCAAGGCCAACTGATTTACGATCCCGAAATCGTGAAGACCGGTCTGATTGGCGAAAGCAAGGAGAAAAACCTGGAGCGCCTGGCCAGCATGGGCATTACCGATCCCGATCGGGTGTACAACGCTGACGAGTTGGCTTCGGGCGAAAACGTCCTCTTCGCCGCCTGCGGGATCACCCCCGGTGTGCTGATGGAAGGCGTGCGCTTCTTTGGCGGTGGTGCGCGGACTCAAAGCTTGGTCATCTCCAGCCAGTCCCGCACGGTGCGCTTTGTGGACACCATTCACCAATTCGGTAAGCCCTCGGTTCTGCAACTGAAGTAAGGGCTGACGGTTTGTAGTGGCTTGCTGAGGTCGCTCTGGCGATCGCGGCAAGCCATTGCTATGTCTACAGGTCTCGTCCTGTCTATGGATCTATAGACCTGTGGTGTTGTGGGAGATGTGGCCGGGCCGATCGTGCTTCAGGCTGCCAACCGCAAATCTTGACCAGATGCCTATGGTCAGAAGATGGTTAACCGCAAGCCAGAAATTGACGTTTTGTTGCATTCACGAAGTCGATCGCCGTTTCGGTAGCCTTAGCCTCAGACCAAACTCCCCCAGCAATCGTTTGATCATTACTCAACCAGGGGGTATAGCTAACCAGCGGTTGGCGATCGCTCCCCCCTTTTCTTAAAATCCCTGGCATAGAATCCCTGAAATTTGGCTAATCCAAACCCAGCTTGGCCCAATCAAGTGTCAAAGTTTCTATAGACCGATCGCCCGACGATTGGTAAATCCGTTAAAGTCGAACTTTCAACGCCGTTTGAGTACGTTTTAGCAAGAGGCCATATGAATATTGCTGTGATCGGACTGAGCCACAAGACGGCTCCGGTTGAAGTGCGCGAAAAATTGAGCATTCCCGAACCACAGGTCGAGGCAGCAATCGCCAGCTTAAGGAGTTGCTCCCATGTGGAAGAAGTGGCGATCCTCAGCACCTGCAACCGACTAGAACTCTATTGCGTTCTGAGTGAGGTCGATCGCGGCGTGCAGGAAGTGGTTGAAATTTTGGCAGAGCGCAGTAAGCTGCCCTTGGAAGCCTTGCGCCACCACCTGTTTGTTCTGTTGCGCCAGGATGCGGTGATGCATCTGATGCGAGTGGCGGCCGGTTTGGATAGCTTGGTGCTCGGCGAAGGTCAGATCCTCTCGCAGGTAAAAAACGCCTATAAACTCGGTCAGGACTACAAGGGAATTGCCCGCATCTTGAATCGACTGCTGAAACAGGCAATCACCGCCGGTAAGCGTGTCCGCACTGAAACCAGCATCGGCACGGGAGCCGTGTCCATCAGTTCCGCCGCCGTGGAATTGGCACAACTGAAAGTGCCGGATCTGTCGCCCTGTCGCGTGGCCATTGTTGGGGCTGGCAAAATGTCTCGCCTGTTGGTGCAACATTTGCTCTCCAAGGGCGCGACCCAGATTTCGATCGTCAACCGATCTCTCGAACGGGCAGAAGAACTGGCTCGCCGTTTTCCGGATGCGAAGTTGAATCTGCACCCCCTGCCAAGCATGATGAGCACGATCGCCGCTTCAGACCTCGTGTTCACCAGCACCTCTGCCACGGAACCCATTCTCGATCGGGCCAAGCTGGAAGCCATCTTGCCCGAGCATCGATCGCTGATGCTCTTTGATATTTCCGTGCCCCGGAACATTGCCAGCGATGTGAATGAATTGCCCGGTGTGCAAGCCTTTGACGTGGACGACTTGAAAGAAGTGGTGGCCCAAAACCACGAAAGCCGCCGCAAAATGGCGATCGAAGCCGAAGCCCTGCTTGACGAAGAAGCCGAAGCCTTTGAAGCCTGGTTGCAGTCCCTAGACACCGTTTCCACCATCGACAGCCTGCGCCGCAAAGTCGAAACCATCCGTACCCAAGAACTTGAAAAAGCCCTATCTCGCCTAGGGTCAGAATTTGCCGAAAAGCACCAAGAAACGATCGAAGCCCTCACCCGTGGCATTGTCAACAAAATCCTGCACGATCCCATGGTGCAACTGCGGGCCCAGCAAGACATTGAAGCCCGCCAACAGGCCATGCAAACCCTGCAAGTGCTGTTCAATCTAGAAACCGCCGACAGTGCCGCCTAGGCTGCCTCTAGTCGCTGCCAGGCCCTTAGGAATGACGGGTGGCTTGAACAATCGCCCGTCATTCTGAATCGATGGTTTCTGAGACTATTCTTTTTGAGATCTTTTTGAGACTATTCAATAACAACGATCACGCTTACTGCCGTGCGATCGTTGTTATTGAATTGCTTAGCTCAAGGCATTACTTGGCGAAAGCATTTCGCAACAAAGACGCGGGTTGAGGCGTTTTTCAAGAACGGCTGTGGGCTGAAGGATGGTGCGATCGCGGGATCTCGTTTAAATTCCCTGTTCATTGGAATTGCTAATTAAGCTGCCAATTGAAGCGACTGACAGCTCTTGCCGAAAACTATTTCAGTTGAATTTGGTCAGAATTGATCAAATCACTACCTACAAGGTGATAACCCTTTTGAGAAGCCAACTCAACAATTTGTTGAATATTTAGGCTCCGTACCCAACTCATTTCCTCGTGGGTTAGGGTTTGGGATTGCAGGTAATGGATCATAGAAATAAGATCAATACCCAGATCGCTCATAAAGTGCATGATTTTGAAGCTCCTGCAAGATGGCTAGACATAACCTTCATGTCAGTTATGTTGAGGGACTTGGAAACGTCAAAAGCGAGTGGCTTGATGGGGTTCCAGGTCGCTCAACAGGGGTTAGAAAATGGCCCAGAGAGAGTTTGTGCAAGGGATCGCCAAGGGAGATCAAGTCTTAGCGTTGCATGAGTGGTTGTTAAGGAAAGTAATGCGATTAATTTCAAAGATTGAAAAATTCTAACAAACAACAGCGCCTAAGCGCGAAGTTTTAGCACCCCCAAAGTAACCGCGACTGATATATTGCGAGTCTTTGAGCATTGCGATTCATTTCTTTGGAAAATTTTTGTACTGCTCTTAGGAAAACTTCATCAAGAGTCCGTAAACATATTGTAATTGCCTCGTAAATATTTTGGAAATACTCAGGCAGTATTCAGAGATTTATTCCCTGGCTGAATACTCAGATCGGGGCTGGTTGTGATGGCTAATGGTCTGGGTTACCTCAATCTCTGAGTTGCGTGGTCACATGTCCAATTGAGCTATGAGTCATTGCCATCATCGGCTGTCATCGTGGGTTGTGACCGATGAACGCTAGGAACGCCGATCGCTCAGTGGTTTCGCTTGGTGTAGCTTGGTTTTGGCCTCTTTGAGCTTTGTGCTGGTTTGTGCGAGTTGAATCGGGTTTGTGTGAATATGGGAGAGCAACCATGGGGATGTTGGTAGCAGAGGGGCTGCAAAAGTCCTATCAAGTGGCCCTGAAGGCTCCGGGGCTGCAAGGGACGATCGCCCACTTTTGGCGACGACGCTACCGAACGATCGAGGCGGTGAAGTCCGTGTCGTTTTCGATCGCCCCCGGCGAGGTGGTGGGGTTTTTGGGGGCCAATGGGGCCGGCAAAACCACCACATTGAAAATGCTGGCGGGGCTGATTTATCCCTCCGGCGGTCGGGTGCGGGTGGCGGGCCATGAACCCTTTGCCAGAGAGTCGGCGTTCCTACATCAAATTGCCCTGGTGATGGGGCAAAAGCAACAATTAATTTGGGATTTGCCCGCCTGGGACTCGTTGCGAATTAACGGGGCGGTGTATGGCCTGAGCGATCGGGAACTGACCCAGCGGGTGGGCGAACTGAGCGAACTGTTGGCGCTGGAGTCCAAACTGACACAACCGGTGCGAAAGCTGTCTTTGGGTGAGCGGATGAAGGCGGAGTTGCTGGCAGCGCTGCTCCATCGGCCGGCGGTGTTGTTTTTGGATGAGCCGACCTTGGGGCTGGATGTGAACGCCCAGGCCAACTTGCGGGATTTCTTGCGGGAATATAACGAGCGCTATGGGGCGACGATTTTGCTTACGTCCCACTACATGGGCGACATCACGGCCCTCTGTGATCGCGTGTTGTTGATCCATGAAGGGTCGTCGATCTATGACGGCAGCCTTTCGGGGTTAGTCGATCGATTCGCACCCTATCGGGAAGTGCGGTTAGAGTTGGCCCAACCGATGACAACGGCCCAACTCCAAGATTTTGGGGAAGTGGTGGCGATCGAGGGGCGATCGGTTCAACTGTTGGTGCGGCGAGAGGTGCTGACCCCAACGATCGCCCGCTTGCTGGAGCAGCTACCGGTGCAAGATCTGAGCGTGACGGAACCCCCGATCGAGGACATTATTGGTCAGGTGTTTCGCTCAGGCTCGGCGACTGAAGCGCTACCGGATCCAGCCTAGCGGCCGCCAAGTTCAAGGTCGTCAGCCGTTCATAGGCGCGATCGACCGACAGGGCCCCGCGTAAAAATCCCACGCTGGCCCCCGGGCAGCAATGGGCCAGGCGGGCCGGCGAAAAGCGATCGATCAAGGCCTGAACCGATCGCAATTGGCGGAACCAATGGAAGGTTTTGGCGGTTTTGAGGGGCATCAACTCCCCCTGGGGCGTGGGCAACAGATGACGACCACTAAACAAAATGCCCCCCGCCCGATCGAGCCAAACGCAAGCCGAACCGGGCGTGTGGCCCGGAGTCCAAATCACGCGCAGTTCTGGACTCAGGGTCACTTCTTCCCGAAACGTGGTCACTGGCAAATTGGGCAGCAGATAGGCCTCCTGCTCTTGCACTACCAATTCGCAGCGGGGGGCCGCGGACTGGGCAGCCGGTTCGCCCTCCTCAAGGGTTGTGGCCGGAGTGCTGAAGGCCCGATGCAAGGCCCGCACGGTTTGCAGGGGGCCAAAGGAACTGCGGTGGGTAAAAATCCACCAACGCACTCCCCCATGCTGGGCCAAAAAATCTGCCGTTTCCTCGTGCAAAGGTGGACAATCGATCAGAATATTGCCTGGCAGTCGATGGGCTGGTTGATGATCTGAATGATCTGATGGATCCGTTGGATTCGTCAGCCCATCAACCGATTGAGTAGGATCGTCAGTCGGTTGCTTGAACCCAGTCGGCTGATGAGCGGATGGAACTGATGAATTTGATGAATTGGCCGGTAGGCCATTATGGTCGGCCGAGTCAGCAGGGTTGATCGAGTTTCCTACAATGAAATAAGCAGTCCCGCCTAACGTGTCGCGGTTGGGCGGAAAGGCATAGATCGAATCGAAAACAGCCTGCGGTGGCTTGGGCATCAGATGATTGTTTGGCTAGTGTTGATCGGCATCGTCGCATATTTTATTGTCCGCCAGAGCGTTAGCGGCATCACACGCGCCTCCGTGTGGGTGTTGTGGTTGGTGATGATGGCTCCGGCCTTGATTTGGACGACTTGGACGCTGGCCAATGGCCCCGGCCAGCCCGTGCCGCCCTGGTTGGCCCTGCCGCCGTTTATTGCCTGTCCGTTGCTCTATGTGTGGTTGGTGCAACAGGGGCGATCGGCCCGGCCCCAACAGTCCACCCATGGGGATTTGGAATCCCCCATTTCGGTGCTGGCGGATCCCAGCAGTCCCGCCGAAGCCCTGGCCCTGGCCCAAGCCCTTGGCTCTGCCAAAATTTCGCCCCGCCTGCTCGATCGCACCGAAGAAGCCAGCCTGCAAGATTGCTTTCCCTGGTCGGTGTTTTACCTCAGCAGCGTGGAACATCGTCCCCAAGCGGCCCTCTGCTATGGGCAATTGCGGGCGGAACCGGCCCTGGCTTACCGGACGGTTTGCGACAAAATTCGCCAAAAGTTTAGCGATCGATTCCTGGTGATTTTCCAGGAAGGTCAAAACGGCAAGCCCTTCTTTGCCCTGGTTCCCAATCCCCAACGCACGCCCTTGGGTCAAGCCCTGAGCCAAGAGCCACCCCTCTGGAAACAAGTGATTTGGTCGGTGGGGTTGCTGGGGTTGTCGCTGCTGTCCATGACCCTGATGGGGGCGGAGATGCTGCGGAACCCGAAGCTAGATTTGGTGCGTGATTGGGCCTTTATTCAGTCCGGTGCGCCCTACGCGATCGGGTTGTTGTTGGTTCTGGGGGCCCATGAGCTGGGACACTACTGGGCCGCCAAGCGCCATCGGGTGTCCGTTTCCTTGCCGCTGTTTATTCCCATTCCGGCCCTGCTGGGAACCTTGGGCGCGTTCACCCCCCTGCGATCGCCCATGCCCCACCGCCGCGCCATGTTTGATGTGGGCTTTTGGGGGGCGATCGGGGGGCTGTTGGTGGCCCTGCCGCTGTTGGTTTGGGGGTTGGCCCACTCCACGGTGGTGAATCCTTTGCCCGGCTCGGGGTTGCTAAATTGGCGCTCGATCGACCCCAGCTACTCAATCGCCCTGACCCTAATTAGTAAAGCCACCCTCGGCGCGGCCCTCGTTCCCGGCAAGGCGATCGCCCTCCACCCGATCGCCCTGGCGGGTTACATCGGTCTTTGGCTAGGGGCCTTTCATCTGTTGCCCCTCGGTTCCTTGGATGGGGGGCGCATTGTCCGCGCCATGTTGGGAACCCAAGGAGCCATGTTGGTGGGCCACATCACCCGGTTTGCCGTGCTGGTTCTGGCCTTGGCCCGCAGCGAATTCCTGGCGCTGGCCCTATTGGTCTTCTTTTTGCCTGCCATTAGCCAACCGGCCTTGGATGATGTGACCCCGCTGGACGATCGACGGGATGGGCTGGGCTTTTTGGCCTTGGCCTTGTTGGTGTTGGTGGTGTTGCCTGCGCCGCGTTTGCTGCTGGGTTGGTTGAGCTAAGGGTTTGAGCTAAGAACCAGCCTGGGTGATGGATTGGCCACTGGCTGCCAGGCCCAATAGACTCCCGGATTTAGGACGATCGCCTCCGAAACAATAGCTAGTCACTCGGTCAGAGCCGGGGATCAACATCGACTCGCAATTGACTCGCAACGGGTTCGGAGGCTGTCTACATGAGTTCTTCCCGCAGCAATTTTGGTGAAACGGGCGATCGGGGCCAGGCAGCGGCCTGGGTTCCGGCCCTGGTGGTTCCCTTGGTGGCTCCTCTGGCCTTGGCGGCCAGCCCCGCCCAAGCTGTCAGCCACACCACAACCCCGGTTCCTTGCCCTGTGACCGAAGCGGGCCAACCCCAGGCCACCTGTGCCAGCTTGGCGGAACCCGAAGCCCCGATCGCCGCCGCCGAGGCCACCGACCGCGCCGATCTGACCTTTGCCACCGCCAACGTCAGTACCGGAGAAGCGATCGGCCTGGAGCGCACCCTGGGGGGCCTCAGTTGGTTGCTGATTGCTTTGGGAACAGCTCCCTTGGCCATGACGGCGGCCCTCTGGTTGGGGCGACGCAAGGTGGTGAATCATTTGGTGCAGTCGGTGCGCCGCAGCCTAAAGGATTTGGGCGACTTGGAAGCCCGAGTGCAGGTGGCTCGCCATCGGGCCGATCGCAGCCTGCAAGACCTGCAAGACCAGGTGGAACGCACCAAAATCTCGGCCGCCGCGTTGATTCATGAGCTGGAAACCCATGTGGCCACCGTCAAGGGAACTGCCAACCAGGAACTAACCCAGTTTCAAGAACGGTTGGCCAGCGATCGCCGGGTTTCGCGTCACCAAATTGCGGAACTGGAGAAGGAATTTATTTCAAATATGCAAATTTTGGCGGGTCAAGCCGATCGCCAAAAGGCCTACATCATCCAAGAATTTACGCAAAAAGCGCCTCAGGAATTGCTGGCTTTGATTCAGCCGCAAATTCAACAGGAATTGCGCACCTTGGTGGAGCAGTTGGTGTCTTTGCAGATGCAACAGATGCCGATGTTGGCTCCCACGGCGTTGCCCGCGAATGCCAATAATATTGCCGATCGGGCTGAACAACTGTTCCGTAACGGTGATCCGGAAGGGGCCTTGGTGGAATATGACAAGGCGATCGAGCAACAGCCGGACTGCTATGCCGCTTGGTGGGGAAAAGGGGTGGTTTTGGAAGCATTGCAGCGCTATCCAGCCGCGATCGCCGCCTATGATCGCGCCGTGCGCCTGAAGCCCGACAGCTACGAAAGTTGGCACAATCGCGGGCTAGTGCTGATGCGGCTGGGCAAATTTGAAGAAGCTGCCACCTCCTACCACCAGGCGATCGCCCTGAATCCCAATCACCCGGAACTGTGGCTGCATCAGGGGTTAATCCTCAGTAAGTTGCAGCAAACCGATCAGGCCCTCAAGTCCTATAACCAAGCGATTTCCCTGAACCCCGATAGTCACGAAGCTTGGTATAACCGAGCGAATGCCCTGGCGCGGCTGCAACGGCCCCAAGAAGCCCTGCAAGCCTACGATCGGGCGATCGAGCTAAACGGCCAGAACGCCAGCGCCTGGCACAATCGCGGCATTATTCTCACCCAGTTGGGTCAGTTTGCCGCTGCCCTCAGCAGCTATGACCAGGCGATCGACCTCGATCGCGCCGACCCGGAAACTTGGTACAGCCGGGGCAATGTGCTGGTGCGGTTAGACTGTTATCCCGAGGCGATCGAGTCCTATAACCAGGCGATCGCCCTCAATCCGCAACACGAGCGGGCCCAACGAAACCACAGCCTGTTGAGCGATCGCCTGGCCCAAGAGGCCGCCGCCCTGCAAACCGGTTAGCGCCCCTTTGCCTTGGGCCCGTAAGCCTGCCAAGCCAAGTCCACCAGTCCGCCCATGGCCGCGATCGCCACGATTGGGCTGCCCTTGCGACCTTCCACGCAAATGTGGGACACCTGGGCATCGCGCAATCGGGCCTTGGTGGTGTCCACTTCCACAAACCCGGCCGGGGTGGCAATCACCAGGGCCGGGTTAATTTCTTCCGCCTCAATCAGTTCAATCAGTGCCAGCAGGGCCGTTTGCGACTCGCCCACCAAAAAGATGGCCTCCGGGTAACGCCGGGCCAGGGTTTGAATTCCCCAAGCGGCCTTGGTCAGGGCCTGTTGTGGCCGCACGATCGCCTCCGTGGCACAAAACACCGGATTGGCAAAGGTGACCTGAATGGCAGGGGCAATCCCCACCTGCACCATCGGCACATCCACAATCACCGTTGTCCGCGCCGCCAGGGCCGCCGCTCCTGCACTGAGCGATCGCTCGGAAAAACTCAGGCAACTGGCATAGTCAAAATCGGCGGTGGCATAGATCACCCGACGCACCATCTCGTATTCCGCCGGTGAACGATCGCCCCGATCGCCCAACTCCCGATCGATCAGAGCCAGGCTCTGTGCGTCCGTGATATGCCACTCCATCATCAACAACTCGTGCCAACTCAGCTTGGGCGGGCCATGGCCCCAACCCTGCTCTAATTTCACCCACCAAAGACCCAGTGGCAACGATCGCGATCGCCCCGACGTTGAATTGGCGCACTGATCACCAGAAAACCTCCAGGCCCAAAACTGGGTTTTGTTGCCTGATTCTAAGTTTCGGCCTCCGACGGGGGGCGACCAAAGACCGGCGACAGGAAAGCCACCAACGCCCCGATCGCGAATCCAGCAATATTGCGCACTAGGGGCAACCAGTCCGCCGTGCGGGTCACCACCGGGCCAATGCCAAAGGCAATAAACAAAATGCCCCACAGCGGCGACAAAATCAGCGCCCATTGCCAGGAAATCCATTCGCCGGCCTTGCGTGGATGGGCCGCAAAACCACAGATCACACCGCCCAGCACCGAAGTCACCAGGGTTAGGATCCATTGCTCCTGGGGCAAACCGGGCACAAACTGACAGCCCCCTTGGCGCAGGCAACCCATCACCGACTCCAGGGATTGGACGATCGCCTGATTTTCCCCATTTTCGCGCACAAAGAATTGGTTACCGTAGCGGGTTTGCAGCTCAATCCAAAAGGTGCGCGGAAAGACACTATAGAAATCGCCGCCCACATTGAAGTTCAGCAGGTTGCCCCCCCGGGAGTCGGCCACCACCAGCAAGGTTTTGTTATCCACATCCCAAAACCGCTTCACGGCCAGGCCGGGCGTTTGGTCAAATTGGGTCAAAACACGCAATTTCCAGCCGGTTTCCGCCTCGAAGTCCGCCAGGGTTTGGGCGAGTTTTTGCTCTTGGCCACTGGGCAACTGGTTGGCCAAGTCCACAACGGTGGTGAACTCCTTGGGCAACAGGTCGGGGTTATCGAAGGCTTGGGCGGGGGCCGGCGCGGCGATCCAGGCGATCGCACAAAGCACCAACGATCCCAGCGTGGCCGTCAACCACTGTGACCAGCGGCGGGAAACCAGTTGTGTTGCCTGTTGCATAGGGACGCGCTCCAAAAGCCAGGACGGAAGAATGGGGGACAAAATCGAATGGGGACAAGAACTGAAACCCCTTGGTCTGTGGGGCAATTAAGGGGCCGGAGGATGGAAACCGTTGATTAATCGCAACAGTTCTTTACAGTCCATTAATGTAACTCAATGGTAAGGATCAATCCCCACTACAGTCAATTGCTTGGGGTCGATCGCCCCGATCGGGACGGGGCAAAGCAACTTCCAGCCATCGCCAATCGGGCATCATAGGGCCAGGCTTGTTTTTGATTGGGTTTAGGTTTGGCTGAATTTCGGCTGGCCCACAGGCCATGATTGACTGCTAAATGAACCCGCTGCGTTGCAAGGAGAGTAGGTGCTCAATGTCGTCGGTATGGCAATGGTTTGTGGCCGGTGGGGCGGTGATGGTTCCTTTGGCGGGTTGCGCGATCGCCACGATTGCCCTGGCGGTGGAGCGGGGCCGGTTTTGGTGGCGCTTGGCCCAGGAACAACCGCTCCTGATTCGGGAGGCACTCGTGTTGTACGGGCGGGAACCCGATCCCGATCGCACCCTGCGTTTGTTGCGATCGGCTCCAGAGGATTGGCCGATCGTGCAAATTTTCTTGGCGGCGCTCACGCTTGATCGCCCCACCCCGGAGGAGTTTCGATTAGCCCTGGACAGCGCCGCCCAAGCCCAACTGCCCCAACTCAAACGGTTTGGCACGGCTTTCGACACGATCGTCGGCATTGCACCCCTGTTGGGCCTGTTGGGAACCGTATTGGGGCTGATGGGATCCTTTGCGGCCCTCCGCTGGGACAGCATCGGCTCCACAGGTGGCCCCAATGGCGCGGGCATCGGTTCGGGCCTGAGCGAGGCGTTGGTGTCCACGGCTACGGGCCTGGTGGTGGCGATCGGGGCGCTGCTGGTGGCGAATGTGTTTCGGAGTTTGTATCGGCGGCAGGTGGCGGCGATCGCCCAGCATTGCGGTCAACTTGAATTGCTTTATCGTCACCATTGGGAAACCGATGGCGGGGTTCCCTTTGATTTAAGTTGATTGAGATTTAAGTTGATTGAAATGATTTGAGTTGATTGAAATTGTCTTGAATCGCCGTTGATTACTGCTGATTGCTGCTGATTACTGTTGACTTCTATTAATTGTCATGCCGCGTCGTCGCACAGCCAATCCTCAACCACGACCCTGTGAACTATGCCAGGTGCTTTCGTTGGTGCGCTATCGAATCCAGGTCGATCTCACCGATCAATGGGTTTTGGCCTGTCCCCATTGCCAAAAACAGCAAAGCGACACCAATCCACACTATCGCTATGGTGGTACTTGGAAAGCTCGTTAATTAGACCTCTTGCGCGGATTAATCATAAGCCCTCATCCTTAAAATTCCTTGCCCAAGATGAGCTAATCAGCAGTCATTTTGTAGGTTGGGTTGAGGTGCGAAACCCAACAGCAATCAGGTTCATGCTGATCTGCTATTCAGAGATTTCAATCGCAATGAGCACTAATCACAACCTAAACTTTCGCGGGTGCTGACACCGGTTTTCTGATTAATGCCGCTGGCGACTTTGCAAAGTTGAGCCACGTCATACCGATCGATCAATGCATCGGTGAAGTCGGCTCCCTCGATCGCGGTGTCGGCCAAAATTGAGCGCGTAAAAATCGCTTCACGGGCGATCGCTTGGGTTAAATCTGCCCGTTCCAGCACTGCCCGATCGACCAAAGCGCCCGTTAAATCAGCCCCCTGCAAGTTGGCTCGCAACAGGGTGGCTTGGGTGAGAGTCGCGTTGCTCAAGTTGGCTCCCGCCAGATTGGCATCGCGCAAATCGGTGGCCAAAAACGCTGCGCCCACCAAGTTTTCACCGGCAAAATTTTGTCCTTCCTGGTTGGTTTTGCTGTAGTTGCCCATCGCTTGGGCGGGCAAGGCTCCCAACAAAACCCACAACAGGGCCAGCCCCAACAACAGGAGTAATCGTTTACCGATGTTTTTACCGATGCTTTGGATTCCCAGGTTTCGGAGATTGATCATGGCCAATTACCGGTTGATGTCGTCGGAGGTCGCAGTGGAAAATTCCGGCTCGATCGCTCCGCGCCAATCGGGACAAAGATCGGTTCCCGACCAGCCAAAGGGGTGAATGCCGCAAATCAGCCTTGCCCGCCGATCGCGGCTGTAACCGTAGGCGATGCCGTGGTAGTTTTCGCAGCCTCGACAAACAGCCGGTCGATGGGGGGTGCTGGCTTGGCTAAACCCCAGTTGTGATCGCAGCAAGTAGCGTTGGTTTTGGGCCCGATGCCAACCTTCACAAAATCGCTTCATGCCCTGCGCATTGGCCCGCTGAAACAAATCGCGATCGGCCATGGTTGTCCTCCTATTCTCGATGCCAGGCGGTTTCACCGGGGCGATCGATCAACGCAATGCCCTGGGCTTTCAGCTCGTCGCGGATGCGATCGGACTCGGCAAAGTTTTTGGCCTGGCGGGCGGCCGTCCGTTGGGCAATTAAGGCCTCAATTTCCGCATCGCTGGGGCCGGATACGGTGGCCGTTGGGACTTCCGCTGTGGCCACCAGGCCCAACACATCCGCCAAATGCACCAAGGTTCGCCACTGCTGGGCGATCGCGGCGGCATCCTGGGAAAATTGCCCCTCATGAACTCGCAGATTCTTTTCGCGGCGTAATTCCTTCGCCAGCTCAAACAGCACAGCCAAGGCTTCCGGCGTGTTCAGGTCGTCATCCATGGCCACCCGGAATCGATCGAGCGCCGTGGGGTCATAGGTGGGCGCACCGTTGAGATCCCCTAGCCCCTCAAATAACAGACCCTCCTTGAGCGTGTTCCAGGCATTTTTGGCCGCCTCGATCGCCTCGCCCGTAAAGTCCATCGGCTTGCGGTAGTGACCTTGCAGCACAAACAACCGCAGGGCCATCGGGTGGGGCCCCTCCGGCGCATCCAGCAGAGCGCGAATGGTTGTGAAGTTGCCCAAGGACTTCGACATCTTCTCGCCGCCCACGTTCACCATGCCGTTGTGCAACCAAAACCGGGCTAGGGGATGGCCCGTGGCCGCTTCCGATTGGGCAATTTCGTTTTCGTGGTGCGGAAAAATCAAATCACCGCCCCCCACGTGGATATCAATGCTTTCGCCCAACTCTTGGCGCACCATGGCGGAGCACTCAATGTGCCAGCCTGGCCGACCAGGCCCCCAAGGGGACTCCCAGGCTGGTTCGTCGGGCTTGGCTCCTTTCCAAAGGGCAAAGTCGAAGGGATCTTGCTTTTTGGTGATTTCGTCGTCCGTGCGGCCGCTGGCTCCGGCTTGCAGATCGTCTAATTTGCGGCCAGAGAGTTTGCCATAGTCCGCAAATTTACGCACTGCAAAATACACATCGCCCCCGGCTGCATAGGCCACGCCCTTGGCTTCCAATTCGGCAATCAAGCGCTGAATGCCGTTCAGGGTGTGGGTGGCGCGGGGATAGGCATCGGCTTCCCGAATATTGAGCCGGGCCATGTCTTCAAAGTAGGTTTCGGTATAGCGATCGGCGATCGCCTCCATGGAAACCCCTTCGTTTTTGGCGCGATTCAGGATTTTGTCGTCAATGTCGGTGAAGTTTTGCACATAGCGCACGTCATAGCCCCGCCATTGCAAAAAACGCCGTAGGGTGTCCCAAACGATGTACGACCGGGCATGGCCCAAATGGCAATGGTCATAGACCGTTACGCCACAGCAATACATCCGCACCCGACCCGGCTCGATCGGCTCGAAGGGTTCTTTGCGACGGGTGAGAGTGTTGTAAAGCTGGAGCGACATGGGTAATTGGAGGGGCGGTCTGACGGTCTAAGTGATCTAAACCAAGGCTCGACCTCAAGGCTCGATCTGATCCCAATTCCGGATCGGTAGATGAACCGACCACGAATCGATGTCGAGCAAGAGGGGCGATCGCGCTTATCCTATCCCAATCCTGAGGGCCCTAGCGCTTGTTGTCATTAGTCTGCAACCTCAATGATTTTTTGACGGCCCGCTTGGCCAACTTTGATCGTGATTGCTGATTTGCTAACGCCTAAATGGACCGCGAGGAGTTGAATTAACTCGCGATTAGCTTTGCCATCGATCGGGGGG
This sequence comes from Limnothrix sp. CACIAM 69d, assembly GCA_001913845.2. GTDB lineage: Bacteria > Cyanobacteriota > Cyanobacteriia > CACIAM-69d > CACIAM-69d > CACIAM-69d. Next base: position 77,621 of record MKGP02000020.1, on the reverse strand, counting down.
GATTTTAAGAAAATGGTTAGCCCTCCATCGGCCTCTTCAACAATTTTCTGTTGTTTGCTGTTGGGTTTGACTTTTATGGCCAGTTTTATCATGAGTTTGCCGGTTGATCGTTAGCTTGAGGGCCATCAAAGCGCCACAGCAGATCGGTGAATGAACTGTGAATTAGCCCTTGAGACTGGGTTGATAGCTGCTGTGGATTCGACCGGCTCCTTTGTATTGGGAAAAATAAGCTTGTGCCACCCGATCGCCCTGATCAGACAAAAAATCAACCGCAATTCTTCCCCGTCCCTGTTCATAGCCAGAACTGTGCAGATAGCAATGTTGCCCGATGGTTTTGCCTAAATACAGCGCCACATGGTTGGTTTTGGTGGGCATTCCAAAAAAGAGCAAATCGCCCGGTTGAAGGTTTTCTAGCTCAACTGGTTCGGTGAACTCCTGTTGTTGATACGAATTGCGAGGCAACCAAATGCCCACACTCATAAAGGCCGCTTGAATGAGGCCAGAGCAGTCATAATCAGGGGCGATCGTGCCGCCCCAAAGGTAGCAATGGGGAACGGCCATGGCCGCTTGGGCAAAGGCGATCGCCTGGGGAATTCGATCGACAATGGCCGATCGCGACACGATCGGGGCCCGATAGGGGCCAATGGCCGGAGCCAGGTGAGCCAAGCTGGCCATTGGCAACCAGGCGGCATAGTCATCCTCGCAAAGCACCACCTCGATCGCCCCTTGATTGAAATCCCCGCTGGCTCCCGGATTGGCTCCTGTGCCAGCGTCCAAACGTGCTGCCAAATCCGCCGACAGTTGCCGAAACCACAATTGCCGCCCGGGAGCCACTTGGGTGCTCAGTTCCTCCCCGTCGGGCCGGGTGAATAGGTCTAGGGGTTCGGTGCAGCGATATTCCGGGCGATCGGGAATCGGTTGGCCCAAGTCAGCCAGCACGCGATCGAGGGCGATCGAGGTCATGGAAGGTCTCCGGTGCAAACAAGGACGATCGCCCCAAGCATAGGCGAGAATCGTTGGGTTCACGCCAAACACCGTAGGCATGATTTTTTACCAACAGGATGGGGAACTGGAGCGGTTGGGAAAACAACTGCTCGATCGGCTATGGATCCAATATCCGCTGTTAGCCCGCAACCAATTGGCCCTGACCTGGTGGGTTTACGATCCGCCCTACATGGTGAACACGGGCGGGGCCCTGGCTCCGGCGGATTTTTGGGCCCATCCGGTGCGCGGGTTCAGCTATCGCGGCGTGGAGCGCATTTATCCGGCCAGCGTGGTCAAGCTGTTCTATGGGGTGGCCGTGCAGGAATGGTTGGAAAAGGGGATGATTTCGCCCACGGAAGAGGTCGATCGGGCCCTGCATGATGCGATCGTCAATTCCAGTAACGATGCCACGAGCTATTTGGTGGATGTGTTGTCGGGAACCACCAGCGGCCCGGAGTTGCCAGCGGGCCCCTTTGAAACCTGGCAACAGCAACGACAAATCGTGAATCGCTATTTGCAATCGTTCGGTTGGGAAGAGTTCCAAACCATTAATGTTTGCCAAAAAACTTGGGGTGATGGGCCCTATGGCCGCGAGCGAGTCTTTTTGGCGGCAGACTACAGCAATCGCAATTATTTAACGACGGATGCGGTGGCGCGGTTGCTCCATGCGATCGCGGGTGGGGTGGCGGTGTCGGCGGCCCGATCGCAAATGCTGATGAACCTCCTGGCGCGATCGCTCGATCCGGCCACCGTGGCCAGCTTGGATCCGGATTACAACCAAGTCACCGGTTTTTTGGGAGAAGGGTTGCCCCCCACCACGCGCCTGTGGTCTAAGGCGGGGTGGATGAGCCGGGTGCGGTGGGATTGTGCCTATGTGGAGCCGGTGGATGGGCGGCCCTTTGGGCTGGTGGTGGCGATCGATGCGCCTTTGGGCGATCGCGATCGGAGTATTCTGCCCCAAATTGCCCACGGGGCCCTCGAAGCGGTGCGATCGCTCGGAAACCCGGAGCCATCGCGTTAGAATCCAAACTGCCCCTTTGAATCTGGCTGCGTTCCATCCCTTGAATCGTCCTGATCACGACCCTGCACAACCCGACGCTCACCCTCACCCTTCCGCCGATTCCGACCAGCTCCATCAGCCCGACCCCAGCGCTGCCCAGCATCTCGACTCCAATCCCGCTCCCAGCCATGCTCACGGCCATAGCCATGGCCCGTCCCATAGCCACACCCACGCCCACAACCCGGAAGCGATTCGCAAAATTGTGAATCGCTTGTCGCGGATTGAAGGCCATGTGCGCGGCATCAAGGCCATGGTGCAGGATGGGCGAGATTGCCCCGATGTGTTGATTCAGTTGGCGGCGGTGCGCGGTGCGATCGATCGGGTGGCGCGGGCCATTTTGGATGAGCACCTGAATGAGTGCATTGTGCGAGCAGCACGCGAGGGCAACATTGATGCGGAATTGGCGGAACTGAAAGCGGCGCTTGATCGCTTTTTGATCTAGGGGAAGGTGCGGCAGATGACGGCAACGCCTTCCCCAGCGCCAACCATCTTGGGCGAAGTCACCCCGGTGCAGCCGGGAACCCTGTATTTGGTGGCCACCCCGATCGGGAATTTGGAAGATATCAGCTACCGGGCCTTGCGAATTTTGCAGGCGGTGGATGCGATCGCAGCGGAAGACACCCGACACACGGGCAAGCTACTGGCCCACTTCCAAATCAGCAAGCCCCAACTGAGCTATCACGAACATAACCAGACCAAACGGATTCCCGAAATTCTCGATCGACTGCGGGCGGGCCAGGCGATCGCCCTGGTCAGCGATGCGGGTACGCCGGGCATTTCCGATCCGGGCGTGCCATTGGTGGCGGCTTGCGGGGCGGCGGGGTTGTCCGTTGTGCCAGTGCCGGGAGCCTGCGCGGCCATTGTGGGGCTAATTGGCTCCGGCTTACCTACCGATCGCTTTTGTTTTGAAGGATTTTTACCCACCAAGGGCAAAGAACGGCGCGATCGCCTGGCTCAATTGGCCCAAGAGGCCCGCACCGTCATCCTTTATGAAGCGCCCCACCGCCTGCGGGAAACCTTGCAAGACTTGGCCAACCACGGCGGCGACCAACGGCCGATCGCGATCGCCCGGGAACTGACCAAGCGCTACGAACAGTTTTGGCGCGGTTCCCTCTCGGAGGCGATCGCCACTTGGACTCCCGAGAATCCCGCCTGTCCCATCAAAGGGGAATTTGTCCTGATTTTAGGCGGAGTGCTCCCGGTGGCCCACCAACCCACGGAGGCGGAAATTATCGCCGCTTTGACCGATCGAATGACCCAAGGGATGAGTCGATCGGCCGCCAGCCGCGAGATTGCCGGCCAACTGAACCTGTCCAAGCGATCGGTTTACGAGTTGTCCCTCAAAATTCCCGATTAGGGGCCGGTCAAAGTTGCCCGATCGCCTTGTGGGTTTGTGGAATCACAATCACCTGCGGTAACCACTGTTTCAGGTGTTGTTGCCAGGCCAACACTTGCTCCGGCTGGGGTGGTTTCGGCGGTTGGCGATCGGGCTTAATCGGCGCGGGCAAGGGCGAAACGGGTTGCATCACGTAAACCAAATGGGGGTCGATCGCCGCCACCAACTCAGCCGATCGGGTCAGATCCGCCAGCGTGGTTGCTTCGGAAACAATTGCTTTCACAAACACCCACTTTTGCGCCTCCACCGCCAACCGCAAAAATTCGCCATGGGCCTCCCAATGGGTTTCGCCGCTGACACTGGGCAGTTTCAAATCCATGCCAATCCAATCCAGCCAAGGCAACAGGGGTGTCAACTGTTGTGGCCGATGGCCCCCGGTTTCCAGATAAACCGGCAGGCTGGAAACGGTCTTTAGGGCCGGTAAGAAATCTTGTAGAAAACGACTATGCAATAGGGGCTCACCGCCCGTAATGCTGATGCTGTCGTGTAAATGGGGGCGATCGAGCTGTTGCACCCAGTCCAGGAGCTGCGACTGGCTCACGGGGTTGGCAACAGTCACAAAATCCCGCAGGCCAGGGGTTTGCTCAATGTCGCAATGATCGGGAGCCACCCAGGTGCGATCGCTATCGCAATAGTCACAGCGCAGATCGCATTGGGCGAACCGGATGAACAGTTGCCGCGTGCCCACGATCGGCCCTTCACCCTGGATTGCGGAAAAAACTTCAATTAACCGTGCCGTTGCCACCCGATCGCTCATGATCCTCGGGCGCTGTTCGCCCGCAAAAAACCGCTAACTATCTTAGACAGCCAGCGGTCTGGATTTAATCAACTCGATTCAAGGAGAAGGCAAACTGCAATCTCCCCAGTCATTGCCCTCATTGTGATGAAGGGCTGTGATCGGGGAATTAGGCAGGCTACGCACAGCTTCGCTTGCGATTTTTTGTTAAGCGTCGCTTTCGATATACAGGAACAGCAGGGCCATTGTTACCGCAGGAAATACCCAGCCAACAATCGGCACGAAAATCGAAGGAAGAAAAGAGGCTGCCATGGGAAAAGATCCTTATTCTTAATCGAATTCAGAGGATTTCCCATTAACTGTACGAGCTGGCCTCCGGTGTGGCGTGGGGTTGCTAAAGATTTTTAACAAACAAGCGAATCAACACTTGAACCAACGCTTGAACCAACGCGGGAGCCGATCGCCCCCAAATCGCCTGAAACCCTGATGACCTCGTTCTTCAAACCAATCAGTCGTAGGGGCGGAGTCTCCCCGCCCAGTTCCCGTGATCCTTGGGTGTTCCCAGGGGGAGACAGGGTTGTAGCGATCGCCCGGGTTAGGGTTGGGAGACCCAACCCCTACGGCGGTGGAAATGGCGACCGGCCCTAATCCCAGCGGGAGGGCGACAGGGCCTCAAACAGGTTGTTGATTGCCAATGGATCCAGCGTGGGGCGATCGGGGTGGGCCTCGGGGGGCAACACGGGCGCAACGATCACCGCCTTGCGGCTTTCGCGGTGGGTTGCCAACTCCATCACCACCGCCTCAATGCTCAGTTCCGCCACCAGGGCCGGCACGGTCAGGGTGACACGGGTTTCCAATTCCCCCAGGCCATTGGGGGGCAACTCCAACAGCCAGCGCGGTGGTTCCAGAATTTGGCGTGTTTGTCGATCGCTCGTCCAAACCTTAATGCAAAGTCGTGAGGGCACCTCCGTCACCCGCAACCGCAAGGTGGCCGTGGTTTCCGCCACCAGGGGATGGGTCAACAGCTCGATCGTGGGCTGTGGAATCGGCATCGTGGGCGGCAAGGTGGCATCGGCGGGCGGCGGCGGTGGTGGGCTGGCCGGGGCAGACCAGCCATTGGATCCGTTTTGCAACGGCAACAGGTCATCCACCAGCACCTCACCGGCCGTCCAGTCCGCATCGGGATCCGGTGGCTCCGGGGCGGGCGCAACCCCCTCTCCCCGGGCCCGCAGCCAGGCCCGTAGATCTTGGTCATCGGCCAAGGCCGTGAGCCTTGACCAAAATCGGTGACCCTTAGGCAGCGCATCAAAGGGTGAAGGCTCGCTGGGTAAGGGGTCGATCGCCCAAGGGGCCGGGCCGTTGGCGGTGGGAATTGGCGCAGCGGGGGGCAACCCTTGCAACATGACAGCTTCCGGCAACTCAACACCTGCGATCGGTTCGGGGGCAACCTCGGGCATTGGCGGCGCGGAGTCCATGGACGGCGACATGGACGGCGATATAGATGGCAACATGGGCGCTTTCGCCGGTTGCACAAAGTTCAGCAGCTTCAGATCCAAGCTCTTTTTGGTGGGGGCTTGGGTATTGGGCCGAAACGGTAGGGACTCGTGCGGCAACGTGGCCGGGGTGCGATCGTCCTCGGTGCAATCCTCCGGGCGAAAATCCGGCTCGATCGCCCGCAACAGGGCATCGGCATCAGCCGCCACTGCGAAGGCGTGGCTGGTGAGGGGTTCGGCGCTGGGCAAACTGTGGGGATACAAAGCCAGCTCGCCCAACATCAAAAAAGTGCTGGCTTCTAGGGGCAATTCCACGGTGCAAGTGAACTGACCCGGCAAAGGGCGATCGCTCGGCCGGCTCCAGCGCGACCCGGCGATCGGCTGGCGCAACCGCACCAATACCCGCTGACTGTTGGGATCCCGCAGGGTTACCCGCCATTCCAAGGTGGGCGGCAGTTGAGCCAGGGTTGGGGCCTTGGCTGGCTCGGCCCAATCCAAGCTGCCCTGCAACACCAACTGATCGCCCCAAGCGGTGATGTAGGTGGTGCGATCGAGCCGTAAGTGCAAGGGAGGAAGCTGGCTGGCGGCCACCAGCGGATCGATCGCTTCGCTCGGATCCAGTTCCGCCGGTTCCACCATTTGCTGCAACAGGCGATCGGCAATGCGCAACAGGCGATCGTCTTCCACCTGAATCAACCGCTCGATCGGGGGCGTGAAGGGTTCCGTGGGCGGCAAGGCCGGCAGAGGAATCGATGGGGGCTTGGCCGAGGCTGGCTCTGGGGGAATTTCTGGAGTGCTTTCCGGGGTGCTCTCTGGAATGCTTGCTGGAGCGACTTCTGAAGCGATAGGTTCCGGCTCCGTCGCCTGGGGAATTTCCGGGGCGATCGAATCGGCCAAATTGTTTTTGTTGGCCACCGGCTCCGGAATAATGCCGTTTACTCCTTCCACAGCCTCTGCAACAACCTTTTCAATAATTCTTTCGGTAGCCCCTTCAGTCCCATTCACGCCATGGGATTGGGAGAACTCAGCGGGCGATCGACTCACCACTTCTGACCCGTTGGATTCCGGGGCCAGCGCATCCGCCGCCGGTTGCGGTTCCACATCCACCCAATCTTCCGCCTCCACGGCCAACACTTGCAGCGTCACCGCATAGCGCCAGGCGGGCCCTGTGGTGGTCGGATCCGCCTCCTCGCCCACCGATTGCCGACAGCTAAATTCCCAAAGCCCCGGCCGCAACACCGTGAACGGAATCACCACCACCAGCCCATTGACATTGGTTTGGGCCGATCGGGACTGGGTGCGTTGGCTTGGGCCCCCGATCGCCCCATCCGGCTGGTAGCCCACACGAATTTCCACTGCCGCATCGGGATAGCTCGATCGGGCAATCAGGCGATAGCGTCCTTCCAAAACTTCGACGCTGGGCGACTCCAGTGGCAACCAAGCCCGATCGCCCTCCTTTTGCAGCAAAAACTCGCAATACTCCATCGACAACGTGCCCCGCAGGGTGAAGATTTAGCGGCGCGCGCAACGCCCAAAGCCAGCACCGTTGACTGGAATTCCTGAATTCAACCCCTAGGTTCAATCCCCGGCCCATCCACAACGGCGTTCAGCGGAAAAAGTGCCCCTATCCTACTCCATTAACCAGGGAACCCTGGGCCACTCCGGGGCATTCTGTCCGTATGGCAATTGACGGAGCGCAGGGGCTTAACTCTCTACAATTCAAAGCTTCTTAGCCGGTGATCCGGGTTCAGGTGTTTTGCCAATAATCTAAGCTCCTTTTCAGACATTCTCTGAGATTTCTGTTGAGATTTCCCTGCAATTCCTATGACATTTATCGATAAATTACACCGGGCGACCCAATCGCGCGGGAGTTTGCTGTGCCTCAGTTTGGATCCGAGTTCTGACTTTTTGGAAGCGGCTGTGGCGGACATTGCGGCCGGAGTCGATCGCCCCCTGACGGCCTTGGGGGACTGGCTGCGAACGATGGTGGCCCAAACGGCGGATTTGGTTTGTGCCTATAAGGTGGCGATCGATCCCTATTTGCTATTTGGGGCGGCGGGTTTGGCCCTCTTAGAAGACCTGTTGCGGCACACGATTCCGGCAGAATTGCCCGTCATTTTGGATGCCAAACATGCGGACTGGATCAACAGCGGCCTGTTTGCCCGCACGGCGTTCGATCGCTGGCAGGTAGATGCCGTGACGATCGTGCCCTTTTCAGGCCAAGATCACGCCGCGCCCTTTTTGCTCCAAGCCGATCGCGCCCTGTTTGCCCTGTGTTACACCGAAAATCCCTCCGCCCGTGTTTTGCAAGATCCGGCCCCCGATGCCGAACCCCGCTACCTCAGCTTGGCCCGCGAGGTGCAAACCTGGGGCATTCCCAGCCAAATGGGCTTGGAACTGGAAGCGGCGGATCCGGAAATTTTGCGGCGGCTGCGGGCGGTGGCTCCAGAAGCGCCCATTTTGTTGCGGGGGGCTTGGTCAGGGGCGGGGCTGGCAACGGTGGACTACAGCCAAGACCTGGACAAGGCCACGGGCGATCGCCTGGATGCCAATCTGCGCCAAACCCTGCAAGCGGGACTGGCGGCCGATGGTGATGGATTGATTGTGTTAGTGCCTCGGGCGGCCCTTAGCCACCCAGAACCCCGCCGCCAAATTACGCAACTGCGCGATCGACTCACCCAAGCTCAGGCGGCCGTTTGCGGGCCGATCGCGGAAGCCTGCCCCCTGTGGTTGCCCGCTCCCGCCAGCACCAACACCAGCGCCCATCCCCATGCGGAATTGATTGTGCAGCTCTTTGACTTGGGTTGCATTTTGTTTGGTGACTATGTGCAGGCTTCCGGGGCCACCTTTCCCTATTACGTGGACTTGCGGCAAATCATCTCGAATCCCCAAGTCTTTCACAAAATCCTGCTGGCCTATGCCGATCGGGTGGCTCCCCTAACGTTCGATCGCCTGGCCGGCATTCCCTACGGCTCCTTGCCCACGGCCACCGGCTTAGCCTTGCACCTCAATCGCCCCATGATCTTTCCGCGCAAGGAAGTGAAAGCCCACGGCACTCAGCGGGTGGTGGAAGGGAATTTTACCCCCGGCGAAACGGCGGTGGTGGTGGATGACATTTTGATTTCCGGAAAAAGCGCGATCGAGGGGATTGGCAAGTTGGAATCGGTGGGGCTGCGGGTCACCGATTTGGTGGTGTTCATTGACCACAACACGGGAGCCAAGGAACGCTTGGCCGCCAAAGGCTATCGATCGCACGCGGTGCTCACCCTTGGAGAAATTGCCGATACCCTATTTGCAGCCAACAAAATTGCTGAACCCCAATACACCGCCCTCAAGGCGATCGACCATGCTTAGAGGGTGTCTGAAAATCCTCAATTGCTACCTTGCGGGTTTTACCAATCGATGAAGACAGGGGGATTAAGCCCCTTGCTCCGATGGTAGTTGGTGCTTGATCTCTATCAAAAATACTGTTCAGATAACTCGCTCAAGGTAACTCATTTAGGCCAATTTTTTTGAATGGGTGAGGATCAATTCTAATCAGCTCCAATTAATCCAAACCGGTTAAAACAAAACTAAGCAAATTTAGAAAAATGGAGAGAGGCTGAGGCTACTCGATCGCCTCGGGATCAATCCCCTGTTGTCGCAATAGTTCCGCCAGGCGATCGGCTCGTTGTCGCTCTTGATTAGCCAGTTGCTGGGCCGCTTGTAGATTCTCAACTAAATTTCCCATTTCATCGGGAATTGGTAAGAAGTTCCCTGTTGCTTCCTGCCCAAAACGCAGGAGGGAACCTTGAACGCTGAGCTGCAAACCTAAAACACGCGATCGATGGTCTTCAATGGGAATGTAGCGATCATCCCATAACCGATAGCCTTGAAGTTGCCCTGCAATCCACTCATTTTTAGGATCAAACAACCAATATTCTTGGATACCCATTTGTTCATAGAGGGCATATTTGTGCCCCTGGTCTTCACTTTGGGTTCCCTTGGAAGTAACTTCAAAAATGATGCTCGGAATTTGACCCTCTTGCCAAATCTTATAATTATCTCGGCCACCGGGGGCTACTCCAAAGATCACCATCACATCAGGAGCAACCCGCAATCGAGGAAGGTCTTGGCTGTAGTACAAGAACTGATTGGCTAAAACAGTTGCTTGCTGTCCTTTAAGGTGTAGTTCTAGCGCTTTGAGAATGGCAATGATGGCGTTGAGGTGAAGATAGGTTTCCGCCACAGGCTTTCCGTCAGAGGAGGGGTAATCAATTTCTGGCTCTGAGAGATTTGAGGGTGAATCAGTTCCTGTATTTAGGATGAAAGGTAACATGATTGGGGCAGCCAAAGCTGCTAAGAAATGAACCGTGTTAATGCTGCATTTCAATCAATCTTCATCATTAAAATTAGTTCTAGAAAAATTCTAAAAAGATGGTTGAATCGTCAGAGGATATCTGAAAAGCCAAAATTGCTACTCTGTACGCCCCAGAGATCAATGTAGACAAGGGGCTTAAGCCCCTTGTTCCTACGACAATTAATCTTCAGTCCATATTGAAAGATACTTCTCAGACATCCTCCTAGACAGTCTCTCGGAATCAAGATCCTGTTCTCCCAACATTGATCCAGGGTTTGCCCAAAGACGATTGCCGAAGTGGGGGGATTTTGCTATGATGTCTGGGCTTAAGCGGATATGGCGGAATTGGTAGACGCGCTAGATTTAGGTTCTAGTGCCGCAAGGCGTGTAGGTTCAAGTCCTATTATCCGCATGGGTTCAGCGCAGCATGTTGCGAATTGAACGGTTAACTAAATCCTATGACGATCGCCCGGTATTGCGAGGACTGAGTTTGTCCTTGCGACCGGGCGAAATTTATGGGTTGCTGGGCCCCAACGGCGCGGGCAAAAGCACGACGATTAATATCCTGGGTCGCCTGTTGGCGGCTGATGGGGGTGAATTGTGGTTGGGCGATCGCCCCTTGGCCCAGGCTCCCCGCCATTGGTTGGGAATTGCCCCCCAGGAAAACTTGCTCTACAGAAGCCTGACCTGTGCTGAGAATTTAGATTTCTTTGCCAGCTTGTATGGTTTGCGGCGATCGGAGCGGCGATCGCGTTTGGCTCAATGTCTGGCCTGGGTGGGCTTAACTGATCGCGCCGATAGTCCCGTGGAAACCCTCAGCGGCGGGATGCAGCGGCGGTTAAATGTGGCGATCGCCCTGGTGCATCGGCCCAAGTTAGTGATTTTGGATGAACCCACAGCGGGTTTGGATTTGGAAGCCCGCTATGACCTGTGGGCCATGATTCGGGATCTGAAAAAGCAAGGTTTGACGGTGCTGCTGACCACCCATTTGCTGGAGGAGGCGGAGCGCCTGTGCGATCGAATTGGAATTTTGAGTCAGGGGGCGATCGCGCTGGAGGGAACTTTGGCGGAGTTACGATCGACCATTCCCGCCGCTGAGTTGGTGCGGGTCACGACGGCTGATCGCGCCGGGACGATCGAACGGGTGGAGCAACTGGGCTGGCCTTGGCGGGAAGCTGGGGGGGAATTGGTGTTGTGGTTGCCGGAGTCCCTCAGTTTGCCGGAGTTGCTGGAGCGGTTGGCGGGCCTGCCGATCGATGGTTTGGCCCGCCAGCCCGTGGGTCTGGAGGCGGTGTATTTGGAAATCACGCGCCGCAGCCTGGCGGTTGGGGCGCGATCAAACTCGGCTTGATTAATCTGCCTGATTAATCTGCTCGATCAATATCACTGGCTCACCATAACTGGTTCACCCACCCGATCGATCGGTTCGATCCACTTGAAAGCCGATTAGTCTTGGGTGAGCCGCTCCAGGGTGGGTACAAAGTCCGGGTAGGAAATGGCTGCCGCCTCTGCCCGATCGATGGTGGTGGTTCCTTGGGCCACCAACGCCGCGATCGCCAGGCTCATGGCAATTCGATGATCCGTGTGGCTGTCCACGTCGGCCCCTCGCAGTTGCACCGGGCCGGTAATTTCCAGCCCATCCGGCTGCTCCGTCACCTGGGCCCCCATTTTTTGCAGGGCCGCCGCCATCACCGCCAGGCGATCGCTCTCCTTCACTCGTAACTCTTCCGCGTCGCGAATCACGGTTTTGCCCTGGGCCACGGTTGCCGCCACGGCCAAAATGGGGATTTCGTCCACCAAGCGAGGAATCAGGGCCCCGCTAATTTCGCAACCGGTGAGGGGCCCATAGCGCACCCGCAAATCTGCCACCGGTTCGCCGGCCGCGTCGCGCTCGTTTTCGAGGGTGATGTTGGCTCCCATTTGGTGCAGCACATCGAGGATACCGGTGCGGGTGGGGTTAATGCCCACGTTCTCGATCGTCAGGTCAGAGCCGGGCACGATCGCCGCCGCCACCAACCAAAAGGCCGCTGAACTGATATCCCCGGGCACGATCACCCGCTGGCCCTGGAGCTTGGCCGGGCCGACCACCGTGGCGCTGATGGTGTCCGGATCCACGATCACTTCCGCCCCAAATGCCCGCAACATTCGCTCGCTGTGGTCGCGCGACAGGGCCGGTTCACTGACGGTAGTTTGTCCTTCGGTCATCAACCCCGCCAGCAGAATGCAGGATTTCACTTGGGCTGAGGCGATCGGGGATTGGTAGTGAATGGGCTGGAGGGCCTGGCCCCGCACGGCCAGGGGCGCGAGGGTGTTGTCACGACGGCCCCAAATTTGTGCCCCCATTATGGTCAGGGGCTTCACGACCCGACCCATGGGCCGCGATCGCAGGGAGTCATCGCCCGTAATGGTGAAGAAGCGATCGGGATGGGAAGCCAAAATGCCCAACATCAGCCGCAGGGTTGTGCCTGAGTTACCCGCATCCAACACCCCGATCGGCTCCTGAAGATTGCCGATGCCAATGCCGCGCACGGTTACCCGATCGGTGTTCAGATCGCTGATTTCGGCTCCCAAGGCTCGGAAGCAGGCGGCGGTACTGCGGGGATCTTCGCCTAACAGCAGGCCCTCAATGGTGGTTTCCCCTTCCGCCAAGGCCCCTAGCATTAGGGCCCGGTGGGAAATGGACTTGTCGCCGGGGATCCGCACGCGACCCACGAGGGGGCAGCCCTCAGCAGTGGGAGAAAGGATCAGCCGTTGGCGGGCGTTTACAAATTCGGATGTTACGATCGGGTGGAGCATCGGAAGATCGACAGGGTTCGGACTCGCGATCGCGCCGGGAGAATGGCCGCAGGCAGAATTGCCCTCGGCAGTGATTGGCTTACCGGGCCCCAGGGGCTTGGCAAACCCATCGCCCAGGCTCGCCCGACAATCCTATCGCTTTCCGGGTTTTGCGCGTGATGCTTCTCCTGAGCCAACAAGGCCGCAACCTATGTCGCCGATTCGTCACCGCCGTCCGATTAGCCTGTCGCTGTTGTCGTTAGACTTACCAACGGCCGCCTCGATCGAAACTTCCGCCACGATTTACGAAAACGAGCGCGATCGCTTCCATATCCTGCTGGCGGAACCGGCAGTGAAGGCGATCGAGCCGGTACTGATGCCCGGTTATGCGGCCAATGCGGAATCCCAGGGCGATCGCAGCTTGTGGCTGGAACTTTCCCCCCAGCGGGCTGTGTTAACCATGCAAAGCGCCAGCGGTTTCCATTACCGCCACCTGTGGGAACGGGGGGTCTATGGCATCAGTCGCTATTGGCTCCAGGAAGCCACAGACCAGGGCTACGAACAAATTCGCCTCCGCAACTTCACCCGCAGCCTCACCCTGTCGGGCCGGCCGGTTCCCGATTGGGTGCGTTTGGAATATGAGCTGTGGGCCCAGAATTTGCCTCTAGGTCGCTATGTGTTGAACCTAGAGGTGTTTTAAGCATCGAGTTTGGGGCCTCAAATCCCCAGAAACTTTGCCAAATCTCAGGGGACAAGGGGCCTAGGGGGTGTCGTCATTTTTCGAGGTGAGGCTGAAACGGTTGATTTTCCGTGCCCTAATGGTCGTAACAAGATGCTCAAGCCCCTTGTCCCCCACGAGCCGCCAACGGCAGATCTAGGGTTTCGGGCTAAACGACGACATGCCCTAGGGTCTGCCGTCAAATTGCCTGAAACCTTGATTCCTTCGTGACGAGATCATGGGGGGCAAGATGCTCAAGCCCCTTGTCCTGACGGCTGGGGCATGGAAAATCAATGCGCTGCGATCTGTGAGGTTTAAGGGGCTTGAGCGGCTTCGTAGCGCTGGTTAATTACCGGCCAGTTCACCACATTCCACCACTGCTGGAGATACTGATCGCGCCGGTTGCGATAGTTCAAGTAGTAGGCATGTTCCCAAACATCATTGCCGAGCAGGGGAATTTGGCCTTCCATACGCGGGCTGTCCTGGTTGGCGGTGCTGGTGACGGTGAGTTTTCCTTGGCGATCGAGCACTAGCCAAGCCCAGCCACTGCCAAAGCGCTTGGCTCCTGCTTGATTGAATGCGGTTTGCATGGCTTCAAAGCTGCCAAAGGTGTCTGTAATGGCCCGGGCGATCGCCCCCGTGGGTTGGCCGCCCGCGTTGGGGGCCATGCTTTCCCAAAATAGGCTGTGGTTGTCGTGACCGCCGCCATTGTTGCGAACGGCGGCGCGAATGTCGGCGGGCAGCGCGTCGAGATTGCTGATCAGATCCTCGATCGGCTTTCGATGCAGCTCGGGGTAAGGCGCGATCGCGGTATTCAAGTTTTTGACATAGGCGGCGTGGTGCTTGTCGTGGTGAAACTCCATCGTTTCCCGATCGATCGTCGGTTGCAGTGCGTCGTAGGCGTAGGGCAAGGGCGGCACTTTGAAAATTTCGGGTACGGTCGGGGTGGTTTGGGCGATCGGGGCGGCGATCGCCCGATCTTGCCCCCACAGCAGCCAATCAGCCAGGGTGAAGCCCGCAGCCGCAGCCAAGGATTGCCGAATTAGCGCACGACGAGAGAGAGCCATAGGTTAAGCACTCGAATTGGTTTTTTGTGTTTTTTTGAGGCCGGTTTGAATTTTCGGGGTTAATCAACAGTGATTGATTTACGGTCATTTGCTGAGGAGACTGATGATCAATCCTCGCCCCAATTGCTGTAACAAGCCCCAATTGCTGTAACAAGGGGCTTAAGCCCCTTGTCTGTGATGATCTTCTGTGATGATCGCCTGTTGCTCCTTGGTTCCTCGTGATTGCGTGACGATGGAATCAGGGTTTTGGGCGATTTGACCGCCTGTCCTAAGCCGGGAAGATCCGTAGACGGCGGTTGGGTTCTTCGCCAAAGCTGGTGGAGGTGAGCTTGTAATGCTCGATTAGCTCGTGCTGCATTTTGCGCACATGGGCCGATCGCGGCAATAACTCCACCGGCTGCCCCTTAGGAATCACGATGTTTTCCACCGCCAGCCGCGCTTCTTCGAGGGCTTCCAGCTCGTCATCGCTGGCATTGTCCGCAAACAACCGCAGATCCACCGGTTCCACTTCGCCGCCCTCGTCGTCCAGCTTCAGGATTCGGCGCAGGGTGCGGGCAATGTGGGCCGTGCTGTTGGACTTCAGGATGTAGATCGGCAGTTGGCGAGTTTTGGCCAGGTGACGCAGTTTAGTGTGATTTTTCAAGTGGGTGCGCAGGGCCAGCACCGCATCAGCCGTGTCCAGTTCCTTGGTCAAAACCACCGGCAAATTCAGCAACCGAATCGCCTGCTCCAACTGGTGACGGCTGACGGCGTAGGGATAGACATAGAGATAGCCGTTTTGCTTCAGGTCGTCGGTTTCGTCGATCGCCCGGGGGCTGTAGTCTGTGCGATCGAGCAATTGGGCGAATTCCTCGTGGGGCGTGGCAGCTCCCAAGGGCACCACGGCCCGGCGACTGGGCGGCACCGGGGTCATTTGCCCACTCGATCGCCAGCCGCGATCGCCCTTGCTGGGGCCCCCATTGCGCCCGACCGGGGCCAGGGAGCGATCGGGGCCCGCCGTTTCCGCTTCCGGCAGCTCGTGGGTAATCGTCACCTTACCCGTGTCGCTGATCGTGCGTACCTGCCGCTCGGGAATCCGCCCGCGCAACAGGGAGTCCACCGTGGTGGCCACATCTTCATGCACCACCCAGCGGCTGCGCTCCTGCATTTCCACCGCTACCTCAAAGGTCGGCGGGGCCTTGCGCTCCAAGACGGTTTTTTGGGAGCCGCGCCGCCGGGCCTCTTCATCGCCCAAGGTCACGGACTGGATGCCGCCGACCAAATCCGAGAGGGTCGGGTTTTTGATCAAGTTCGCCAACTGGTTGCCGTGGGCCGTGCCCACCAGTTGCACCCCGCGTTCGGCGATCGTCCGGGCCGCCAGGGCTTCTAGCTCCGTGCCGATTTCGTCAATTACGATCACCTGCGGCATGTGGTTTTCCACCGCCTCGATCATCACCTTGTGCTGCAATTCCGGTTCAGCCACCTGCATCCGCCGGGCCCGCCCGATCGCCGGGTGGGGCACATCCCCATCGCCCGCAATTTCGTTGGAGGTGTCGATAATCACCACGCGCTTTTGCAACTCATCGGCCAACACGCGGGCAATTTCCCGCAGGGCCGTGGTTTTGCCCACGCCGGGCCGCCCCAACATCAAAATCGACTTGCCACTTTCCACCAAATCGCGAATCGTGGCGATCGTCCCGAATACGGCCCGCCCAACGCGACAGGTGAGGCCGATCACGTCACCCCGACGGTTGCGGATGGCGCTGATTCGGTGCAGGGTTTGTTCGATGCCCGCCCGGTTGTCGCCGCCAAAGTGACCGACCCGCGCCACCGCATAGTCCAAGTCATCGCGGGTGACGGGGTTATCGCTCAAATTTTCAGTCCTCGCACCGGGGAAGCGGGCCTCGGGCAACCGCCCAAAGTCCATCACCACCTCCACCAACTGATTTAAATCCGTATGATTTTCTAAAACTTTCCGCAGGTGGGGCGGCAAAATGCCCAGGAGTTGGCTCAGGTCATCGGTGCTGCGGGTGCGACCCAGATCGATCGCCTCTTGGCCCGCAGCCGGTGCGCCAGCGGAATCAGCCATTGCTGCCAAGTCAGTTCCTTCCTTAACTTGTTGGGCGGTTTGCAAAGTCACGGGACGATCGCCAGTATCGGGAAACATCACCATAAGAGCTAATTAACAGCAAGAGGGCGCGGCAAGTTGGACTCGGAGCAAGGCAACGCTACAAACCTAGCCACAGGCTAAGGCGGCAACGCTGCCAGCGGAATGGGAGCATGGGGAGCTTTGAGCGGAGCAAACAATGGTTTCGCCAAGGTCAGTGCCTCGGCCAGTAATTCCGGTTGGGTTTCGATCGGCACGGCTTGGCCCGCTGCCAGTTCCAGGGCCTCTAGCCGATCGGTCACGGGTTTCAGGCGCGATCGGGCATAGCTGCCATAGGCCACACCAGCCAAGCGATCGGGCCCCAACAGATCTAAATCTCGCAGCTTGGGCACGGTGCGATCGTTCGTGCCCCCGGCTAACTGCACAAAGCCGGGTAAGCCCAATTGCAAAACCTTCTGACCCAGGGCAATCGCCGCTCGCGTTGCCCCTGCGCCAATGTCGCCACTCATGGGCCGCCCGTCCGTTTGCCAAATCAGGGCGCAACCGGCCGCTCGCAAGCCGGGAGCCATCAGGTCGTAGAGTGATCGCAAGTAATCTGCCAAATCCGGGCCATCGGGACAACTGACCGCCACCAACTGCAACCGATCGAGGTGGGGTTCCACCGATCGCCACAGCCGCGCAAAATCATCATAGCGACCCGAGACCGTATGGATCTCGATCGCCTCCACGCCCAGGGGCAACACTACCGAGGCGATCGCACTGGGGGTGGACACATACGATCGCGCCCCAATCAAATCCAGCGGGCAAATATTTAAACAGCGGCCGCAACCATAGCAAAGGCTTTCAGTTACGCCGCCCAGGTCGATCGCCCCCGTCGGACAAACCCGCTCGCAGGGCCGAGAACAATCACTAGGGCACTGAGTTGGGTTAAACTGGGCTTTGCGAAAGTGGGGGTCTTCACCGTCGTTCAGGCTGACCATTAGCCAGGGCGATCGACCCGATCGAGACCGGACAACTTCCAAGCTCGATCGTGCTGCCGCAATCACCGCCGGATCCGCAGCCACATCCACACAGTCAGCCCCCGCTAGCCCATAGACCAGGGCCAGAGTCCGGATGGCCGGCAAATGCTGGAAACTCGCGCCACAAATCAGCTTGAACCAGCACCCCGACTGCAATGAAACCAGCGGCGAAGGAAAAACACTCACCCTTCCATGCTACGCCCCCCCCGCCAACTTTGCGATCACTGATAACCGCCTAAACTTGATCTATCTCCCACTCAAATGCAGAAAAAGTCAGTGGTGAAGCAGTATAGAGATACCTCATCACTGTACAATTACTGCTGACTTCGTACCCCGTCAGTTCAGTTATTGACACTTTATAGCTACTACTAAAGTAAACTAAAATCCTTTCTATACAAGTACAAAATGCTTCTTGTTAAAATAAGTTGCTAGCACACAAATGAATTAGTAATATAGGCTATGAGTTTCAATAGCTTCCGATTTTAAAAAATCGAACCGTAAAGAGACCTGAACTGTTGCAAACTTTAATCTTTCAAAATTGGTGAATAATCAACATATGGAGACAACTTTACCCCGAAACTTTTTTTTCTATAATTCCTTGTCAATAGAAGATTGTCTAAAGCTGGCCCAGATTTTTTTGGATAAGGGTTGCCCGTCCGAAGCAGTAGAGTTTTGTAGGCAGGCTATAAATTTATATCCTCAATTGCCGAAAGCCTATCAGCTTTTAGGGCTTTCATACCAAGTATGGGGGTCTCATCCTGAGCTGGCGGAGTCTTCATATAAAAAAGCAATCTTTTTAGATCCTCAAAATGGAGACAATTACTACTTGCTTGCAACTTTTTATCATGAGCTAGGTTTTTTAGATCAGGCTATTGAAGCATATCATCAAGCGTTGGAGAAACGAGCAGATTATACTCCTGCGCACTGGGGTTTGGGGAACTTATTATACAGCCAAGGAGATTTCACTAAATCAATTCAGCATCATACAAAAGCTCTCAAAATCTCTTGGAATTGCCCTCTGATTTCTTATGATCTTCTTGATTTATGCAAAAAGGGCTATACCGAACTATCCTTAAGCTATGCCCTAGAAACTATTCGACGGAGTCCTCACCACCTAAGTGCAGCCAATATTTGCTACGCAGCAATTAATAAATTTATCGATCAAAAAGACTATAGTCATGCCATCAGCCTAGCAATATTCTGCTTACAGCATCAGCCCAGCTTGCCAGGATTATTTGATTTTCTTCGAACAGCTCTTGAACAGCTTGGCAGAGATGAAGATGCGGCCAGTTGCTCTGTGGGTATGATACCGCTTCATGTAATATTTGAATTTGCTGTCGATGCAAAAAAAATCGCACTGACATTTCTTGAAAAGCAACCACAGAATGTTGTTTTCCACACTTGCTCAAATCAGCAAAAGATTTATGCGCCTCCAGCGCAAAGCATCAAGCCTCAATACTTTCATTCAATGGTTGGCGGGGTTTGGGAGTATGGTGCCCAAGGAATTGCTTTCGTAGATCAGGGAACTGTTTGGTCTGATCCAAGCACGACTGCAGTTCTGTCCTCATCACAAGAATTGATTGAAGACCTTTCTTATGGCAATTCAGGATTGGTTGCGTCCTCTAATTACCTGCCAGAAAAACAGAAATTTGCTGGCACACTAGCAGTCTTATCAATTCGCTACTCCAATAATTACTGCCATTGGATGTTTGAGTTTGTAGCCCGAGCAGGCCTACTAAATCAATTTGGTTCAGGTTGGGATAGCTTTGATGCTTTTCTTCTTGATCCTATACAGTCTAACTTTCAGGCTGAAACAATTTCTGCATTGAGAATTCCAGAGTCAAAAATTATTCAAAATTCAACAGGGACTCATCTACAAGCAGATCGATTAATAGTACCATCACCACTAAAACACTGGCCAGTGTTTGACAAGGCGACGTGTACCTTGATCAGATCTCTCTTCTTAAGAAACGAAGACCCGGAAGAGATCAAAGACAGCCTACCCAAGTATCTATATTTGAGTCGCTCAGAAGCCCGATACAGAAGAGTTTTAAATGATGAACAGGTACAAGAATCTTTGAAGAATCTCGGATTTGCTAGCATTTCACTTGGTGAGTTGTCAATATGTCAGCAAGCCAATCTGCTTGCTGGCGCAGAAGTTGTAGTTGCCCCCCATGGTGCTGGGCTAACAAATCTGGTATTCTGCCAACCAGGCACGAAAGTTTTAGAAATTTTCCCCCATAGGTACAGACAACAGTATTACTGGGCATTGGCTAATCAACGTGGCCTTGTATATCAATACTTGATTGGTCGCTCAGTATCTGACTACTTAGCCAGTGGCGGTACTTATCCTTTTAATGATCTAGAAGATATCGTGGTAGACATTGGTGATCTTTTGACCTCATTGGCTGCAATGTCTGTGGAACTGCCTCACGGTGTCCATGGGTAAACCTAGTCATACAGGCTTCTTGTCTCACGTGAAATTAATACCGTGAAATTAATACAATGAGGAATAGTGCTGCTTACCGTTTTTTTAGTGGCAACACAGCCTTTACCTAAAACAATTGGCACACCATATCACAGATGCCATGAAGCAATGATTCAGTGGGCAATGTCCATCTTAACAGGCTACTGTGCTTAGTAAGCGAGGTAAGGGCTGTATGCGCTTCTAGGTAAACGGTCTTGCGCTACAGAATCGTCACTTCACAGGGGTTGCCTAACGACAAAATATCTGACAGTGCAATTTTGGACAGCCTATTTCCGCGCGCCGTACAATTTTTGTATCCAAGATCTATCCCGTCTTGCTTCGCTATAGGCTCAATCCACAATTTAGCTCTTGCTCGTTTAGTTCTTAACACTTTCATGCGAAATTCTGCTAATATTTTAGAACTACTATCTAGTGTCTAAAGGTCTTTCATCATGCCCGTGGCATCAGACGTAATCTTGAATACCGGCGTACTAATATACCATCCAAATTTGGTCAATCTTTACGGATGTATAGTCGGATCGGAGACAAAAATAGGAGCTTTTGTTGAGATACAAAAAGGAGTCAAGATTGGTCGATGCTGCAAGATATCCTCTCACTCCTTTATATGTGAAGGCGTAATTATTGAAGATGAGGTACTGATAGGACATGGAGTCATGTTTACTAACGACCTATACCCCCGCGCTACGGTCAATGGAAGTCTCAAAACGGATGAAGATTGGAATCTTGTTGAAACAATCGTTAAGCATGGAGCTTCTATTGGTAGTAACGCGACTATTCGATGTGGAGCGGTAATAGGGGAGCATGCAATTGTTGGTGCAGGGTCTGTTGTGATCAGAGATGTTCCACCTTATGCCATTGTCGCAGGGGTGCCATCTGTGGTCATCGGGGATGTTAGAGAAAAGGGAGTTTAAATTTAAAGATGCCTAAAGATTCAGTAGGTCAAATTGGAGTTGGAGTTATTGGATATGGCTATTGGGGCCCCAATTTAGTTCGTAACTTCCACAACCATCCACAGTCTAAGGTGATTGCGGTCAGCGACCTGAATCCTAAACGTTTAATGTCTGTGGTGGACTACTACCCTAATATCAAAACCACCCTCAACTACAGAGACATTTTGAAATCACCTGAGATTGATGTAGTTGCAATCGCGACACCTGTGTCTACTCACTATGAGTTGGCTTTACAAGCCTTACTAGCAAACAAACACGTTTTAGTTGAAAAGCCAATTGCAAATACTAGCCAGCAAGTATTACATCTAATCGAAGAGGCTGACAAACGAAATCTGATCTTGATGGTGGATCATACGTTTGCGTATACAAGCGCCGTTGTTAAAATGAGCGAGTTGGTTGCTGATGGCCATTTAGGGAGCTTGTACTACTATGATTCGGTTCGAGTTAACCTAGGTATCATTCAGCCTGATGTCAATGTTTTGTGGGATCTAGCTGTTCATGACTTGGCCATCATAAATACAATTCTACCAGATAAGCCATTGGCTGTATCCGCAACTGGGGTGGCTCATATCAAAGGTAGTCCTGAAACATCCGCCTACATGACCTTGTTTTTCTCGGGCACTACCATTGCGCATATACACGTAAGCTGGCTTGCTCCAGTCAAGATACGACAAACTATTCTGGGAGGAAGTGACAAGACTATTATCTATAATGATCTAGAGCCAAGCGAAAAGATCAAGGTGTATGATCGGGGTATTACAGTTAGTGAAAACTCTAGTACTGCTGACCGCTATCAGCAGCTAGTTGGTTACAGGACTGGAGACATGTGGGCCCCGAAGCTGGAGCCATTTGAGGCTCTGTATGTCGAAATTGATCATTTGCTAAACTGTATAGACCATCAGCAAAAGCCCAAAACTGCTGGAGAAGAGGGATTAAGGGCTGTCAAAATCCTCGAAGCAGCATGTCTGTCGATGCAGCAAAAGGGAAGCCCCATCACCATCCATTGAAAAGGATTTTTATAAAAGTGTCAGAGCTTATGAACATTCAAGTCCCATTTTTAGACCTTAAAACACAGTATCTCAGTATCCAAACAGAGATCAACGATGCAATTCATAAAGTTCTCCTAAGCAGCCAATTTATTTTGGGACAGGAAGTTGAAAGCTTTGAAGCAGAATTTGCGGGTTACTGCGATTCCAGCGAGGCAGTTGCAGTGAACTCGGGAACTAGCGCATTACACTTGGCTTTACTTGCTGCAGGCGTGAAGCCGGGAGATGAAGTTATCACTGTGCCCTTCACTTTCGTTGCTACTGTTGCTGCTATTGAGTACACAGGAGCAACACCAGTATTTGTTGATATAGATCAGTCATCCTACACCATTCAGGTTGAGCAAATCGAATCGGCAATCACAGAAAAAACAAAAGCTATTGTGCCTGTTCACCTCTATGGTCAATCGGCAGATATGGATGCAATATTGGCGACTGCACGTAAGCATAATTTAATTGTTATTGAGGATGCAGCGCAAGCGCACGGTGCCACATACAAGGGACACAAGGTTGGAAGTCTAGGAGATATTGGATGCTTTAGTTTCTACCCAGGAAAAAATCTTGGAGCTTACGGGGAAGGTGGTATCGCTGTCACTAATGATCCAAGTTTTGCAGAAAAAATGAGAATTCTGCGAAATTGGGGGCAGCGTCAAAGATATTATCACTCTGAAAGGGGATTCAATTATCGAATGGATGGGCTGCAAGGCGCAATTTTAAGGGTCAAATTAAAGTACATAGATAAATGGACTGAACAACGTTGTCGGGTTGCCAAGCAATATGATGACTACCTTGGGAATCTTGGTATTCTTGTTCCTAAAGTTATGCCTTACTCATCACATGTTTACCATATCTATGCTTTGAGAGTCTTTGATCGAGCATCCTTGCAAACACTTTTGCAGAGCAAAGGAATTCAGACAGGCATTCACTACCCGATTCCAGTCCATTTACAAGAAGGCTACCGAGATCGCCGACAAACAAAGAATGAGTTTCCTAACTCCGAGATAGCTGCCAACGAGGTTCTATCCTTGCCCATCTATCCGGAAATGACTCAGGAACAGGTTTGTACAGTCTGCAAAGCTGTAGAGGAAGGTATACAATATGTCAAGCGAAAGTAGGCATTCACGTCGTTATAACGTAGAAGCTATTCGAGCCAAGCAACGAATATCAACAGACCCTGAATTTGAAATTAAACTAGTAGAATTTCTCAAAAACACGTGTACCCTGGAAGAAATTCATCTAGAATACCGTCGGTTCTCAATGGGTCGATCAACCATCGATTATATGATGCGCAAGGTTATCGTTCACGCATTGTCGAAATCGGTAGGGTGTGGACTAACAGTGGAGCCAGGTTTTGACTTTAAGCATTTGGAGTCAGTGGAATTCGGTGAAGGTGTTTTTGTTGGATCTCAGGTATATATACAGGGACGTTTAGGAGGCAACTGTTGTATTGGTGATTATTCTTGGATTGGCCCCCAAAGTTACTTTGATGCTCGCGACTTAAGTATAGGGAAGTACGTTGGTTGGGGGCCAGGCGCTAAGGTACTTGGCTCAGAGCACGTCGGGTTGCCTCTGAATGCACCCATAATTACAACTGACTTGCAAGTTGCTCCTGTTCGGGTTGAAGATGGTGCTGATATCGGGATGAATGCGGTATTGCTTCCCGGTGTGGTTGTTGGGGAAGGTAGTATCATCGGAGCTGGATCAATTGTAAATAAAGATGTTCCGCCCTTTTCAGTTGTTGCTGGTGTTCCGGCTCGTTTTATCAAGTGGCGTACATAGGTTGGAAACAACAAGTCTGATAAAAGTCTATGTCTATGAATACAAAATCTTGTAAAGTAGCAGTTACCGGTGGGGCTGGCTTCATTGGTTCCGAGCTTGTTCGCCAGCTCTGTCTTGATGGTCATGAAGTTGTTGTAATAGATAACCTAGTCAACGGGAAGCCAGAAAACCTTATTGATATTGACAATGGGTCTTGTCAGCTATGTATTGAGGACATCAGGAATAGCGAACTCATCGCTAAGCTTCTCAAAGGCGTTGATATTGTGTTTCATCTTGCCTGCTTGGGAGTTCGCCACTCAATTCATTCTCCCTTAGAAAATCACGATGTTAATGCAAACGCTACCCTCAAGTTACTGATAGCAGCACGGCAGACTGGAGTCAGAAAATTTGTGTATATTTCTAGCTCGGAAGTATACGGTACAGCTAGAGCCGTACCAATGACTGAAGAGCATCCAACATTTCCGATGACCGTGTACGGAGCTGCCAAACTGGCGGGAGAATCCTATACTCGCGCGTTCTATGAAACGTACAGCTATCCCACAGTCGTGGTGAGACCCTTCAATGCTTACGGGCCGCACTGTCATCATGAAGGAGACTCAGGAGAAGTCATTCCAAAGTTTCTGATACGCAGTATGGCTGGCATCCAACCAGTCATTTTTGGCGATGGTAATCAGACTAGAGACTTTACATATGTCAGTGATACGGCTCGGGGAATTTTGCTGGCCGGCTTTACTGATGAGGCGGTAGGTCAAACAATCAATATTGGGAGTGGCTATGAGGTGTCAGTGTCCAAATTAGCAGAGGAAATACTGTTTTTAATAGGTAATTCTGAGATTGAGCCACTCTACGACTTGCCTAGACCTGGTGACGTTCTTCGATTGTATGCAGACACTCAAAAGTCTCGTGATATTCTAGGATTTGAGCCAAAAGTAGATCTCAAAGAAGGACTCAAACGGCTTCTAAATTGGTATCAGAACTCTGGTCTATCGCCTGAAGATCTCCTGAAGGCAGAGATAGTTCATAATTGGAAGGTGTCCTAATAATCTGTTCTTATCGCAGAAGTTATCTATGATCTCTAATGATAGTTCTTTTATCCCTGTAGCCAAACCCTGGCTTGATGAATCAGAAGCGCTTGCCGCTCAGCGTGTAATTCTCTCAGGATGGGTCACTCAGGGATCTGAAGTAAATAAATTCGAGAACGAATTTGCAGCTTATGTTGGTGCAAACTATGCTTGTGCAGTTTCTAGCTGCACAACAGCACTGCACTTAGCGCTTCTTGCAGTTGGCGTAAAGCAAGGTGATGAAGTAATAACTGTTAGCCAGTCATATATCGCAACAGCAAACAGTATTCGTTACTGTGCCGCAATACCCGTTTTTGTAGATGTCTGTTCAATCACACATAACATAGACGTTGATAAAATTGAATCTGTCATAAACTCAAAGACTCGCGCAATTCTATGTGTCCATCAAGTTGGTATGCCATGCGATCTACAGGCAATTATACCTCTGGCAAAGTCCTACGGACTGCCAGTGATCGAAGATGCTGCATGTGCTATTGGAAGCGAAATTTTGTGGGATGGCGAATGGGATAAAATTGGTAAACCACATGGAGATATTGCTTGCTTCTCATTCCATCCGCGAAAAGTGGTAACTACTGGGGATGGTGGTATGATCACCACCAATAATTCTGAATGGGATAAGCAATTCAGACTGTGGAGACAACACGGAATGAGCATCCCAGACACTGTGCGTCATCACAGCACAGAAGTCGTTTTTGAGTCCTATCCCGTTATGGGTTACAACTATAGGATGACCGATATCCAAGCAGCTATTGGAAGAGAGCAGCTTAAAAAATTGCCAGTTATGCTGGAGAAGCGCCGACACCTGGCAGACCGATATTCAAAACAGCTTATCCATATCAATGATATTCGTCTCCCTCATCAGCCTGCTTGGGCACGTAGCAACTGGCAAAGCTATCCCGTCACGCTTTCTAGCAGTAAATTGCAAAGAACCGTTATGCAAATGTTGCGAGACCAAAATATTGCTACTCGAAGGGGTGTCATGTGTGCACACCGAGAAAAAGCATTAGGTCTTGATGAGCGTTATGAATGGCGTTGTGAAGGATTTTACGCAGGCTGTAAATGCAACCCCGGCAGCTGTGAAAAACTACAGAACAGCGAATACTTGCAAGATCATCAAGTTATATTGCCCCTTTATCATCAAATGACTGAATCAGTTCAGGATGTAGTTATTCAGTCATTTGATGTCTGCATTGCAAGTAGTCACAAAAGCATGGTAGCCACAAGTTCCTAACGCTTGTTGACTTGCTGAACTATGACTTCATAACAAAGTGAAAACGATGGATATTGCGAATAACACAAATTTACAGAGTAATCGAAAATTAGAAATTGTAGAAATTTTGAACGCTCTTAGTCAGTATGAGTCCCGATACCCTTTGTCATACCTACTATCTCCTGAGTGGACTTCTTATCGCAAGAAATTCCTCAGTTATTGTCAATCACTTCTGAAAAAAGAAAGTGTCTCTAGGCTACAAAATATTATCTTTCATCCTCCTTGCCTTTCAGGGTCCGAGATTATACAAGATAGTAATCTGGCCTCATCAACAGTCAAACGCCAAGCCTGGTGTCTACGCGCTGTGTCCGAGTGGCAGCCTAAAGAAGTTTTAGATCTAAGCGAAGACCGTGCATTCTCTACGGTTATATCTCAAATCTCTTGGACTGACCGTGTTACTCTTAGTCCCCTACCTGATGCACGCCTGCCGTTCGGATTAAGAGAGCACTATGGTGGTGTGTACAGCCTACCTTATCAAGATTCATCCAAATCATGGGTGGTGGCAATTGATACGCTCTCCAGAGTCGGACTCATTGAGCAGTATGGACAGGTTTCCGCAAATGCTGCTTGGGAGGTAGCCAAAGAAATTGAACGAGTGATGCAAGAGGGAGGTCACCTCTTGATAAGTGTTTATCTTGGAAATCCATCAGTACTTTTTGATAGATATCAAATTTTTTCAGTTGATTCACTACTGCAACACTTTCCAGGGTACTTGACTATTGATGAACTCTATTTAGACTCTCTCGGTAACCCTGTTCATGCTCAGAACTTGTCATCTTTTCAAGCTGGTGAATATCTCCTATACTGTGCACATCTAATAAAAGCGCCAAAAGGAAACTCTGTTTATCAAGGTTACACAATTCGTGAAACAGAAAAGAATTTTCTGGAAAAATTTATTAAGTCAGGAGATCTAGTGTTTGATGTTGGTGCAAATCGAGGATATAAGACTGAAGCTTACTTATCTTGTGGGGCTAAAGTAGTCTGCTTTGAGCCACACCCTGGCTGTGTGTCAGTTCTCATGCAACGCTACGGCTTTATGAGTGAAGTGACCATCGTTAATAAAGGTCTGGCAAGAGAGCCAGGCAAGTTGACCTTAAACATATGCTCTTCGGAAAGTCAAATTGCAACTTTTGCAAATGAGTGGAAAACAGGAAGATTTGGTAGCTTCTATGACTTTACTTGGGATCAACAGGTTGTAGTCGATACAATGACTTTAAACTCAGCAATTAATTCCTATGGAATTCCTAAATTTTGTAAAATTGATGTCGAAGGATTTGAATCAGACGTTTTGCGTGGTCTGAGTTCTCCGATACCTTACATATCATTTGAGTTTTTGAAAGAGTTTCCTGATAATATTGCAGAATGCCTACGCCATCTTTCTTCCTTAGGCTACAACAAGTTCAATGTCTCTATTGGCAGTTACCCAACAATGCGATTTCAGGAATGGGTTGATATGGAAACCATAACTAACTTCATAAACTATGGGCACAACTTCTTAGGAGGTGACCTGTACGCTGCCTTCGACTCAACTCCGTAAATTGGAAGTGGCGCTTTAAGCAAGCCTTATGTAATGGCAAAATTAAAATAGCTGTGAATATAAATTGAGATAACTTTTGTCACTAGAAATTTGGTATTGAAATCATGAAAATCTTGTTCTTTGCTCCTGATTCTGATGAGCCAAATAAGCTAACTGGGAGTTATGGTTACCACAATATTAAGTGCCCTCTAGAAGACCTAGGGCTTGAAGTGGTTGACTTCAATTTCTCAGCAGAGCTTAGACTTTTGGGGCATGAAGCAATGAATCAGAAGCTTAAGTCAGTGATCGACGATGAAGAGCCAGATATATTTCTGCATGCCATTGTTGAAAGCGAGCTAGACCGCTCATTGGCTGGTTATATTAGAGATCTGAAAACCACCACGTCAATAGTTCTGTTCAGTGATGATGATTGGAGATTTGGTCACTCTTTGGCATGGCTTGACTCATACAACTTTGCAGTCACCACATGTCGTGAAGCTTGGCAAAAGTATCAAGAGTTAGGTTACAAGCAGACGATTTTGAGCCAATGGGGTTGTAACCCCAACTTATACTTCCCAATCAAGGTCAGTCAAAAACAGTACGATGTAACTTTTGTCGGACAACTCTATCCCGGACGCTTAGAGTTAATTTCCTTTCTAAAAGACAGTGGAATCAATGTTAACGTGTGGGGTCATGGGTGGGATCAAGTTCCCTCCCTTGTGAATATTGCCGGAGGATACTTGACACACGAAGATATGTTGGGTGTTTTTTCCTCTTCTAAAATCTGCCTGGGTATGGCATGGTGCTCAACAAACCCCCAACAACCTCAGATTAAGGGTCGAACCTTTGAGTATGCTGCTTGCCAAGTATTCCAACTTACCAACTATGATGAGCGCCTAAAAGATTTTTTTGTTGAAGGAAAAGAAATTGTGTTTTATCAAAATTCTTACGATCTTGTTGAGAAAATCAACCACTATCTCTTAAAAGAGACAGAAAGAGAAGAAATAGCATTGTCAGCTTATCGAAGGACGATTCGAGACCATACATGGAGTAACCGTTACTTTAGAATATTAACAGAAATTGTTGAAATGAAAAAAAGGGAAAACTATAAATCCATTAACTTGGATGCAATAGATATCCCTTTGCGCTCGATCTTAAAAGATCCCAATAATGCTTCCCAACCGTCTCGAACTCGCAGAGTTAAAATTTCAGTAGTGACTTATGTTTTCAATGGAGAACGGTATATTGGTGAATGCATTGAATCTGTTTTACAACAAACATACACTAACTTTGAACTTCTGATATTGGATGATGGTTCAACTGATAGAACCCGCTCAATTATTGAAGAATATACTAGCGATACTAGAATTCGATATATCTATCAAGAAAATGTCGGAAAAACAGGTGACTATAGCCGACTGGCAAATAAAGTTGTACAAGAAGCAGCAGGTGATCTGATTGCTTTTATAGGCGCTGATGATGTTTGCTTACCCAATCGTCTAGAAGTACAGTTGCAGCAGTTTGAGTCTGATTCAAGACTGGATGTTGTATTTTCTGATGGCTATCATATAGATGAGAACGGCAATATTTTGAGAACTAGCTTTGGTTTATGGCATCCGCAGTCCAAGCTCATTAATCAATGGAATTTATTGAGAACTCTTTTCTCTCGTAATATCGTTGCACATCCAACAACAATGTTACGCCGTTCGTCCATACTAAATATGGGTGGATTTGAGGGTGGTTTTGTTGCAGACTATCACTTCTGGTTGAAGTCGGCATCACATCTCAACTACTCATATATAGATCAGCCACTTATTAAGTACCGTATTCACTCAAGAGGTGCATCTACTGTGGGTGCGACGGAAAATCAAGTTATCCCAAAAACCATTGAACTTCTTGAAAGCGTCTACCAAAAAAGCAATATAAATGATCTCTATCCGGAGATACAAATGTGTTCAGATATAAATGCGGCTAAATACAGCGCATATTTGCAATTTGGCAATCTTATGCTCGCTGAAGCCACATTCTCTGTTCCATCAATTGCTGTTCATGCTTATGAGCAAGCGATATTAGTTAACCCTGCTAGAGTGGAGGCACTTTATAATTTGACTATAGCAAGTCTTGTCAGCGGTGATTTTGGAAAAGCTAATCGTTGCTTTAGAAAACTTATCTCCTTAAGTGAAACTGTGTCGATCAATTCATCACTGATAGAAAACGTTGAAAATATGATTTCTGCGTTTAAATCTTCGTCTGATATTTCCAACTTGTCTTACTTAAAAGAAGCAGCTGATACCTCTGAACTATTATCGGTCATAGCAACATGTGGACACTCTCCTAAGCTGAATGATACAAGATGTAGTTCCATAAGAATGCGGAGTGCGCGCGGCCTTCAATCACAAATTGGTGAAACTCCTCTGTTTCACTCTTTACTAGATTCTGATACAAAAGTATCGCAGTTAACTCTGACAGCGATAGCTGAAAATCGGTTCGACATTGCTGGAGTTGATGCAATTGGTTTTTCTCTGAAACAAATCTCGAACTATAGCGAGTGGAAAAATAAGCCTCATGCTATTTGTTACTATGGCCCTTTACCCTATGCAGCAAATGTGAGATTAATTGGGCTTGCTGAAGTGGCAAATTCTTGGAATATCCCTTTCTTGTTCCTAGAAGAAGGGAGAGAAGCAGGCTTTCACGAAATACTAGAACAATATAGTGAATTGGTTATCATTGTTGCTCACGCAGAAAGCCTGGAAAAAATTGAACATCTAATTTACGAGCCAAAAAATAAGATCATTGTCTTTGCACGATATTTTAATGATGTGAACTTGCAACCTACTAAAGTGCCTGGCATGACCTTAAAAGCACTAGATAGTCTAGAAAAGTATTCTAAATTTATTGCTCTAGCGATATCAGAATTGTCCCTTGAGGGAAATCATTACTTCTTCTCGCGTTACGTGACCGAGTATGGTATTCCGGTAATGAGCTTTCCTTGGGGGGTTAATATCTATTCCCATGTTTCTGCTCCTGTTGAATTAGAACGGGACCTGTTCTTTATTGGTACTTTTTCTGAAAAAGCATCGCGTTTTCAAGACTTTTGGCTAGAGCCACTGAAAAAGTATAACCACCTCTTAATAGGACCTGATTGGACTCAGTCTTCTTTCAAAAATGCTAAGAATAGTTTCTTGACTGCTGAAGAGTTTAATCGAAAAGCTCCCTATCTTTATTCTTCTTCTGCCATTGCCTTAAACTTACACCATGCTTTTGAAGTTGAGGGGTTTACTTGCAACGAGCGAGTGTTCAACGCTCCCGCTTGTGGTGGTTTTGTCGTGAGCGATCGAGTCCGGCGGATTCGTGATTTCTTCGGTCCTGATGAAGTGGTAATGGCAGAAAATCCAAGCGAATACCTAGAAGCAATTGAATATTTTGTACAATACCCTGAGCGCCGCTATCCCTATATGAGGAAGGCGATTGAAACCCTCTATCGCCATCATACTTATCACCATCGGCTAGCAGATTTGCTAGCGGTTGTCTTTAGTGGTCGCCCTCTATCACCTTTTTGTCCAGTGATGGATTTTGTGCAGTTCTAATGAGGGTATCTCTGCTATGGCTATTCACGGGACTAGCAGGGTCTTCACAAATATGAAATCTTGACAATGGTACGATGCTTTAAGAAAATTCTGATCCTTACCAATCTCTATCCGCCGCAGGAGCTGGGGGGGTATGGTCGATCGCTCGCGGATTTTGCTGCTGGGTTGCAAGCTCGTGGTCACCAAATACAGGTTTTAACCAGCGATGCGCCTTACCTGGGTTGCACGCTAAATCAAGAGGATGGCATTGATCGCCGCTTGCAACTGTGGGGAACTTATGAAGGTCAAACCCAAGAATTGCAAGATCCTAACCAGATCAACGCAATCTTGGCCCATAACGATCGCATCCTGCGCGAGGTTTTGACACAAGTTCAGCCCGATCTTTGCCTGGTTGGTAATATCTCGTTCCTCGGCCCGGCGGTCTTTGGGCCTTTGCTGGAACAACAAATTCCAACAATTCATCACCTGGGGTTTGCCCAGGTTCCCTATCCACCAACCCTTGCTCCCCAGCACTCGCTCTATCACTTGGCCACCGCTAGCGAGGCCGTGGCTCAGGCGGTGCGAGATTCAGGGTTGACGCAACTGGAAACATCAACGATTTATCCCGGCGCTCTGGTGCGGCAATTCAGCCGGCCCACGTTGCCCCAGCGGGACAAGCTGCGAATTTTGTATGCCGGGTTGGTGATTCAAACCAAGGGGCCCCACACCCTGCTAGAGGCCCTGACGGTGCTTCAACAGCAGCAAGTGGACTTTGAATGCACGATCGCGGGTAACGCTATCCACGCGGATTATCTAGCGGCCCTGCAACAGTACCTGCAACAAACAGGGTTAGCCCATCGAGTGCGATTGGTTGGTCATTTGGATCGATCGCAACTGGCCGACTGTTTTGCTCAGCACAATGTCTTTGTGTTCCCTTCGATTCAGCCGGAAGCCTTTGGAATTGTGCAGGTTGAAGCGATGGCGGCTGGGCTAACGGTCTTAAGCACAGGCGTGGGCGGGGCTGCGGAGGTGATTGAATCCGGCGTGAGCGGTTTGTTATTCCCGGCCGGTGATGCGATCTCCCTGGCCCAAGCTCTGATCAGTTTGCCGCAGGATCCGGAACGTTGGGCACGCTTGGCCGCCACGGGACAAGCAGCAGCCTTTGCCAAATTTGACATTGAGCGATCGATTGACCAACTCGAACTAAAATTCGAGGAGCTATTGCGCCGAAAAGCCGAACTCAGCAGCCCTATGGCCCTTTCTATTCCCACCTCCCCTGCCACCGATCCCTACACCCAGTGGCTGTGCGATCGCCTCACGAACGTTGTACGGGTCTATGGCCTCGACCCCAACGATCAAAGCACGATTAACCTCCTACGGGAGCTGCGCCGCCAATCTGCTGAGTTTTGGAAGGCTGCTCCAGCGGAACAACTCCCAGCCCTGTATCAAGGCTCCGTGGGCCAGGCCTATCGCGCCTTGCTGCACAGCGGCTTCCAATCCCAACCCCTCACGGATGAAGAAGCCAATTACCTCCAATTTCTCACTAATCAAGTGAGTCAGCATACCGTCCAGCATCCGGTTGGATTGCAGGCATTTTTGGGAGTGATGCTGTATCTCCCCGCTGGCAAGATGAAGGTTGACCAGGCCCCAGCAAAGCTTCCGGCTTGGCTGCTGTCGGATTATCGATCGGTCTTTGAGCCTCACGGGTCTTCGGGAGCTGCCCATGCTCCACAGCCGATCGCCCCACCCCAGTCAGTTGCAACCCTGGCACCAACTGCCCCGCCAACCTCTGCAACCGTGCCACTTCATCAGGACATGACCTTCCTGAATCGGTTGTTAGGTTGTGCCAATCTCTACTACATCGACCCCGAAGAAACCTCGATCGCGGAAGAGTTGCGACTAATTCGTCAACAGGTGGGGCAAATTTGGGCCCAAACGCCCCTTGAGCAACTGGAATCTCTCTACAAGAGTGAATTTGGTCGCCGCTACTTGGCCCTGCTTGACAGTGGCTATCAAAACTATCCTTTGCGCCCGGAAGAGGAGTCCGTTGTTCAGGAGTTGACGGGACTAATCAGTCAGGGAATCGATCGCTACCCGGGGCTGAATGCGCTGTTGGCCATCATGATGTATCTGCCGCCGGGCAAAATGCAGGTACGGGATGCAGCCAATCGCTTACCGGCTTGGTTGCTACCGGACTATCAGCGAATCTTTGAAGCGGGCCAAGCGACATCTGCTCCCGTAGCACCGTCACCGCAACCAACCGTCTCCATGGCCGCCCCGGCTGCTGCTGCTCCACCCTCCGTGAGCCAGCCTCCCAATTTGGCCGAGGACATGGTGTTTCTTAACCGCTTCTTGGGTTGCTCCAATCTCTACGAAATTGACCCGGAAGATGGGGAAACGGTGGCGGAATTGCGCCAATTGCGTCAACGGGTGGCGGAGTTTTGGTTGACGGTTCCCACGCCTCAATTGGAGGCTGTGTTCAATAGTGAACTGGGCCGCCGTTATGGCATGTATCTGAAATCAGGATTCCAACGGGAGCCGTTGACGGATGGGGAGCGGGAACTGTTGGTGAAGCTGGCGGAGACGGCGGCACGCGGCTTCGATCAGCCCGGTGGTTTGAATGCGTTCTTGGGCGCAATGATGTACTACGCGCCGGGACAAATGCAGGTGAAGGACGCGGCAACCCGTTTGCCCGGTTGGCTGTTCCCGCTGTATGCGGCGGTGTTTGAGTCAGAGGCTCAAAAAAAAATGACTTCCTAGGGAACACTGAGGTTAGTAGCTCTCAATTACCTGAGTCAACGGAGGTCGCTGGCTCCGAATCGGGGGCCAGCGATCGGGCAGAGCTTGCTACACCGTCAGCCTCAGACCCAAGTTCTGGACTAATGAATGCTGCGAGCCGGTTTTGTCACTGGCGCGATCGCCCCTGGGATTCAGTGCGCCCCATCCAAACGTCCTTTCTGACCGGTAGCGACGCTGTGGCGATCGAGATGGCCGCTCGCAACTACAGCTATCGGGGCATTCAGACAATCAAAAATCCCTTTGACTGGGCGCTCTATTCTCTGCTGCTCTGGGAACTGAAGCCGCGCACTATTTTTGAAATTGGTTCCTTTGCCGGGGGAAGTGCCCTCTGGTTGGGAGATCACCTGAATAATTTTGGAATTGATGGGCATATCTACTCGATCGATATCAACCCGGTGACCGATGTGAGCCATCCAAGGGTGACCTTTTTGGCAGGGGATGGCCGAGACTTGGGGCAAACCCTTTCGCCGGACTGGTTGGCCAGCCTACCGCGTCCTTGGTTGGTGATTGAGGATGCGGATCACTCCTACGGAACGACCATTGCGGTGTTGGAGTTTTTCCATGGCTGGCTCGATCGGGGCGATTATGTGATTGTGGAAGACAGCCTTAGTGCCGGGAAACCGTTGCAAGCCCTGGAAGAATTCCTGATAGTTTGTGGGGATGAATACGACATTGACACCCACTTCTGCGACTTCTATGAGCGGAATGTGACCTGGTGTCTGAATGGGTTCCTCCGCAAACGGACGGCTGCCGGGGCGATCGCCCCTTCATTCCCGCCGCGCAAATTGGGAGAACCGGGATTGCCAGAATGGGATGAGTTTTGGTTGAACTGGGTGGATAGCTGCTTGGATCTCTACGATCGATCGCCCGAACATCGGGGAGCTTTGGCAGAACTCAGTAATGCCCGTGCTCAATATTCCCAGCAGTGGTACGAGACTCCAGCAGCGGAGTTGGAAACGGCCTGGCATACCCGGAAAGGCCAACTCTATCAGCGGCTGATTGCTAGTCATTTTTCCCAGCGGCCAATTCTGCCTTCGGATTGGGAATTTTTACAAGATTTTGTGGAATATTGCAGTGGTCTGCCGGAACCCGAATCGGCCATCCGGACGGCATTGGTGGCCATCGCCTATCCAATTCCAGCGGTCGATCGCTCAGTGTGGGAGCGAATCTATCCTCAGTTACCTGACTGGCTGGCTCCGGTGGTAACCGCCGCTTTGGAAGCATGGCAGCGGCGTTGAGGATCTACCTCGAAATTGGGGAGCGGGCGTGAGTCAACAGACCCTAGGCGAAATTGAACAGCAGGCGCAAGCGGCCTTTGAACGGGGAGATTGGACGACGGCGATCGCGGCCTGTCGGCGGTGGATTGCGGAAGAACCGGAGCGGCCGGACGGTTACCGGGCGCTGGGGTTGGTGCTGGTGGCTCGGGAACAACCGATGGCAGCGATCGCGGCTTGGGAGCGGGCGATCGCCCTTGACCCGAATGATGGCGATCTGTGGGCGCGGCTGGCAAAGCTCTACGGCGATCTGCATCAGGGGGAAGCGGCAATCGCTGCCTATGATCGGGCGATCGACCTTGCGCCCCACCGTCCAGATTTGCACTTGGCTTGGATCCGATCGGCGATCGGGCTGGAACAAGATGGCTGGGTAATCGAGCGGTTGAAGGCCCTGTACCTGAGCCATCCCTTGGCTATGGATGAAACGGTGATCCGCGAGCTAGCCGATCGCTGGTTGGCCCTGGATCGTGCGCGATCGATCCTCACCCACACCCTGACCCTGTTGCAGGCAGACCCTCGCCTGTGGCCGTTTTACGGATTGTTGGGTCATCTCTTGCAGGCGATCGATCGCCCTCGGGAAGCCACAGATTGTTTTAATCGCGCCATCCCCGCCACGGTGGTGCGCGATTTTTCACCTCACAGGCCCTTTTGCGAAATCATTGCCGCTGCCCATCCGGCGGTGTGCCTGGAATTAATCACCCTCGAAACCCAGGCCAAGGGACTGATTCTGCCACCCCCCCCAACGATTGGCCCCAACGACCACCCCATCTGGCACGACGATCGAGCCGATGACCTCAATCCCTACCTGGCCTGGGTGACCGGTGGTCGGGCCTGGAGTGACTGGTCTAATACGGTGGTGATGGGCCCCGATGGGCGACTGTTGGATGATCTGTCGGGCCACAGCGCGGCCCTGGTGGCGGCCTCTCAAACCTTGCCCCCTTGTGAATCCCTGCCGGGAACCGTGGCGTTTTTGCCGATCGCGGGGGGAACCAATTATTTTCATTGGATGATTGATTTCCTGCCGCGATTTGAGCTGTTGCGGCGCAGTGCCAAGGGGCTGACGGAAATTGACTGGTTTGTGGTGTTTAGCCGATCGCTGGCTCCCTTCCAGCGGGAAACCCTGGATTGGCTGGGCATTCCCGCTGACAAAACGATCGAAAGTGCCTGGCAACCCCACCTCACGGCCGATCGCCTGGTGGTTCCCTCGATCGCCTGTCGCTACGGCAACTGGAAACCACCCCGTTGGGGCTGTCAATTTTTGCGCGATCAATTCGCCGGGCTGAGTGAGGGAGCGGCCCCGGATTTGGGGGGCGATCGACTCTACATCAGCCGCCAAGATGCCAACTATCGCCGCGTGGCCAATGAAGAAGCCCTGTTGGCGATCCTAGAACCCCTCGGGTTTCAAACCGTTATCCTGAGTCGCCTGTCCTTGGCCGAGCAAATCGCGCTGTTTCAGCGGGCTAAGGTGATTGTTGCGCCCCACGGTGCTGGGTTGGTTAACCTGGTGTTCTGTGCGCCCGAAACTTGCGTGATTGAGTTATTTTCGCCCAAATCCGTCCCGGGTTTGTTTTGGGTGATTAGCCATTACATGCACCTGCATTACGGCTATTTGCTGGGGGCAGACCCGGAGGGGCTGGGTTTGTCGATCGAACAATCCCGGGCCGTTGCCAATCATGAAGATATTTGGGTAGAGGTGGCGGACTTGGTGCAACTGCTCGATCGTTTGGGCGCATTGACCTGAGCGATCAAAGCTGGTCAACGCTGATTAGTACTGATCCTTGTACCGATCTGCGCTGATCCGCACGATCAACCGTGACCAACTTGGAACCGCTCCAGAAAACCGTTATCCTCGACTCGATCGCCCCCCAAACCCTCAACCAGTCCGCAACTCCGATGGCCGACAATTCCCCGCCGCGCACCTACCACCAATGGTCGATCGCGAACCGGCCCACCGCCGCCGACCTCGATCGCATGGCCACCACGGCGCGGCAAGGATTCCGCTACCGGCCGACCATCAGCATTGTGATGCCCACCTACAACACACCGGAGCAACTGCTGATTGAGGCGATCGAGTCAGTGCTGGCTCAGGTCTATCCAGACTGGGAATTGTGCATCGCGGACGACTGTTCCACCGCCCCCCACATGCGGCCGCTGCTTGAGCAATATCAACGGCGCGATTCGCGAATTAAAGTCGCCTTCCGCACCGAAAACGGCCATATTTCCCGCGCCTCCAACTCCGCTCTAGAGATCGCGACGGGTGAATATGTGGCCTTGCTGGATCATGACGATTTGCTTACGCCGGATGCCCTGTTTGAAGTGGCCTCGCTGCTGCAATTGCATCCCGATGCGGACATGATCTACACCGACGAGGACAAAATCGACGAAAAGGGAATTTTGTCGGAACCCACCTGTAAGCCGGCCTGGTGTCCCGACTCGTTTTTGACGCGGATGTATATCTGCCACTTGACCGTTTACCGGCGATCGATCCTGACCCAGGTGAGTGGGTTTCGGGCGGGGTTTGAGGGCAGCCAAGACTATGACTTGGCCCTGCGATTTACGGAGCAGACCGATCGGGTCTATCACGTTCCCCGAGTGCTCTATCACTGGCGGATTCACTCCGGGTCGGCAGCGGGATCCACCGAAGCTAAGCCCTATGCCTACGAGGCGGCGCAAAAGGCTTTGCGGGAGGCGATCGAGCGGCGCGGGGAACCGGGGCAAGTGGAAACCATCGTCAAACGGCCAGGCCACTACCGAATGCGCTACCAAATTGCTGAGCGCAAATTGGTTTCCATTTTGATCTTTGTGGGCAACGGCCCCGCCGATCTCGATCGCTGCCTGAACGGAATTGTTCGCCACACGGACTATGGCCCCTATGAGTTGCTGGCGGTGTTGGGAACCACCCAACCGGAGCCGGGCCTCTTGCAGGTGCTGCAACGGTGGCAAACCCAGTTAGGCACCGATCGACTGCGGGTTTTACCCTGTGAGGATTTCAACTGGGCTGCTGCTGCCAATCACGCAGCGCAACAGGCCCGGGGCGATTATCTGGTGTTTTGGGAAGATGGCATGGAGCCGATGGGAACCGCTTGGTTAACCCGTCTGGTGGAACAGGTTCAGCGATCGCGCATTGGCGTGGCTGGCCCCATGGTGTTGGATCCAGAGCAACAAATTGAACAGGCGGGCCTGACGTTGGGCCTCAATCCCGAGGGGCTTTGTCTTTATCAGGGTTTGGACACCAAGGTGTCTAACTACGCCAACTTAGCCCACATAGACCTGGCCAATAATGTTTCGGCCTTGCGCTGGACGGGGATGTGTTGCCGCCGATCGACCTGGGCGCGGGTGGGCGGTGTGGATCCACGGTTGGGCATTTTTGCGGCGGATTTGGATTTCTGTTTGAAGTTGCGATCGGCCGGTTATCGCCATATCTTTGTGCCCGAATCGCGCCTGCGCCAGCACCATCCCCTCGCTTGGCAACATCAGCTCACGGATCCGGAAACCCAGCGCCAGGAAGCATTGCGGGTTCTGGAAACCAAGTGGGATCTCCAGTTGCGCTATGACCTTTGCTACAGTCCCGCCCTGGCCGGTCTGCTCGATCGCCCAGGATTTCGCCGGGACTACGAACGGTTGCAGGCCCAAACCATCCATAGCCAACAGCCCCTCGTCACGATCGCCATTCCCACCTATAACGGACGGCGCTACATCGATGAAGCCCTGGCCAGTGCGCTCCAGCAGAGCTATCCCCACCTGGAAGTGTTTGTCAGTGACGATGGTTCCACCGATGGGACGATCGAGCAACTGCAAGCCGCAGCGGCCCAGGATCCCCAGCGGATCCAACTGGTGGCGGGGCCGCGAGCGGGCATGGTGGCCAACTGGAACCACTGTGCGGAGTTTGCACGGGGCAAATATCTGAAGTTTTTGCACCAGGATGATTTGCTCGATCGCGACTGTCTGAAGGCCATGGTGGCCCTGGCGGAAAGCGATCCGGAGATTGCCCTGGTGTTTGCTCCCCGGCGTTTGTTGCTGGATCCATCGGCGGCCCAGGATCCCGCTTCCCAGCGGTTGGCGGCCGGCAGTGAAAATTTGCACCATGGTTGGTCGCACTTGCAGGCGGTACAACCGGGGGTGGAGCTATTGCGAGATCCGCGCCTGCTGCTGGCTCCCACGGATCCAACCAAGCTGGACAAGCTGAAAAAGCTGTTTCAGGATCCGGTGGATCCCGTGGAAAAGGTGGGGCAAATTAACAAAATTGGCGAACCAAGCGCGGTTTTGGTGCGTACCGATGCCCTGTTGGCCGTGGGTGGTTTTGATCCGGCCCTGAAGCAACTGGTGGATTTGGATCTTTGGTTGCGACTGTTGGCCAAGTACAAGGTGGGCTTTATTTCTCGCCCCCTGTCCAGTCGGCGGATCCATGCCCAGCAGGTGACCCAGCTAAATTCGGCGGAAAAAGAGCTGGAAACCGATGCTCGCCGGTTTTATCACAAGCTGGTGGCGGCTCCCTGGTTTGATCAGCTCCATTCCCGATCGCAACAAATTGCTCAGGCAATGACCAAACATATGGATCGGCTGCTGAAATCCGAGCGGCCGCGCCTGGCTCCAGTCCCGGCGGGAACGGAGCGGCCCCTGTGGTCGGTGATGCTGCCGGTTTATAACCCCGATCCGCAGCAATTGGCCTTGGCGCTGCAAAGCGTGTTGGATCAGGCGTTGCCGGCCGATCGAATGCAGATCGAGGTGTTGGATGATGCGTCCGATCGGGTGGATGTGCGGGCGATCGTGCAGCGGGTGGCGAGCGATCGGGTGCTATATACCCGTCAGCCGAACAATCGAGGACTGCTGGGCAATTGGCAGGATTGTTTGAGTCGATCATCTGGCCAGTGGGTGTTGCTGTTGCACCAGGATGATGGGTTGCTGCCGGGATTTGTGGAGCGGATGACCCGGGCGATCGAGCAGGCGGGCGATCGGGTGGGGATGGTGCTCTGTCGGCATCACCACATCGATCAGCAAGGGCGGATTATTTGGACTTCTGAGCTGGAACGGGAAACGGCCGGGCCGGTGAGTGATTGGGTCGATCGGATTGCCCAGTGCCAACGGGTGCAATTTTCCGCGATCGTGGTGCGTCGTGCGGCCTATGAGGAATTGGGAGGCTTTGACCCGGCGGCGGCCTCGGCGGCCGATTGGGAAATGTGGCAGCGCCTAGCCAGTCGCTGGGGTCTGTGGTTTGAGCCAGAACCCTTAGCGGTGTTTCGGCGGCATGACGGCTCCACCACCTCCAAGCTCACCCGCACCGGGGCCAACATTGCCGACACCCGCCGCGCCATTGACCTGGCCCGAGCCTATCTCCCCGCCGATCGGCGCGATCGCTTGGCTCGCCGTGCCCTCCAGTACTATGCCCAATACGCGATCGGGGTGGCCCAAGACAGCCTGAAGCGGGCCGATTGGGAAACGGCGATCGCCCAACTGCGGGAAGCGCTCCGTTGTGAGGATTCGATCGAAACCCGATCGGCCGTCATTAACTGTCTGTTGCAAATGGATCCCGAGGCCCCGGACTCGCCCGCTCCGGCGGATCCGGCCCCGATCGCCCCCTTAGCCACAACTACCACCACTGCCACAACCGAGGAGACCCAAGCCTTAGTGCGGGAGATTACCCCTCTGGCTTCCATGGTGGTGCTGTTTGTGCCCTTGGTGAATGAGGTGAAACAGGCCGTGGCCGCCTATCGTCAGCATTCCACCGATCCCAAGGTGATCGAACGATTGCGGAATGCCCGTCGCCAATTGGCGGAACAATGGTTGCGAATTCCGTTCGATCGCCTCGATGAGGCCTACCTGGCCCGATTGGGTCAAGCGAGCAAGGCCCTGGTGGAAACGGACTTGCGCTACGAACCCTGGACCGCGGACGAGCGATCGTTCATTGAACCCCTGATCAGCAGCCTCAAGGGGGGCATCAAAACCCTGAGCCAGCTTCGCAACTTCATCATCCTGATGACCTATTGCCGGGCTTATCAATTGCCCTTGGAATATGGCGCGATCTACTTGCCCCAATGGTTCCTAGAGGCCTATGCCCTCTACATGCAGGAAGCTCCCCTCTATTTTCAAGAGGTGGGCGATGCCGATCGCTTTGCCCAACACATCACCCGCTGGACTAACCAGGTCTATCGCACCAACGAAACGCGTCCTGAAGATGAGGTTTCCCAAAAACTGGCCCGCTGGCTGGCCTATCGCGGCACTTTTACGCCTTTGTATTTCACCGCCGACAGCCCCACGGATATCTATCGCAAGCGAGCGTTCTTGATTGCGAAAACCCTGAAGGATCAGGGTGAAATGGTCGATTATCGGTTTGGGCCCAGGGATCCCCAGCGGCAAAAGCTGCGGGTGGGGATTTTGAAAGATCACTTCACGCCCCAAACGGAAACCTTCACCACCCTGCCGGCCTTTGAATATTTAGATCGATCGCGCTTTGAGATCATTCTCTATAGCGTCTTTGCCACCGGTCATCCCCTGGAGCAATATTGCGCCAGCCGTGCCGATCAGTTCGTGCATTTGCAAGGGAGCTTGGCCCAACAGGCGGCCCGGATGCGGGCCGATGACCTGGATTTGCTGCTGATTGGCACGAACGTCACCATGGTGACCAATCCGATTACGGTGTTGGCGGTGCAGCGCCTGGCCCGGGTGCAGGTGATGTCCACCTCAGCACCGGTCACCACGGGGATGACCCATGTGGATGCCTATATTTCCGGATCGCTGACGGAGGCGACCGATGCCCAAACGCGCTACACGGAAAAGCTGTTGGCGCTTGAGGGGCCGGCCCATGCCTTTAACTATGACGTGTTGCCCCAAACGGCGACGATTCAACCCTCGCGGGCTTCCTGGGGCGCTACGGATCAAACCACGGTTTATATGTCCGGGGCCAATTTCAACAAAATTGTGCCGGAGTTGCGATCGGTCTGGGTGAAACTGCTGGCACAGGTGGCGGATTCGGTGTTGGTGCTCTATCCGTTCAATCCCAATTGGGGGCAAAATTATCCCGCGCAACCGTTCATCGATCGATTCCGATCGGACTTGGCCGCCGTGGGTGTGGATCCGCAGCGCCTGGTGATTTTGAATCCTTTGCCCACCATTGCTGACATTCGCGAATGTCTGAAGTTGGGGGATGTTTATTTGGATTCGTTCCCCTTTGCTGGGGTGAACTCCACGATCGATCCGTTGCTGGTGGGAATGCCGCCCGTGGTGGTGGAAGGGGTGGCGTTCCGATCGCGGATGGCCTCGGCCCTGTTGCAATCGCTGCGCATTCCGGAGCTGATTGCGGCCGATGAGGTGGACTATTTGCAATTGGCGGTGCGGTTGGCTAAAAATCGTGACTTGCGACAATCCTTGAGCGATCGTATCCGGCGGGCCATGGCGGCCAACCCGGCTTTCTTTGACAGTCGCCGCTATTCAGCACTGATGGGGCTAGCCTTTGAGCAACTGTTTGCCGCTTGGCAACGGGGCGAGCTAGGGGCCCGCTAGGTGGTTTGGAAACGGCGATCGCAACCCTGGACTCACAACTGCTCTTGAACCCAGATTCTTGAGCGCCCTTCGTCAATCAACATTCGGGAGCACCTCGTGAAACTGGCTTTTATCATTGACCCGATCGAACGACTGGATCCCACCCACGACACCAGTGTTGCCCTAATGGAAACGGCCCAACTGGCGGGCCATGAGGTTTTCATTACCCAAGCCACGGATCTGAGCGTGCGGGATTCCCAAGCCTGGGCCAAGCTGTTGCCGGTCACCTTGGCCCCCGTGGCCCTGGGCGAAGGACGTTGGTTAGCCGTTGAGGACTGGTTCAGCTTGGGCGAAGCGCTGTGGCAGCCTCTGGAGGCCATGGATGCGGTTTTTATGCGCACCGATCCGCCTGTGACCGTGCCCTATCTTTACGCCACCTATTTGCTGGATTACGTCAATCCGGCTAAAACCCTGGTCATCAACCGTCCCAGCGGCATTCGGGCTGCCAATGAGAAAATGTACGCCCTGCAATTCACTTCGGTGATTCCCGAAACGATCGTCACCAGCGATCGGGAAATCATTCGGGCGTTTGTGGAGCGGCGGGGCGCGGCG
The DNA here is from genome assembly GCA_001913845.2 of Limnothrix sp. CACIAM 69d. Lineage (GTDB taxonomy): Bacteria > Cyanobacteriota > Cyanobacteriia > CACIAM-69d > CACIAM-69d > CACIAM-69d. The sequence goes on along the minus strand of MKGP02000020.1, from coordinate 34,093 downwards.
GTGTTGAAACCCTTGGGCGGCAAAGCGGGCGAGGGCATTTTGTTCCTGGAGCCGAGCGATCGCAACTTCAATTCGTTGGTGGAAATCAGCACCCAGCGGGGTCAAGTGCCGGTGATGGTGCAGCAGTTTTTGCCGGAAGCCAAGGCCGGCGATAAACGGGTGATTTTGTTGAATGGCGAGCCGATCGGGGCGGTGAATCGGGTTCCCACCGGCAGTGAGTTTCGCGGCAACATGGCCGTGGGCGGGGCGGCCGTGCGGGCAGCCGTGACCGATCGCGATCGGGAAATTGCGGCCGCCTTGGCCCCCACCCTCAAGCGCGACGGGTTGATTTTTGTGGGCATTGACGTAATCGGCGGCTACTTAACCGAAGTGAACGTCACCAGCCCCACGGGAATGCGCGAGATCGATCGGCTTGACGGGGTGCGTTTGGGCGATCGGGTTTTGGATTGGTTAGCCCAAAATTCCCCGGCCCAGTAAGGCTTCATTGGCCCAACCCCCGGAGGACTAGGGGTGTTGGCAGCGATCCCAGCCTTCCAACACCATCAAGCTTTTCACGGCTTCCGCTGTGGCCGCCTCCGCGTGGCCCAGCCACTGAAGCCACTGTTGCCGGCCAAGGTTTGGATCGCTCAGTTGACGGAGGGTTCGCCGATCCCAACGGAAACTTTGCCACCGATCGCCGGGTTCAGGAACCCAACCATCCAAGTCGGAACAGTGCTGAATTTGGCCGCTGACGGGGCCGAGGAGGGAAACATGGTAGGACATGGCCGAGAGCAGTGCGGAACTCACACTGGCGAAACAGCTCCCCGAGGCCCGTTTGGGGCCGCGAGGGTGGCCTCGCCTTCGCGCGATCGGGGCCACATCCTCATGCTGCCACGGGTTTCAGGAATCACCCGCCCTGATCATGACGCTTCCGTTGATCCCGGCCATAACTTCAGATTGGCTTTAGATTTTTTGGCTCTAGGTTTTGTGAATGGCAGCGGCCCCAATGGACAGTTGCTGAACTTAATCGGGAAATTAAAATTCCTGATTTTGAGCACTTGATCCTTGACCAGATCCTTGGCCCAATTGAGCCTTCGCCTTCTGCCAAAGGGCTTCCAGGGTTTCAAGGCTGTACTGTTCCAAGGGGCGATCGCTCAGGGCCTCCATCATTTGCAACCGCTGCACAAACCGCTGATTGGTTCCATGGAGCGCCGCCGAAGGGTCAATGCCTTGCCAGCGGGCCAATTGCACCACCGTGAAGAGCAAATCGCCCAACTCCGAAGCCTGGTGTTCTGGGTCGCCTTGGGCGATCGCCCCTTGCAGTTCCGCCAACTCCTCGTGAAACTTCTCCCAAACCCCATCTAGGCTGTCCCACTCGAAGCCCGCTGCCGCCGCCTTTTCCGACATCTTCAGGGCTGCCATCAAGGGCGGCAAGCGGTTGACATAGCGATCGAGCTTGGCGCTGAGGGGGGGCGGTTGGTCGATCGGCTCGCCCTTTTCTGCCGCCTTGATCTGTTCCCACTGCCGATGCACCGCCGCTGGATCGGTGGCCTCGGCCTCACCGAATACGTGGGGATGGCGACGCACCAACTTATCAGCAATGCCGTTGGCCACCTGTCCCAAATCAAAATCTCCCGCCTCGCTGGCCAGTTGCGATTGCAACACCACCTGAAGCAATAAATCGCCCAATTCCGCCGCCGTTTCCGCGCGATCGCCACTGCGAATTGCAGCCACGGTTTCGTAAGCTTCTTCCAGGATGTAAGGCACGAGGCTTTCGGGTGTTTGTGCCAAATCCCAAGGACAGCCCCGCACCGGATCGCGCAACTGGGCTACCACATCGATCAAACGCTGCAAGGCTTCCAGGATTTCAGACGGGCGATCGAGCGAAGACATAGGCAACCATGCACCTGCGATGCATTGAGGAGAAAACCACCGCCAATCCTAGCGGTTACCGCCCCGAAAAATTGCTGGCCGATAGACCAATCTTGGGGAAGTCATCCTGTGCTAAGACCTAAACACTGGGTCTTGAACTGGATCTTGAACTAGATCTTAAACATGCATTAAACGCGCATTACATGTGGATTCAATTGAATCTTGATTGAATTGTTGCATCGGAGGTTTTATGTCTCTTTTTGGGTTTGCAAAACGCTGGGCGATCGGTCTCAGTACCCTGACTCTAACGATCACCAGTTCGATCGGCCTAACCATTGAAACAGCCCAAGGAACCACGCCCTACGGCCCCGCCGTGGAGCATCCTCAAAATGCGGGCTACCAAGCAGAACAGCAGGGAGATTTTGATACTGCAATCATTAATTATCGCCGGTCTTTGAATGCGGCGACTGAGCTGTCTGATCCTGTATTACGCGCTTGTGGCGTGGCCGGTGCAGAAGCCAGGTTGCGAGGGGCCGAAGCCGCTAAGACCTATATTCAGCAACATGGGCGCTCTTCCGATCGGTTAAACCAAGCCCGTGAACGCTCACAAGCCGCATTTCAGGATTATTGGAATGAATTTGATCAACGCCGTCCCGATTTAGTGAATGGCTGTCCCTAATCTTGATCGTGGTAATTTGTCGTAGCAATCGATTGCGGTGACACCCAGTTGGCAGTAGACCTCCTGCACGAATCAGCTAACAGCCCTCATCCCCCAACCCCTTCTCCCAAGGGGGGCGAAGGGGAGCCAGAAATCGGGAGTTACGGCGATTTCGTTGTTGATTTTCAAGTCCCTCTCCCAAGTCGGGAGAGGGATTTAGGGTGAGGGTCTTGATTGATGCAAGAGGTCTAGTGAATAGGAAAAGGTGGCGATCGCTGAAAAGCTAGCTGCCACCCCAAACGCCTTGACCAACACGATCATTCATCTTTGAATGCGGCTTCTAAACGGATACCCTATCCTGGATTGCCCTCTGGGTAGCTTGCTGCATCGCTGCTCACATCCGGCCCCTTCTTCTGAGACTCAGCCTCTCCAGAATTTTGCAACTGTTTCAAATGAATTTTATTCACCTGAATAATAAAGCTTTCGATCGCTTCTTGCAGCTTGATGCGACGCTCCCGAGGCGGTAAATCACTGAAGCGATAAGCATTCGTTACCCCAAGAATAAACTTCTCTAGCTCGGCTTCCAGAAACTCAACAGCCGTATTGGCAGCCACGGCATTTTCTTGAAAAGGAAAAGAAGTGGAAATACTGGTGACAATCGATGCAATGGCTGGAAACAACACCGGTAGCCACTTGAGCCAAGGAAGGCCGGTTTCTGTTTTATCCAGCAGCACCAAAATCGGTGTCACGCCCGACAACACAATAGTTGCCACCTGGAAGACATAATAAATAATTTGAGACTGACTCCGCATGAGCCGATAGTCGGCAATCAAGTCCTCGCAATATTGAATTGCACGACTCCGCAGCAAGTTGATTGATGCATCGTCCACATCCTCATTGTCTGGATTAAATTGCCCGTAGAGAGATCCCTTAAAACTACTCTCCCGCTCGCGGGCAGTTTGGCGAACCATCTTGCCAACACTCTGGTTTACCAACAAAAGAAAAACAATGAGACCCATCGCTGCAAAGCTGACTGGCAACATATTGGAGTGTGTAATTCCCCAAAGATTGAAGCCCACAATCCCAACAGCGCTTGTGATTAATAGGGCCTGAATGGTGTCAAGAATGAGATAAACCTTGCGATCGCTTTGTGTCAACTCAGCAGTATTCATGGCTCAAAACTCCAGAGCTAGATTCTTGTGTCCGAATGGCAATGCATTTGGATTTGGGGCAATGGCTTCCGAGGTAATGATCAGGCTTAAAACCCAAACAACAGCAATAATTCGCAGTGGGTTTTAAATTAGACCTCCTGCACGAATCAGCTAACAGCCCTCATCCCCCAACCCCTTCTCCCAAGGGAGGCGAAGGGGAGCCAGAAATAGGAAATTGCGACAATTTTGTTGTTAGTCGTCAAGTTCCTCTCTCGACTTGGGAGAGGGATTGAGGGTGAGGGTCTTGATTGATGCAAGAGTTCTATTGACTCCAGCTCAATCAACTGCCACAAATCAAATGCAATTCACTGATTGGGATTGGCAAATGATAACCAACCCATCCTAAGCAACCCATGGCAACTGGCTAAGGTTAACCAGCTCAATTCATTCACCTGACTTCAACAGCCCAGAAACTGAGTAATATACTCCCTGGCCAAGAGAGCACTAACTGCTCCGGTTGCTACGCAACAATGGGGCGCAAATTCACCTGTTTCTTGGAAAGGGCGAGGATCGGTAATATCTCGCGAACTTTCTTGAATGATCGAGTTAGTGGTGTATTCGTGCCGAGAAAATTTGAGAAATGCTCCATGGCGTTTAAACCACGCGCGATCGCGAATCCAAAGCAGCGCTAAAAACTCAGGACGTAGACAAAGCAAATCCATCGCAACCCCTGTGATCAGCAAAGTTGCTCCCCCATTGACCAATAGGGCTTGCAGATCAGCAATTTCAGGATATAAATTCGTTGCCTGCGCTCCCTCTTCATGGTCAAATAATTCCTCTGCAACTTCTCGCAAGATCGTTGCTTCCAAGTTATAAGATTGCTGATCAAAAGGGTCAACACCCGTTGGCTGAAAGATCATCGACGGGACAATATGATACTGACCTGCACCCTCAGCAACCTGTGCGGATCGCTGATGCAAAAAGTATCGATATTCATCTTTGGAATCTGTCTTAGAACTAACATTCACAACAAAGCAACAAGAAATGGCGATCGCGGCGCTACGGTTATGCCCTGTCCAGACATCTTGTAGCGCTTTCTGTCCTCGGTGATCGCCATGGAGTTTCTGTCGTAGGGGCAAGGCTTGATAGCAGTCTTGGGGGGAAGCATCGAGCGGTAAGGTGGCGATCGCCCGCTCCAATTCAGCTTCCAAAATGGTGCAAGTATTGACGGTATCAAAGTACGATCCCACGGTGCAGTGGAGGCGATCGCCCGCCAGAGAATCTTCAGCGTCAGAAGTAGATTTAAATCGATACATAAAATCCAATGCATAGGTTTTCCCGTTCCATAAATGTTTCTTTGTGCGTTGCATTTCCTCCAATAACCAGCTACTGCTTGAAAATTGATGTGTTTCAGGTCTTAAACTACCTAAAACTTGCCTTGAACTTCGTGGTTTCTCAACCCAAGAGCATAGATTGAGTGGGTAAACTAAGCCTGTTTTACTGCGAAATAGGGACTCTTCGCCATAGAGCCACGCTAAAAAATTGATGGCCATTGCTTGACGAGACAAGAGCGAAGTAGAACGCGAACTAGAAATCATTGAAATAAAAAACCGCTGAAGAAGGTTAACTGAAAAAACTAAGGAGTAGGATTTACTTGGCAATCCAGAATCAGGTGTGAAGAATTAATGCTATAGGGTTCCGATTGATAGTCTCCCCAGGTTTTCACGACCTGAAAATGATTAGCTTGCAAGAGCGTTATCATCTCTTGTGGCCAAAAAATCCGGAGATCTAAATCTTCTTCAGCAAACTGAACTCCATCGCGATAAAACATCAATGTCATTGTATGAATCTGGCTCCAGGCATGATATTGTCTCCGTCGCTTAATGGTCACCCAAGAAGTATCCTGAGGATCTCGAAACTGAGAATAAGGATCAATTCGATCCGGATTTTGCAGAATGTCGAAAATATAGTAGGGATTTTTGAAATCTATGATGAAATGACCACCAGGGGCCAAATGTTGACGAACCCGACTTAAGCACTGCCGCACATCATCAAGACTATGCAAGTGGGTAAATGTGTCATAGGGAAAAATGATGAGAGAGAACTGAGTCTGAAGATCAAAATCACGAACATCTCCTTGAACCCAATGAGCTTTCTGAGATTTAGGACGAGCTGCGTTGAGCATGGACTCTGAAATGTCGATGCCGGTGCAAAGAAAGCCTGCTGCTGCCAAATCAGCGGTAACTCTCCCAGTTCCGCAAGCTAGCTCTAAAATGGGACTACCGTGAACTTGGGCGATCGACTGCCAAAATCCAATGTCTTGAGATTGAACTGAATGTCGATAGGATCCCTGAAAAATTAAGTCGTAAAAGCAACCGTTATAAAATAAATTTTGGTTGTCTTGATTCGTTGATTCTGAATGGCTCATAATGGCAATTTTCCTGAATTTGAAACTAGAAATGTCGCGTAACGCTATTACGGTTTTCCAGAAATTTCTGGTGTCTCTAGCGCAAAGTCTTGACTAGGAGATGAGTCTGATGGGTTGGAAATTAGATTGAGACTATTGTTGCTGCCTCCTGTTGATCCAGTGCCTGTTTTGGCTAGATAAATTCCGAGAGTAATTAGAAGAAATCCCAAAATATTAAGAGGGTCAAGAAATTCACCAAACCACAGCCAAGCTACGGCAGCAACAGGGGCCGGCTCTAGCAACAGAACAATGGTGACAAACGTAGAAGAGAAATGTTTGAGGCTATAAACAATTAATCCATGGCCAGTGACTTCACTAATGAATGCAAGTCCAATGACTGCAATCCAACCCATGGTGCTGATGGGAAAGATGGTGTTGTCGATCGCCCAAACAATGGGTGTTGCTAGGAGCAAGCCAATGGCACAGCGCCACACTAGAATTTTTGAGGTTGAAAGACGTTGACGTAGTTTTTCAACGAGCAGGAAACTGGCCGCGTAAAAGACCGAGGAGAGCAGGGCTGCCCCATCTCCAAGCAAGGCGCTAGTGCCAAAAAGAGCTTCTTTGGGCTGAATCCAGTCACCGATCGCGAGGGTGATTGCGCCAATGACTGCGATTGCCAACCCACTCAAAAACCGTCGATCGAACCGTTGTCCCAAAAAAAGCCAGCCCCCAAGGGCCGTGAACAGGGGAGGCATATTCGCCAACATTGCCCCATTGGCTGCGGTAGTGCTGGTGAGCGACCATGTCCACAAATAACGCCCCACAAGATGCACAAACCCCAGTGCCAATAACAGATTGATGGTTGTCCAAGGTAGCTGCTGTGGGCCTGTGACTTCTGCGGAAGAATGATCGGCTGCTCCAGAATTTTGGGCAGTATGGTCACTTTCCGTTTTGCTTTCAGAAACTGCTGATGGAGGTTGCTCTCTTTGGAGCCAATTCAACCCCGTAAACGCTAGAGTTGCAATCCATAATCGATTAAAAACCGTTGCTTCTGCACTGATTTCTCGAATCGATAATTTAATGAAAATAGCTGTCGATGAGAGAGCAATTAGCCCCAAAATTAGCCACAAAAAAGCCAGTGATGAATGGCGATTGTTCTGATTATTGTCCTGATTTTGGAAATCAGACTCAAAAGTGATCGGCTGATTAGGGGACTGATGGGTGGTTGCTTCCTTCGTTGGATCGTCTGAATCATCACTGGGAGATGCTTGGGTTTCAGGAGGCATAAGGTTAAGCCACGGTTTTCAGGGTTGGATATGCCTTGCAGAAAAATCACAGCAGAAATGACACCCGCTAGCTTTGAGGAAGCTTGAATGATGATTACTAATCCACAACTGGTTCAGAGCAAGATTTAACGGTGAACGATTCAAAGATGACTTCAAAGTGGGCCCGCTCCGGCGAGGCGCAAACGGGCCCCACCTGAACAGTAGGATCTTCGGGAAAATCCGTTAAGCGTAATAGGGTGAACTGCTCCCCGTTTAGGGAATAGAGAATTGCAATTGCTTCATCTTTTCGGCGCACCTCAAACCAAACACGCTCTGGCTGTCCAGGGAGTGGTGAAACAGACCAGTCCGAGCGATCGCGCGTTACGACTGCACTGGCGTATTGCACCCCTTCAACATATTCGATGCCACACTTGAGCCAGTGAGTTTCACTCGCGCGTACCATCAGTCCGGCTTGATCATAAAGATCTTGATATTGCCCTGCAAAACAAATGCGTGCCCGAAAATTGCCGCTGACTGCGCAATGATAGAAATGCCCTGAATCTCGAATAAATCCGTAGTGAGTGGTTCGCCAAAAGTCAGATTTTAAACCCGTTTTAACCCAAAGTTGACCATTGTGATCGGTCCATTCGGCTGGAGGATTATGCCACTGCATGGTTGACCAAAAATTAGCTTCCGAAAAGTTGTTAATCATAAGCTAGTCTGTCCAGATCTTTGAATCAAAAACCATCGAATTCTGATCCTACTAATCCTAAACCAATGCCATATCTTCTCGCCTAGACAGACCTTCATAGATTTGAATTAAAATATCATCCAAATTATATTTAAAATTCCAATTGGGATAGTGATCCTTAAACTTCTGTACGTCGCTGACCCACCAAATGTGATCACCGAGGCGATTTTGTTCGCTGTAGCTCCAGTTCATCGGCTTGCCCACAATTTCACCGCTGCGGGTGATGGCCTCCATCATTGAGCAGTGGGAGTAGCGGCTGCCGCCAGCGTTATACACTTCTCCGCAGCGAGGATTCTGATAGAAATGCCAAAACATATTCACCAAATCATAACTGTGAATATTGTCGCGAACCTGTTTGGCTTGGTAACCAAAGACCGTGTAGTGACGACCGGTAATGGCACATTTCATGAGGTAGGCTAAAAAACCATGCAACTGGGTTCCAGAATGGTCGGGGCCAGTCAGACATCCTCCCCGAAAAATGCCTGTTTTTAAGCCATAGTAAATGCCATATTCTTGCACCATGATGTCCGCAGCCACCTTGGAAGCTCCGAAGATGGTGTGTACGGAGCGATCGATGCTCATGGTCTCATCAATTCCGCGTTCAAAATAGGGATGAGACGGTTCTAGTTCCCAGCGAGTTTCCAATTCCACTAATGGATAGTGATTAATGGCATCGCCATACACATTATTTGTGGAAGTGAAAATAAACACTGCCTCGGGGCAATGTTGGCGGGTCATTTCTAAAAGATTGAGGGTTCCATTCGCATTCACGGCAAAATCGGTTAAGGGTTCTGTTGCGGCCCAGTCGTGGGAAGGTTGAGCGGCTGCATGAATAATAATTTTGATGTCTGTGTTGTAGGTTTTGAAGATTCGCTCTAGGGCTGCTAGATCCCGAATGTCTTCGTTTTCATGGATGTAGTGGGCAACTTCGGCTTGCAGTCGATCGCGGTTCCAGGCGGTGGAAGCCTCTTCGCCAAAGAAGTAGCGACGTAAATCATTGTCAATGCCAACCACTTGTAAACCCCGATCGGCAAGGAAGCGCACAGCCGCAGAGCCAATTAAGCCGGATGCGCCAGTTACGATTGCAATATCCATAGTGTTCTGCTGAAATCTCTCGTTCAAGAAAAGTGGAGTTAAGTGGCCAGGGCAATCAAAACCCGAGCAAATGAATGACTTACTGAATTGGTGGCAAATCGACGGCCAAATTAATTTGGCGATTAACTCGCGATCGCTTTGCACTCAAGTTGCAACCAATGAACCGTGATGAGCTAATAGGCAATCAACATCAGTTCAGTTCACCGATTAATCTCAAGTCATTCATGGGCATCTCATGATTGCTCCATGAAGTAATTGACGGCAGTGAATCTCCGACCCACTGCCGATCGAACAAATCGGTTAGGACACTTGCAGGAGAGGAGTCAAAACATCTGCAACCGATCGCGCCGCTAACTGCACCCGATCAATGTCTTTCGCATCCATTTGGCTGTGAATGGGGAAGCATAGCAACGAATTCCAAACCTGATTTGTGACGGGCAGGGGATAGCGTGCATAACTCTTTGCCCGGGCTAGGGTATGAAGGGCGGGGTTGAAGTATGAGCGACATTCCACCCCTGCTTCCTTCAGGGCGGTAATGACGCGGCTCAGTTCCCCTTGGTTGTTAACCGGCATCAACACCCCCAGGTTTTGGAAGTTGGAAATCACGCCCTCGGGAATGCGCTGGGGCCTCAGGGCCCCGTGACAGGATTCCTGGAAGAACATGCGCAGTTGCTGGGCGTATTGGCGGCGGTGCTCAAGATTTTTGGGGAATTGCTGCAGGACGTGGCGACCGGTGGCGGCCCGCAACTCGTCCATTTTGGCGTTCATGCCCAAGCTCGATTCCGACAAGTTGTGATGGGCAATGCCATGGTTGCGCAACTGTCGCACTTGATTGAGAAAGTCTAAATCAGGGCCAACCAGTGCGCCGCCCTCGATCGCTGGCAGCACCTTGGTTGCATGGAAGCTAAACATTTGCAGGCGCGGTTCTGCGGGAACCCGGCGGCCATGGGTTTCAGTGCCAAATCCGTGGCAGTTGTCATAGATCAGCTCTGCCCCCGCCTGTTGACAAAGGGCGGCGATCGCTGGCAAATCAGGCGTTACCCCGAACACATTCACCGGCACTACCACAGCAACATCGCGCTCCTGGTCAAGAATTTGCGCCAGGGCCGTGGGCGACATCGTAAAGGTTTCGGGATCGATGTCGCAGAAAATTGGCTCCAGACCCGCCGACTCGATCGAATTCAACGTGGCAATGAAGGTATAGGACGGTAACACCGCCTTGCCTTTGCGTCCCAGCACTTGCATACCCAACGTCAGCGCATCCGCACCATTGCTCAAGACCACCACATCGGGCACGCCGAGATATTGCGCCAATTCCTTTTCAAAATTGTGCAAGTGGGGGCCGCCGTTGGTGGCTTGTCCGGTGACCAAGGATTGCTGAAAAGATTGGATGAGGAGGCTATTGGGTGCAAAGTGTGGGCGCACCATAGGCACCACTGGAGGAGTATGGCTGGAACTGCGAGAGAACACACCGCGACCGGCATCGGGGCTAAGCAGTCCCCAATAGTCGAGGGTTCGGCGCAACCCTTCCTCCATATCAATTTTGGCCTTGAAATTTAGGATCCGTTCCAACTTGGACACATCAGGCACGCGCACGGGAATTTCTTCAAAGCCCTCGCCAAAAAATTGCTTTCCATCAATGTCTTCGGTTCCGGCTTTGTGGCCTGAGAGGCGAATCATAATTTCCGCCAATTCACGCATGGTGATTGGCTCAGGACGGCCAATATTAACGGCTGAATGGTTATAGCTACAGTCAGGGCTGAGTTCAAGGGCGAGTCTTGCCGTTGCTTCTGCCGCATCGTCGATATAACAAAGGGTGCGCACGGCTTGACCACCATCCACCAACATCAAAGGCAAACCGTCGCGAATTCTGCCCAAAAATTTACTGATGACACGTCCTTTTCCAGGTGCATCAAGTTGGGGACCATAGATATTAAAGTATCGAACGGCGGCGGCGGTTAGTCCCAAACGGCCCAGGGCATAGGCGTAGTGTTCCCCGGTGGTTTTGGAAATGGCGTAGCTCCAGCGATGGTTTCGAGAAGTGCCGTAGATGCGATCGCTATCCTCTTCCAGAATGCCGGTGTTTAAGCCGTAGGTTTCGCTGCTGCTGGCAATTAGAACAGGGCGATTATGCTTCAAGCAAGCCATTAGAACATTGCGCGTTCCCAAGATGTTCACATCCAAAACATCGTGGGGCCGAGTGACATATTCATCCACACCAACGACGGCTGCGAGGTGAATCACTCGATCGCAACGAGCAATCCAATGATCCATACAATCAGCATCGAGAATATCGCCCGTGACGTTCTCAATTCGATCGTCAATATCGACCAACCGACCGGGATCGTGGCGATCTAAACAGACCACTGACTTGCCCACACTGAGTAAATAGCGTGCGATCGCGCTGCCGACAAAACCAGCGCCGCCCGTAATTAAAACGTCAAAATCTGCCATTTCAATATCCTCGCCAGCGAAAGTTGCTGAACCAAATAGCGGGATTATTGCAGCTCAATAATCCCTTGATCGTTTTGAAATTCAACCAAACGAAAATCCGACTTAACGTAAGCCTTGGAAGCCTTTTTGAAGTGACTGGTTCAAGAGAGACAGCCCAACAACGACTCTCATGGACGAAGCCTATTCGCTCAAGCAAGATGCTTGAGTCAAGACCTAGAAATCCCGACTGGAGGGGTGGAATGATCTTAGGTCTGATTCTGTTTAAAGGTCAGATTAACTCTAGGCTAAGACAATTTTGATCGCAAACAGAAAAAGCAGCGATTGTAATGAATCTTAATTTCTGAAATAGACTTAAAAATTGCGGTTCATCGATCAATTTAGCGAGCAGATATCATTAGATACATGATCAAGGGGTTTGAGTGTTAAAAATCATACATTTGCCTTGGTCTTGAATAGCTGAAGCTCAAGAACTTTGGTAAAAATTCTCCTGTTCAACTAAGGTGGATCACTAACTAACTTCTTGAAGAAAAGTGTAGTTAATTCCCTAAGTCAGATCATCGCAAATGAGGGGTTTGACCCCCTCAGATCCTCGACCTTTCAGCGTCAAACTCAAAGTTTTGTGAACCTGATCACCCATCCTAAGGCTCTATAACTGAAATTCTGTAAAAAACATTAAGTTCATCAATTGAAATTGTGTGCTTGAAGCGCTGTGCAAACTATGGGGAAAGGGTGGCAATGACGGAATTGAAAAATAAAGGCAAAGGGGATTAGTCCTTTGCCTGCTGCGTAGGCCGCTTGTGCTGTGGTGATTGTTGAGCTGGGGGTTGAGGAGGCGAGGTTGCTGGGCCTTCGGGTGGGGGTGATGGATGGGTGCGGGAGTTACAGGGTTGCTAGTTGGGGCCGCAACAGGGCGATCGCCCGGCCACGGTGGCTCAGTTCATGTTTTTGGGTGGCAGACATTTCCGCATAGGTGAGGCCTAACTCGGGCATCAGAAAAATGGGGTCGTAACCAAAACCCTGCGATCCCCGGGGGGCTGTGGTAATTTCACCGGGACAAATGCCCTCGGCTTCGGCGGCCACCGTGCCATCGGGCCGCACGACCACCAACGCACAGACAAATTGGGCCCGGCGATCGGGCTGGTTGGCCAGTTCGGTAAGAACGCGGTTGATCCGATCGGCATCGGTGATTCCATAGCGAGCGGAGTAGAGACCCGGCGCGCCATTGAGGGCATCGATCGCCAAGCCAGAGTCATCTGCGATCGCCCATTCACCGGTTGCCAGGGCCACTTGGGTGGCTTTCAGGCGGGCATTTTCGAGGAAGGTTTGGCCCGTTTCTTCAATCTCCAGCTCCGGGGGTTTCAGGGCCAGTTCCCAGCCCAAATCATCCAAGTAGGCCTGTAGCTCTTTGAGTTTGCCGGGGTTTCCGGTGGCAACGACTAAACGGGGCATGGCGAAAAAAGAAATTGCAGGATGGATAGCACTTCCCAATTGTCCCGATCGAGGGGGGTTTGGCAAAGGGCAACCGGCGGCAATGACCACCCAAAAAAATCACCCGGGGATCGGCCCAGGTGAGTGAAGTCCAGCAGGTTTGGGTTAGATCAAGGGCGCACAGTTGGTTTTGGGTGGGTGCGCCCGTGGGAATTGAGCAGCAACCTTAGGCGGCGGCAGCTTCGGCCCATTGGCGGGCCCATTCCAGAATTTCATGTACCCGATCGAGCGTGACGGCTTCGCAATAGAGCCGCAGGACGGGTTCCGTGCCGCTGAAGCGCACCATTAACCAATCGCCACTGGTCAGGCGGAATTTATAGCCGTCGGTGGTTTGGCAGTTGGTGACCGCTTGCCCGGCGATCGTTTGGGGTGGGTTGGTTTGCAGTTGTCCCAACAGCCGATCGCGTGCGGCCATGCTGGCCAGGGCGAGATCAATGCGATCGTAGGCATTGAAAAAGTTGGTCTTGGTTTGCAGATCGCCGTACAGTTCGTTCAAGCTTTTGCCCGCTTTCACAACGGCTTCCAACACATACAGCGCCGAGAGCAGCGCGTCCCGTTCGGGAATGTGGTTGCCATAGCCCACGCCGCCGGACTCTTCGCCCCCAATCAACACCGGCACGCTCAACATGCGATCGGCGATGTATTTGTAGCCCACGGCGGTTTCATGAACCGGCAATTGATACAGTTCCGCCACCTTGGGCATTAGGTCGGAGCCGCTGACGGTTTTAACCACTTCGCCGGTTTGCCCGCGCACCACGGCCAGGTGCTGAATCAAAATCGGGATCAAGATCTGGGAGGTGAGAAATTCCCCAGACCCATCGATCGCGGCGATTCGATCGCAGTCGCCATCAAAGACCAACCCCACGGCCAATTGGTTGGGATGGGCCTGCTGGTGGTCGCGAATTTGGGCGATCGAACGGGTGGTGTATTTGGGCAACGGTTCCGGTGCGCCCCCTTCAAACAGCGGATCGCGACTGGTGTTCAGCTCCTGCACGGCAACATCCAGCACCTTGCTGAGACCACCGGCCGAAGCGCCATGCATCGCATCCACAAACACTGCCAGCTTGCCATCGGCAATGGCAGCTCGGATGGCAGCAAGATCAACAAACTGCCGCAACGCTTCACAGTAGCCGCTTTCCCAAGGATTAAACGACTCGATCGGCTCCGGATGCTCCACCTCGGCCGGAACCGTTTCGGCCGCCAACATCGTCTCAATCTTTTGGGTCACCTCCGGCGACACGGAACCCCCAAAGGCTCCTTTTACCTTCAGACCCAAATAGCGGCCGGGATTGTGGCTGGCCGTCAGGACGATCGCCCCAAGAGCCTGTTCATGGTGGGCAATCCAGCTAAAGACCGGCGTGGGGGCATAGCAGTCCGACAGCTTCACCCGATAGCCGATCGCCTGGATGGCTTCAGCGGCCACCCGCGCAAAATCTTCAGCCATGAACCGGCGATCATAGCCCACCAAAATGGTGCGGCTGCCGGTGCTGGCCCCAAATTCCTGGGCCAAGGCTTCCGCCGCCAGCGGGGCCACCCGGGCCACCCGCTCGATCGTGAAGTCCGCCGCAATCACCCCCCGCCAACCATCCGTGCCGAACTTGATCGGGCTGGCCGCCGCCGCTCTCAACGATTGACTCATGAATCAAAAACCTCTGCTTTGTGCGCTGCAATACCGCTCAGATTGGGACTCAAGGACGCAAACGACTGGGGGCGATCGCCTTGGGCTGCTTTGGCCGGGCCGATCGATCGCCCCCGTCCCTTCCGGATTTCCTGAACCACCCCACCCCAACGCCGTGCGGGGTCGCCCCACGCAAGCCTATGTTAACAATCGGGTTAATCGGGTTTGCCCCTTCCCGATCGCCCCAGGGATCCAGGCCAACTCCTGACCTTGCCGGCCCCATCTCTCCGCTTCGCACCCGCCCCAAACCCGCCATTTTCGGCACATCCCCCATTTGACAACCCCAGAACAAATCGACCATCATCGATTCGCGCGAGCCACACCCACCATCACCCCATCCTCAGCCTTCTCACGCATCGGTTCGCCCGCAGGACTGTAGCCCACCTTGGAGCGCCCCATGGCCATCATTAACGGTAACAACCTTCCCAACCTCCTCACCGGAACCAACGACAACGACCAAATTTTTGGCAACGAAGGGAGCGACACCCTCATTGGCTTAGCCGGTAACGATGCCCTCCAAGGGGGCCGCGACAACGACATTCTCAATGGCAACGATGGCAACGACTTCCTGCAAGGGGGCTTTGGCAGTGACCAACTCTTTGGCGGTAAGGGAAATGACACCCTTTACGGCAACGAAGATAACGATCTGCTGGATGGGAACGATGGCAACGATCTGCTCTTCGGTGGCCAAGATCCCGACATCCTGCGAGGCAGCCAAGGGAACGACACCCTATGGGGCGACGTGGGAGCCGATACCCTCTACGGTGGCCAGGGCGATGACCTGCTGCAAGGCAACGAGGGCGAAGACATCCTATTCGGAGATTTGGGCAACGATGTGATCTTTGGTGGCCAGGGCAATGACCTGATTTTTGGCAGCCAAGGGAACGATCGAATCGATGGCAGTCGAGGGGACGACGTAGTTTTTGGCGGCCGGGAAGCCGACACCATCAATGGCGGCGATGGTAATGATGATCTGAATGGCGACAGCGGGGCTGATCTGATTCTGGGCGGCCGCGACCTTGACATCATCAATGGCGGCGAAGGCAGCGACACCCTCAACGGCAACGGCGATGCGGATACGATCAACGGCGGCGACAACGAAGATGTGATCTTCGGCGGTACCGGAGACGATCGCCTGTCCGGCGATAACGGCAACGACACCCTGTATGGCAACCAAGGCAGCAACACCCTGATTGGGGGCAATGGCGGCGATACCTTCATCGTTTCAGGACAAGCAGGCGGCGTTGACATCATCGCTGACTATGACTTCACCCAAGACCTGATTGGGTTCGAGGGCAACATTGCCTCGCGGGTGGTGGTGGTTCCGGGAACGGGGCTGAATGCGGCCGATACGTTCCTGACGTTGGTGGATACCAACAACACGGAGCGGCTGATTGCGATCGTGAAAAATAGCCAGCGCCTCAGTTTCCTCACCCCCGTGGGCACAGATACCACCACGGGCGGCGTGAGCGGCAGCACGGGCGGCACGGGCAGCACCGGTTCCACCCAGCCCTCCACCGGCAATGACAATATTCAAGGCACGTTTGGGGATGACACGATCGATGCGTTGGATGGCAACGATACGATCACCGGTCTGGGCGGTGCAGATTTGCTGAAGGGCAGTGGTGGCAACGATTTGATTGATGGCGGCGAGGGCAATGACTCCATGGAAGGAGGCGTTGGATCTGATACGTTGCTGGCCACGGGGGGCAGCGATTTCTTTATCTACAACACGCCCGCTGAAGGGGGTGATGTGCTGACGGACTTTGACCCCACGTTGGACAAATTGGTGATTCGGAGCACCGGATTTGGGGGAATTACGACCCTGCGGGTGTTCTCGGTGGATCCGGAGCGGGGCGGGTTTGCCTTTGTCAGTAGCGGCACGGGGGTTGCGTTGCAGTTCAACAACGGATCCGGCGTGCAAACAATCGCCACCTTCCCCAATGCGCCTGCCAATTTGTCCAGTAGTTTCAACAGTTGGGCCATCCTGGGCTAGGGCTGGGCGATCGGGTAGTAGTCGTAGATTTCGGCCAGGATCTCAGCCCAGTTGCGGGCGAGCAGTTCAATAATCTGTTCGCCCCGATCGGCCGCCGCCGCCGTTGGGTCACCGATCACGCCACTTTGGCTCAGATCTTGAATTGTCCAGGCGTAGGTTAAGGCTCCCTTGGGCCCCAATCGTTTGCCCGGATGGATCAGGGGCATCTCTGCTTGGGCCCGTTGCATCCGCACCCGATCGGGATCAAGGGCCAACATCACGCAGGTTTCCGCATCGCCCGCGTGCATTCCCAGGGTTTCCGCCGGGTTCAAAAGGGGCTTGTAATTGGCCGATCGCCACACAAAACAGGAATAAGTCCAAAAGTCAGGATATTGCTCATGGAGATCCGTGGCGGCAATATCCAACACCTGGGGCTGTCCTCCGTGGCCATTCAGCAACAGCAACTTCCGAAAGCCCGATCGATAGAGGCTGTGGCCAATGTCCATCACCAAGGACAGGAGCGTGGTGGCGCTGAGGGAAATGGTTCCCGGCAGCGCCAGATGTTCGTTAGATTTGCCGTAGAACAACGGTGGCAGGGCATAGGCCACCACGTCGGGCCGTTGTTGATCGAGCCATTGGAGCGATCGCCCGAGAATTCCGTTCACGATCGCGCTGTCCACATTCAGGGGCAAGTGGGGCCCATGCTGCTCGATCGCCCCCACCGGCAAAATCACCACGGCCCGCTCCCGATCGGGCAAGGCCGCGATCTCTTGCCAAGTTAGATAAGCAAAAAAGCGGTGTTCCGGAATGGGCCCATGCATAGTTGGCTCGTCTAAATCAACATCAACGGTGAACCCCGAGCCATCAAGCTTCCGAGGCCTCGGAAGCCTCAGCGCTGGGAGCCGCCTCGTTAGCCAAGGCCTGCTCGGCGGTGAGGAAGTCGATGAACTGGCGAGCCGTGCGACCCGATCGCCCATTGTGGCGCGTGGCCCACTGCAAAGCTCGAAACCGCAATTCTGCCCGATCAATCCCGAGATTGGCTAAATCAGCCAAATGATTCACGATTTCTAAATAGGTGTCTTGGTCGGCCGCCTCAAAGGTCAACGTCAGGCCAAAGCGATCGGCAAAGGAGAGCTTTTCCTGCACCGTATCCCAGGACTGCACCTCATCCGCATCGCTGGGCCGGGGGCGATCGGCAAAATATTCCCGCACCAAATGTCGTCGGTTTGAAGTGGCATAGACCACCACATTCTTTGGCCGCTCCGTGATGCCGCCCTCCAGGCAAACCTTCAACGCCTTGAAGGCTTCGTCATCCTCCTCAAAGGACAAATCATCCACAAATAAGATGAATTTTTGGGGTGCGCTCCGCAGCAAGTCCACAATCTCCGGCAGATGATCCAGCTCTTGCTTGGCCACCTCCACCAATCGCAACCCCCGATCGCCATAGGCCGACAGCAGCGCCTTCACGAGGGATGATTTCCCCGTGCCCCGTGCCCCATACAGCAACACGTTTAGCGCCCGGTGACCGGCCAACAGAAATTCCGTGTTTTGGATTAGTTGCGCCTTGGGGCCGTCATAGCCGGCCAGGTCGGGCAGGTCGATCGGGTCAGGATGGGTCACCGGCACAAGCTGCCCCGATCGCCAACGAAAAGCTCGGGACTCGCTGAACTGTCCCCGATCGGCCACTGCCAAATAACGCACCAAAGCTGGTGTGGCTGTCGCCCAGTCGTCCAGGTTGCGCAACTGGGCCCGGAGTGCGGCTTTGGGATTGGGTTTGGTTTCCGGTTTGGTTTCCGGCTCGGTGATGTTAGCTTGATCCGACTCATTGGATTGATCCGACTCATTGGATTGATCCGACTTGTCAAGCTGATCAGAGACATCAAGCGGATCAGATGCGTCGAGTGAATCCAATTTCGTTTCTGAGTCAGCACCGGGCCCACTCCAGGCCACTAGCTCGATCGCCCCACCCGCCAACTCCTGGGCCCACTGACAAGCCAAGGATGGCTCAAACTGCCACAGTTGCTGAAATGCTCGTAAATCATGGTCGATCGCCGCGATCGTGGCCGAGGGCAATTGCTCGATCGTCTTGCCTTTGAGCACCGGAGCCAATACCGTGTCCACCGTTACCAGGCGATCAAGCAAATAGTCCCCCCAGCTTTGGCCCGCGGTCATCAACGCCCGAAACCAGCGCCCATAGGCCAACGTAATATCCGTCGCATCGCGCGATCGCTCCAGCACCGTTCCCAAAAACTGCGCAAACGCCTTGCCCACCTCGTTATCCAACACTCCCGGCAACACCAGCAACGAGGCCAGCAACCATTGCAGCCGTTCAGCCTCCTCCTGAATTTCCCGTAACCGACCGGGACTAATTTTCGGCCGCTGGGAGGATGGGTCGTCAGTCCGCAAGTAGGTCATAGGCCAGATCTCGTTGTCTCATTCATCAGGAGTTTGCACCGGGCAGCCACCTTTGAAAGCCATCAGCGGCGCGATCGCCCTAGCTTGCAGTGGCAATCAACAGCTTAACTGCCGAAAGATCGCTCTCCAAATGAACCAGCCCAAGAAGCAATCACGACCAGAACGAAGCCGCAAGCATTAACCAGCATCAGCACCCATCAACAAACAGAAGGGAGAACAATTCAACATTGCTCTCCCTCCCGTGGCGATCGACTGGATTCGTTTTGCGATCCCAGTTTTGAGATCCCGCCTACTTTTTCAGATCCTTAGCCATGCTGCGGAACGCATCCAAGTTGCGATCGGCCTTGCGGCGTTCCAGGGTTTCGCCGGCCGTGCTGGCCGGAGCGCTGCTGGTGGGTTCCGCAGCCTTGGCCTTGGGTTTGGCCGGTTGTTCAACGGGCGTAGTTCCCTTGGGGAAAGTCTTGTGGACTTCCACTTCCTTGCGCATCCGCTCAATGTCCCCGAAGGTGCGAGCGCTGTCAAAATCCAAGAAGAAATCCTGGGTTTCCTTTTGGCGAGCGGGTTGGGGCGCGGGTGCTTCTTCTTTTTTGTTGCCGCCGAACAGGCCACGAATGAATCCGGTCATGGTTGGATCTCGTTCTCTAAAGGTTTGGGCTGGAGTTGATGAGAAATTTTAGACAAAACATTAATTTCTGTGAACCAATTATAAGGATTTATTCTTCAAGAAATTTGGGCATTCCCCAAAATTCCGTCAGGATTTCGGGACTGAAGGGGAAGTTCCGGTATGCCTTTTAAAATTGGAGAGCGATCGCCCCCGGCGAGTCGGCTGCAAAATTTGGGTCAAAACCTTTTATCAACCAGCTTAAATTTCAACCCAGATCCAAAAATTTCAACCCAGATCCAACCTAGGAGTCAGGGCTTGTCATCGAATTTGATCGATTGAGGCGGAAATGGCTAATTTTCCTAGCCTAACCGCCTCAAACAAGATGCTCAAGCCCCTTGTCCCTAGGATCTGGCCTTGCTCCCTAGGATCTGGCCTTGCTCCCTAGGATCCCGCGACGGCAGGATCAGAGGCTCACGAATCCGAATCACAGCCCTCCAACTACGATCCCCATCTATCTTTGAATTTTCTGTTCCTCCTAGCACCATGCCTCCAGAGTCTCCCGAATCCACTTTGAATCCGTTGCCTTCCCCATTGGAGTTGCCCCCGCACCATGACTTGCCCCAACAGCCCCCTAAGCTTTCCCTGCCGGTGATGTTGCGCTTGGGCCTGTTTCAAATGGGCCTGGGCATGATGTCGGTGCTTACCTTGGGGCTGCTGAACCGGGTGATGGGCAATGAGTTGGCCATTCCCCTGGATGTGGCGGCGGGGGCGATCGCCCTGCACCAGTTCATTGCGCCCGCCCGTGTTTGGTTTGGGCAACTGTCCGATGCCAAGCCCCTGTTTCAGTTGCATCGATCGGGCTATGTCTGGCTGGGGGCCATGTGTTTTGCGGTGCTCTCGTTTTTGATTGTGCAGGTGATGTGGCAATTGGGCGCGGCCGTGGCGCAGGCGGGCGGTTGGTCTTGGGAGGGAACCACGGGCCTTTGGACGATCGCCCTTGGGTTGCTGTTTGCGGGCTATGGCCTCTCCATCAGTGCCAGTTCCACACCCTTTGCGGCTTTGTTGGTGGATGTGTCGGACGAGGATGATCGATCTCGCCTAGTGGGTGTGGTTTGGTCAATGCTGATGGTGGGGATCATCATCGGAGCCATCCTGACTTCGATTCTCCTGAAACGGGCCGAAGCGGCCAACAGCCTCGCCGCTTTGCAAGGGGCCTTGAACCAACTGTTCATCATTGTGCCCGCGAGCGTGGTTGGGTTGGCCTTTGTGGCCACCTGGGGTGTGGAAAAACGGTTTTCGCGCTATGGCCTGCGATCGCACTTGGCGGAACGGGAAGACCAAATTACCCTCGGGCGGGCCCTGCGAATTTTGACCGCCAGTCGGCAAACGGGCATCTTTTTCGCATTCTTGCTGGCCATGACCTTGGGCCTGTTTTTGCAAGAAGCCGTTCTCGAAAACTACGGCGGCGAAGTGTTCAACATGCCCCCTTCGGCCACCACGAGCTTGAATGCATTCTTTGGCACGGGAACCCTCTTGGGGTTGGTGGTCACGGGCTTTGGCCTGATTCCTCGGTTGGGCAAACAGCGCACCACAAAGCTCGGTTGTTTGCTGACGATCGCGGCGCTGGGGCTAATCATCTTGGCGGGATTTTCCAGCAGTCCCAATCCCGGGGCGATCGGGGCGAATCCTACCGC
Organism: Limnothrix sp. CACIAM 69d; assembly: GCA_001913845.2. Classification (GTDB taxonomy): domain Bacteria; phylum Cyanobacteriota; class Cyanobacteriia; order CACIAM-69d; family CACIAM-69d; genus CACIAM-69d. The sequence continues at coordinate 12,607 of MKGP02000020.1, read as the reverse complement.
TTTGCAAGCGGCCGTGGGCATTTTTGGTCTCACCTCGGGCGTTGTCACCACCGGGGCCTTGACCCTGATGTTGGATCTAACGGCGGCGGAAACGGCCGGCACGTTCATTGGGGCTTGGGGTTTGGCCCAGGCCTTGGCTAAGGCCCTGTCTACCTGGTTGGGCGGCTTAATTTACCAACGGGTTGGGCTGGCGCTGTTTGGGCAACCGATCTATGGCTTCGTCACGGTGTTTGCGGTGGAAGCGTTGATGATGGCGATCGCGATCGGGTTGTTGTGGTGGGTGAATGTGCGGGAGTTCAAAACCGATTCCCAACAGGCGATCGCCAACGTTTTGCAGGTGGAAATGGACTAAGCCAGGGCTTGTCTTCCGGCGAGGGGTGATCTGGGTCAAGATCGCCCCATGATTTTTGGGTTATGAATTCTTTATAGTTCGATCAAAATCAGTTAAAAATCAATACAAAAATCCATAACCCTGATAGTGTCAGCCAAAGCAAGTTCACTCAAATTGATGTAATTTTTTGAAATTGGGAATCATCATCAATCAATAATCAAGAGGTAATTCATCAACCATCCATTGACTCATCACTGACAATTGGATGGAATCAGAGCCTTAACCCCGATGGCCCAATTCAATTTCGGAATTCTGGGGATGGGTCTTTAATTGATAGTTGATCAGGATTAATTCCTAAATTGCCGGTATTGCAATTTACAAAATTTATCTTTTTTTGTAAAAGTTCAGACAAAATCCAAAGAAGTCTTAAGACATTCTTGGGAGACCGTCATCCCGGGAACAATTCACGATAACTACATCTTAGGGGTGAATTTGTGGACGGAGGTTCCTACCAGCGATCGAGATCACACAGGATGGCGATCGATTATCGACCGTAATGGCGATCCGGCTAACTAGCGCTCCGTGACGAAGATTGTTCGAGAACGCCGCTTCGGTCACTGAGCATTCAGAGGAGCCTCACTACGATAGTTAGCATCAGGGCAGCTTCCCATCGATCCCTATTCCGGCCGCGCGCACTGGCGATCCAGGCTTAAAAACGAACCCATGCGGCGATAGATCGATAGCTATGCAGCAACTGGCGCATTGAGGGTGTTGGACTCGCTTGATTCATGCGCATCTTCGGAGCGGTAGAGACTATGACTGCTATGCCTATCAACTTTTTCGATTCAGATCAATTCTTTAGTAAATCGCCGATCGATTTGTCGCCTGAGTTGTCCAGTGGCCTGCTGGATGAGCAAGAAGACCACTCCGAAGAATCCCTTGATTCCGGAGACCAGGATTTTGACGAAACGACCCTGGAAAGTGAGCTGAGTGGTTCGGGATTTGAGGTTGAAGATTTGGGCGTAGATGACTTGAGCGCTGAAGAGTTGGGCACAGATGACCTCGGGGCCGATCGCCTTGAGGAAGAGGATGAGGACGTAAAGGCGGCCTTGGCCCAGGATGGCCGGCGCGATCGCCGCAGAACCACCGATCTCGTGCGTCTGTATCTCCAAGAGATTGGGCGTGTGCGGCTGTTGGGTCGGGACGAGGAAGTGACCGAAGCCCAAAAGGTGCAGCGATATATGCAACTGTTGCGGCTGCGGGAAACGGCCGCCTGCCCCGAGGAACCGCAACTGGAACGGTTGGTGAACCTGGTGGCTGTGCGCGATCGCCTTTGCGCCACCCTGGGCCATCGCCCCTCGATCGAGCGTTGGGCCCGCGAAGCCGGTGTGACAGTGCCGGAGCTGAAGGCCGATTTGAACAAGGGCAAAAACCGCTGGGCTGCTGTTGCCCAACTAACCCTGGCGGAGTTGGAAGACATCCAAACCCAAGGCACGCGGGCCAAGGAGCGGATGATCAAGGCCAACTTGCGCCTGGTGGTATCCGTGGCCAAGAAGTATCAAAACCGGGGTTTGGAACTGCTGGATTTGATTCAAGAAGGAACCTTGGGCCTGGAGCGGGCCGTTGAGAAGTTTGATCCCACCAAGGGTTATCGCTTCAGCACCTATGCCTATTGGTGGATTCGCCAAGGCATTACTCGGGCGATCGCCACCCAGAGCCGCACCATTCGGCTACCGGTGCATATCACCGAGAAGCTGAACAAAATCAAGAAGGCCCAACGGAAAATTTCCCAAGCCAAGGGCCGCACGGCCACCCTTGATGACGTGGCCGCTGAGTTGGACATGACCCCCGCCCAGGTGCGCGAGGTGTTGATGCGCGTGCCCCGGGCTGTTTCGCTGGAAACAAAGGTGGGCAAGGATAAGGACACCGAGTTGGGGGATTTGCTGGAGGCGGATAGCGCTTCGCCGGAAGAGAACCTGATGCGGGAGTCGTTGCAACGGGATTTGCAACAACTGTTGGCACAACTGACCAGCCGCGAGCGGGACGTGATTCAAATGCGGTTTGGCTTGGGCCACAGCAGCCCCTATTCCTTGGCGGAAATTGGGCGGGCGTTGGACTTGTCACGGGAGCGGGTGCGGCAAATTGAGGCGAAGGCCTTGCAAAAACTGCGCCAACCGCGCCATCGCAACCAGGTACGGGATTATCTAGAAGCGTTGTCCTAGGGCAATTTGCGGGTTGAGTGAGCGCGGATTGATTGAATCAATAGACCTCTTGCATCAATCATGATTCTGATCCTAAATCCCTTTCCAAGATTACTGATTGACTGACAAAACGCTCAAATGCTGGGTTCTCTGGTAGGTTAGGTTGAGCTTTGCGAAACCCAACTTGATCATTACGAATCTTGCTGTTGTTGGGTTTCGTGCCTCAACCCAACCTACAAAATGATCGTTGATTGGCCGATCTGGAGGAAAGGGGTTTTCGTGAAAGAGGTGTAATGAGTAATTGACTCAGTGAAAAGAGGAGGGGCGATCGATTAGCTCGATCGCCCCTCCATGATTTTTGTGTGTTGATTTTTTCCGGTTGGCCGGTTGGCCGTTGCTCGGAAACTGAGTTTCGAGACAAGACCCGGGCGGGATGGGGCCGCGACCCGATCGCCCGATCGGGTTTACCAGCTCGTCCAGTGGGCAAATAGGGAGAAGCGGCGAAGATTTTCAGGGCCGCCTTCGCTGGTGAAACTCAGACGATCGAGGCGATCGAACAGGGGCCGCAGGGGCACTTCTACCAACCGGAACAGGGGGATCAAGCGGCGCACCACCGGGCGGGCAGCGGGCCAACTCAGGGTAACGTTGCCATCGTTGGGAACAGGCAGGGTGGTGGTGACCGATTGCCAGAGGTGATCGCCCAGGAGGGAGGCCGTTTCATCGCGCCCCGCTTGCACTGCTGCGGCCAAGGCGGGCACGGAGGTGGCCAAAATTTCGTAGTCTCCCACCGTGGCCCGGGCCCCTTGCACTTGGGTGCTAACTTGACCCGCATTGCGCCAACCCATCAGACCGGCGCTGGACGGTGCGATCAGTTGCGTCCAAACGGTGGCTAGTTGGTCGCTGTCCAAGTTCAGGGTTCCGAGGGTGAGGCCCTGTTGTTTGGCCAGGGCATCGATGCGATCGAGTGCGGCGGCGGTTTCGGGAGTGCGGCGGGCCACAAAGACCCAATCGCCAGGAAATTCACCCAAGGCTCGTTCCGCTGCCCGATCGCCCACTTCCACAGGAATTAAGCCCAGGGCAAAATCTTCGGTGTTCCAGGCCAAAAGGTCGTTTTGCAAATTTAGCCCCGAACTGGTTTCCACCTGACTCAGCAGCGGGGCGATCGCCTGGGCGATGGGGCCGTCGCCCAAGATTTGCTGCCACTGTTGGGTGAGTTGTTGCAGGTTCGTGCCGCTGAGGGCAATGGTGGCGGTGCTGGGCAAGTAGCGGGTGGCGGTGGCGGGTTCCGTCAGGGGAGATTCGGTCGCCACCAGGGTCAGACCATCGGCCGCCACCCAAGCGGCCTCCGTGACCAAGCCCGATCGCTCGGCCTTCAGAGACAAGGTGGCGCTGTGGGCCGGCAGGGCCGCCAACCACTCGGCGGGTAACAGTGCTTTCGATTGGCGGCGGGTGGCGGTGGCGGGTGCCAGGAGTTCGCCCAAGGCCGTGGGGTTCACGTAGGCGATCGCCAGGCGATCGGGCGGGAGCGCTGCCAGTTCCCGTTGATAGTCTGGTTCCCGCAACAGGCTCAGGTCAGCCGCTTGGATGTTGTTGATGGCATCCCGCAGGACTTTGGGATCGTTGGCGGCCAGCACGAAGCGATCGGCCACCAGGGCCGTGGCCAAGTCCGTTTGGGTCGAAACTCGGCCGCCCTGGGCCAGGCGCTTGGCCCAACCGCGCGGAATCAGATCTAACGCTTCCCCATGGACGATTTTTACGCCCTTGTATTGCTCGAAAATCAGGTTAATGCCGTTCAGGGCTTGTTTTTGCCAGAACAGTTGCAAGAACTCCCGGGCCCGATCGGGGTCGTTAGCCGCCGCCGCCAGCAAATAGCCCGGCTCCCGGCCATTATTGGGATCGCGATCGATGTCCACGGTGGTCACCGCCAGGGTCACTTCATCCCCCAGCCAGGGCTGCACATCGCGATCGTAGGTTAGGCCGCTGCGGGTGAGCCAGGCATCGCGGGCCTGTTGCCATTCGTGGCGGGCTGCTCTCCGCCGACCTAAGGGCGCGATCGCTTGGCGCAGGGCCTCCACCCGATCGGGGTTCACCAACAACGAAACCATGGCCGGAGCCTGTTTGGGGATCATGACAGCGGCTTCGGGCTGAGCATTAGCCACACCGTCCAACAAGCCCAGGGGGCTGTGAGTGGCAATCCAAACGGCTCCGGCGGCCCCAGCCGCCATCAGCGAAATTGCGATCGCCGCCAAAATTGAAAAAAACGCGCGCCCCTTCATGCTTCTCGCTCGCCCTTTTTGGTGTTCGCTTGTGGCTGCCTCCCGCTTGGGTCGGGCTGCCTAGCCCGGCTCCATTATTCCATCTCGATCGCGGGCGGCCTGTGCAGATGCCTGTCTCGGTTGCAGTTAGCAACAAAATGTTGAAGTTGAGCCGTTGGGTGGCAAGGTTGCTGGGGCTGCTTCCCGATGATTTTCCCGGTTGATGACTTTCCCGGTTGATGACTTTCCCGGTTAATGACTTTCCCGGTTAATGATTTTCTTGGTTAGTTATTTTCCCGGTTAATGATTTGCCTGATTAATGATTTTCCCGGCGATCTGCCCGGTTAACGGTGGCTTGCCTAGCGAATCTCCAACCGATCGGGCCACCAAACGTAGGTCGATCGAGGATCGTCATTCAAGAGCCACAATTGTGAAGGTAACTGAGCTAGCGATCGCGCAATCAAGGGGGACTGGCTCCAGCCCAACTGACTCCAAAGGGCTTGGCTCTTGTCCTCTAACCAACTGAGGCCAAAGGGTTCCCGGCGCGGATATTCCGCCAACACCCAGTCTTTCCCCAGCTTGGCGGCCTTGGCGGCGGCGGCGATCGCCTGATCTAAGCCCCCCAACTGATCGACCAAGCCCAAATCCGCTGCGGCTTTGCCCGACCAAATCCGCCCCTGGGCCAGCTCTTCCACCTTGGCCCGATCGATCGATCGGGACTGGGCCACATGATCCAAAAATCGATCGTAAGTCCAGTCCACCGACGATTGCAGCAGGGCCAGCTCGGCGGGCGTTTTGTTGCGGGTCACGGAGCCAATGTTGGCAAAGGGAGCCGTGGTGACCGCATCCCAATTCACCCCATTGTTCTCGCCCAGCTTTTGGATATTGGGCAGCAGGCCAAACACCCCGATCGACCCGGCAATGGTGGTGGGTTCCGCCCAAATTTCCGTGGCCGGCGCAGCAATCCAATAGCCTCCAGAGGCGGCCACATCTCCCATGGAGACAATCACCGGCTTGTCTTTAGCCGCCAAGGACACTTCCCGAGCAATGATGTCAGCGGCGGTGGCGCTGCCGCCGGGACTGTCAATTCGCAAAACGATCGCCTTGACATCCTCGTTCTTGCGCAACTTCCGCAGTTCCGTGGCGATCGCGGAGCCATTCATCAAATCCCGATCGCCGTCTGTGGTTTGGGTCACCATCGTGCCCGTGGCATAGAGCAAGGCAATTTCCTGACCCGTTGCGTTTTTGCGCCGATCGCCCAACTTGCTTTGGGCCGCTTCCACGGTTCCCACTTGGCGCGCATAGTCAGCCACCGCAACCCGTTGGAAGGTGGGCTTGTTGTCTTCTCGATCAGCCAGCTTCAGCACCCGTTCAATCACCTGGTCGTCATAGGCCAGGCGATCGACCAAGCCCAGCTTCACCGCCTGATCGGAACGCAATAATCCTCCTTGATCGTCGATCGCTTGCAACTGGGCGATCGACTGTTTGCGACTTTGGCCCGTCGCCGTCAGCACCGTTTGCCACAAATCCTGAAGCAGGGCCGCCGTTTGAGCCCGGTTTTCAGGGCTGAAATCCCGGCGGGCAAAGGGTTCCACCGCCGACTTGAACTTTCCGGCCCGCACAAACTGCACCCCAATGCCGTATTTTTCAAGGGCCCCGCTCCAAAAGGTGCTTTCGGCGGCCAACCCGTTGAACTCCAGCCCTCCCGCCGGATGCAACCGCGTTTCATTGGCGGCGGATGTTAGGTAATAGGTACGCTCGTCCCAATCCGTGCCATAGGCAATGACCGGCTTTTTTTTCCGAAACTCCAGAATGGCTTCCCGCACTTCCCGGAGGGTGGCATAGCCCGCGATCGGGCCCGTTCCGGCACTGTCGTAAAGGTAAAGACCGGTGATTTGGCGGTCTTTGGCCGCCTGGGCCAAGGTGTCTAGCAACACCCTGAGGGGAATGGTTCGCGGGCGATCGCTCAGCCAGCGATCGATCGAGTCCTCGGCCTGGCCCGGCTCATCCCGAATCGCCAGCGATAGATCCAATGCCAACATCGATCGCCCCTTGAGGGCCACCGGTTCCGAGGAGCTGGACAGGGCTGCCAAAAAAGTAATCAAACCAATGAGTCCCAGGAGGCTGCCACCTGCGAAGATCGTGAGGCCAACCAGCGTTCCCAGAATGCTCGCGATTGTTTGTTGTAAAAAACTTTTCATGACGGCTGGCGGTGCAGGGACTAGGGCAGCAGGAACCAAAGCAGCAAGGTTGCGGATCACTGGCAATCCCTGCGAGCTTTTCTATGCTAGACCCAATCCTAGCGATCGCTGCTGGGGCTTGCGCGACAGAGGATGTCAAGTTGGCCGCCCATGCCGTCCTGTGCTTGCCTGCTTTTGTTCGCCTGTTTCGCCTGCCTTCCGAGATTTCCACCCATGACCAACCCCGACGCTCCGCAATCTAGCGATCCGCAACCCGCCGGTGGCGATGGGGGTTGCGTGACAGCGACTTCGCAACCGTTGGAACCTCCCGTAACCCCTGAGGCAGCTTTACAACAGCTTGTGGCCGGGTTGCCCCTGCCGATCGCCCTGGTGGATGGCCAAGGGAACTATTGGGCCGCCAGTCAAGCCTGGTTAACGGCCCTATCGCTGCCGGAAGCCACCCCCGGCCAATCGGTCATGACCCTTTGTCCAGAACTGGCCACCCTTTGGCAACCGGCCATTGCCCGAGCCAGCCAAGGCCAGACCGTGCGCTCAGAGCAACCCCATTGGCTGGAACGGTCAACCCATCCGGGCCTTTGGTTGGAATGGGAGGTGGCTCCCTGGGGCAATGGCGGCCTGGGGCCGAACGATGCCGGACGCAACCTGGTTTGCATTTCCCTGCGGGTGGTGAGCGATCGGGTGGTGATGGAGCAAGCCTGGAAACAGCTCTTTATCCAATCGGGCAGTTGCCTTTGCACAATCAACAGTCAAGGGGAATTTCAATTTCTCAACGAAACCTGGGATCAGGTTTTGGGCTGGCGGGAAGAGGCGATCGGGCGGCCCTTCACCGATTACGTTCACCCGGACGATCGCACCCGCACCCAGGCGGAAACTCACTTTTCACCCCAAGGAACTCCCACCCGCGTCCTGGAAAATCGCTACCGGCGCAAAGATGGTACCTATCGTTGGTTTCGCTGGAATTTCTTTTGGGATCAAGCCCAGGATCTGATCTACGCCGTTGCCCAAGACATCACCGAGCGGCGCGTGCTGCGCTTGGCCCAAGAACAGGCCGACACCGCCTTGCGAGACAACAACGAACGCTTCCGCACCATGGTGGCCAACGTCCCCGGCGTGATCTATCGCTGTTTGGGCGATCGGGAACGGACGTTGCTGTTTGCCAGCGAGGCGATCGAACATCTCACCGGTTACCGAGCCGAAACCTTCGTTCAATATCGCAATCGCACCCTGCAAGACCTCACCCACCCCGAAGACCGCGATCGGGTGTGGACGGAAATTCAAGCCGCGATCGCCCAGCAGCAACCCTACCGCGTCGAGTATCGGCTCGGCCACGTCAGCGGCGAACTGCGTTGGGTGGTGGAACAGGGACAACCCAGCTTCAACCACAATCGACAACTGATGTGGTTGGATGGGGTGATTTTTGACGTAACCGATCGCAAAGCCACCGAACAGGCCCTCCAGTCCTCAAAAAAGCGCTGGTCATCCCTGGTGCAACGCATCCCCGTTGCCATCATTGAATGGCTCTCCGACGGGCGCATCATCACCTGGAACCGCGCCGCCACCGAACTCTTCGGCTACACCGCCGAAGACATGATCAATCAACCGTTCGATCGAATCCTGCCCGAAAACGAACAGCCCAAAGTTTATGCTCTGATTGCCGATCTGATGACCGGTCGTGGCGGCAGCCGGTTCCGCAACTACAACCGCACCCGCGACGGTCGCACCATCCTTTGCGAATGGCAAAACGCCCCCCTCCGCAACGAACAGGGGGACATGATTGGCTGTCTGTCCATTGCCACCGACATCACCGCCCGCATCCTGGCCGAAGATCGCCTGCGCCAAAGCGAAGAACGCTATCGCTGCCTGGTGGAAGCCATGGGCCAAACCCTCTGGCGCACCAACGCCGATGGAGAAGTGACCGAACCCATGCCCCACTGGGCCCAATTCACCGGCCAATCCTTTGCGGACTATTGCGGCCAAGGTTGGTTGATGGCCGTTCACCCCGACGATCGCAGCTATACCCAAGCAGCTTGGCAAACGGCCCGCCAACAACAACAGCCCTACAAAATTGAGCATCGGTTGCGCCGCGCCGATGGTGAATATCGCTACATGGTGGTGCGGGGTGTGCCCGTCCTGGAAGCCGATGGAACCATCCGCGAGTGGGTGGGGGTGGACACGGACATCACCGAACGCAAACAGGCCGAAATTCGCCTGATGGAACAGGAGCGCACCCTGCGCACCGTGCTGGACACGGCCCCACTGCTGATTTGGCTCACGGATGCCCAAGGGCGAGTGCGCTTGGCCAATCGGCCCCTCTGCCAAACCTTTGGCATCGAAGAATCCACCCTGTTGGCGGCCAATCACTATCAAGACGTGTTGGGAGAAGAGTCCTGCCGCGTTTGTCTGCTGTCCGATCAACGCTGCCTGACCCTCGGGAAAACAATTCAGGTTGAAGAGCAGTTTCCCAACGCGGCCGGCGAATTGCGTGATTTTGATGTGGCTAAAACGCCCCTGCGCGATCACACGGGGGCCATTACCGGATTGCTGTTGGTGGCGATCGACACCACGGAGCGCAAGCAAATTGAACGGGAACAACAGCGGCTGTTAGCCATTTTGGAGGCAACCACCGACTTTGTGGGAACCACCGACATTCACGGCAACTTAACCTATGTCAACCCCGCCGGTTGCGCCATGTTGGGCTACAGCGCCGAGGAAATTTTGCGCTTGAACATTGCCCAGTTGCTGCATCCCTCAGAGCGGAACCTGATTCAAGGACAATTTCCCCAGTTGTTGCAGGAAGGCGTGTGGCAAGGGGAAGGCTTATTTTGCGATCGAGCCGGGAATCCGATTCCCGTGTCCCAAGTGGCTTTGGTGCATTACGGGCGCAATGGACAGGTGGAATATTTGTCCAACGTGGCTCGAAACATTGCAGCCCTGAAGCAGGTGGAGCAGGCCCTGCGGGATTCCCAGCACTGTTTGCAACGCCAGGTGGAACGGGAGCGGCTGATTAACACCCTTTCAACGGAAATTCGCAAAAGCATCCATGGCTCCAAGGAACAGGTGATTGGGTTTGCCTTGGAGGAAATTCGCCTGGCCTTGGGGGTTGATCTAGCCACCTTTGCCTTGTATGACCAGCAGGTTAGTGAACCAGCAAATCAACAAGTGGAGGAACCGAGCAATCAACCCATTGACCAACCAACTAGCCAACCCATTAACCAAACGAACTCGGAAGCGGCATGGGTGACCAATTCAGCAACCGAGGGACTGGCAAATGGGGCTTGGACGGTTGTGGCGGAAGCGAGAGATCCCGCTATTCCTTCGGCAATTGGCACTTACCACGAGTCTCAATTTGGCTCGCTGGCGGCGAGGGTTGCTCGGATGGAAGTGTTGCAGATTGACGACGTGAAACAACTGCCTACCCAAGAGCGGCTGGCCCTGTCCCGCACGAAGGTGCGATCGCTCTTGATTGTGCCGGTGCGGATCCACAGTTCCCGCATGGTGGTGATCTCTTGCTCGCAGATATCCCATGAGCATCGATGGCAACCGGATGAGGTGGCGTTGGTGCAGGCGGTGGTGAACCAGGTGGCGATCGCTAAAAATCAGGCGGACTTGTTTGAGCGAACCGAAATGGCTGCGGCCGAAGCCCGAGCCAAGGCGATCGCCCTAGAGCAAGCGTTACAAGAACTGCGCCTGACCCAAACCAAATTGGTGCAACAGGAAAAAATGTCGAGTTTGGGGCAGTTGGTGGCCGGGGTGGCCCATGAGATTAATAATCCCGTGAACTTTATTTATGGCAACTTAGCTCATACGGAAGATTACAGCAGAGATCTATTGCGATTAGTGGCGTTATATCGCGACTTTTATCCTGATTTAGAACCGCCGATCGCTGACCTCATTGAGGAAATTGATCTGGACTTTTTGATGATTGATCTGCCCAAAATGCTTGATTCGATGAAATTGGGGGCAGAGCGAATTAAGGAAATTGTGCAATCACTGCGGATTTTCTCCCGCATGGATGAAGCGGAAATGAAGGTGGTGAATATCCATGAGGGATTGGATAGCACCCTCACAATTTTGAATGGGCGGATGAAACCGAAGAATAATCGGTTGGGTATTGAGGTAATCCGAGAGTATGGAACATTGCCAGAAATTGAGTGCTACGCGGGGCAACTCAATCAGGTGTTTATGAATATTTTGGTCAACGCGATCGACACCTTGGAGGAACGAGATCAGCAGCGATCGATGGCGGAAATGCAAGCGAACCCGAGCCGAATTCGGATTATGACGGAACGCCGGGGCGAGCAAGCGATTATTCGGATTCAAGATAATGGCTTGGGAATTCCGCAGGAGGTGCAGCAGCGGCTGTTTGACCCATTCTATACGACCAAGCCCGTGGGCAAGGGCACGGGGCTGGGATTGTCAATTAGCTACCAAATTGTCACGGAAAAACACGGGGGGACGCTGATTTGCGATTCGACCCCCGGGGCAGGCAGCACGTTTGAAATTACGATTCCGCTTTGGCAGCCCAATGCGCCCTCTTGAGGGGCTGGTAGCCAAAACGCTGGGCATTGGGTCTGATGTGGTGATGTGGGCCCCAATCAGAAGCCAAGGAGGGGACGCGAATCAGGAGCCGATCGACTGGTGAGTCTGGGAAGCGGCCGATAGGGGAGTCGGTGGAAATTGTCCCGATCGCACCTCTTGGCAGTAGGTTTCCGCCGCCGCAATCACCGCTGCTCCCAAATCCGCATAGGTTTTGGCAAAGGGTGGGGTTTGGTCGCTCAGGCCCAACAGATCGGCGGTCACCAACACTTGGCCATCGCAGGCATTGCCCGCTCCGATGCCGATGGTGGGGATGGTGAGCTGTCGGGTAATGCGCTCGGCCAGGGTGGCGGGCACATGCTCCAAAACAATGGCAAACGCTCCGGCGGCCTCTAGGGCGAGGGCTTCGGCTAGGATGCGATCGCCCTCGGCGGGGCTGCGGCCCTGTTGTCGATAGCCCAGTTGATTGACCGATTGGGGGGTGAGGCCCACATGGCCCATGACGGGAATGCCCGATCGCACCAACCGAGCCACGGTGGCGGCCATTTCGGGATAGCCCCCTTCGAGCTTCACGGCCTGTGCCCCGGTTTCCTTCAAAATGCGACCGGCGGAGGCGATGGCTTCTGCCTCACTGGCCTGGTAGGTCAAAAAGGGTAGATCCACCACCACCAAAGCGCTCTCCACCCCACGGGCAACGGCGGCCGCATGGTGAATCATTTGGTCAAGAGTCAGGGGCAGGGTGGTTTTGTGGCCCAGGGCCACCATGGCCAGGGAGTCGCCCACCAGCAGCAGATCAACCCCCGCGCGATCGAGCAGACGGGCCCACAGCCAGTCCCAGGCCGTGAGAGCTGCGATCGGGCGACCCTGTTGTTTCCATTGCTGTAGCTGTTGAATTCGCACGGCCAAATTCAGTTCTCCTGTTGCCCGATCGCAACGGCTTTGTTCGCAACCCTGGATATTGCCTAATTCTTTCAGGACTTACGCAGGATTTTCCGAAACCCTCACCCCTAGCCCCTCTCCCAAGCAGGGCGAGGGGAACCCAGAAGATACTGACTCCCCTGCTCCCGTCCTGGGAGAAGGGGT
>MKGP02000087.1 GCA_001913845.2 Limnothrix sp. CACIAM 69d | reverse complement strand
GAGATGAAGGGATGATAGCGAGATACGTTAAGAACCAGGGTAATGAGTATCTGAAATTGCACAGAGATGAGCAGCTTACTCTTTTTTGATTCTGATACCCCGTCCGCTTGCGGCGGGGTAGTTCATTTAATATTAAGCAAAGATCCATCAAATATAGCTTGGAAGATTTAGAAAGACTTTATCCGAGACATTTTTCAATAAGCAAATCTGCCAATCTTTTTCAAGTTGAAGGCTTTCATGTCGATGTACAAGACGGGAGAGTGATAATTGGAGAGTATCAAGCAAGGCAAATGGCTGACCTTATAGAAGCTGATATTAGATTGTTAGGTGGTATAGAAGTTTTAAGAAAGATTTTTCAGTTGATAGAGCCTAATTTTAATACTCAGCAAGAGAGATATCATCTAGTCAGAAAATTCAATAATGTTAACCATCCATCAATTCCTTTCAATTATTTATTAAATTTGTGTGTCAAGTATCCTAGAAAATCTGTGCCGATATTTGTTGATAGTTTTGAAAACATTTGGAGCAGAATACGCGAACGATCTATTGCCCTGGCATCTGTTTTAGATGTTGAGCCTGATAGTCAATTCACCTTGCTATTTCATAGCCCCGATACGATAGCTCAGTTCTTGCAAGAATTGGCAATATACGATAATTTGTTTTGTCCTACTCAGTTACGTCCCTCAGATGTTCCAAAAATGCTTGAAGGTTTTTTTTCAACATACTCTGAACGTATTCGTCAAAAACTAGACTATACTCCAAAACAAGCTGCTACAATAGCAGGAAAAATCTTAGATCTGGCCAAGAATAAACTGTGTCCGATGACCTTTCGATCTCAGGATTTGAACATTCCAGAAACACAAATAAGCAAAGATGAAATGGATAAATTACTCTCCATGTATTCTCATTCATTAAGCAACTTAAATGTTGATTTTAAGATACCACAAGATATAGCCAAATTGTCTGAAGGCTATTTTCATAGCAAGCCATTAATTCGTACAGATGATGATAGCTATTTGTTGATTGCACCCTCAATTTGTGCACCAGCTTTCTATGAAGCCCTTGTATCTGAAATCAGGGAAAAGGCAGTGCTTACGAATCATAATGAGCTAGGCGCAGAAATAGAGAAGTTTATTAAAAGTGAATTTTTGAATCGAAAAATCAAGGTAATTTCTGGAAAGTATGGAAACACGAAAGGCCAAAAATCCACAAATGAAATTGATCTTTTAATAGAAACATCAAAAGCATTAATTTTTTTGAAGTGAAAGCTAAAGCCCTCACAAGACGCTCTCGATGTGGAATTGATTTGAATCTATTTTTGGATTTATCCAAATCTCTGCTAGATTCTCAATTTCAAATCAACAAACATGAAATTTTTATTAGAAGGAACGAATCTCTTCTCATGGAAGATGGAGTTGTTTGCCATCTAAGTAATAGAGAGATTGTGCGAGTGTCAGTCACGTTGCTTGATTTTGGTAGTTTTCAAGACAGAACCATAATATCTCAATTTTTAGAGAGTATGTTGCGAGGAAGACTGGATATTTCTAGTGTTGTAAGTGACAGTGAACAGGAACAGATTAGCGAAATGAATGAGAAGTTCAATAAATTTCGAGATCAATTTAAGGAACTTGGTTCACTAGCCCCTCAAACAATAGATAAACCTTTCTACAACTGTTGGTTTCTAAGCTTACCACAATTGCTCATCATACTTGATCATGTTAAAACTGCTGATGATTTACAGCGGGAAATCTGGAAAACTCGTAATTTTAGTGCAAGCTCACTAGATTTTTATATGGAGTATGATTGGGCAAGGTATCTTTACTCCAAGGCATAGAATGTTTGGAATATTGACTGACTGTTTACGATTAAAAATATCCATTGGTTTGATTCTTTATAATTCTCATCTAAAAAATCAACACTAGAGATACAGCCTTTACCTCAAACGATTGGTACATCATATCGCAGATGCCATTGAGTAGTTATTAGGTGGGAGTGTCAACCCTAAGGGCTACTGTACTTATCAATCGAGTAAAGGCTGTATAAGCATTTTACGCTCTTGACAAAATGCCGACTAGAATTGGAAATAGTGTCCCTAAATCGGCTGGGACTCGGTATAGATTTAAGTCTTGAATAACCTGACTATTGGTTCGATCGAACAGGCCAAATTGCCAAATCGTCCCCGTAGAAACAGCCCCGTAGAGCAGTGGTGAGTCAGACTCTAGCCATCGATCGAGTGCAATCATCTCGATCGCCAATTGCAAAAACCCCCGCTCCAGGTCTTCATTCTTCGCTTCAATTACCAAGAACCTTGTCTGAGTTTCTAACAAATAATCTAGCGATCCCTTGAGTTGGGGACTCACTGCGATCGGGTATTCCACATTTAACGTCGCCTCGGTGTAATGTAACACCTCCATCAATACCGGTGCGATTAAGAATTCGCGTCGCGCCATTTCGCTATTTAGACTGATGCGCGGCAAGCTTTCTAGAATTCGAGATTTCAAGTCTGCAAGGCGATCAAGTTCTCCTGAATAAGAAGGAAGTGTTAGGAGTTGTCGATCGAGAGAAACATTGAAATAGCTCAAGATATCTTGAGGCGCAAAATTCAGCTTGAAATAATCTGCAAAGTTGTAGGCGTGATCGGGCTGAATAATTGGCAGTTTGGGCATGGTTTTGAACAATTAATTGCGGAGTATTGACTTAAAGATAGCAAATCTCAGGTGATACAGCCTTTACCTTGCTTACCAGGTACAGTTACCGCACTTGGTAAACCAGTTACAGTCTTTAGGTGTCCCTCTTCATGATGTGCCTAGAATTTTAGGTAAAGGCTGTAATTGCTAGATCAATTACATTTTGCTGCCAACTTACGAATTAGATCAAGATTGGTTGAAAATGAAAATCATTATTATCAATGAAAATTTGTTCATGTTTTATATTATCTGAGCTATGATACCAAGAGAAATTCATAAACCACTTCGCTCGATTCAAGTACTTATATCAATGTCTCATCAACATTCCCATAGTCATCATGGCCACTCTCACCATGGCCACTCCCACGATGGGCATAATCATGGAAATACTGACTACAATCGTGCATTTATTGTAGGCTTAGTCCTAAACGGTAGCTTTGTCTTGATCGAGTTTGCTTTTGGTTTACTGGCAAACTCTGTTGCATTGATCGCAGATGCGGGGCATAACCTGAGTGATGTTTTAGGACTACTCTTGGCATGGATTGCGAGCTTGTTAGTCCGTCGGCAACCCTCCGCTCGATATACCTACGGATGGCGAAAATCATCGATTTTGGCTGCCTTCCTAAATGCTATTTTCCTATTGGTGGCAACTGGAGGCATTGTTTGGGAAGCCATTCAGCGCTGTATCAATCCTAGTGAAGTCCAAGGGGGAATTGTTATTGGCGTTGCTGCGATCGGCATTTTAATCAATACCGGGACTGCTCTGATGTTCCTATCGGGACGTAAGGGTGATATGAATATTCGCGCTGCATTTCAACATATGGCAGCGGATGCATTGGTTTCCGTTGGTGTTGTTCTAGCAGGTGTTGGCATTTTATGGACTAATTGGCTGTGGCTCGATCCAGCTTTTAGCTTGCTGATTAGTGCATTAATCATTATTAGCACCTGGGATTTGTTAAAGGATTCTTTCCACTTAACTATTGATGGAGTTCCTCGCAATGTTGATGAGCGAGCTGTGCGGACTTATTTGTCCGAGCGCCCCGGTGTTGTCCAAATTCATGACTTACATATTTGGAGTATGAGTACGCAAGAAACTGCTTTAACGGCTCATTTGGTCACGCCTACGGGACATCCAGGTGATGCATTCTTAGCTGAAACTTGCCATGATTTACGCGAGCACTTTGGCATTCAACATACTACGCTTCAAATTGAAGTTGCTGACTCTAACCAGCCCTGCCCTCTGGAAACTCGATGCCAGATCTAGGGATTCATGCAGCAGCAAGCTTCCTTGCAATGATGGAGATAATCATCGTTGCGGTAAATGAACCGCTTTGGTGGTGACTAACTGCAAGGGTTCAACCCCGATCGCCCCGTTGACCATTGCTGTCGCTTTAAGCACCGTGCGTTGGACTTCCTAGAATAGAAGATAAGCACCGGAACGCTTTGAGAGGCTCGCACACCGTGGTTGCAACTGTCCCCAATCCCTACGAAGACCGCACCCAGTCGATCGCCTCATAAGCTACGGTTAAAATGGCGCTGGACTTGCGTGGGATGCGATTGCCTATGATTTCGCTACCGATCAAGTGGCCGACTGAGGCGATCGCGGCCTGGGGCGATCGCTGGTTGGTGGCTGAGTTATCGCTGTTTGGATCGATTTTGCGTCAGGATTTTCGTGCGGATAGTGATATCGATTGTCTTGTTGCGTTCAGACCCGAGGCAGATTGGAGCCTACTCGACCATTTGCAAATGCAGCAGGAATTAATCGAGATTTTGAGACGAGATGTGGATCTGGTGAGCAAACGGGCGATCGATCGTAGTCAGAACTGGCTCCGCCGCCAAGAAATTCTTTCTACTGCCCAAGTCATTTACACAGGGCCGGTTTATGCCTAGCCAGCGTGATCAACAAGTACTTCTCGATATTGTTCGATCGGCAAATAAAATCATCGAATTTGTCCAGGGGCTTGATCGATCTAGCTTCCTAGCTGATGAAAAGACACAATCTGCTGTTATCTTTCAACTGCTGATTATCGGAGAGGCAACTAAGCGCCTATCTAGGGAATTTAGGGAGGAGTCTCAGCAAGTTCCTTGGGGATTAATGGCAGGAATGCGAGACAAGTTAATCCATGACTATGATGATATTGATAGCGAGGAAGTTTGGAAAACGGCGAGCCATGATATTCCAAATTTATTGTCCTTAATTGAATCACTAAATTAAACTCTATGGCTTTTAAAATCCTGCAATCCAGTGATTTTCTGGGTCTGGCAACGGGTTCAATAATTGAGCACTGAATAATGAGTTCTAACCCATTCGTGCATCATGATCAGATTGGGACGATCGCCCCTTGCCCCCTTGCTGTCGCTTTAAGCACCGTGCGTTGGACTTCCTAGAATGGAAGATACGCACCGGAACGCTTTGAGAGGCTCGCCCACCGTGGTTGCAACTGTCCCCAATCCCTACGAAGACCGCACCCAGTCGATCGCCCGTGAATTAATCCAGGCGACCCAAACCAAAAAAGGCTTCCTGGCCCAAATGCGCGACCAGATGAAGCTGGACGACAAGCTGATGGATTGGACCATGAGCAATCCCGGCTTGAAGGTGCAATTGTTTCGGTTCATCGACTGCCTGCCAGCATTGCAATCGAACCCCGAAATTGCCGCTCACCTGCGGGAATACCTGACCACTGATGAAGTGGAGTTGCCCGATCTGCTGAAGAATTTGCTGAATTTTTCTGACCCGCGATCGATGCCGGGTCAGGTGGCGGCGACGACCGTGAGCACAGCGGTCAAAACCCTGGCGCAGAAGTACATTTCCGGGGAGACGATCGAGCAGGCGATTCGGACGATCGAGCGGTTGCGGAAGGACAAAATGGCCTTCACCGTCGATCTGCTCGGTGAGGCGGTGATCACGGAGGTGGAGGCGCAACAGTACCTCGATCGCTACCTGGATTTGATGGAGCAGTTGGCGACGGCGGCTCAGCGCTGGCCGACGATCGCCCAAATTGACGAGGCGGACGGTCAACCGCTGCCCAAGGTGCAAGTGTCCGTGAAGCTGACGGCGTTCTATTCCCAGTTCGACCCGCTGGATGTGGCGGGATCCCAGGCGAAAACGGCCGATCGGGCGCGGTTGTTGCTACGGCGGGCCAAGGAATTGGGCGCGGCGGTTCACTTCGACATGGAGCAATACAAATATAAGGATGCGACGTTGGCGGCGTTGAAAGCAGTGTTGATGGAGCCGGAGTTCCGCGATCGCACGGATATTGGCCTGACGTTGCAAGCCTATTTGCGCGATTCCTACGCCGATTTGCAAGGCGTGGTGGCCTGGGCGAAGGAGCGCGGCACGCCCGTGACCGTGCGGCTGGTGAAGGGAGCCTATTGGGATCAGGAAACGATCCAATCGGTGCAAAAGGATTGGCCGCAGCCGGTGTTTAACGACAAGGCGGCGACGGATGCCAACTATGAGGCGATGACCCAACTGCTGCTGGAGAACCATGCTCACTTGTATGGGGCGCTGGGCACCCACAATGCCCGATCGGCCGCGAAGGCGATCGCCGTGGCGGAAAAGGTGGGCGCACCCCGGCGGGCTTTTGAGCTGCAAGTGCTCTACGGGATGGCGGACAAACTGGGCAAAACCCTGGCGGACAAGGGCTATCGGGTGCGGGTCTATTGCCCCTACGGTGACTTGATCCCCGGCATGGCGTATCTGATTCGGCGGCTGCTGGAGAACACGGCCAATTCGTCGTTTTTGCGCCAAAGCAGCCTGGGGGAGCGGGAACTGAACGAGCTGGCCGCCGCGCCGCAACCGAATGATGCGGCCTATGAAACGGCGGTTCCCTTTGAGAATGCGCCCGATACGGACTATTCGCGGCAGGCGTTGCGGGATCCGGCCCTGGCGGCGATCGCCCAGGTGCGATCGCAGTTGGGTCAGCTTTACCGGCCGTTGATTGCCGGTCAGCGGGTGGAAACCAGCGAAACGATCGCCTCGGAAAATCCCTCGAAGCCCCAGGAGCTGATCGGTAAGGTGGGCCTCGCCAGCATTGAGCAGGCCGACGAGGCGATCGCGGCGGCCAAGGCGGCCTTCCCGGCCTGGAAAGCGACACCGGCCCAGGAACGGGCGGCGATCCTGCGCAAGGCGGCCGACCTGATGGAAGCGCGGCGGGCGGAGTTGTCGGCTTGGACTTGCTTGGAAGTGGGCAAAGCCTTGCGCCAAGCCGATCCCGAAGTGTCCGAGGCGATCGACTTTTGCCGCTACTATGCCGACGAAATGGAGCGGCTGGAGGCGGGCGTGGCCTACGACTACCCCGGCGAAACGAACCGCTACGCCTACCAACCGAAGGGGATCACGTTGGTAATTTCGCCCTGGAATTTCCCGTTGGCGATTCCCGTGGGTATGACCGTGGCTTCGCTGGTGACGGGCAATTGCACGATCCTGAAACCCGCCGAAACCTCCTCGGTGATTGCCGCCAAATTCATTGAAATTCTGGTGGAAGCAGGCATTCCCGATGGCGTGCTGCAATACGTCCCGGCGCGTGGCTCGACGGCGGGGGCGCACATGGTCAAGCACCCGGATATCCACACGATCGTCTTCACCGGCTCCCAGGAGGTGGGCTGCTGGATCTATGCCAACGCGGCGATTTTGCAACCGGGTCAGAAGCACCTGAAGCGGGTGATCGCGGAGATGGGCGGCAAAAATGCGATCGTCGTGGATGAGAGCGCCGACCTAGATCAGGCGGTGCAGGGCGTGGTGGATTCGGCCTTTGGCTACAGTGGCCAAAAGTGCTCGGCTTGCTCCCGGGCGATCGTCCTCGCGCCGATTTACGAGGCGTTTGTGGAGCGGCTGGTGGAGGCGGTGAAGTCCCTAAACATCGGTCCGGCGGATGATCCGAGCGTCAAGGTGGGGCCGGTGATTGATGGCACGTCCCAGGCGCGCATCCGCGACTACATCGCCAAGGGCAAGGCGGAATCGACGCTGGCGATCGAGCTGCCGGCCCCCGAGGGTGGCTACTTTGTGGGGCCGACGGTGTTTCGCGATGTGCCTCCGACGGCGGCGATCGCCCAGGAGGAGATCTTTGGGCCGGTGTTGGCGGTGATCCAGGCGGCGGATTTCGAGCAGGCTTTGGCGATCGCCAACGGGACGCAATTTGCGCTGACGGGGGGGCTTTATTCCCGCACGCCGTCGCACATCGATCGGGCAGCTCGGGAGTTCGAGGTGGGTAACTTATATATCAACCGGAACATTACGGGGGCGATCGTGGCGCGGCAACCGTTCGGCGGGTTCAAGCTCTCGGGGGTTGGCTCGAAGGCGGGCGGCCCGGACTATCTGTTGCAATTCCTGGAGCCGCGTGTGGTGACGGAAAACGTCCAGCGCCAAGGCTTTGCGCCAGTCGAGGGGTTTGAATAGAGGCGATCGGTAAGGATCAGGTGAGGGTGCGCGGCCGAAGTGCGATCGGCTACGCTTCTCGCCAATTGCAGGAACGGAAAGTATTAGGTATTTAGGTTATGCGTAGAGTCTATTGCAGGGTTAGATCAGCTACCCGATTAGAAATAGCTTTCCGAAATGCTATTTCCTATTTGTGCTGCTAGTACTGGTGGTACAGCATTACCAACTTGAGTAAATTGACGTGCTGATGCACCCATAAAGATATAGTCACTTGGGAATGTTTGGAGAAGAGCACATTCTCGGACGCTCAGTGTTCGTGGGATCTCAGGGTGTAAGTGAGATCGACCACCACCCTTCGTACCTCCTGCGATGACCGTTTTCGACGGCAATAATGGATCAAGTCTATCCACTCGCCCCAATTGATCTCGCTGTCCGTAGCCCAGTCGCATGTATCGAAGAATTGATGCAGCTTTATGTTCCCTCGTTTCACTGTTTGCTAATTCACGACAAGAGCTGTTTAAAACGCTTCCTGCACCAACCATTTCCTCGGAAGGGGTAGGGTACTTCAATACATTAGCAGTTCGAGAACCAATCACAAATAAGCGAGATCGGTACTGTGGAACACCATAGTTGGCGGCATTGAGAACAAATGGTTGTTCCACATGATAGCCATTTGTCCTCAATTCCTCAATCATTGTCTTCAGTTGAATTCCACCATCAATATCTCTCAGCCCTGTTACATTTTCAATCACAAAAGATTTTGGACGAAATGTGATAATGAGTCGCAAAAAATCAAACAGTAAATTCCCATTTACTTGGTTCGAGAAACCAATTCTTTTGAAGTTTTCACCAGATTTTGAGAATCGTTGATTTGCTGCAATTGAAAATGGCTGACATGGAGGGCCACCAGCGAATAGTCCTTCAAATGGTATAGATACTATTTGTTCAAGTGTTTCAGCGATTTCCTCAAATTTGGAGACATCACCAGAATGCGTGGGAGGCCCAAAGACATTCCATTGTGGACGGTTGTACCGAAGCGTTTGACAAGAGAGTTCATTCAACTCGAATGCGGCTATATGCTTATATCCAGAAGCTTCTAGTCCTAAATCCATCCCGCCACAGCCGGTAAAGAAGCTTACTAACGGAATATCCTGAGCCAGTGGACAAACTTCTTTCAGGTCAATCGGAGTGCGTCCTGTCCAAGCTTTGGTTCTTGATGTTTCATAAATTAGATCTTCATACGTCCAGCCAGCATCTTGCAAAATTTCAACAAGAGGCTTTTTAGCATCAACAGATTTTCTGAGTAGCTGAAGCTGTTTTTGAAAATCCAATGAATTAGTTGTTCGATCTAGAAGTATTTGATTCATGGGACTATCCGGCTATCCAACCAGTAAAACGATTTTTTACGCCTTGATAAACATCGCGTGCTTCTTTGATATCTTTGAAGTCTATTTTCTCATTTTCGGCAAGCCAAGCATCATAGAATCGATGAATTGCACGGTGACAGTTTGGACAGACTGGAACAATATCTTCAAACGTTGTTCCACGTTTCTCAACTCGCGTTCCTGACGAGAGTGGCAAAAGATGATGCAAGTCTAAAATCCGCGTTACCCAAGGGTATGTTTTTGCGGTGTCAAGACTACAGACATCACAAGTTGCCAAAGGATATTTTGAGAAAAATTCTGCCCTGAGCCGCTTATTTCGTTCAATTATAATATGCGTTTTCTTTACTTTGCTACCTTCCACAAAACCACTTTCTACAGTATCTTCAGTAGCCGTACTTGGGTAGCCTAAAATAATATCTGTGGTGTCGTTTCCAAAAAAACTAGCTAATCTTTGTATCTCCGCATCTTTATCATTTTCGCGAGGGCCGAGAATGGCAGATAGATTTTGAAAAACTTTGTGTGCGTCTTCTCGGTCAAGAGTTACAATCATATCGTTATTCTTTACGTATAAATATGAAATTTGTGAAATGACCTTGAGACTTTCTCTTGCTTGTCGCTGCAAGTCTTTGTGAGATATAGATTTGCCAGAGTTTTCATATAGAAGATCATCTCTCATGATCGCAATAAATTGCTCATCATTTTCTGTGCCATCGAAATCGCTCTCTCTGTAAGCACCGATAATTTCATCCAAGCTAGTTACTGGTATTTTTCCCATTGCAATTTTAGCTAGGATATATTTCAGGGAAAATAGTAATGGATAACGAAAATTTTCAGCGGGAGACCAATTATTCAATGCGGGAGAAGGTTCAGTAAATGCACAAATTAAAAAATGAAAATATTCATCACAGGTTACCAATCCATCTCTAGCCAAAATACTTGCAATGGGTGTAGCCTGAGCAAAACCCTCAATTTCACTAACAAGAAGACAAAGCTTTAGAATACGAGAATAGTTACGCCACGGGCTATGTGTTTCCGGCGCGCGGAAGGCGAGTCCCGTTGCATTTTGTAGCTGCTCACGAGTTGCGGTTTTGAAGTCATTTGTTTGGATGAAGCTTGCTACTTGCCGGAGAGCATCGAATTGAAAGTAACTTAAGCGTCCCTGATCCCAACGCCACATTAAATTTATCTCCGATAATTGCCAAACGATAATCGCCAAAAAGTAATGGCACTCTATCTTAATACAAGAGTTGGCCAGCGAGTCAAGTTGTTATACTGGATCGGTCTTAAATACAAGAAGAGCTAGCAGCCAGTAGAGTGGGCAATGTCCACCACTCTTTCATGAATGAGAATCGACTTTACAGCCTTTACCTAAAATGATAGGCACGTCATGATTCTGGGTGAAGTGGAAATAATGAGCCAAATGGAAATTCCGATCGAGCAGATTGCTGAACTGTGCGATCGCTGGCAGATCACCGAATTTGCCCTATTTGGCTCAGTGTTACGCGACGACTTTCGCCCCGACAGCGACATCGATGTTTTAGTCAGCTTCGCCCCCACTGCCCAACGAGGACTCACGGAAACCCTACAAATCCGTGATGAACTCGAAGCCCTATTCGGCCGTCCCGTTGACTTGCTGGTAAGAGCCGCGATCGAGCGCAGCGAAAACTGGTTACGCCGCCAAAATATCCTCAACTCCGCTCAAGTAATCTATCGCCAAGATCATGTCACGGAATCAAGAATCCCTAATTGATATAAGCAACGCAATTCAGCGTATTCTACGCTATAGCCAAGATTTAACCCGACAAGAACTGGAATTAAATGATGAGAAACAATCAGCTATTTTGTATCAAATCACAATCATTGGTGAAGCAACCAAGCGACTATCCCTAGAGTTTCGACAAGAGAATCCAGAAATTCCGTGGCGAGAGATGGCTGGAATGCGAGATATCATTGTCCACGAATACGATCAACTAGATTTAGATATAATCTGGGATGTCATTCATAATAAATTGCCTAGTCTGCTTAATAAAATCTTGGTACTGATTAAGTAATCAACTGCCAGAATTTACAATTATAGCTCTGCAAAACTTCTAGAAGGCACGCACTGCCTCCCGTAGCACAATATCTTTCAAGTAGGGGCGCAGCGATTGTGGCGTTCCTAAGTCAACAGAGCAATTTAAAATTTCCTCTAGATAGTCCTTTAGCTCAATAAACGTAAATAATCCCACCGGCTTTTCAAACTCCACCAGTAAATCCACATCACTATCAGCACCGGCTTCATCTCGCGCCACCGAACCAAATAGAAATAGCGTTTTCACCGCAAATGCTTGAATTTGCTGCTGATGGGTTAGTAACGTTTCGATAACCATTTGCCGACTCAGCATCTTCAGTGCTCCGTCATTGCTTGAACCGATCCTAGACTTTTCTGTTATACCAAAGAGAAGCGAGACCACCGCACAGAAGTTCACTCATCAAGATTGTCAATAGCTAGTGTGACTACCCAACTAGATGACTGGCAGCGTGGAACCTGGGAAGAATTCATCGCGATCGCCCAACAAACTAATCTCGATCGTGGTCAGAATTCGCGAGGCTACTACTACATCGGCTGGATGCGCCTAGAATCTGCTCGATCGAGTGCAGATCAAGCACGCAGCCATGCCATGATTCCCAGTTTGGTCGGCTTGTACGCAGCCCTTGCACCAATGAAGCTGGCGGGCTACGTGAATCCTATTATTCAACGGTGTCAACACCAGCAAGCACAACCGCACCTAGCGTTTTATATCGATCGCGACCTCAAAGATCTGCCAACCGGGAATGCACCGATCGACCTCGATCGCTTTGATCCACCCTCCCTCGTCGTCGAAGTCGGCGCAAGCAGTTTTGCCGATGACGTGGGCATGAAACGGCTGCTATATGAGCGACTTGGCGTGGCGGAATATTGGGTGGTTAACGTCGAAGCGCGATTGATTATTGGATTCGCGATCGCCGATCGGGGCAGCCGAGAAATTCAGATCTCGCAAGTGTTGCCGGGTTTAGAATTGTCGATTATTACCGAAGCACTGCGACGGCTCGATCGCGAAGATGACGGACAAATCACTCGCTGGCTCATCGAACAATTCCAAGAAAAAATGGATCAGAGCGAAAAATGAATTATGCCTGCCAAAGATATCTTCCACGATTGTGTCAAAAATTCTCTAGTCAAAGCAGGCTGGACAATCACTCATGATCCCTTTCGGATCCGACTGACGCGCAAAAACCTCTTTGTTGATCTTGGTGCTGAGCGCTTAATTGCAGCCGATCGGGGTACAGAAAAAATTGCCGTTGAAATCAAAAGCTTCACCCGTGCCTCCGACATCAAAGATTTAGAAGATGCCCTCAGTCAATTTATTCTCTATGAACGACTTCTCTTGCGCTACGCTCCCGAAAGAACCCTTTATTTAGCTGTCACCCACTCAGTCTACAAGACTGTTTTTGAAGAAGAAGCTGGCCAAATACTGCTGGAAGATAAGTTAATTCGCTTGCTGACATTCGACCCTAACCAGGAGGTGATTAAGCAATGGATCTCAACTTAGACACTGACCAATCAATTATTCAGAAAATTTTCAATAGCTATATTGAATTTCTAGGTACAACTGATGATATTGAGCTAGAAACAATCATCGACACCCAAAATCACCATTATCTGTTGGTCGAAGTTGGCTGGCACAATGGACGACGCATCTATGGCACACTCCTGCACATTGACATCATTGATCAGAAACTTTGGATTCAACAGGATGGAACAGAAGAAGGAATTGCCGATGAACTAGTCGCTTTAGGAATTCCCAAACATCGTATTGTTCTGGGATTTAAACCCAGCGATCGCCGTCAAATCACTGAATTTGCTGTTTCCTAAACCGCTTTTCAGAGTCATCACTCAGCACTGTCCGAAACACCTAATCTCGAGGGTTGACCATGCCAACCTCCCCGATCGCCCAAAACCTAATCAATCAAGGCGCGGCGTTGATGAGATCGCCCACCGGTTGATTCCCCCATTCTCGCCTGAGCCAAATCATTCTCGCCCTGTGCGATCAGACTCAATATCCACGGCGATCAAATTTCACATAATCAAGTAAAAATAGTGAGTGTTGTTAGACGTAAACAATTCATTGATTTGCTATCGGTTTCAGATAAAATCAAGAAGAGCTGCACCACTCTGCCACACAACACACTCTTGCCAAAATTCTTGCCAAAATCAATTATTTGAAAAATCAATGCGGAAACTTCTTGATTTTGCCCCCAGCATCGAATTCTATATCAAGATCGCAATTGCTTGCACACTGCTTCAGCAACTATTTTTTTACTTTTTGGAAAATGTTGAAATTTCCTTTCTGAATCAAATTCTACTTTACTGGGCGGTTGGTTCTGTTTCCTTTTATGGAATTGGCATCCTAATTGAAAAAGTCATCAAGAAAAATGATGTCTTGAAAGGAAAACTCATTGCGAGAGTTGTTAAGGTCAAGGAACAGCCATTTCCTGTTTTTACGTCAAAATCAGTTATTTTTGGCGAGCTGAAATCTTTGATCGCAGCATTTATTATTCTCTACCTAGCCCCGGAAGTTCACAGGGGTAACAGCCTAATGCTGAACGTTGGATGGTTCCTGATGAGAATTGTTATTGCAGACCTTTGTTTTTATATTTCGCACTGGCTACTTCACAGAAAGTCTTTTATAAAAATTCATCTGAAACATCATGAATTTCGTGATTCTTCTAGCTTTGTTGCTGGACATAAAAGTTTTCTTGAATACATCATCACCACTTTGACAGATCTTCTGCCTATTTTTATATTTGGGTATGACATCACTCAACTCTGTGCATGGACGATTATAGGTAACATTTACAATCTAGAAGGCCATAGTTCATTGTCGATTTTCTTTATTTCATCCGATTTTCACGATCTTCATCATACTGGCTTCAATGGAAATTACGGTATTCAAGACTTTTGGGATCGTGTATTCAACACTTTAAAGCCAACAACAAAACAGCTTCGGCCCGTTTTTCCAGCGAATTATCTCCAACTGGGTAATCAGCACTTATCTTCTAAATTACAAGAATCCGCTCAATCGACTACTGATTACGTAGTTGGCGAAGGAATAAACAAGTAATTGAATAGGTGAAAGTGATGGGTTACATTGAAATACGGCATCAAGAATCCCTAGCATCAAGAATCCCTAATTGATGTCAGCATCGATCATTGGATTCACGATCGCCAATCGGGGTAGCCGAGAAATTCAGGTTTAGCTTTTTTCGCATTCCCTAAGGGGCATTTTCCCAATCGGGAGAAAGGGCACGGAAATTAAAGAAGTCAGCGCGGGGATGACAACGAATGCAGGTGCCCAGTTGAACGGGGTCTGGTAGCTGAACGCGAGGGTGCAAAGCCTTGAAGGTGGTGGTTCTGCCAACGCGGTAGTTAATTTGTTCGTTATTTTCGGCGGGGCGTGAATATTCTTTCAAATAGTTCCAAATGATTTGGAGGCTGGGATCTCGGGGTGTCTCAATGGTGGTTCCGTAGTGGTCGCGATCGCGAATCAGATTTCGCCAAACCTGACTGGGCATTAATCCTGGGGGCACGCCGATATGGCAGGAGGCGCAATTTTCCAGGTACAGTTCTCGCCCCAGCGTGAAAGAGGGCGCAACGCGATCGATGTCGCCGTTGGGGTCGATTAACACCGATCGCTCGGCTTGGGCAATGACCGATTGGCCAGAATCCGCGATCGGGAGCGAACTCGGCGCGATCGCCCGGGCCAGCCCGACCCCAAACAGCATGGCCAGCAGTGCCAGCAGGAGCGCAATCCCCCAGGATGTACGCCGCGATCGGATGAGATGCCCAAATTTGCTGTCTGCCATGCCCGATGGTTGCCGT
The DNA here is from genome assembly GCA_001913845.2 of Limnothrix sp. CACIAM 69d. Lineage (GTDB taxonomy): Bacteria > Cyanobacteriota > Cyanobacteriia > CACIAM-69d > CACIAM-69d > CACIAM-69d. The sequence continues at coordinate 14,387 of MKGP02000087.1, read as the reverse complement.
GAAGGATTTAAAGAAAAGGAATGGGTTGGGTTTAGTCTACGGAAATTGTGTTCAAGAGCCGATCAACCACAGTGCGGGCGTTTTTGCCCCCAGCGGGAATCAGACGGTGCGCCAAAACCGAGAGCGCCAATTGTTTCACGTCATCGGGCAAAATATAATCCCGATTTTGCAAGAAGGCGAGGGCTTGGGCGGAACGTTGCATGGCAACCGCGCCCCGGGGACTGACTCCAAGGGTGATTTCATCATCTTGGCGGGTCGATCGCACCAGGCGCAAGATATAGTCCTGGACTACGGCGGAAACCTGCACTTGGCGACAGGCTTTTTGCAGTTCTCGCACCGACTCCAGCGTAATGCAGGGTTGCAAATCTTGGTCGATCGCCCCCATCTGGTGTCGCTGCAACATCCGCAGTTCATCTTCCGCCGATGGATAGCCGAGGGAAAAAGACAGGGCAAAGCGATCCATTTGGGCTTCCGGAAGCGGAAACGTCCCTTGATACTCGATCGGGTTTTGGGTCGCAATCACAAAAAACGGCTCCGGCACGGGCCGCGACAACCCATCCAAGGTCACCTGCCGCTCTTCCATCACTTCCAACAACGCCGCTTGGGTGCGCGGTGTGGCCCGGTTAATTTCATCGGCCAACAGCACATTGCTGAAAGCGGGCCCCGCCACAAACTCGAATTGCCCCTTTTGGGGGTTCCAAATATTAGTACCGGTCACGTCGGCGGGCAACAGGTCGGGGGTGCATTGCAAGCGCTGGAACTTGCCATCAATCGATCGCGCCAGGGACTTGGCCAACAGCGTTTTGCCCACCCCGGGCACATCCTCTAGCAGCGCATGGCCACCCCCCAGCAGCGCCACCAGTACAAGCTGGATCGCCCCATCTTTGCCAACGATCGCCCGTTGGAGGTTGTTCTGAAGTGCTTGCAGTGCCTGTTTGTGCGACTCGATCGTCGGCGAACTTTCACCCATAATTCAATCCTAAAATTTGGCCGAATTGGGCCGAACTTGGCAACGCCAGCTCCAGAGCTTTCGCCCCAAGGGTGCAACCCCAAGGACATGGCCCCAAGCCATCGGCAAGCCATGAAACTGCCGGTCTGAAGGCGGCGGAGGGTCTGGGAAACCAAGCCTTCCGTCAGCTTAACTTAAGGGAACGGCAGTGAGGCGATCGCGAGCCTGTTGGCGATCCTGCTCAATTTGAGTTTTCAGGTCTGCCAAAGACGCAAACCGCTGCTCTGGGCGCAGAAAATCAACTAACTCGATCGTCACCAACTGCCCATACAGGTCTCCTGACCAATCCAGCAGATGCACTTCCACGGTCACCGCCGCCTGTTCGCCCACCGTGGGCCGCCGACCAATATTTGTGACCCCCGGCCGCACGGAACCATCGGCCAAGTTAACTCGCACCGCATAGACCCCCAATCGGGGCAGTAGTTTTTCCGGGGGAATGGTTAGGTTGGCTGTCGGGAAGCCCAATTGCCGCCCCAGTTGTTGACCCGCTTCCACCCGTCCGGCGATCGCGTAGGGCCGGCCCAGGAGCGCTTGGGTTTTATGCACATCCCCATCCCCAAGGGCGGCCCGAATTCGGGAACTGCTGATGCGCCCTTCTTGGTCAGACATCAGCGACACAATTTTGACCGGTACGCCAAATTCGGCGGCAATTTCCCGTAGGCGATCGGCCGTTCCCGATCGATCCCGGCCAAAGTGAAAGTCTGCCCCCACGGCGATTGCCCGGGCCTGCAAGCCCCGAATCAGAATCTCCACCGTAAAGTCTTCGGGGGTCAAATCCGCCAGCGATCGCCCAAAGGGCAGAATCACAAACTGTTCAATTCCCAGGCGATCGAGCACCTGCGCCTTCTCATCCATCGGCGTGAGCAAAGGGTGCGATCGCCCGCTAAAAAATGCCTTGGGGTGGGGCGAAAAGGAAACCACCGTACTCACCGGCATCGAACCTGGCTCAGCGGCAGAATCGCTGGGGTCAATCGCTGAACTATTCAAAATGGGCGCAATCACCCGTTGGTGACCCCGATGCACACCATCAAAATTACCCAGCGCGATCGTGGTCGGCGACAGTACCGAATCCAGTGCAGACGTGATCCAAACCAATAGGACTCTCTAAGCTCCCCGAACAACAAACTCCTGCGAGCCGCGCCCTCTCAATCGATCGACAACCTAGAGCGATGACCTAGACCTAGATCTAGGCTCATGACTCCGATGCATCACCTAGCTCAAGACTCGTCAGCTCAAGACCCGATCGCGGCAATCTCAGCTTAGTCCAGGTGTGCAATCTAGGGATGGGTGTCAGTCATCTAGGCGAGCACCGTCACCTCTGGGCGAATGGTCGGTTGTTCCGGTCGTTGGGGGGTCAGTTGAATTGTCATCCCCTCCATCGCAATCAACGCATGGGGGAAAGCCGCCGCCGCCTGCCGACCCATTTCATCCAAGAAGGCATCCGTGTGCAGAGGATCATGATGGAAAATGACCAACTGGTCAACATTGGCCGCCTTCGCCACCTTCACCGCCTCTTGCCAGGTGGAATGGCCCCAGCCCACCTTGCTGGTCTTAGGCGAATGGTATTCATCATCGGTGTAGGTGGCATCGTAAATCAGCACATCCGCATCCTTGGCCAGGTGCAGCACGTTCTCATCCAGGCGATCGGAAAAATGTTCCGTATCGGTGACGTAAGCCACAACCCGCCCCTGCCAGGTGATGCGATAGCCCACCGCTTCGCCAGGGTGATTGAGAGATGCATTTTCCACATGCAGATCGTCGATCGCGATCGTGTCTCCCACCTGCATGTCATAAAAGGCCAAGTCCGCCCCCATCACTTGCAGGGGAACCGGGAAGTTGGGATGCAACATTTGGTCATTCATGCGCTGCTTAATCGTCGCCCCATTGGGCGCGGGCGCTCCATAGATGTGGAAGCGATTGCCCTTGATGAAAGCAGGCACAAAGAACGGGAAGCCTTGAATGTGGTCCCAATGACTGTGGGTGAAGAACATGTGGGCTTCAACGGGCATCTCGGCTAGCATGGATTGCCCCAAGACCCTTAACCCCGTACCACCATCAAAAATCAACCGACGATCGCCCACGCGCATTTCGACACAGGGGGTGTTACCGCCGTATTTAACCGTCTCAGGGCCGGGGCAGGGAATACTGCCACGAACACCCCAAAAGCGGATCTGGAACTGGCTGTTCGGACTGGACATGGGTAAGCGGATAAGCCAAATTTCAGTGCAGAGTGACGCTCCCCGATGCCATACAGCCTAGCGCGATCGGTCGCATGACTGGGGAAAACATTGCGGTGGGTCAGCAGATGGAGATTTAGGCGGAATTCATACGGAGCATGACCAACGATGTTTGCCGAAAGCATTGTCGAAAACAACCGACGGTCGCGGCCCGGCCCTGGGCATCGATTGCATTGCTGAAGAATGCATCTCTAGAATTTCCAGCGAGAATTTCCAGTGAGGAATTTCAGCTTGAAGCTCTAGATTGACTTTGCATTAGGCCAATTGATGCACAGGGATTCGCAAGATGCAAGGTGGTTGGACTGTCACCCAGGTAGAGTCTGGTGAAACCAAAACTAGAGTAAAGCCGCATTCGCACAGGCGAGGTGATTTAAATCAAAGCTTGTCCCGATTGCCGTCAGATTTGTAGTCTGGGATAGCATTTGGGCAATTCTAAAATTTTCATCGACCTAGAGCTTTGACCCAGATCCTCGACCCAGATCCTCGCCTCAGATGCCAAAGCTAGCGTTGGGCCCTGAGCGGCTCCGCAACCCTTGGATCCAGATCCTGAATCCGGATGACGGATGGATTAAACAGATCAATCAGCAAGCGTGAAATTCCAGCAGCGCCGGGTGACTTCGATTTTGACCCGTTGGGCCCCGATCGTGCCAGGTTATGACCCGACAACTATATTGACCTAATCTGACTCAATTGGGCACTAACTGTTTTTGACTCATCGGAACCGATGGCGGGTGGGGGTTGCCCCAGGAAGCGATCGAACCTGAACCTGGTGAACCTCCCAGAATCTTAGCTGACATTCTCCGCCGGCCTGTGAGGGAGAACACAGGCGATCGGGGCAATTTCAGCAAGGATTTAGGGTAGGTTATCCCTCGTTTCGCAGATTGGGGAACAGCGTCCGGAATCCTTAAGGCTTCCAGAGCAATTCCGACCCAGACGATTCGGGCCAAACGCCATCGCCAAACCTCGTGGCCCAGACTTGGCTAGGATCCCTGTGGTCAAGATCTGCCGCTAGACATGGGAGCCGTCTTTGGTTCATTCTGGGTCTGATCTGACCGGGCTTGATTGGATTTGAGGACAAATGGAAGCTAGCCCCTACCATTGGCTTGGGCTGAGTCCACCGATCGGGGGTCATCCTGAAGTCATTGCCTGAGAGCGATGACTGGGGAGTGATGAACTTGGGAAGAACTGCTGGGGCGTGGGTCTGCCTGAGCTGTGCCTCTGTTTAAGCTTTCCTGGAGATCTCCATTTTTTATTCTTGCGCTGTTGACTGCGGGTGTGGCGGATCGTGATCCAACTGCTACTTAGTCTATTGAATTGCTCTAACCAGTGCCATTAGGAGACCATTTACCATGCGATCGCGCACTGTCCGAGAGGGGGCCGTTGGTCTGCTGGTGCTATTGGGACTGGGGCTGGTTGCGGTGCTGAGTTTGTGGCTCAGTGAAACCTATTTGGGTCGTCGTCCCTATCGTTTAATTGTTGAGTTTGCCAATGCCGATGGGCTAAAGGTTGGCTCGCCGGTTTTGTTCCGTGGCGTACCGGTTGGCAAGGTGACGGACATTCGGGCGGCTTCCAACTCGGTTGATGTGGTGATTGAGGTTGAAAATCCGGAGTTACGGATGCCTCGCCAATCCTCGGCGGAAGTCGATCGCACCGGGTTGATTGGCGAAGCATCGTTGGCCATTCGCCCTCTCAACGACAGTCGGCCAGTGCCCACGGTGGGGCCAGGGCCGGCCCAAGGGGATTGTGATTCCCAGTTGCTGCTTTGTGGGGGCGATCGCCTGGTGGGCAGCCCGCCGATTAACTACGGATCGCTGATTCGGGCGATCGTCAAAATTGCGGATTTGATTACGGATCCGACGTTTCAAGGCAAGGTCGATCGAGCCATGGGCAACCTCAACGCCACCACGGCCGAAATTCGCCAGCTCAGCCGAGATGCAGCCAGTTTGGCGCGGTCTCTACAGCAGGAGGTGCGCACCTTTGGCAACACCGCCCGTTCGATCGCCCGCACCTCAGACACCATTAACCGCGCCACGGGCAGCACCACCACGGCCATTGTCCGCACCGCCAATTCCCTGGAGCAAACCAGTACGAGCGTTAATGGGTTAATTGTCAGTAATCGAGGAAATTTGAGCCGAACGTTGACCAGCTTGGCGGAAACCAGTGCGAGCCTGCGCAATGCGTTGGGAGAGGTTGCGCCCGCCATGCGTCAGTTACGCGGTAGCAACCTCCTGCAAAATTTGGATGCGCTGACGGACAATGCGGCCCAAACGGCGGCCAACTTGCGGGACATCACGGGGGCGATTAAGAGTCCCCAAAGTCTGTTTATGTTGCAACAAACGGTGAATTCCGCGCGATCGACCCTCCAAAATCTTGAAAAAATCACCAGTGATTTGGATGAGCTGACGGGTGATCCACAATTTCGCAGCAGCTTGCGGGTGATTATTACGGCGCTGGGGCAATTTCTGGCCACTACGCAACAGCTTGAGCAACAGGTGCAAGCTCCGGGCCCGGGGCCGGAACGGGCAACCCCGCCCGCTAATCAACCCACCAATCGGCCCGCTAACCGATCCGAGAGTGAACCGGATGTGGATGTGCGGTTTGAGCGCTAGTGGTTTGAGTGTTCGTGGCTTGAGCGTTAGGAATTTGGGCGCTGGTAGTTTGAGTGTTAGAGATTTCAGCGCTGGGGCTTTGAGTGTTCGCGAAGAAGGCCGATCGCCCGCTTAATCTGCTTCGGGAGCCTCGTAGTCCGGGGGAAAATCCGCTGCGGGCCACAACAATCGCAGACCCATAATCGCAAACCCGATCGCGGCGGCCGCCTTCACCAAGCGGGTGGGCAACAGTTGGGCCGTGCCCTCGCCAATCACAACCCCAATCAGGCTGGCGAACACCAGGGCGGCCGCCGTGCCCGCAAACACGGCTCGGGGCGATCGGGAACCGCCACTGAGGGCGATCGCGGCCAGTTGGCTCTTGTCGCCTAATTCCGCCAAAAACACGGTGATAAAACTCAGACCCAGTAATTGCCAATTCAATGCCCTACCCTCCAACCATGGCTTCCCACAACAGGGAAACGGATACCATCAACAAAATCGCGCCCACGATGGTTTCCAAGGTTTTGATCGATACCCAACGGGCCAAGAGCTGGCCCAACAGCACACCAACCAAACTGGTGGAGATGAGGGCGATCGTGGCTCCCAAAAACACCACCCAAGGTTGATGGGACTCAGCCGCCATCAGCAGAACAGCCACTTGCGTTTTGTCCCCAAACTCCGCCAAAAAGATGGCGATGAAGGTGGAGGCAAAGGCGCTGAGAAAACCGCTGCGGGCGCTGGTGGCGGGCGATTGGGCCGCTGGTGGGCGATCGGGTTGCGCCTCGGACTGGGCCGGGGTGAGGGCAGAAGGATCAGACAAGTTCACGGGATCTCGTAACGGCGGCGGGAAACGGCGAAAACAAGACGAAAACAAGGTGAAAACAAATGGAATCAGCGAAAATTAGCGCTGATTTTCACAGTGCTTTCATTTTTGATGACCCTATTCTATCGCTGATGTTGCAGATGGTTTGGGGAATTGCGGTTCAGGAATTCCGGCGAGCTAAGAACAGGATCAATGGGAGCAGGGCCATGGCCAACTGGCCCTTCAGAAGTGATCGATGCGGCCAGTTCCGCCACAGCGGTGAGTTGGGTGAGTTTGCGGAATGGGTGCGCTATGGTTGGGGCGATCGAGCGTTGCCGAACTTGCCGAAGCCGGACGGCGGCGATCGATCCAACGGGCCAACGGCCCCACAGTGGTGTGAAGGAGACAATCGAACATGTTAGTGCAGCAACAGCCGTCCCTGACTTGGTTGCAGCGCGAGCGGGCCTGGGTGGAAATTGACCTGGCGGCCCTGCGCCACAATGTGCGCCACCTGAAAACCTGGGTGGGCGATCGGGTGGAATTGTTGGCGGTGGTCAAGGCCGATGCCTATGGCCACGGGGCGGCCACCATTGCCCGATCGGCCCTGGCGGCGGGGGCCCGATGGCTGGCGGTGGCCACAATCGAGGAAGGTGGCCAACTCCGAGAGGCCAACATTGATGCACCCATTTTGGTGTTAGGCGCAGCTCACACTGCTGATCAGATCAAGGCGCTGCTGCATTGGAAACTGCAACCCACCCTCTGCACCCTGCAACAGAGTTTTACGTTTGCGGAGGTGCTGAAATCCTTAGGGCGATCGCTGCCGGTACACCTCAACATCGACACCGGCATGGCCCGGCTGGGAACCCGCTGGACGGAAGCCGCTGACTGGGCCCAATGGGTTGCCCAAGCGCCGCCCCTGCGTCTGGCCAGTTTGTATTCCCACTTCGCCACGGCCGATGAACCGGATCCCACGGTGATGCGACTGCAATATCAGCGATTTCAGGGATTTTTACAGGATTTTTCCGATCGGGCCCGATCGAGCGGTCTGGCCCTGCCCAAAATTCACATGGCTAATTCCGCCGCCCTGTTGGCCGATCAGGCTTACCACTTCGATCGGGTGCGGGCTGGCCTGGCGCTTTATGGCTTGGCCCCCGCACCACACCTGGCCGGCATTTTGCCCCTGCGGCCGGTGATGAGCATCCGGGCCCGCATCACCCAACTGAAAACCATCGAACCCGGCGAAGGGGTGAGCTATGGCCATCGTTACGTGGCCCAGCGGCCCACCCGGGTGGCCGTGGTCGGAATTGGTTATGCCGATGGCGTGCCGCGCAACCTGTCTAACCAAATGCAGGTTTTGATTCGCGGGCGATCGGTTTCCCAGATTGGGTCAATCACCATGGATCAGTTGATGCTGGACGTGACGGACTTCCCCGGCGATCTGATGCCGGGTGAGGTGGTCACCCTGTTGGGAGAGGATGCTGGTCAGCAAATTCGGGCAGAAGATTGGGCCGATCGCCTGGGAACCATTTCTTGGGAAATCCTGTGCGGCTTTAAGCATCGCCTCCCTAGGATTACGGTTAATGATGAATAGAGAGCTGCAATGAGCTGATGGAGGCAACTGCGGGATTTTAGAGAATGCCTGAGAAGTGACTGGGGAACTTGGAAAGGTGCTAGTAGCCGTAGGGGCAAGGGACTTAAGCCCCTTGTCTGCGTTGATCGATGCGACTCGCAAGGTAACAGTTTCAGCTTTTCAGACATCCTTCTAGAGGATTTTAGAGAAGCTTTCGCGGATACTGAAGAAATCCTGCTTAACCTTGCGAACCATCCTGCCCAATGACCTTTCGGGTAAAACTCTCGCTTCATGGTTGCCTGGCAACGGAGGGACTGTGGGCCTGTTTGGACATGTGGCGCAGTCCCGACCATCACCAAATTCGTGATACCCGTCTGCCGCCAGCGCCGGAATTGGTCGAGGCGGCCGAAGGATTCTGGAAACTATGGGAGAACTACCCTAGCCTGCGAATCAAGCAAACGAGAGTTCAGCGGGGCCTGACACTGCCCTTGCATCGCCAACAGTGCCAAATTGAGGCCGATCGCCTGGAAACCCTGTTTAACAACTGGTTGGGGGGGAAAGCTTTCGGGAAATTACCCATGAAATTCTGCGATTTAGCGATCCTGATGATGATCTGTGGCTGTCAATTGCCACGAACGATCGCCACGTGCAAAAGCTGCCTTGGGACGAATGGAAGCCCTTGAAAGGTCACCGGTTTGCCTGGGGCTGTTGTCCAACCAGCGCCAAGACACCGCCGATTCGGGCGCGATCAACCCCCGGGGCCGTAGTTCGGATTCTGGCGGTTTTGGGCGATCGGGCGGATTTAAACCTGGATCCCGATTATCAGGCTCTCCAACAATTGAGCAAAACGGGGCTGGCGGATGTGCAGTTGCTGGACGCACCGACTCCTGAACAGTTTTTTGATGCGTTGCGAGATCAACAACCGCAAGTGCTGGTCTTTGCGGGCCATGGCTATCCCGGAACCAGAACCCGATCGGGTCAGATTGGCCTTAACTTTCAGAACAACATTTCCGTAGAAAACTTCAGTCATGCCCTTGAAGGCGCGGTTCAACAGGGTTTGCAACTGGCGATTTTTAACTGTTGCCACAGTGTGGACTTGGCGGAAGCGCTGCATCGATCACACCTACCGGCCGCCATTGTGATGCGGGCTTCGGTGCCCGATCTAGTCGCTCAACATTTCCTCAAGGATTTCTTGACTTACTACGCCCAATCACGGTCGCTGCCCCTATCTCTGTACGAAGCCTGTCGATCGCTCCAACGCTTCAGCGCCGAATTTCCCAGGGCCGATTGGTTGCCGCTGGTGTTTCATCATCCCCTGGTAGACTTGCCCACTTGGCCCGATCGCGCCCACGCGGAAACCGATTTCCAAAGCTGGATCGAACCCGTTGGCCCCAGTGCAGCTCGGCCCGGCAGCGATCGGGCACTGAGGCAGGATCCAATCCAGCAATTCAGTCAGGAACCTGGTCAAGAAATCAGTCAGAAATCAAGCCAGGAATTAGATCAGGAATCAAATCAGAAATTAGATCAGGAATCAAATCAGGCACTGAGTCCAGAAAACAATCAGCAAATTAGCTCGAAAATTAGCCTGAAAATTAGTCCGAAATCATTGCAACTGGGTGTGCAGGCACTTTTGGCCACGGGGATCACCATTGGCCTAGGCGGCATGATCCAGACCCCGGAGTTTTGGGTTTATGACGCAATGGTGCAGCAGCGGCCGTTGGAATTACAAGATCAACGCATTTTGCTGGTGACGATTGATGAAAATGACGTGGCTTATCAAGATCGTCAAGGTTGGCAACGAATTCCAACGGCCGATGGCGGGTTAAATTCCGTGGCTCCGGAGGCCTTGGCCAAGCTTCAGGAGCGACTGGCCACCCTGAAACCCAGCGTCATTGGAGTGGATATTTATTACCCCTGGCCGCTGGCATCCGCTTGGCAAAAGCGCCTTTGGTCGAATCCTCGGGTGGTGGGTTTGTGCAAATTAGCTGACCCCACGGAAGATACTTCGGAAATTCCGGCCCCAGTGGGCTTGAAGCGTGATCGGGTGACTTTTTCTGACCAAGCCAATGATTCAGAAAGGGTGGTGCGACGGCAGCTCTTGGCCATGGCGGCTCCCAAGTCTAGCCAAACTTGTCGCACTACCTATGGATTGAGCGGCCTGGTGGTGGATGAGTACCTCAAGCAACGGGGCGTGGCAATTTTGGCCGTTGGCAATCGCTGGCAGTATGGTTCCGTCACAATTCCCCAAATTACCGCCGGAGCAGGGGGGTATGGGTGGTTTGATGACCAAGGCAATCAACTGCTGTTGGCTCCTCGGCGGGCGGATTGGGTTCGTTTGCCGCTGCGGGAGGTGTTGCAAAGTACCGATCGAATTCCTTGGACTGGTCAACCCAACCCGATCGTTCTAATTGGCAATATTCAAGCCAGCTCTGAGGATCGGTGGAAACTGCCGGGTGGGCAGGAGATTCCGGGCTTGGAGATTCAGGCTCATGGCATCAGTCAACTGATTAGCGCAGTGCTGGACAATCGCCCCTTGCTTCAGGCGATCGCCTGGCCGCAGAAGGCGTTGTGGATTTTGCTCTGGGCAGTTCTGGGAGCAGGGCTGTTGGCGGTTTGGCAGGCACGATCCCCGCAGCCTCGTTGGTACGATCGGCTCTGGGTTTGGGCTTTTGGCTCGCTGATGGTGGGGGCGATCGGGATGATTAGCTTTTTTTGGGTGGCTTGGTGGTTACCGGTGGTGTCGCCCATGGTGGCGATCGGGCTGGTGTTGTTGCCATTGCCCGGGAGAAAGGGCCGTTCCCAGTTCTCCCGATGGCTAGGCCTCGTGCGGCGACTCCCTAGGCGATTGCTGAAGTCTTCTTGAGAGGTATGGCCAGGCGATCGCCCGGTTTGGGTTCCAGAATTTGGGCTGCCAACCCTGCTCTCTGCAATTGGGTTTGCAGTTCAGCGGTATTGCCCTTCGCTCGCAACAGGGACACCAGCAGGCCTTCGTATTGCACATCACCCGCCGCCGCCGTGGGCAACATCACTTGGGGCCGCAGCAGGGTTGCCAGCTTCAAGGCGCTGTTGGTTCCCTGAATGATCGGTAGGAACCCCCCGATCGATAGATCCATCAGCGGGCAAAGGGTCACATCCACCGGCCCCAACTCGCTCAACTCCGCCGGGTGATAGCCGTGGGGTTCATAGTAAAGACTTTCGCCGGTTTCGGGCCCCGCGATCGCCCGCAGAATGTAGCCGTTTTCTAGGGTTTTGGGTCCCGTGGGGGAGCCGGTGGTGGCGCGGATAGCCACCTGTTGATCCAGCGTCCAAGTTTGACCATGATCGAGGGCGATCGCCGTTTGGAACCCCAATTGCTCGGCGACCTTGGCCGCGCTGGGCGATCCCAACACCGGCACGGTGCGATCGATCTGTTCCAAAGTGGGGCGATGGGCATGATCCTCCAGCCCTTGGGACAGCAAAACCAAATCCAAATTGGCGGGAATTGGACGGGGCTTGGGATGGGTGGCCTTAAAAAACCAAGCGGCATTCCCAAACATCAGCGGCCCCACAAACCAGGGATCGAGCAAAATTCGCTTGCCCGCCAGTTCAATTAACCAGCTATTGCTATCAAACCAAGTGAGGTGCATGGGTGCGATCGGGAAGTTTGCGAGTGGATCTGCCTTGTATCGTAGCTCTGGATTTTGATTCTCGATCCTGTCCGTCACCGCTCGTCCACTGGATGGCTAGCTGGCGCGATCGGCAAACGTTCGATCGTCCTGCCAACCGCGATCGAGCAGGCCACGCAGGGCCCGCCGACAGATATAAGCCGTGGCTCGGGTGGCAGACTCCCGCTGCCAACGCTGGCAACAGTCCCAAACAAACTGCGGCTGCGATTTGGCCGCGTCATTCAGCCAATTGGCGACGCTGTTTTGCACATAACGCGCAGGATCCGCCCGCAAGGGTTCCAACAAGGGCAATCCCAAAGATGGCTCGCGCTTCAGGGCTTGGATGTGCGCACACCACACGCCCCGCGGCCGGGTTAACTCCGTGGCAAACCGACGCAAATTTGGCGATGGGTGCAGCGCCCAGGGAATTAACTGGGCGATCGCCAGTTCCAACTGATGGGCCGCATGGGGCCGCAACGCCATCCAAGCCCACTCCCGTACGTTGGCACTGGGATCGTCCGCCAAGTTGGCAATTTGGGCCAGGCGATCGGGAAACGACAGCCCCGGAGCCAAGCCCACCATCATCGCAGCCCAACTGCGGGCCGTGTCGCTGCGGTGGGTGGCAAAGCGCTCCGAACCGGCCAAACCATATCGATCGAGCAACAGTTGCCCCACGATTTGCATCCGAGCCTTGATTTTCAAGTGGCCATGGGCGCTCACCCGTTCCAAAATCGGCGCTCCCGCATCGGGGGCGATCGCCCGGAGCAGTTGCCCATGGTCGATCGCCAGCACTTCCACAAGGGTCACGGCCTCCAGCGTGCCGCGATTCAGTTGCTGCAAAAGATCCGGGGCAATTTCTGCGATCGACTTCGCACCGGTACGGGCCGGAGCGGGGGAAACGGGACAAGTTTTCATGCCAGACACCAATGAATTCAGTCAGCCAGGCAGGTCAGGCCGGGATCCGCCAGCCGATGCGACCACCTGCACCAAATCCTAGTGAGGCGATCGCCCAAAAACAAATTTCCGTCAGAAATGGGTTGAACATCACGCCAATGGCTGATTAACCCCGAAAGCTTTCACTAAGGAACCCATGTAATGAACTGACCGATGAATCATGAGTTCAATCAGCACCGATTCAGGATGAATTATCCGGTGATTTCAAATGCTTTAAACACCTTTTTTTCAAGGAATGTTTTAAAACAACATCAAAGTCAAAAATGATTGCGATCGGGCCAGCATTCCGCTAAAACTAGTGACTGTTGTGGACAGTGACACCCATCAAAGTTGATGAAACCGGCTGAGTTGATCGAACTCGCGGGGGAACTCAAAAGATTGGGTTGCTGCCAACTCCCGATCGCCCGGGGAGCCTTGGCCCAAGACTTTGTGCTGCATGGTCATTGCGTACCCCATCCCTGGCCCGATCGCCCGATGGTCGAAACTCAAACCGACCATTTCTAGATGCCCGAACACTAATGAATCCTTCAATCTCTCAAGGCTTCAATTGCCCAATGTTTCAACAATCAATGATTGAATAATTGGATGATTAGAAATTTTGAGAAATTCTAGTCAGGCTTCATTAGTCCTGCGTAGTGCCCCTAAATATCTAACCTGACTCAACAATTCATCTAAGATTTCTTGGATTCAATTGAATTCATTCAATTCGTCCATGTTTGTTCATGAACTGAGGGTAATTGACCAAAGTTTGTGAACTTGATCGCCAATCATTCTGTTTTTCTGGGTGAAGTCTCTAGCCAGTTTTCGAGAGAGCCAGAGGTGTAATTAACTTCCGGCTTGCTTGGGCTGCTGCGAACTGGAAAAACTGAAAACTCGCGATTACCCATTGCGATGATGGGTGAACATGGGCTGATGATTGATTCTCGATGAATCTTTGGATTGTTGTGAGATATGGCGGCAATCTGCGTTGGGCAAGGGTGATTTTTGCTGTTTTGCTGCCTGGAATAATGACTACGATGACTAAAGTCGAGTGGAGCGATCATTTTTGTATTGGTGACGATCGAGTGGATCAGGAGCACCAAGACATTTTTGAATTAGTGAATGAATTGCAGAGTGCTATCGATCGTCAGGAATCGATGGACAAGCTGGCGATGATGCTGGAACAGTTGGCTGAACACACGATCGCCCATTTTCAGCATGAAGAATCACTCATGCAGGATCATGCTTACCCGGGACTCGATCGCCACAAGCATTGCCACGATCGCCTAATTCAGAAAGTGACCAAACTGATGCAGCAGTTTCAAGCAGGCGAAACCGGTGCTATTCAGAATTTGATGAATTTTCTAGCCGATTGGTTGCGCCATCACATCAAGGGTGAAGATCAAAAAATGATCCAGTTTATGCAACAAAAGCACCACCAACTCACGATGGTCGGTAAAGCAGGTGAACTGATTGGGATTTAATCTCTAAGGGTCAATTCCCCGCCGCTCTGCGGCGTAAAAATCAGAGATGAGCGAATATATCCACAAAAGTCATAACGTCACAATTTTGCTTTACCACTTAGTGTTCCCAGCAAAGTATCG
>MKGP02000026.1 GCA_001913845.2 Limnothrix sp. CACIAM 69d | reverse complement strand
GAGCGACTGAAGCCACAGGCACGGCGAAACTGTGATGGGGGCAGCGAGGCGAGGCTTTCGTAGAGCATCTCCCGATCATGGTGACGACGACTTTCTACACTACTGCTTTATTCGTGCAAGAGGTCTAATGCTTGGATGCAAGGCAGCGAACAGATTACGAATGTGGTGGGGCCGGCGGCGGCGGGCTTGGCGATCGGGGCTGTGGGGCTGACGGCAACTTTTACCCTCAATGCCCTGTTGCTGTTGCTCGGCAGTCTTTGCATGTTTCTGGTGCAACCCAAGGCTCCCGGGCGATCGCTCCAGGCCGCTCAGGCAGTGCCCAAACAAGCCCTGGCCGCCGAAATTGGCGAAGGGTTGCGCTATGCCTGGCAGCGATCGGACATTCGGATCGGGTTGCTGCTGATTGCGGCCATTAACTTTGCCATCCTGGGGCCGATCGTGATTGGTGTGGCCCAACTGGTGACCGTGCGCCTCCAGGGCAACGCCACCACCTTTGGATCGCTTCAGGCTGCCTACGGCGTGGGGGCCCTGCTGGGCGTGGTGATTGCGGGGCAGCTCAGCGCGATCTCCAACCTCAAAACGCCCCTGGCTTGGTTGGCGGGGGCCTTGGGATTGGGGTTAATTGCCCTGGGCTTTGTTCACAGCACCGCCCTCGCCGCGATCGCGATCGGGGGGATGGGGATCGGTGGCGGCATTGTGGGCGTGTTGGCCATGACTTGGCTGCAACAGCAAACCGCCTTCCACATGCAGGGGCGCATGATGAGTCTGATTATGTTTGCGGCGGTGGCCTTGGATCCCTTTTCGCAAGCGGCCTCGGGTGCGTTGTTGGAAATCAGCCTTACCGGGCTGTTTGTGGCGGCGGGGATCGTTATGTTGTTGACGGCAATGGGCGCGGCGATCGGGCCAGAAACTTCCTGATCGGCCTGAAATCCCGAACCCTCAATAATCCCAACGCGCATCTCGAAAGCATTCACCCAAAACCATTCGCCCAACATCCACAAGCCTGCATCCAACCAAAACAATCGCCCGCAGAGGCCCCAACCTCCACGGGCGATGTTTCGCCGGACTTGCCGATCGGGCAAAATCCTAGATGTCCGACTCGCTTAGTTCACGGGTCATGTAATCAAACGGTGCATCCACCACGCTGGCATCCACACCGGCCGCCGTCACCAGCGACTTCACAATATCCTTCATGATTTGGATGCCGCGCACCGTCGGAGCCGGAGGCACACCCAACGAGTTGTAGGTTTCGCGCAGGCCGTTCAGCACACGCTCATCCAACACATCCGCATCCGCCGCCACGATCGCGTAGCTGGCATAGCGCAGGTAGTAGTCCATATCCCGCAGACAAGCCGCATAGCGCCGAGTGGTGTAAGCATTGCCACCCGGACGAATCAGCTCGGGCACTTCCTCAAACAAAGCCAAGCCCGCTTGCTTGACAATATCCGCCGCATTGGCATTAATCACCGATGCCGCCTTGATCCGAGCTTCACCCGACGCGAAGTAGGCCTTCAGGTCGTCCATTGCGTCGCGATCGAGGTAGCGACCCGTAATGTCATAGTTTCTGATTAAAGTCGTCACAGCATCGCGCATCATGAGCGATTCTCCCAACAGTCTTTATCGAAGAGAAATATTGACAGTAGCCTACATTAAGGAAGCTGCTTGTCTTAAACTCGTCCCGGGACTCGGCTGAAATTGCTACACATCAGACGGTGCAACGGATTTCTGCGGCGACGCTCGGGCCCTCTCAATCATCGCACACCGCAGCGCCTAGCCCAAAGTCTCAGCACTAAGTTTTGTATCTCCCCTCAGCAGAGAAATAGTAGTTTCTGATACAAAAACCGCCCTAGCCTCTCTTTAGGATGTGACGAATGTAGCGCTACCCCGAGTAAGCGTCATTCATTAGGTTTTGCTCTAAGCGCAACCGTGACAGAGGGGCAGTGCCTCGCATCTATTCCAAAGAGCGACTAAACAAACAGGTTCAAGGAGTTCGTTCATGACGACTGCCCAAGATGTCTTGAAAATGATTCAAGACCAAAATATCGAGATGATCGACCTGAAGTTTGTCGATCTCTTCGGGATCTGGCAGCACTGCACCTTCCATCGCAGCCTTATCGACGAAGAAGCCTTCACCGAGGGCGTGGCCTTCGATGGTTCCAGCATTCGCGGTTGGAAGGGCATCCAAGCTTCCGACATGTCCATGGTGGCCGATCCCAACACCGCCTGGATGGATCCGTTCATGGAAGTGCCCACCCTGAGCATGGTCTGCTCGATTAAAGAACCCCGTACCGGCGAGTGGTACGATCGCGACCCCCGTTCGATCGCGGCTCGCGTGTTGGGTTACCTGCAAAGCACCGGCATCGGCGACACCGTATATTGCGGCCCCGAACCGGAATTCTTCATCTTCGACGACGTTCGTTACGGCCAAAACGAGCACGAATCTTTCTACCATGTGGATTCGGTAGAAGCTCAGTGGAACTCGGGTCGGATTGAAGCAGGCGGCAACCTGGGCAACAAAATTGGCTACAAGCGCGGCTACTTCCCCGTGGCCCCCAGCGACACCCTGCAAGACATCCGTACCGAAATGCTGCTGACCATGGGCAAGTGTGGCGTGCCCATTGAAAAGCATCACCACGAAGTGGCAACCGCCGGCCAGTGCGAGCTGGGCATGAAGTTTAGCGATCTGATCAGCGCCGCTGACAACGTACTGACCTACAAGTACGTGATCAAGAACGTGGCCAAGAAGTACGGTAAAACCGTCACCTTCATGCCCAAGCCGCTGTTTAACGACAACGGCTCCGGGATGCACACCCACATGTCCATTTGGAAGGACGGCCAGCCCCTGTTCTTCAGCCCCGATGGCTATGCCAACTTGAGCAAGATGGCGCTGAACTTCATCGGTGGTTTGCTGAAGCACGCTCCCGCTGTGTTGGCCTTCACCAACCCCACCCTCAACTCCTACAAGCGCTTGGTGCCGGGCTTTGAAGCGCCGGTGAACTTGGCCTACTCGGCCGGTAACCGATCGGCTTCGATTCGGATTCCGCTGACCGGCTCGAACCCCAAGGCCAAGCGTCTGGAGTTCCGTTGCCCCGACGCAACCTCCAACCCCTACCTGGCCTTCTCGGCCATGCTGCTGGCGGGCCTCGACGGGATCAAGAACGAAATCGATCCGGGCGAACCGCTGGATGTGGACATCTACGACCTCAGCCCCGAAGAACTGAGCAAGGTTCCTTCGACCCCCGGTTCGCTGGAAGGCGCTCTGGAAGCGCTGGATCAAGATCGCAGCTTCTTGACCGATTCGGGTGTGTTCACCGATGACTTCATCGACAACTGGATCACCTACAAGCTGGATGCGGAAGTGAACCCGATGCGCCTGCGTCCGCATCCCTACGAGTACGCGCTGTACTACGATGCCTAGTTCCCAACGGAGTTAGGGGGCTGGGTTGCGCTGGGGCCGATCGCCCTGGCTGACCCAACCGGTTACTTCAAAATCTAAGAGGCGATCGAGCTGTTTGCTGTGTTGGCAACCTTGGCTCGATCGCTTCTCGTTCTTTGGGGTTGGAACTGTTCGGGGCGATCGGGTGGAGGCAGGACTGAAATCACGCAGATCATGATGGTTGATCACAGTTGCCAGCGTAGGACAGTAGACCTCTTGCACGAATTAACCCCCTCTGATCAAGATGGGCTAATTAACGATCATTTCGTAGGTTGGGTTGAGGTACGAAACCCAACAGCAACAAGGCTTGCAGTGATCGAGTTGGGTTTCGCAAAGCTCAACCCAACCTACGGAACAACCCAGTGTTTGAGTGTTTTTTCAGTCAATCAGGGATCTGGGAGCGGGATTTGGGATGAGGTTCTTGATTGATGCAAGAGGTCTAGTGAACGGGCCAGTCATCGTGCTTGAGATTTCAGACTGCTCTCGGCTGTCGATCTGGATTAAAAATGAAATTTACTCATGTTTTTCTTGACAAGACAAAAATTCTGCTGATATTCTAAAAACATGAGAGATACTCATTTTCTGAATTGATCCACCCCTGAAAGCACTGTCCCGCCAGGGCGTGAGTTAACGAATAGAAGTGCCATCTTTTTCCCGACTATTCAGCAACTTCACCCTCTTTTGAGAGGTGGTTGGGTTAACTTTGCAGTTCTCTGGAGCTACTGTTTATGCAACCGCTTAATTCAGCAACATTGAACGACTCTTTGACCAGTTCCATGCAACCACCGGCACTAAATCCCCTGTTTCAGGGTGTGAAGTCGTTGTTTTCAAAGATTCTGATTTTTAAGTCATTCACTGCAATGCTCCTTGGCAGCAACAGCCTGAAAACGGTGGGCGAATTAGTGGATGGCTTGCTGGAAACTCCCGCCTACGCTTTGGCAGCGCAATACCTCAGTCAGAACCCAGCTTGTGCAGCCTTAATCCGTGAGCGCTATCTGCCACCCGCTCATGATTTAGAAACCCTCCTGGCCCTGCCTCCTGATTCGCTGGGGTATATCTATGCAGCAGAAATGAAAGAAAAGGGCTTTGATCCCAATTTACATGCTGGCATGACTGCCCAATCTGATGCTGAATATGTTGAAATGCGCCTGAGCCAAACCCATGATCTTTGGCATATTGTGACTGGATTTGCTCCCTCTGAAATTGGTGAAATTGGTCTACAAGCATTTCATCTGCCACAATTTCCCTACCCACTGGCTAGCATGGTAGTGGCTAGCAGTTTAATAACCAGCACGCTAATGGCACCAACAGCATTGCCACTCTTGCTAGAGGCAATTGCTCAAGGATTTCAAATGGGTAAGGCCGCTCAACCCCTGTTTGCTCAAAAGTGGGAAGAGGGATGGGAAAAGCCCCTGAGCCAATGGCAGGCAGAGCTGAATATCCAACCCATTCAGTATTCATCATGAATTTCATGCAGCCGTTTCAGTTAAACCTGAGCTGATGAATTAGTTGTAACTTCAGAGGCGATCGAGCCGTTTGCTGTGTTGGCAAGCCCGGCTCGATCGCTTCTCGTTGTTTGGGGTGGGCTAAGTCTCAACCGCTTGCCCCATCGAGAATCAACGCTTTAATAGGGATGGCTGTCCAGTCCTTTTCCTATCTGCTCATCCGCGATTCCTAATGCCGCCAGTCAACCACGATCGACTTCAGGAGTTTGTCACCTTTTGCCAAACCTATATCCTGTCGCAACCCGCCGCTACGGAACGCAGTAATAGCGGGCCGTTTCTGGAGGCGTTCTTTCAGGCGTTTGGGTATGCCGGAACGAAGCAAGCGGGGGCAACGATCGAGCAAGTGGTGGATCAGGGCAGTCGGAAGGGCCAAACGGGTTACGCCGACTTGTATTGGCCCGATGGGTCGCTGCTGATTGAGCTGAAGCGGCGATCGGAGCGACATCTCGATCGCCACTACAACCAAGCCTGGGGCTATGCCCAACGCCTGACCCCTCAACCGCAATACATCATCCTTTGTAACTTCGAGCAGTTTTGGATTTACGACCTCACCCAGTCGGTCAGCATTCCCGTTGAGCGGTTAGCCCTCGATGAGTTGCCGTTTCATCCCGAAGCTTTCCGGTTTATGGAGCGGGGCGCGGCAAAACCCAAGTTTCGCGATGGGCAAATTGTGGAGGTGACGGCGACGGCGGCCCAGCGCATGGGGCTGCTGTATCGATCTCTTTGTGACCGGCGCGATCGCCTGAAAAAGCCACCCTACACCGAAGCCGATGCCCAGCGGTTTGTGTTGCAGTGTGTGTTGGCCATGTTTGCCCAGGGGCGGGGTCTGTTGCCGCCCAATCGTTTTTCTGACTGCTTGGATCGGTGCTTGCCTCAAAACAGCGATGACCCCGGCGAAAGCACCTATGACATTTTGTGTGAAGGGCTATTTCGCCAAATGAACCGACAGGGCAAAACGCCCTATGGTCGCTTTCAAGGCACAGATTATTTTAATGGTGGATTATTTGCCCAAATTCCGGCAATTCATCTAGAACGGGATGAGTTGAAGTTGCTGAAAGTGGCGGCCGATCAGAATTGGACAAAGGTGCAGCCTGCCATTTTCGGCAATATTTTTGAGCAAACAACAACCGATCGCGATCGCCACGCGGGAGGGATGCACTTCACCTCTGAAAATGACATCATGAAGATCATCCGCCCATCGATCGTGCAGCCTTGGGAACAGGCGATCGAACAGGCTCATGATCTCAAACAGCTCAATCAATTACATCTGGAACTATCGCGTTATCGAGTGCTTGATCCAGCTTGCGGTTCGGGTAACTTTCTCTATATTGCCTATCAGGAACTCAAGCAAGTTGAACAGGTTTTGTTAGATAAAATTGCTGCTTTAGAAAAAACAGGACTCCGGCGGCTGAGTTTAATTACACCTTTGCAATTTTTTGGGATGGATATTAATCCCTTTGCGGTGGAACTCGCCCGAGTCACCCTGATGATTGCGCGGAAGGTGGCAATCGATCGGCTGGGGCTAAATGAACCGGCCTTGCCCCTAGATACTTTGGATCAAAATATCCGTAAACAGGATGCCTTGATGCTGGAAACCTGGCCAGCGGCGGAGGTGATTGTGGGTAATCCGCCCTTCCAATCCAAAAATAAAATGCAACAGGAACTGGGAGCCGCCTATGTGAAAACCCTGCGCGATCGCTATCCCGAAATCCCTGGGCGGGCGGATTATTGCGTCTATTGGTTGCGGCGATCGCACGATCACCTGAAGCCCGGCCAACGTGCTGGATTGGTGGGAACCAACACGATTCGCCAAAACTATTCCCGCGAAGGCGGTCTTGATTACATTGTGCAAAATGGCGGCACGATTACCCACGCGGTTTCCAGTCAAGTTTGGTCAGGGGCAGCGGCGGTTCATGTGTCGATCGTTAACTGGATTAAGGGAGAATGGACGGGCCAGAAAACCCTAATCACCCAGTTAGGCGATCGCCTCGATAGCCCCTGGCGCACAGAGCATCCTGCTCAGATTCATGCGGCCCTCAGTTCCGAGTTTGATGTGACTCAGGCGGTCGTGATTCAAGCTAATGCGCGATCGCAAGCTTGCTATCAAGGTCAAACCCACGGCCATGAGGGATTTTTCATTGATAGGCAACAAGCCAAACTATCAGCTAAAGAACTAGCCTATATTTACCCTTATCTAAATGGTAATGATTTGCTGGGCTATCGTGATCTATTGTCTCTACGATCAATTATTGACTTAAACCACTGTCAGTCTTTAGATCAGGTTAAGTCCTATCCCGGCTTGCTGAAACACATTAAACAAACTGTCTATCCAGCGATTAAGCAGTTGGCAGAAGATGAATTTGCGAAAACCAAGAAAGCAACGGGGCCCCGCCAAAGTCATTTGCAAAAATGGTGGAAATACTGGCGTTCTCGGGATGAGATGATTCACAAAATTTCAGCCCTGAACCGATATATTGTGGCCAGCCGAGTGACGAAACGGCCGATCTTTACATTCATTAGTTCAACCATTCGGCCCAGTGATGCCTTACAGGTTTTTGCCCTCGATGATGACTATTCCTTTGGAGTTTTGCAATCCTCGTTGCATTGGCAATGGTTTACTCGCCAATGTTCAACCTTGAAAGGCGACTTTCGCTACACTTCCAACACCGTTTTCGACACCTTTCCTTGGCCGCAAACGGTGACGATCGCCCAAATCACAGCCGTGGCAGAAGCCGCCCGATCCCTACGCCAGTTGCGCGAAACCCTGATGGCCGAAGCCCAATGGAGCCTGCGGGATTTGTACAAAACCTTGGATCAGCCGGGGGATACGCCGCTGCACCAGACCCATGCCGCGCTCGATCGGGCGGTAGCAGCAGCCTACGGTTGGGACGATCGCACCGATCCCCTCGCCTTCCTGTTTCAACTCAACCAAGCTGTGGCGGCGGCCGAGCGATCGGGTGAGCCGGTGGTGGGGCCCGGTTTGCCGCCTGGGGTGGGCGATCGCTCGGCCTGGGTCAGCACCGATTGCATCAGAACCGTAAGCGTAGGGTGAGTGGGAGAACGCCATCTTGATAATTACAATCTCCCGGTTATCTTCCACGCACCGCCACCCACCGCAACGAAACGACAATCCCCGATCGATCGAGCCGCGATATTGCGGTGCGTAGGGCATAAACCCAATTCCCGTAAAGTGCGAACCGTTGCCCTACGCACCCTACGGCAGAATTGGGCATTAAGCTAAGATCCAGTTAATCAGCAAATCTAAACCGATCGCCCAATGCTGTCTATGGCCAAAGATCTATTTCACCAAGCCGTTCGGAACGCATTAGAAAAAGAAAGCTGGTTTATTACTGATGATCCTTTGAGTCTCAAGCTCGGAGGCGTTGACTTATACATTGACTTGGGTGCAGAGAAGCTACTCGCCGCAGAACGTGCCGGCCAAAAGATTGCCGTAGAAATTAAAACATTTGGTGGCCGATCTGAAATTGCCGAATTTCATTTGGCGCTCGGTCAATTTTTAAACTATCGATTAGCCTTACAAGTTAGCGATCCCGATCGAGAACTTTTTCTGGCTGTTCCGCAAGTCATTTATGAAAGCTTCTTTACTCTTGAATTTATCAAAATGTCGATCGCTAATTATCAAATCAAGCTGTTAGTTTATGAACCCACGACGGAGACCATTGCCCTATGGAAAAACTAACGACCTATCGGCAATACGTCAAAGATATCCTGAACGATTTTTGTGAATTTCGTCGTAATGCCTCCGTGCGTCCCGAAGCCAGGGCGATCGCCGTTAACCCCATCTTTGATGAAGTCAATGATCGCTATGCCGTCGTCATCGATGGTTGGACAACCAAGCGACGCGACTATGGCCTGATCATGCACATTGACATCAAAAGCAGCAGCCCAGAGGATGCCAAAATTTGGGTTCAATACAACGGTACGGAAATCGAAATTGTGCAACAACTGCTCGATCGCGGTGTACCCAAAGAGGATTTGGTGCTGGGCTACTATCCCCCCAGCATCCGCCTTTTCACCGAATTTGCCCTGGGTTAGAGGGTGATGGGTCGGTGAATTCTTAGAGCAAACCGCGCCAGAAGTTTCGCTCGCTGCCCGATCGCCCGATTGATCGTAAAGTTTTCGTTACAATAGACCCTCAAGACCGCCCCAATTGCCATCGGGGTTTGGTTTTCGCCGGGGACTTGCCCCTTAATAATCCAAGCGATCGACGCATTCCCGGTCTCGGGTCGATCGCCCTTCAAAATTTCCCATTGCCATGACTGCCACCACCGATCGCCGCCCACAGCAACCCTTTCCGCTGCCGAATCCTAATGACCTGCTGAAGCTGGCCTATCAGACGTTTCAGCAGGGCAAGGGGGCTTTTAGCTTGGCCCACAAGCAAATGAACACGCGGGTTTTGAATGCGATCAAACCCCTGCCCCAACGAAATCAAAGCCTGCCGCCGGAGGTGTTCCAGTTGTTGCAGCGCCGGATGCAAACGCTGTTGGAAACCGACTGGCAGGACGTGGAACAGGGAGTTTATGGGCCCGAGTTGGTGTTTGAAAATGCTTGGGATGAGTTCTTGAAGTGTTACCCGTTGGTGATTTGGGATGGGTTCCAAACCTGGATGCGCCTGTCGGAAAAGCGCTTTCAGGAGTTTTCCCCCTCGATCGACACCAACGGTTATCCGAAGTATTACCTACAAAATTTCCACTACCAAACCGATGGCTATCTGAGCGATTGGTCTGCGAATTTGTATGATTTGCAGGTGGAATTGCTGTTTAACGGAACGGCGGATGCGATGCGGCGGCGGGTGTTGGCCCCGATCGCCCAAGGCGCGCGCGAATTTCCAGAAGTGACGGGGCGCGATTTGCGGGTGTTGGATGTGGCCTGCGGGACGGGGCGCACCCTGCGATTCATTCGATCGATTCTGCCCAAGGCGGCGCTGTTTGGGTTGGATCTGTCGCCGGCCTATCTGCGCAAGGCAAATCAGGTGTTGTCGCAACAGCCCGGCGAGCTGCCCCAACTGGCTCAGGGCCAAGGAGAGGCGCTGCCCTACGTGGATAATTATTTCCACATCACCACCAGCACGTTTTTGTTTCATGAGTTGCCGGGGCCGGTGCGCTCCCAAGTGATCCAGGAACTGTTCCGGGTGACGAAGCCGGGGGGCACGGTGGTGCTGTGCGATTCAATTCAGTCGGCCGATGTGCCGGAACTGGAGCCGGTGTTGGCGGGGTTCCCGGCGGCGTTCCATGAACCGTTCTATCGCCACTACATTACGGATGATTTGGTGGCCTATTTGGACAAGGCCGGGTTTGAGCGGGTGGAAACTGCGACCCATTTCCTGAGCAAATATTGGGTGGCCCGGAAGCCAAGCGATCGCCCTGAACATTAAGCATCAGTTGCATCGATCGAACGTTGCGACCACACTGGATGGGGTGGGCATGGGGCGATCGGGTGGCTGGCCTGTGGCCAGTTGCTCGGCTCCTGCGGGGCGAAATCCCCTCCAGCCCGCGAACCTGACTCAACCCTTGACTTAGACCTATGACAACGGCGGCGGAAGAAACTTTGTTGGACGTAGCAGAAGGGCCCACCAGCGCGATCGAGACGATCGAAACGGTGATCTCCAGTTTGGCGACGGAAAACAGCGCCATGGTGAATCGCAGCGGTGGATCATCCCTTTGGCGGTTTCAATACGGCTCGGTGGAGGTCTATGTGCAACTGACGGGCGAAACCGATGATGACACTTTAACGGTGTGGTCATCGGTGTTGAATCTGCCGGCGAAGGATGAAGCCGGGTTGCTGAAAAAGCTGATGACGGCCAATTGGTTAAGCACCTTTGAGGCTCGCTATGCGATCGCGGAGAATTCCGTGGTGGTGACCACAACCCGCACGGTGGCGGAACTGTCGCCGGGGGAAATTTCCCGATCGATTACGCTGGTGGCTTCGATCGCCGATGACAATGACGAAGCGCTGCAAGCGGAATTTGGTTAAAGCGGCTTGTCCTGGCGAGTCGTGGGGCCGCGATTGATAGATTCACAAATTGAGGCTATGGGCGATCGCTGGCGACTGATCCCAACCTTGAACGAATCCGGCGCGGTGCAAATGGCGATCGATCGCTGGTTGTTTGAGCAGCATGTTCAAGCGGCGGGCCCGCCGGTTTTGCGGTTTTATACCTGGTCGGAACCCACCATTTCCCTGGGGTTCCATCAACGGCGTTACCCGGCCGCTTGGGAACAGTTGCAATGGGCCGATCGCCCGGTTCCCCTGGTGCGGCGGCCCACGGGGGGCCGGGCCGTGCTCCATGGGAATGACCTCACCTATGCGGTCATTGGCTCCCAGTTCGGCAGCCGTCGGGATGCCTATTGCCGCATTTGTCAATTTTTGATTGCGGGCTGGCAGGCTCTGGGGGTGGAGTTGCGGTTTGGCGAGGGGCGATCGGTCGGTTTGCGTAACCAAGCCAACTGTTTCGCGCTGGCCACCGATGCGGATTTGGTGCTGGCTGACGGCGGCGAAAAGTTAATCGGCAGTGCTCAATATTTGCGAGGCGCGGCGGTGTTGCAACATGGTTCGATCGCCCTGCATCCCCATCGATCGCTCCATGGCCAGATCTTTGGTACGGAGCCGCCGGAACCCCGGTTGCCGCCCCTGTCCCGATCGCATCTGGTGGCGACCCTGACCCAGGCGGCTCGGGATACGTTCTCGATCGAGCTGGAGGAAGAACCCTTGAGCGATCGGGAATGGGCGGCCATTCGGGCCCTGGCCCAAGAGCAGGGGTGGCCCGATCGTCTCTCGGTCGATCGCTGTTAACAATTCCCTCAACCCAGTCGCCTGCCTCCCGCCCAGCGTTATCGTGGACTTAGCAGAGAGATTGCAACGCCAGTCGTTGTCCTCGCGATGGTTTCCTCCACCCGCCTTCCGGATCTCAAGCCTGAATACGATCGCCTCTGGGAAACTTGCCAAATCCGCTCCAACTGGCAAGCTAGGGCCAAACAAGCAGCCGATCGAGCCTTAAAGTTTCGATCGCGCTATGGGGCCATTGAGACTGCGATCCAAGTGCCCTGGTGGTTTGTGGCGGCGATTCATAACCTAGAGTCCAACTGCGACTTTCGCTGCCATTTACACAACGGGCAACCCCTCGGCCAGCGCACCACGATCGAGCCGATCGGGCGGGGCCCCTTCAAAACTTGGGAAGACAGCGCGATCGATGCCCTCACCCTCAAGGAGTTTGACGGCCCGCGCGTGAAGGATCGTTCCTTGGGGGCTTGGCTGTGGCGAGCCGAACGGTTCAACGGCTTTGGCTATCGGCTCTATCGCCCCACGGTGCTCACGCCCTATCTGTGGAGCGGGAGCAATCACTATCAAACGGGAAAATACGTGGCCGATGGCAAGTTCGATCCCCAAGCGGTGTCGGAACAAGTGGGGGTGGCGGTGCTGTGGAAAGCCCTTGAGGCCACGGGGGCGATCGACCTACCTTGAAAGGCGGTTAGACCCGATCGTCATTGCTCGATGTGAGGCTGAAATAGTTCATTTTCTTTGCCCCAATCGTCGCAACAGGGGGCTTAAGCCCCTTGTCTCCCACGATCTGCCAACGGTGGAATCGGGATTTCAGGCAATTTGACGATCGGCCCTTTGTCGGGTTCATTAACGATCGTGGCAATCAGGAATTTCGCCGCAGGGCCGCGTTGTTGGTTATGGTTCCACCAGGAATCGCGAAAAGTTGCCTAGAGTTGCTGCCATGACTGTTTCGGCCCCGTCCCCCCTGCCTGATCTTGATCGCCTGACCCTGCGCCAACAGATTGCTCAAATGGTTGTTGTGCGGGCTTCGGGCTTTCTGTTCGATGCCCAAATTCGCTATCCCGCTTGGGAGCCGATCGCCTCCGTGCTGGAATCTTGGATCCAGGAGTTGGGTGTGGGGGGCGTGATTCTGCTGGGTGGGGGCGCGGCGGAAGTGGCGCTGCGAACCCATGAGTTTCAACGGTGGGCCCCCGTGCCTCTGCTGATTGCGGCGGACATTGAAGAGGGCGTGGGGCAGCGGTTTGGGGGAGCCACCCAAGGGCCGCCCCTGATGGCCCTCGGCGCGTTGGCCCAGCAGAATTTCCCCCAAGCGTTGGCCCTGGCTCGCGATTTGGGGGCCATGACGGCAGCGGAAGCCCAAGCGATCGGGCTGAATTGGTTGTTGGGGCCGGTGGTGGATGTGAATAACAACCCGGCTAACCCGGTGATTAACGTGCGATCGTTTGGGGACGATCCGCAATTGGTCGGGCAACTGGCCGCGGCCTTCATTGCCGGGGCCCATCAATTCCCGATTTTGACGGCGGCCAAGCATTTTCCGGGCCATGGCGACACGGCGATCGATTCCCATTTGTCTCTGCCGGTGATTCCCCACGATCGCCCACGATTGAACGCGATCGAGTTGCCCCCCTTTGTGGCGGCGATCGAGGCCGGTGTGGATGCGGTGATGAGTGCCCATTTGCAAATTCCCGCCCTTGATGCCCAACGGCCCGCCACCCTGTCGCGATCGATTTTGACCCAGTTGCTGCGGCAAGACTTGGGCTTTGGGGGGCTAATTGTGACCGATGCGCTGGTGATGGGGGCGATCGCCCGGCACTACGGGGCCAACGAAGCGCCCGTGATGGCCGTGGAAGCGGGGGCCGATATTTTGTTGATGCCGGTGGATCCCCCGGGGGCGATCGCGGCCGTGGCGCAGGCCGTGGAGGCGGGGCGCATTTCCCCGGAGCGAATTCGGGAATCGGTGGCGCGGATTTGGCAAGCCAAGGGCAAGGTTGTTCAGGCGGCCGATCGACAGGCGGCCGATGTTCCCCCCAGCGCGATCGACCTGCGGGGACAACTGGGCCAGCCCCAGCACCAGGCCACCGTGACGGCCATTTTGGAGGGCAGCTTAGGCGGTGGTAACGGAGTGTTGGTTCTGCCCCGATCGCCCGAAACACCCAAAACGCCCGATCGCACCTTGGCCCAGGAAGCCTTGGAAAATTTGGGCACGTTGGCGGAGCTGACCCCCGAAGCGGCGATCGGCTCCCCAGCCGGTCATCCAACCCAGCGCCCGATCGCCCGCAATTTGATCGTGGTGGATGACGCGATCGCCAGTGACTTTCTGGGGCAATTTGTTCCGGCGATCGCCTGGCCGCGTCAGTGGGGCATCGGGCAACTGCAAATTGTAGACAGCTACAGTCCGGTGGATTTCGAGGCGATCGGTTCCCTGGCGGCCCAGCAACCCACCCTTCTGCAAATTTTTGCCCGGGGCAATCCCTTCCGAGGCAGCGCCAACCTCACCCAAGGGGCGATCGCTTGGCTGAAAGCCCTTCAGGAATCCCACCAATTAGCGGGCGTGATTTTATACGGCAGTCCTTACCTGCTCGAAACCATGCGGCCGCTGTTGGGGTCAAACATTCCCTATCGGTTCAGCTATGGCCAAATGCCCCGGGCCCAAGCGATCGCCCTGGGCAGCCTGTTCAATCAAGTGATGCCCTAATTTCCTTGCCAATCGCCATCGACCCGGCAAAACACTATGATGAGAATGAGACGCGCGAATGATGAACTAGAGCCTTATGCCGATCGCGAATAGCAAGCTCGTTTTAGGTGCGGCGGCCACAACGGTGGCTGCTGTGACTCTGACAGGCGCGGGCATTCACCTTTCGCAAGGTCATGCTTTCTTCCAAGAAAACCCGAAGGAAGTGATTGACGAGGTTTGGCAAATTGTCGATCGGCTCTATGTGGATGGCACCTTCAACCAGGTGGACTGGCAAGCGGTGCGCCAAGATTACTTGAACCGCGACTATACCCAACCCGAAGCGGCCTACAAAGCGATTCGGGAAATGCTGGAAAAACTCGGCGATCCTTACACCCGCTTCATGGATCCCGATGAATTCCGCAATATGCAAATCGACACCTCCGGCGAACTGACGGGGGTGGGGTTGCAGTTGGGCGAAGACAAGAAAACCAAGGAATTGGTCGTTGTTTCCCCGATCGATGGCTCCCCGGCGGCCAAGGCGGGCATTTTGTCGAAGGATAAAATCCTGAGCATTGACGGCAAATCCACCAAGGGGATGGATATTAACCAAGCCGTGAAGCTGATTCGCGGCCCGGTGGGAACCACGGTGGTGTTGACCCTGCAACGGGGCGATCGCACCATGACTTACACGATCGAGCGGGCCCGGATTGAGCTGCATCCGGTGAGCTTCAGCGAGCGGCCCAAGGACGGCACCGCCCCGGTCGGCTATATTCGCCTGACCCAATTCAGCGCCAACGCCGCCACGGAAATGCGCGAAGCCATCCAAAAGCTAGAATCCCAAAATGTTTCTGGCTATGTGTTGGATTTACGCTCCAATCCCGGTGGCTTGCTGTATGCCAGCATTGACATCGCGCGGATGTGGATGAATGAGGGGGCGATCGTGTCCACGGTCGATCGCAACGGCGAGACCGATCGCCAACAGGCCAACCGCACCGCCCTCACGGACAAGCCCCTCGTGGTTTTGGTGGATGGGGGATCGGCCAGTGCCAGCGAAATCCTGTCTGGAGCGTTGCAGGACAACAAGCGCGCCGTTTTGATTGGTACGAAAACCTTTGGGAAAGGGTTGGTGCAGTCAGTTCGGAACCTGGGCGATGGTTCCGGGATGGCGGTGACGGTGGCTAAATATTTGACTCCCAGCGGTCGCGACATCAACAAACACGGGATCGATCCCGATATCAAGGTGGAATTGACCGATCAACAACGGGAGTTCCTGAGCGAAAATCGCGACAAAATTGGCACGCTAGAAGATGCCCAATACGCCAAGGCTTTGGAAGTTCTGCAAGGGGAAATTGCCAAGCTAAAGGATGGCGAAAATGGCGCGGCCAGTGCGGCAACTGCGCCTTGATAGCCGATCGAACCTTGGGGCACTCAGCCGTTGCGAATTGATTGGCGATCGACGCATGGGTTAGCCAATCGATCGGCAATTTCGGCCATGGGGGATTGAAGGAGTTGATGGAAGTTTCGGAATTCTATATTGTGCGCTGTGCAGACGATCGCTGCGAAATTGTGCCGAGCGATCGCCTGGCCGATTTGCCCAATCCCCATCCAACGGGCGATCGGTGGGGCCCCTATGGTGAGCTGGCGGAGGCGATCGCCAAGCGCGTGGGGCTGATTCGGGCGGGTAAATGCAAACCCCAATAGGCACCGTTGGGCAACTTGGGTGGTTCATGGCCCAAAATTTGCTCCCCCAAATATTTCTCAGGCATCCTCTAAGATCATTTCTCGAACGTTCCGGTAGTTCTCATTCATGACCGACTTTGCGACTCCTCAGCCGATCGGGAAGGTTTATTTGGTGGGGGCGGGCCCTGGCGATCCGGGCTTGCTGACCCTGAAGGGAAAGACATTGCTCGAATTGGCCGATGTGGTGGTTTACGATGCGTTGGTGAGTGCCCCGATTCTGGCCATGATTAATCCTCAGGCGGAACGAATTGACGCGGGAAAACGCCGGGGCCGTCACTCAAAGTTGCAAGCAGAAACCACCCAATTACTGATTGAAAAAGCCCAGACGGCGGCGATTGTGGTGCGGCTGAAAGGGGGCGATCCCTTTGTGTTTGGCCGAGGGGGCGAGGAAATGCAAGATCTGTTGCGATCGGGTGTGCCGGTGGAGGTGGTGCCGGGCGTGACGGCGGGCATCGCTGCGCCGGCCTATGCGGGCATTCCCTTAACCCATCGCGACTACAGCTCATCGGTGGTGTTTGTGACGGGGCACGAGTCGGCGGGGAAATATCGCCCCCAGGTGAATTGGTCAGCGATCGCCCAAAGTGCTGAAACGATCGTGATCTATATGGGTGTGCATAACCTCAACCAGATTGTGCCCGCTTTGATTTCAGCGGGGCGATCGCCCACCGATCCCGTGGCGTTGATTCGGTGGGGAACCCGTCCTGAACAGGCGGAATTGGTGGCCACCCTAGAAACGGTGTGCGATCGAGTGACCGAAACGGGATTTTCCGCTCCGGCGATCGCCATCATTGGCCCCGTGGTGCAGTTCCGGGCAGATTTGGCCGCGATCGCAGCCCCGCAGCAGTTTCAAATTCCGCTGACCGGGTGGGAAATCTCAGAATCAGGGGTCGATTTTGCGCCGACAGCGGTAAAATAACAGGGCTTACCGGGAGAGGTGGCAGAGTGGTCGAATGCGCTCGACTTGAAATCGAGTGAGCCGCAAGGTTCCGTGGGTTCGAATCCCACCCTCTCCGTTGATTTCCATCTCCGTTAATTTCCATTGCGCTCGCAGCCCCCAATTTCCTCGTTGATCGATCGGGTGGGAAGGGGCTTGAGCATTTTGTTACGACGGTTGTGCATGGAAAATCAACTGATCCTAGGAAATGACGATCGGCCCTAGTCCCATGGCCCTTCCAAGTGGCGGCTGGGGGCTGGGCATCACAGCGCGTCCGGGTGCAGCACTTCCACCTCTTCGCTCAGATCGTCGCCCCGATCGACCGCTGCCAGAATTTCAATTTCTTCGAGGGTTTGCCAGCCCGCTGCCCACAGATCACGGTTTTTGAGATTGCGCGCATCAATCCAAAACCGCGCGTTGGGATCGCAGGAGGCCACCAATTCCGCATAGACCCGATCGCCCTCATTTTTGCGATTGTTCACCTGGAAATGTCGCCAGCCAAAGGTGCGCTGGCGGGCTGTCCACTTGGAACCCAAGAGATGCGGAAATTTTTGCTTTTTAGCCATGGTTGCTCATGGGTGCTGAATCATTCAATTGGGCAACCAACTTAATCGGGCAACCAACCGCAGAGAATTTCTACGATTCGATCGCCCCGTAGGCGCAAGGTCAAAAAAGCCCCGTCATCGGTCAGGTAGCCCCAGCGATCGGAATCGCGCCAATTGGGTTCTCCGTAAATGGCCAGGATGCGGTTGGAGCGATCGCCCACCCGTACCCCTTCAGCCGTTCCCCAGTTAGGTCGCGTCGTCGTGATCATGGCCAACGCTCCATCACCAAAGCCCAAAATCAGGTTGGGGTAATACCAAGATTCGTAGCGGCCATAGTTGCCAGGGGGCTGGTTTTGGGTGCGTTGGGGCCGGCCGAGCCGAGCGCGCACCCGCTGGGGATTGTCGCCCAAGCGCAGGCCATTGAACCCCAGCCGATCGCTCCGGATTGCTGCCGGTTGCTTCGGGGCGGCTTGGGCGATTGGGCTAGGAGGCAAACCCGCGATCGCCGCCGGGGCGATCGCCCATTCCAGGCAAAGGGCCAAGACCAGGGCGATCGGGATCATAGGTGCTATGCGTCCGACTCGGGAGCGCGGCTAGGTTTCGGTTTCAAGTCCACCAGTCGGATCGGAGCCTTGGGCGCAGGGGCCGGTTCTGGCTTGGTGGCGGGTTCCGGTGCTGCCGGGTTGTCTGGCGTTTCCGGGGCGATCGCCTCGGGGTTAGCCTGGGCTGCGGTTGATTCGGTTGATTCGGTTGAGTCAGTCGGTGCGATCGAGTCTGTGGCTTCCGGGGCGGTGGGCTGCTCGGTCGGCTCCGGGCTGGACTCTGCAATCGGCTCCGGTTCTGCGTCCCAGTGGGGATAAAGCTGGGCATGACGGGCGATCGCCTCGGTCATCACCGTGGCCTTGTTTTCCAACATTTCGCCCCGGTGATTTTCCAACACCGCCGTCGAAAGGGCGATCCGTCCCTTCCACTCATCAATTTCCATAATCACGGCGCGGATCCTTTCGCCCTGGCTGAACAGATCCTCGATCGAGGCCACATGGGCTTGGCTCATTTGCTTGACATGCAGCAGCCCGGTGTTGCCCTCAAAGCTCACAAAAACGCCAAAGGGGCGAATTCCGGTGATTTTGCCTTCAATCAGTTGGTTGACCTTCAGGCGCGCCATCAGGCCCACCTTGGCCGCTTCCCGGTTCGAGAGCACCAATTTTTTGGCGTTGCGGTTCACCTCGATCGGCACGACGGTCAAGGTTTGGCCCACCAACGAGTCCAAATCCTCCCGTTCCACCAGGTGCGATCGGGGAATGAACCCCCGCAAGCCCATCACGGCCGCCGTCACACCGCCTTTGTTGACCCCATTCACACGGGCGGCGATCGCCTGTTTTTCCTCTTGGGCCTTGGCCAACTCCTTCCAGGCCTGATCCAACACCATTTGTCGAATCGAAATGGTCACCTGACCATCGGCGTTGGCTTCCTTGAGCACAATGAACTCGCGCTCCACATTGGTCGGCAACAGGTTTTGCAGTTCCTCAGCGCCCGAGGGTTCGCGCATGGCGGCTTCGCGCACCGGCAAAAACGCAGCGGATTTGCCGCCAATGTCTACATAAACCCCGTCGTTGGCGTACTCAAAGGGTTTGCCCTTGACCCGTTGCCCCGCCTCAAAAGAGACGGTTTTTTCGTCGAGGGCAGCCATGAAGTCCTCCATGGAAAAGGAGGGAGCAGCGGGTTTTGCGGCCATGATGGGTTTAATCAGCAAATAACAAGTCAAAAATCCGAGCCGGACGGGCGATCGCGCCGTGATTGGCTCCATCCCCTCACTATAGCTGAGGGGCGATCGCCCGGGGGCGGCGGGCATCTCTGATCAAGACATGGATCAAGATATGCAGGTTGATCAATTACGCTCCCGATTAGGCTCCGGTCACCTGCTGCCGATCGCGCTTGGAAGGGTTGGGCGATCGCAACCTGCGGCCAGTCGTTAGACGGCTGATCGAGCGATGGCCGAGCGAGCTGCCAATTGACTGGATCGGTTAGCCGATCGAACGCCTAAGGGCCCATCGCGGTAAGCTGGAAAGCCGAAGCGCCGATCGCAATCGCAGCCGTTTGAACTTGACCTCCCCGAATGCAAAACTTCCGCAACTACTACGCAATTCTCGGTGTTGCCAAAGAGGCCAGCGGCGACGAAATTAAACGGGCCTTCCGGCGACTGGCTCGGCAATATCACCCCGACCTGAACCCCGGAAACAAGGAAGCCGAAGAGCGATTCAAGGACATTGGCGAAGCCTACGAGGTGCTGTCGGACACAACCAAGCGGGCCCAATACGACGAATACAGCAAATTTTGGAAACAGAAGGGATTCCAAAATGCCCGCCGGGCAGCGGCAGGACGCACCTGGGGCGATCGCGCCGAGTCCCGGGTGGCCGACAACCTGGACTACAGCGAGTTTATTGACTTCAATAGCTTTGTTGATCGGCTGTTGAATCGACGCGGCGAACCGACGGCCCCACCCCAACCGGGCAATCGAGATTACTACCGGCCTGGCACAACCCGCACGGCCTATACCGTGAAGCCACCGGCTGCCCGGGATGCAGAAGCACGGTTAACCATTCCCCTAGAAAAGGCCTTTAGCGGTGGTCGGGAACGAATTCGGCTAGAAGACGGCCGATCGCTGGAGGTGAACATGCCGCCAGGGTTGGTGACGGGCCAGCGAATCCGCCTCAAAAATCAGGGGATTAATGGGGGGGATTTGTTCCTGAAAATCACCGTTGCCCCCCACGACTTTTTTCGGCTGGAGGGGGTCGATCTCTATTGCGAAGTGCCCGTCACTCCCAGCGAGGCGGTGTTGGGCAGCGCGATCGAGGTACCGACCTTGGATGGGATGGTGAAGATGAATCTGCCGCGCGGAGTGCGCCACGGCCAGCGGCTGCGTCTGTCGAATAAGGGCTATCCGATCAACCGCGATCGCCGGGGCGATCAGATTGTGGAAATTCAAATTGCTACGCCAACCCAGTTAAGTACCGATGAGTTGGCGTTGTATGAGCAATTACGGGCGATCGAGTCGTTTGACCCCAGGGCCAACCTGCCCATTTAAGAGCAAGGTTTGAGCGGCCTATGGGATGGGCACTGCCCACTTGTTAATCGCTTCATGGCATCTGCGATATGACGTGCCGATCGTTTTAGATCAAGGATCGTTTTAGATCGAAGCTTGAGGTGAAGGCGATCAGGCCATATCGAGAGCTTTGCCTAGATATCACCAAATTCCTGGCCGCTGCCCGTCCAGTTGAAATCCGTGATGCGCAGTTGCAGGGAGCCGGATTGGCGCTCTGGATCAACGCGCAACAGGAGGCCATAGGTGCGGCGGCTATATTCCAGGGTGTAGTTACTGTCGATCCGTTCGCCCGTATCAACGTTGTAGACCTGCTGGAAGCCAACCCGGAAGGGGCCATAAATTTGCTGAGTGAGGCCAACGACCACCACCCGCGCATCACCGACGCGATCGAACAGGAAGGGCGAGGAACCATGTCGCCAGTTTTCGATGTAGCCCAAGGTGAAAGCCGTGTAGTCTAGCCAAGGACGGGAAAAATGACCCAACTGTCCCTGGAGGACGATCGAGCCGGTGAGCACGTTTTGATAGTCGCCGCTGCTGTAGTTTTGCCAAACCATCTGCAAGCGGGGAACCAGCACAATGCTCGGCCGCAGGGCCACGGGACTGTAGCGCAGGCCGGCTTCGGGCGTGGCCGGCAAGGCTTCGCCACGCCACAGAACGATCGGGCGGGCCACTGCAATCGCCATTTGGGTGCGATCGAGGGTGATTCGATCGTCCGTGTTGCGGCTGGGTTCATCAATCAGATCACCAAAGTCCGATTGGGCATTGATGTTTTGGTAGCCCAATTGGTAGTTGGCAATGAAGCCGGTGTTGCCGATGCGAATTTGGGGCGAGGCAAAGACGGCCCCGATGCTGCGCTGCACGGTGCGGAACCCAAAGGAGCCGTTAAACAACCGATCGCGATAGCTGTATTCCAGGGTGAGGGAATGGGGGCCCCAACCGGTGGGGATGATTTGATTGAGCCGAACGCTGCCTCGGAAGTCATCTTCAAAGCGATCGGGATCGAGGGTCACGGCCCGCACCACGCCCAGCAGAGAGGTGGTGGGGGACAGTTGCGCCGTTAGTCGGGCCTGCAAACCCAACACATCTAGCCCGATCGGCCCGTTGGCTTCTTCGTCAAATAGGGCCCGCTGGATCAGATATTGAGGCGTGACCCGCAGACGAACTCGGGGTGTGCGAATTACGTCGAACTGCCGTTGAATGTATAGCCCGCCTCGATCTTCACCGTCGTAGCGAATTTCAAAGGGCTGGGGTGGCCGTTCCCGGCGATCGATCACCGTTCGGCGCACCAACAGGGGCAGGGTAAAGCGATTGTCAAACACCACCCGGGGCCGATCGGCAATTAGCTCGTCCCGCAAGGGCGACAAGCGCCGCAGCCGGGCCCGATCGGCCCGAATTTCCGTTTCCGGGGGCGAGAAGGGATCATTGGTGATCCGCACATTTTGGGCGACCCAGCCATTGGGGTCAAAATCCACCCGATCGGCCTGGAAGCGGAAGTTTTGCACCTCGCCCACCTGGCCCGGCGGCGGATCCAATAGCCCAAAATTGCCTGTGCCCACTTGCAGCCCAAATTGACCCGTTTGGCGCACCTCCCGCAGCGGTTCATTGGCGGAAATGCGATCGCTCAAGGGGCGATCGAGGGCGGGATTATAGGGCCCGGCGGTGATCACCTCGGCCGGGGCAAAGTCTTCGCCAGTGGTGGGCTGGAAAATTTCGCCGTAGCTCTCAAACAGGGAACCATCCCCCTGCACCAGGTTGTATTCCATCCTTGCGCCCCGAATCACCTGCTGGCCGCGGGTGAGGGCTACGTTGCCTTCTGCGAGGGCAATCCGATTATCAAGGCTGACCTGGAGCCGATCGGCATTGATCACGGCTCCTTGGTAGCGCATGGTGACGTTGCCGATCGCGATGAAAATTTGCCGAACCGAGTCGAATTCCTGCCGATCGGCCGTTACCTCAATCGCCCCGATCGCGCCGGGCGGCAAATTAGGCAATTCCGGCCGCGGGGGCCGGCCGCCCCCGGGTCGATCGGTGCGGTTCGGTGAATTGTTGGGGTCGCCCGCATTCACCGGTTGGGGCGGTCGATCGGGGTCGATCGGTCGCTCCGTCGGTTGCGGATCCGTGGGGGATGGGGGTTGATCGCTTGATCGCGGCGGGAACGGTGGATCGCCCGTTGTGGGGGTTGGAGGGGGTGCTTCTTGCCCCTCGGTTCCGTTGGGCGGTTCGGTCACCGGCCCTGGCCCTTCCCGAGGAAACAGGGGCGGCACGTTCCGCAGCGGATCCTCATCGAAGTTATCTGCCCGAAGCCTTTGCCCAGCGCCTTGCGTATTGGATTGGTTCGTTGAATCCTGAGCGGCGTAGACCGTTGATCCCTCAGTTGTGGATCCCTCAGTTGTGGATCCGGCTGCTGTGGATTCGACCGCTGTGGATCCTCCGAGTTGGCCAGGGTTGGCGACTGATGGCTGATCGGTGGACTGGGTTAATTGGGGGGGCGTTGTTTGATCGCGAGTGGGTCTTGCCCAGCGACGCAGCGGCGGCAATCCAGCCGGTGGGTTCTTCCCGTTGCTGGTGGCGGTTGTCCGCTCTTCGGCCGGCGGGCGGGGCGGGTTTTGTCGGTTGGGCGGATCCACTTGTCGATCAATTTGCCGATCGATGTGAATCAAGGCCCGATTCGGGCCCAACTGGTCGGCGGCCCGTCGGTTTTGGCGGTGCTGTTGCCGAAAATCTCGCAAGGATCCGGGCCGCAAGCTGCGAGCCGGCCGAGGCGGCAGAGATCCTAACCGGCGCAGGGGAACCGACGCGGGGGCGGTTGAATTTGGCTCAGGGGGGCGATCGCCCTCGGCGGCCGTCGGCTCAGTTTCCCGCGTTACAGCCACGTCCTGGACTAGCGGCGGCATCTCGGGCGGTAGCACCGGATAGGGCATAAATCAGTCGTCCAATGGGCAAAAAATCACGACAATCAACCACACCATCGAGCCGGATCTCGATCGCAAGTAAACCATTCAGCCGGCCACTACTCAGCCCCAAACAATCCCTTGGGTGAGCGTGCTTGCGTGGTCATTGTACTGGGGATATGGCAAGAGATGCCGCCATTGGGATCCTTGCTGCCACACACAAAAACTCAGCGTAGCAAACTGGTCGCTATCGCTGAGTTTCATCATCAACACAAGGAGCAGGATTGAAGCTCGGAATTGCGATCGCGCCGATGGACAACCCATCGATGGCCCGCGATGGCATTCCAAAATCCAGCCCAGGTTTATTCAAAATCGCGACGGTTGGGGTTCCGGGCCGGGTCGTTGGACAGAAAACCAAACACAAACAGGCCAATGAAGAACGAGACAACAACGTATACAGTGATTTTAAGCGCCAGCATTTGTATTGCTCCGAACGAGGAAAGAGGCTTGGGCAGCCAAGTTGTGGGGCAAGCCGGGGCAAAGACCAACGCGACAACGGAGTTGCCAGCGGTGACTCAGTTCCGGCGGGGGCCCACAAGGGCACTGTCGAATCGCGATCGAACGCTTGGCTCAGGCAGCCCCGATCGAACACGACGCGATAGCCCCCCTATGATACCAATCGGTTGATACCAAATCTGTTCACTGTTAATTAGCCCTACTAATTAGCTCTGTGGCTGAATCGTGGCCGATCGTGGGGCTGATCGGTAGCTGATCGGTGGATCATGATGGGCACGATTGTGTTGATCTGGTCTGATCTCGCGATCGCGGAATGGATCGTGGAGTCAATCACAATCACTGATTGGAACACGAACTGGCTATCCAGAACTTTTAGATGATTCTCAGGGATTTTCGGTTTTGAATCTGTCCCGATCGCACCCCACTGTACCCCCCACGGAGCGAGCCGCTTGGTTGGCCTGGTCGCAGGTTTCGGATGTGGGCCCCGTGCTCTTGCAACGGCTCCAGCGGGCCTTTGGTTCCTTGGCCACCGCTTGGCAAGCGGCTCCGGCGGACTTAACCCCTATCGAAGGCATCGGCCCCCAGCGGCTGGCGAAAATCCTGGCCGGGCGATCGGCGATCGACCCTGAGCGCCTCTTGGCCGATTGGACTCAAAAAAATCCTCAGTTTTGGACTCCCGCCGATCCAGACTATCCCCAGCTTCTGCGGGAGTTGCCGGATTTCCCAGCTCTGTTGTATTACCGAGGCCAACCCCACCCGGCGGAACTTCAGGGAACGCAACCCCTGGTGGCGATCGTGGGCACGCGCCAACCGTCGGACTATGGCCAGCGATGGACTAATCGGCTCACCACCTGTCTCACCCAAGCGGGGTTTGGCATTGTTTCTGGGTTGGCGGAGGGGGTGGATGCGGAAAGCCATCGTGCTTGTTTAGCGGCGGGTGGGCGCACCATTGCCGTCTTGGGAACCGGGGTCGATCGGGTCTATCCTGCGGGCAACCGCGATCTCTATGGTCGAATTGTGGGCGCGTTTGACTATCCCGGCTCCGGGTTTGCCCTCAGTGAATATCCCAGCGGCACGGGGCCCGATCGCGCACACTTTCCACGTCGTAACCGAATTGTGGCGGGGCTGGCGCGGGCAACCATCGTGATTGAAGGCGGCGAGCGATCGGGAGCATTGATCACCGCGAACCAAGCGGCCGACTATGGCCGAGATGTTTATGTGTTGCCCGGGTCATTGGACATGCCCCTTTCGGCCGGTTGCCTGAAGCTGATTAACAGCGGGGCGCAGGTTATTTTGAGTGAAAACCATCTGTTGGATTGTTTGGGGGCCCTGCCCCAGCTCGATCGAGCGGAATCTGCCACCGTCATTGAAACCGCCCGGTCGCCCGCTCCGGGGCCCGCTGCCCCTGGGCCAATCCCAACGGCCAAGCCGGCCGTCGCCCCAACGCCACCACCACCAAACCTGGCTCCGGCTCCGGCTGCCGTTTTGCGGGCGATCGACCCAACCCCCACGGCCCTGGATGCGATCGTGGCGGCCAGCGGCCTCAGCCCTGGAAACGTGATGGCAGCCCTCACGGAGTTGGAATTATTGGGACTGGTGGAAAACTTGCCGGGAATGCGCTACCGCCGAGCCTAAATCCGAGTGGCGGTTCAGTGGCTCAAGGGGCGGCTCAAGGGGCGATCCGTAACCATCGCAAGATTGAGAATCGCAA
Source organism: Limnothrix sp. CACIAM 69d (assembly GCA_001913845.2). Lineage (GTDB taxonomy): Bacteria > Cyanobacteriota > Cyanobacteriia > CACIAM-69d > CACIAM-69d > CACIAM-69d. The sequence goes on along the minus strand of MKGP02000026.1, from coordinate 74,812 downwards.
CCGGGAATCAGTAGCCGATCGGTCTGGGTTCGGTGGGTTGTTGCCCCTCGCCCATGGCCGGCGGCAACGCTGCGGGCATGTTGGGCGATCGGCCGGTGGCTTCCGTCGCGTTAGCCGGCTTCAGGAAAATCAGTTGTTTCGGTGGGGGGGGTTGCAAGGTGGAGTCGGCCGCCGCCGCTTGGCGAGCCACCTTGTCTTTCAACACCTCCAGGGCCACGCGCAAATCTCGTTCTTGGCGCTGAAGACTTTGGAGTTTGCGATAGTCCATGGTCCAAGCCTGTTGCAACTGCACCGTTTGGGCATAAACCAACACGGCCAGGGCGATCGAAACCATTGCTGCAATGGCCGACCAACGCTGAATTCGCTTCAGGCGCTGAATGGGCCGCGGTAGTGGCGGCTTGGGTGGCAGGGGAGACACCTTGCGACTGCGGGCCGCCCGCCGCGATTGCCACAACGACAGCAGCGTCACCCGCGATCGAGAGGATCGAGGGGATCGGGCAGGGCGATCGGGGCGGGCCCGGCGAGCAGTCGGCATAGGGGTGGAGATGAGGTTGATCGGGTTCGATCGCGGGTCAGTTGTGGGTTCGATCGAGCGTGACTCAGTCTTCAACAGCTCGATCGAACCACGTTCTTGAACCCTAGTCGATCGAGATAGTCGTGGGCCCGGCATTGCTGCTGGGGTTGGCACTGGCCACACCGGTTAAGGGCGTGCGAAAGTCACGGTAGAACTGATCGCGCCAGTCAAAGAAGCGAGCATAGGCTGGATTGTCAGCAATGCCCGGAATGCCGCGCCCGCGCAGCCCGATCGGCACATCAAAATAGGGCGTGCTGGGAATTTTCACCAACACACTCACCGCTGCCACCGCCACATCGGCCAGGGTGGGTTGGCTACCGGTCAGGTAGGGATTTGCTTCCAAAAGGCTGCATAGACTTTCGATCGCGCGGCTGAGGTTGTCCTTAGCCTTTTTCAGCACCTCCGGCGTGAGACCCACGCCGGCTCCCATCACCCCAAAAACCTCGCCGGGAATGAAGCCCACCAGGGTTTTCAACGGATCCGGCGTTTCATCCGGCAATAGGGCCGTGCGGTAGCCCGGATCTTGCCCCAGGGTGGCCAGAAAAACCTTGCGGGCATCGGCATAGAACGAATCATCGGCCCAAGCTTCCAGCACCGTCGCCAAGGCCCGCTCGGCAGGGTTAGTGGGCAAAAGGGGGCGATCGGGGTAGGCGCGATCGAGATAGTTCAAAATTGCGGTTGAGTCGGCAATCACCTCGTTGCCATCCTTCAGCAGGGGCACTTGGCGCTGGCCCGACAACCGAAAAACATCAATTTGCCCGACTCCGGGAGTCACTTCAACTTTGCGGTAGTCCAGGCTCTTGTAGTCCAGCGCAAGGCGCACCTTCTCGCAGTAAGCCGACAACTCAAATTGGTACAGTTCCAGCATGGTAGTTTGCGGCGTGGGTTCAAAGAGCCGATCGAATCGTTGCTCCCGTTAGCTCTTGGGCGATCGGGGAGCGTTTGATCGCAGTATAAAGCAAGGGTTTCGCCCTTTGGGGATTTGTCCTTGGTTTGCAGTGGGCGAAATGACCCGTTGAGTTTGGTGTTTTGGTCTGAATGAACCCGGTACAATTTGGGCGCAATTTTTGGTGCAACTTTAAGGATCGTCGGTGGCTTGGGCCAGATCCTGCACCTGTTCGATCGACAAACCCGTCACCCGACTGACCGTTTCCGGATCCAGTGTTTTCAGCAGCTCGCGGGCAATTTCCAGTTCTCGCTGCTTCGCCCCTAAGGTAATTCCCTCCGCACGCCCTGCTGCCAGCCCCTCAGCTCGCCCCTCAGCCAGCCCTTCAGCTAGTCCTTCCGCAAGACCCTCATCTCGAGCGCTAAAAATTTGCCCTTGCATGACGCGCAGTCGATCGAGTTCCGCCTCAAAAAAGCGCAACTCCGCCGGAGACAGTTGACTTTCGTTGGCAATGTCTAGGGCTGACTGTAAATCATGATCGCTGGTCAATTCTGGAGGAGCTTGTTGCAACTCCCCGGCCCGTTGCAAGAAAAATAACCAGCGATCGACCAGCCCTTCTAAGTCCACCAAATCCTTACCAAATTTCGGTAATTCTACAAAAATCCAGCGCAATTGCGAGGTGCAAAGGGCATGGGTTTCCTCATTCAGAATGCTGAATCGGGAAATGGGCAAGGACTGATCCACCTCTGGATCATCAAACAAGATAAAGTCCGTGATGGTGACGGCAATCACGGGCCTCAAATCCCAATAATACTTACCCCGTCCCAGTTGGCTGGCATAGGCTTTGGTGGTGTTATACAAAATTCGCTGGATAAAAGCTTCCACCTTGGCCACCTGCATTTCAATAATCACGGTGGAGCCATCATCAAGCTGAGCTTTCACATCCAAAATGCTCAACTTGAAATCGGGAATTTCCGGCTGCTGGTAGGGATCTAAAATTTCCAGATCTTGAATCCGCAGTTGCCCATCATAAATTAGGGCGTTGAGCAAGCTTTTCAAGATGGGCCTGCTGTTAGGAGAAGCGAAGATTCGCTTAAAGCCAAAATCCGTTTTTGGGTCAATGAAGCCCATGGTTCACAGGGTGTTTTGCGATCGCTCATTACTAGCCTAAACCAGATGTCTGGGATCTGAATGGCCGCTGGGGCAGTGGTGTTAGGGGGAAACGAAGGATCCCGAGGGGGCGATCGCCTGGCAAGATGGGCTAATCAACAGCACCATCAGCACAAAACCCTTCGTTTCGTTGCACTGAAGTTGGCGTTAGGGGTGCTCTCGGTTGTTGTTGATGAACCCATGGTTGATGAACCCATGGTTGATGGCGATCGACATTCGGTTCAACACCCTGGCCCCTTTTTCCCCAACCATCATGATGTCTGCGATCGCCCGGCTTCGACAGCTTTTGATTGACCCCGAGCCAGCCCGTTGGGTCGATCGGCTCTGGTGGATTGCCAGTATTCTGTTCGGCTTGGGCTATGGCTTGGCCATCTTGCCGGAAGCCTTTGCGGATCCCTATGTGGTGGCCGATGATGGTCGGCAGCATTTGTTCTGGATGCTGCGGCTCAGTCACCCGGATGCGTTTCCGGGCGATTGGATTGCGAATTATTTTGAATCCGTTGCTCCCTGGGGATTTCGAGCCATCTACTGGTTCCCGGAAGTGATGGATTGGGGGGCAGTGACGGCGGCCAAGGGGTGGCCGTTGATTCTCAGTGGTGCGATCGGGGGGTTGGCCTGGGCCGTGACGCGAGCCATTTTGCCGGTTCCCTTTGCCGGTTTTGTGGCGGCGCTGCTGTTTCTCCAAAACCTTTGGCTGAAAGACGATTTGGCTTCGGGCACGGCGCGGGCTTTTTTGAATCCGCTGTTTTTGATGGTGCTGTGGGCTTGGGTGAAGCGATCACCCTGGGGGCTGTGTTTGGCGATCGGGCTGTTGGGGGGTTTTTATCCCCACTATGTGTTGGTGACGGCGGCCATGTTGACCCTGCGTCTAGCGATCGGGGTTTGGCGGCGAGAGGCCCATTGGCGCATTTGGGCGATCGGGCTGGGGGTTTGTGTGGCGGTGTTGCTGCCCTTTGCGGCCAATGCGTCTGCCTTTGGCCCCACCATTACCGTTGATCAAGCGCGTCAGTTACCGGAATTTTTACCCAATGGGCGATCGCGCTTTTTCTATGAAGATTTTGGGCGTTTTTGGTTGTCTGCGGGTCGTAGCGGCATTCAACCGCCTCTGGAGCCGCCGTTGCTGGTTTTGGGGTTGGGCTTGCCCCTGATTTGGCGCTGGCGCGATCGGTTTCCCCTTTGGTCTCAAGTGCGATCGGGCATTGAAGTCCTGCCATTGTTGACCCTGGCCAGTTTCGGTTGCTTTGGGTTAGCCCATCTGTTGCTGTTTCGGTTGCACTTGCCCAGTCGCTACACTCAGCACGGCCTGCGGGCAGTCCTGGCGATCGCCACCGGAATCGTGTTGGTGTTGCTGCTCGATCGGCTTTGGACTTGGGCCCAAGGCCAGCGGCGACTTTTGGCTTGGGGTCTCACGCTCGGGGCGATCGGGCTGTTAGTTGCCTATCCGTTGGCCGTGCGCGGGTTCCCGAAAGCGAACTACGTGATTGGCCAGGCACCGGATCTCTATGAAATCTTGGCCGACTATCCAAACAACACGCGCATTGCCACCCTTTCCGGCGAAGCCAGCAACATCCCCACCTTTGCCGGTAAATCCGTTTTGGTGGGGGCTGAATTTGCAATTCCCTACCACTGGGGCTATTACCGCGAGTTTCGATCGCGCGTGGAAACCTTGCTGCGGGCCCAATACAGCCCTGATCTCAACCTATTGCGAGCCGCGATCGCCCAATATCAACCCACTCACTGGCTACTGGATCCGGGCGCGTTCGATCGCAACTATTTAGAAAATAACGACTGGTTACGGCAATACCAACCCGCCTATGGAGAAGCCCGGCGTTGGCTAGCCAGTGGCCAGCGATCGGCGCTGGCTCAACGGGTCGATCGCTGCTTGGCAGCTCAATCCCAAGAGGGACTCTTGCTCTTAGATGCCAACTGCTTGGCCCAAACGCTCCCCCCAACGGCTCCAGAATTACCCCCGATCGGGCAATGATGCGGATCTCAGCTCATTGGGCGCAGAAGCCGAGAGACTAAGACGCTAGTAAATTTGCCCCAGAAACCTGTTGCAGAAAACTTCTAGACAGGTCGCAGAAAACTTCTAGACAAGTTGCAGAACACTTCTAGACAAGTTGCAGACAAGGGGCTTAAGCCCCTTGTCCCTCACGATTTCGCAACGGGTAGATAGGGGGGCTTAACCCCTTGCTCCTCACGATTTCGCACCAGCAAGATTTAGACGTTCGAGGATCTGATCACAGCTCTTCAGTGCCCTGTCTTAAAACCTAGAACGACGGCTGATGCCGAATCAGGTTCAAAAACTCTTCGCGGGTTTTTTGGTCTTCTTGGAACACACCCACCATGGCACTGGTCACCGTCCAAGAACCCGGCTTTTGTACCCCACGCATCGACATGCACATGTGGGTTCCCTCCATCACCACAGCCACCCCCCGAGGCTCCAGGACTTCTTGGATTGCTTCCGCCACTTGACGGGTTAGGCGTTCTTGCACCTGCAAACGACGGGCATACATTTCCACAATCCGAGCCAACTTGCTCAAGCCCACCACCTTTTGGTTGGGAATGTAAGCCACATGGGCCCGGCCCATGAAGGGCAGCATATGGTGTTCGCAAAGACTGAAGAAGTTGATGTCGCGAACGAGAACCATTTCATTGTGGCCCTCATCAAAAATGGCCCCATTGACCAATGTTTCCAACGACATGTCATAGCCGCTGGTGAGGAAACGCATGGCCTCCGCCACCCGGTGCGGGGTTTTCAGCAGCCCTTCGCGATCGGGATCTTCACCAACCCCTAACAGAATCGTCCGTACCGCATCCATCATGTCATCTTTGCTGACCGCTGGGGGCTGGTGCACTTGCGCAGGTTGTCCGTCATGGGTGTTGCGATCGGGACGGGTTAAAAGCCCTTTGCCCTCGTCTTCCGTGGCTGAACTGCTGGGATTAACCATCCCATTTGAGATCGCATTAGAGGCGGCGATAGTCATGATTGAAATAATGAGGGAAATCCTTCCAAGAAGAACGTGCAGTGCTCCAAACACTGAGTCTCTGTTAAAAAATGGTAATACTTTTTGGCGGCTGGCGGCGAAACCCGGCCAATTCACGATCCCCGGCGTTTAGATAGCCCAAGGCGATCGATCTGCACGAGCGGGGCGATCGCGTTGATGGGTTTCTGGATCAATGGGGCTGATGAGGTCTATAAAAAAAATCTATCAATCCTGTCGATGGATCCAGAATGAGGAATGGGGAGCCACCGGCTAGGGGTTACGCAAAATCATGGCCAGCAATGTATCGATGACGCGCTGGGGATCCATGGGAACCAAATGCTTACCGCCCAACATCTCTTGCGTAATGTTGAAGTGGGCCAGAGCACCAATAAAAACGCGGGCGGTTGCTTCTGGATCGTCAATATTTAGCTCCGGATGGGCTGCTAAGTAGCTGGTGAGGGCTTCGCAGCCGCGCTGGCAAAAATTCCGGATGAACAGTTCGGATAGCTCCGGGAACCGCTCCGACTCGGCCATGATCAGGCGAATGAAGGCCATATGCCCCTCGTCTTGACCCACCTTGAAGATGAAGAGATTGGCCAGATGCCGCAAAAAGTGGTGTGGGTCAGCCCCCAGAAGGGTTTCATCAAACATTTCCGGAAACTTGCTACGAGCCAACTCTTCCACCAGTGCCCCAAAGAGGCTTTCTTTGTTTTGGAAGTGGCTGTAAACCGTTGCTTTGGAAACGCCTGCGGTGGCGGCCACGCGATCCATGCTCGTGCCTGCATAACCTTTGACCAGAAAGGTTTTCATGGCTCCGTCCAGGATCTGGCGTTTTTTGCTGAGGGGGGCGATCGGGTGCGCAGCCGGAACGAACATGGTCATTACCTAAAAAATAGCAACGGAGTTGAGCCAGGGGGGCTGGGCTGCCCCGATTTCTGCCTCGGATCTACCTGCCCAGAATCGACAGGATTAGTGATTGACAGCGTGGATGCGTTGTAACGGTTGATTCACAGTTGATCCGCGTTGACCTCTGGTTGGTTCCAAACCATGACATTTCTACAAGGTTTTAGGGCCTGCCGTCATTTCCTCGGATCAGACGGAAATGATTGACTTTCCATGTCCCAATCGTCGTAACAAGATGCTCAAGCCCCTTGTCCCCCCCGATCTGCTAACAGTGGAATCAGGGTTGCAGGCAATTTGGCGATAAGCCCTAACCTTAACGTTCTCCTGGGCAGTCATTAAAGGTTAGTGGGCGATCGCCTTGGATTGAGGCAATTGGTCATCAGTCGTGAAAGACGGCTGTGGGTAAGGGTTGGGATCGGTTGAGTCAGAAAATTCCAACTGGGGATGAATTTCTCATTAATTCCTATTGTACTAAACGGTTTAGTCTAGCTATACTCAAAACTGAACTAGACAGTTTAGTTTGACTGCCTGCTATACCTCTCTCACTCCACAGCTCGCTGCACAAGATTCGGAGGGCGACATCGTGACCAGTCCGGTTCCTTGGAAATTGCTCAATCCCCGTCAATGGACTCAAGCGACGATTCCGATCGCTCTGGGAGCGGTGGTCTTGGTGGGTGGGGGCACGGTGCTGTTGCGCGGCCGAGCGGCGGAAACTCCGGCTCCAGTGGTTACGCCCTTGCCATCGCCAACGGTGGTGACGGCCCTGGGGCAACTGGAACCGGCGGGGGAGGTGATTACGCTGGCGGCTCCGCCCTCGAGCACCGATTCGCGAATTGCCCGCCTGTTGGTGGAGGAGGGCGATCGAGTGCGGGCGGGCCAGGTGGTGGCGGTTTTGGATGAGGCGGAACGGTTAGCGGCGGCGGTGGAACGGGCCGATCGCCAGGTGGATTCGGCCCAAGCGGCCCTCGATCGGGTGCGAGCCGGGGCCAAACGGGGCGAACTGAATGCCCAGTCGGCAGAGATCGATCGGGTGCGGGCCCAGCGGGATGGCGATTGGCGCTCCCAACGGGCCACGCTCGATCGACTGCTGGCGGAACGGGATACCCAACTGGCCGCCCAACGAGCTACGATCGCCCGTTTGGAAGCGGAGTTAGCCAACGCCCAGGTGGAAGCCGATCGCTACGCCAGCCTCTATGGCACGGGGGCGATTTCCGCCTCGCAACGGGACAGCAAAACCACCACCCTAGATACGGCCCGTGCTCGGTTGGTGGAAGCGCGGGCTAATTTGGCCCAAATCGACGCTTCCTATCGAGAAAAAGTGGTGGAAGCCCAGGCCAGCCTCGATCGCATCCGGACAACGGGCGTGGCTCAGCTCACCGCCGCTCGGGCCACCCTCGATCGCATTGCAGAGGTGCGCCCCACGGATTTGCGAGTGGCCGAAGCCGACCTGGCCGCTGCGATCGCCGCCGCCAAACAGGCCCGGGCGGATCTCAACCGCGCCATTATTCGCGCTCCCCGAGATAGCCAGGTGCTGAAAATCTATGCTCGGCCCGGCGAATTGGTCGGTAGCCAAGGCATTGCCGACTTGGGTCAGACCCAATTCATGGAAGTGGTGGCGGAAGTGTATGACACCGATGCACCCAAGGTTCGCGTGGGGCAAACGGCCACCATCACGAGCGATGCATTCTCCGGTGAACTGCGAGGAGCGGTGGTGCGATCGGGGTTGCAGGTGCGCAAACAAACCACCCGCGATATCGATCCTTCTGCCAATTTGGATGAGCGCGTGGTGGAAGTGCGAATTCGGCTGGAGCCAACCGATGGCCAGCGGGTGGCTAATCTGACCAATTTGCAAGTAAAAGCCACCATCGACCTGAAATCTCTGCCCCAGCCTTAGCCCCAGTCTTGGCCCAAGCCTTCATTGATCGGGCTGTCTAGCACGCCCTGATCTTCAATTTCTGCTCACCGTGGGTAGCCGGGTTGCCCCAACCACTGCCCGCGCCGCCTGAGAACCCTTCGGGATGGATGCCCATCATGCTCGATCGCCTCACTCGCTCTGCCGACTCAGCCCCTGAATCTCTGGCTCCCGGCACGGCTGATTTGGGAGCCGCCCCCCAACCTCGCCCCAGTCCCGAAACCAAGACGACCCCCGCTTGGGTTTCGGCCCTGCAACGTCGCATTCCCCTGGGTTGGCTACAGCTTCGGCACGATCGGGGACGGCTACTGACGGCCTTGGCGGGCATTGCCTTTGCGGACTTGGCGATTTTTATGCAACTGGGGTTCCAAAATGCCCTTTATGACAGCAACACCCGGCTGAACCGGGCCGTCACTGCCGATGTGGTGTTGATCAGCGCCCAGGCCCGCAACCTGATTGGCCTATCCAGCTTTGCCCGTCGTCGGCTGTTTCAAGCGGAAGCGATCCCCGGCGTGGCCAATGCGGATCCCCTCTATGCCACGATTAGCAACTGGAAAAATCCCGAAACCCGTAAGGAAAAACAAATCCTGATTTTGGGAACCAATCCCGATCGCCCGGCCTTTGATTTCCCTGAAATTCAACAGCATCAAAATGACCTGAAGTTGCAAGATCGCTATCTTTTCGATCGCGCCGCCCGGGGGGAATATCAAAAAACCATTGCCCAGCTCGATCGGGGCAAACCCGTGCAAACCGACCTCGATCGCAAACGAATTGAGGTCATTGGTACTTACAAAGTGGGCGCGTCCTTCGCCGCCGATGGCAGCATTCTTACGAGCGATCGCAACTTTCTGCGGGCCTTTCCCCGACGAGATCCCGGCAGCGTCAGCATCGGCCTGATTTACCTAGAACCGGGAGCCGATCCCGTCACCGTGCGCACTCAACTGCAAGCCGCCCTGCCGGATGATGTGAACGTGCTGACCAAAGCAGAATTTGTGCAATTTGAAAAAGACTACTGGGCCAAAAACACCGCCATTGGGTTCATCTTCAGCTTTGGTGTGGCCCTGGGGTTTGGGATTGGCGTAATCATCGTTTACCAAGTGCTTTCCACCGATGTCAACGACCACATTCGGGAATATGCCACCCTCAAGGCCATGGGCTATCGCCACCGCTATTTCATTGGTGTGATTTTGGAAGAAGCGCTGATCTTGGCCATTGTTGGGTTTGTGCCCAGCTTGGCCGTGTCCGCTGGCTTATATGCCCTGACCCGTAATGCCACCAACTTGCCCATGTTTATGACCTTGGGGCGGGCGCTGTTGGTGTTGATGGTCACCTTCGTAATGTGTTGTTTTTCGGGGGCGATCGCTTCGCGGCGTTTGCAATCGGCGGATCCGGCAGACATGTTCTAGGCGCGGCAACCCGTGCGGCAATTTCAGACAGGCAAACCAACCACCATGACTCACCCCATCCTCAACCAAGCCGCCACGGGACAGCCAAACGGGGCGATCGACGCGATTAACACAGCGATCGATAGCACGATTGAATCCACCTGGGCCATTGAAATTGCCAATCTCAATCACTGGTTTGGTCACGGAGACCTGAAAAAACAAGTCCTCTTTGAGATTAATTTGCAAATTCGGCGCGGGGAAATTGTGTTGGTGACGGGCCCTTCCGGTTCCGGCAAAACCACGCTGCTGACGCTGATTGGCGGTTTGCGCTCCGTCCAGGAAGGACACCTGAGCGTGTTGGGGCGAGAACTCCACGGGGCCAGCTCCGAAGAATTGGTCTTGGCGCGACGATACAATGGCTATATCTTCCAAGCACACAACTTGCACCGCAGTCTGACCGCTGCCCAAAACGTGCAAATGAGTCTGTCCCTGCATGTGGGTTGGACTGTTCAGGAGATGCGATCGCGCGCGATCGAGATGCTAGAACTTGTGGGTTTGGGTCATCGCACGGATTACTATCCCGACGATTTATCCGGTGGGCAAAAGCAACGGGTGGCGATCGCCCGCGCCCTTGCCAGCCATCCCAAAATCGTGTTGGCTGACGAGCCAACCGCCGCCCTCGACAGTCAATCTGGCCGGGAAGTGGTTAACCTCATGCAGGGCCTCGCCAAGCAGCAGGGTTGCACAATTTTGATGGTGACCCATGACAATCGCATTCTTGATATTGCCGATCGCCTCGTTTCCGTTGAAGATGGACGGCTTGTTTCCACGCCCCGATCTGCCTAGTCCGTTCTGACCTAGCCCGTTCTGGCCTAGCTTGATTGCCATGGGCCTGATCGATTCGCCCAGCCGTCACATACCCTCACCGGCCAGTTGCTCCGATCGCCAGTTGCTCCGATCAGTGGAATCGATGATCTCGATCGTTGCACCCAAGTTGGTTTGATGCAACTATCACCCAACCATCGTCTGAACCATCTTCTATGGTCAAAGTTGGCCAAACTTCGTGACCCATCTGCTGTGCTGCGAGTCAACCGGGTTTCAAACCCCTCCAAAGCTCGCCAACTCGGCATTATTGAGGCTGTCTCCGCCTAGGCGCAAAATTGGTGGCTTAAAGTCCGGCTTTTGCGGATTTTGAGCGAAAAAGCAATTATTCGGCCCGTGACCCCTCGGATCGAGTCGGCCGAATAAGCCTACGATCACGGATACCCATTCACCAGTAACCGATTGACCAGTAACCGACCACCGATCGCTAACAACTGGTCGCAGGCCCACCGAGCAAGCGCCAGTGATCGCTGACAATCGCTAACAACTGATCACAGACAACCGATCGCCCGCAGTGATCGATTTATGCTTGGGGTAAGTCAAAGACCGAGGGCGATCGTCACCCATCTGAATCAGCCATTGCCAATTATCGAGGGTACGAGGATACGCAGAGTTGATGTTGAGGCAAACATCAGGGATTTCTAGACTGAGGGCGTTGCTGACAACGATCAATGCCAAGCAGCTCTCGGGTGTTCTGTCGCTTACCGACACCAAGCACACCTGGTTGCTCCCGTTTTACCGTGGCAAACTCGGTTATCCCACCTGCGAAATTCACCGTGTGCGTCGCTGGAGCCGCGCCATCAAACGCAGTTGCCCGCAATTTCGCCCCAGCCGAATTCGGATTGAATTCGCCAGCCCTTCAGAATTGCGTTTTTGGGAACAGCTCACCCTGGCCCGTGGCCTGAAAGCCGAAGAAATTAACCCAGAGCAGGCTCGCGATATTGTCTGCACGGCGGCCAAGGAAATGCTCTTTACGGCGGCCAGCATGATGGAGCCACAATTTAATTGGCAGCCCTTTCCCCTGTTGGATCATGACACCGGATCCCAGGTGACTTTGGAGCAATGCGAAGTCCAGTCTTTGATGCAGGTGGCGGAACAGCTTTGGCAGCGCTGGCAACTGCTGGGTTTGGATTTGGACTACAGCAATCGCGCACCAATGTTGAAAGATTCGTCGGCTTTGAATACCAAAATTCAAGAACAAACGGAAAGCACATCTTTCTATAGCTTGCAACCACTATTTAATGGTCAGCGAACCTTTTGGGATATTGACGTTAAGCTGCAACAATCTTCGATGGTGGCCATTCGCATTTTGCGCTATTTCTTGCAACAAAATGCGGTGGAATTTCGGAGCTTGCCAGATTTACCCAATCCCCTTTCGGGCTTGTTGGAACCAACGGCGGGGGCGCTGGTGGCCTGCATTGATGACAGTATGGTAATTTGTCGGTCTTTGGAAAATATTGTGACCCATGCGGGTTATCGGTTTGTGTCAACGCAGGATCCGGTGCAGGCGATTCCGTTGTTGCGCAAACACCGACCGGATTTCATCTTTTTGGATTTGAATATGCCGGTAGTGAATGGGTATGAGATTTGTACTCAGATTCGTCGCTTAGAAGGATTTCGCGATACGCCGGTCACGATTTTGACGGGGCAAGATGGGTTGGTCGATCGCGTGCGGGCCAAGTTGGTTGGTTCTACGGACTTTTTGCCCAAGCCGCCTCGCAAGGAAAAAATTGTGGCGCTGTTGGAAAAATATTTGGGTGATCGCGGTGGAGCAGGAACTGCGAAGTCCCCGTCTCCATTGAGAAACTAGACCTCTTGCATCAATCAAAACCCTCACCCTAAATCCCTCTCCCAAGTCGGGAGAGGGACTGGACAACCAACAACGAAATCAACGAAATCGCCGTTATTTCTGAAAAACCAGATCACCTAACCAGGACACCAGAGAAGGCTATTGGGCGGGAATTCCCAAGCATTCACGGACGGTGACCACGGGCATATCCAGCAGGTATTCAGCGGGCCAGTTGTCAGGATCGAAGGTGTCGGCGGCCGCTTGGCCGCGACGATAGGCGGCCTGGACTCGATCGCGCCATGGGCCGGTGAGTTGTCCCGATCGCCCCAATCGCCGTAACAGGCCGGCCACAATCGGCAAATGGAGATGGCGAAATTTGCAGCCCAACAGAAAAACTTGCACTTCCAACTCTCCCCAATCATCGGTGCCATAACCGGTCAGCACATGGATCGCATCATGCAATTGCTTGCGACGGGGGCCGCTGGTGAGCAAGGGATAACCATGGCGGGTGACTAACTCAATCCATTCCCGGCCGAGGCTCTGGGGCGGGCAGGCTTGCAACTGTTCGCGGGTGACCACGGGCGGCTGGCTCAACCCGAGGCGATCGGACAGGCGATCGACCCACTGAAACAGGGTTTCCGCCGAAAACAGTTGACCCGAAAATTGGAGAGAAGGGAGTTTCTGCATGGTGTTGGGGCGCTGATGGTGTTGAAGCGCTAAAGAGTGTTGAGGCGCTGAACTCCTTTAGGATGGCAACTCCGTTTGACAATGCTGTGGCGATCGGCTGGCGTTGGCTTGGCGAATGGGTTAATCAACAGCTACGAATGCACGGCGAATGCACGGCGAACCGCCCAAAAAGACCACAGCTTTTCTACACTGAAGGGGTTGGGGGCTGTGGATGGCCCGGCTCGATCGCGCCCTTGGGCCGATCGATTATTTGCTTTCAAGTTCTATTTCTCGCCAGCCTATGACCGCTCACAGCACTAGCCCACGGATTGTGATTTTGGGAGGGGGCTTTGGGGGTTTGTATGCGGCCCTCCGCCTTGATCGCTTGGATTGGGGAGATCATCGCCCGGAAATTCTGTTGGTTGATCGGGGCGATCGATTCGTGTTTTTGCCCTTGCTGTATGAGTTGATGACCGGTGAGCTGCAATCCTGGGAGGTGGCCCCGCCCTTTGCGGAGTTGCTGGCCGGAACCCAAGTGCGGTTTGTGCAAGGAACCGTGGAGGCGATCGACCTTCAACAGCGGCAGGTGAGCCTCAGCCCCGTCACCGGCCAACCGCAAACCTTGACCTACGATCGGTTGGTGTTGGCCCTGGGCTGCGAAACGCCGATGGACTGGATTCCCGGTGCGGCGGAACATGCCCTGCCTTTCCGGTCGATCGCCGATGCCTATCGGTTGGAAGATCGGTTGCGGGCCCTGGAAGCGACCGATCGCGACAAAATCCGGGTGGCGGTTGTGGGTGGCGGCTACAGCGGTGTGGAACTGGCTTGCAAACTTGCCGATCGACTTCAGGATCGCGGACGGTTGCGGCTAATTGAACAAAGCGATCAAATTCTGCGCAATTCGCCCAACTTTAATCGCCAAGCGGCTGACAAGGCCTTAGAACAGCGTGGTATTTGGATTGATTGGGAAACCAGTGTGCGCGACATCGGCCCTGATCGCATCATGCTCGACTATCGCGGCCGCCTAGAAGATATTCCCGTGGAGCTGACCATTTGGACGGTGGGGAACCGAGTGCCTGAGCTGGTTCGAGGTTTGCCCTTGCCCAAAAATGGTCGCGATCAACTGTTGGTGGAACCCACCCTCCAGGCGATCGACCATCCCGAAATTTTCGCCCTCGGGGACATTGCCGAAATGCGCGATGCCAATGACCCCCAAGGCAGTCCCGTGCCCAGCACCGGCCAAGCGGCCTTGCAAGCGGGAGACTATGTGGGCTGGAATCTTTGGGCTTCTCTGTGCGATCGGCCCCTGCTGCCGTTCCGATATCAGCATTTGGGCGAAATGTTGGCCCTCGGCAACACCAGCGCCACCCTCACCGGCCTGGGGGTGCAATTGGATGGGCCCCTGGCCTATGCCCTGCGGCGACTGGTGTATCTGTACCGAATGCCTACCCTAGAACATCAAATTAAGGTGGGCTTGAATTGGATGGCCAAGCCCCTGCTCGATCGCCTGGCCGATCTCAATCTCGATCGGCGTTGAGGAACCACCGACCAAAAGAAACGAGGAAATTGCAAGGAGAGCGGTGGCCCCAGCCAGTCGCTCTCCAAACTAGCTACCCAAGAAAGTTGTGCTGACTAACACATCACTAGCATCCAGATTAGCCCCCTCCACGATCGCCATCAGGTCAGCCCCACCCGTCAGAAACGGAGACCGGGCATAAACATAAACACCATCCGGGGCGCTGACAAATTCAGTGCCTGACACATTAAAGCCAGGATCTCCCTGCTTAGTTCCCAAAATCAAGCGATCCTTGCCCGGTTCAAAATTCTGAATGCGCACAAAATCTGAATTGCCAGCAGCGGTGTAAAAGGGGCTGTAGTTGATGCCAAATCGGGTGGTGAGTTGGCGGCCCACTTCAAAGGAATCCACACCGGGCCCGCCCGTCAATGTGTCCAGTTCATTGGCTCCCAAGGAGAGATATTCTCGGCATTGGCCACCGGTTAACGTGCCGCCCACAAAGCATCGTCCCGCATCCATTTCGACCCCTGTGAGCGTATCGAGGGCCCCATTTCCCACCACCAAATCATTGCCCTTGGTTCCCGAAAATGTGGCTACTCGCCCTTCAATGCGGCCCGCTTGATTGAAGTGATCCCAACCCGATAAAAACGCTGCACCGTTGTCCCTGGCCGCTTTTATATCGGGATAGGCTTGGAAATAGTCGAAGTCAAAGAAGGTTGAGGGGGCACGCTGTTCGCCGCGCCCAAATCGTAAGTAATGTTCTAATCCAGAAGTAAAGGTTTTTTGGGCGACAGCGTTGTTCACATCCGAGAACCGTTTGCGATACCACTGCTCATCAAACGCGCGGGGAAACAGGCTGCGGCCTTCCGATTCTCCTGACTGGAAATAGTGCTGCAAACCGGAGGCCAAACCACCCGATCGAATGGCGGCATCCACGTCGGGATAGGCTTGGCGATAGGCCAACTCCCGATCGGGTTGGCTATAGAACCGGCTGATGGCTGTGCGTCCTTCCCGCATCCCTGAATTCAGGAAATGTTGCAAACCGCTGGCCTGTTGGCGATTGCGAACGGCCGCTGCCACGTCGGGATAGGCTGCCAAATAAAAGGATTCATCAAACAAGCTATTCAAGGCTGTCATTGGGTTGAGTCCTGACTAGGGTTAATGGGCAAGCGAAACTGGCTCCCGGCCAGTGGGGGGAGCAGTTCCAAATTTCAAAGAACAGACCAATCGATCGCGCGAGCTAATCGCGCAATCTCTTGACTATTCAAGATCAAGTTCACAAGTTTGTGTTTACAAGCTTTTGCTCACAAGTTTTTATTTACAAACAAGATCGGGAGACGCTGTGTGTAAATAAAAACCGACTGTGAACAGGGGCCAAAGTTTCGTGATTCGATATTTCGCTCAGAACAAGCTTGTCCAAACTTGTCCAAAAACGGTCTCTATCCAGATCCCAAAAGAAACTCTGTTTTAGCATCTGCCATAGAGCAAATCCTTATTTCAGCCAAATCTTTTAATCTATTTTGATTTGGTGAACACTGTGATTGAATTCATAACACCCTGACTGGTGTGAGGCGTGTAGAAGTTCCATGATCGCGACAAGATTTGAGCTTGGCGCTAGAATGTTTACATAAATTTACAAGCGCTCCCTAAATTTAGCCCCATGACTGCTGTGAATCTCCCGATCGCCCCGAATCTCGATCGCCGTGCTCAATTGGCGGCGGCCGATGCGCCCCCCAGTCAGTTTTGGCAGTGGCGCGATCAGGCGATTCACTACGTGCGATCGAGAACGGCCCATCCCCAGCAACCGCCCATTCTGTTGGTGCATGGGTTTGGGGCTTCGACGGATCATTGGCGCAAAAACCTCGCGGATCTTCAGCAAGACTTTGAAGTCTGGGCGATCGACCTGTTGGGTTTTGGGCGATCGGCCAAGCCCAATTGGGTCTACAGCAGTCAACTGTGGCAAGAGCAGCTCCAGGAGTTCATTCAGCAGGTGATTGGCAAACCGGTGGTGATCGCCGGAAATTCCTTGGGGGGCTATGCGTCCCTTTGTGTGGCTGCCAATCATCCCGAATCGGTTTGTGGGGTTGCCCTGCTCAACAGTGCGGGCCCCTTCACGGAAACCACAACCCAAACCCAGCCCAATGGGTTCCAAAAACTGGTTCGATCGCTGATTCGGAATGTGCTGTTGCAGCCGTTGCCCAGCTATTTACTGTTTCAAAATGCCAGACGCAAATCCACCATTCGCAAAACACTGCAAAAGGTGTATTTAGATCAAACCGCCGTGACCGATCGCCTGGTGGAAGAAATTTATCGCCCTTCTTGCGATCCGGGAGCCGTGAAAGTGTTCGCTTCGGTGTTTAAATCCCCTCGGGGCGAAAACGTCGATCAACTCCTGGGCAAGTTGCAATCTCCCTTGCTGTTGCTGTGGGGCGAAGGAGATCCTTGGATGCAAATCAGGGCGCGATCGGCTCAGTTTCATCAATACTTCGATCAGATCACGGAGCACTTTTTAAATGCGGGCCATTGTCCCCACGATGAAGTGCCGGATCTGGTGGATGATTATTTGCGCAATTGGATTCAATCCCAAATCCAAAAACGAGAATAGCACCCAGGCGATAGACTGCTTCTGTTCTCCTCTCATACGTTGATCCTTAGCGGATTCGGTCTCAACACTGCCATGATTCACACAGGATTCATGAAGGTTGAAGATTGCTGTTTCAGCAACTTAAACCGAAATTCCCTGGATAATTAAGCTGGGGAGAAATGAGCGTCTCAGCAGGGTGCTATTGCTCGATCTTGAACGAAAAACAGCGTTTTGCAATCAAACTATTTGCAATTGACTCTTCAACAGGAGTCGTTAGGAGGCTGTTTCGGAGCTGAAGCTCTCTCGCTTCATGTTGTTAATCTACCATCGAGTTTTTGAGGATAGTCTCTGTTGCAATCAATGTTTACTCATTCGTTGAGTAATGGCTGATGAATATAACAGCCTCGTATCAGAAATGCGGCGAGTTGCTATTTCAGGTAACAGCTCTTGAATTTATGTTTTAAATTTATGCGACCACTTGCCTGGGGATCTGTCAGTATGTTTAAGAAATGGCGATCCCAGCGCTGAAAGCCCTGCCAAGTCTTTGGACGGGGATCGCAGGGCCATGAAGCTTCTGCGGTTTTTCCGTATAGTTGCTGGAGAGTTACCGAAAATGCTTCCCCATCTTTGGGCCCAAGGGCGATCGCCTGTTTCGCCCATTGCCTGGCCAGAATTGGGGCCGGGTTAATGGTTGGTTGGTTGGTTTGTTGAATTAATCTCTGTTTGACTACGTTCTTTAAATGACGCTGTTATGACTGCCACGCCTGACCAAATTCGCGAGCTGTTGCATTCTGAGAATTTGAGCGATCGCCTGCGGGCGGTGAATGACATTCGTGCCCTACCGCCGGATCAAGGATTTGCGCTGATTCAACTGGCGATCGGGGATGCCAACACTCGAGTTCGCTATGCGGCGGTAAGCCAGTTTGACAGCTTGGGCGGGCAAGATCCCGATCGATCGCTGGAACTGCTGCGGGGGTTGCTGTCGGATCCAGAACCGGACGTGCAGGCCGCGGCGGCCGACTGCCTCGGTGGCTTGAAGCTGACGGCGGCCTACGAAGACTTGGTGACCTTGTATCAATCCAGCGGGGAATGGCTGGTGCGCTTCAGCATCCTTTCAGCCCTGGGAGAATTGGGCGACCTCCGGGCGGTGGATGTGCTGTTGTCGGCCTTGGCTTCGGACAATGAATTGGAGCGGCTGGGGGCGATTGGGGCCCTGGGCGAGTTGGCGGACGATCGCGCCTTGCCCCATCTGTTGCCGTTTATGGACAGCAGTGATTGGCAGGTGCGCCACCGGTTAGCCCTCACCTTGGGGCAATTCAACACACCCGAGGCCCGGGCCGCACTGGAGACCCTCAGCCAAGATTCGATCGCCCAAGTATCCGAGGCAGCGGCAGCCCAACTGGGTTGATGGACGGCTAATTCAGGGGGGCTGGGCCGCTAATTGGCGACTAGTTGGCGGCTAGTTGGCGGTTGATTCCAGGTCAGTTCGTTAACATCGATACGGTACAATCGCCCCGTAGCATCGCCGGTCGATGGGGCCCAGGGCCTTGTTGGTTTCCGACAGTGAGCTTGGAGATTTGAATGCCGCTCGATCGCGCTTTCAACGCTGGTTTTACGCTGTTCCTGAGCCTAATTGTGGAGGCACTGCCCTTCCTGCTCATGGGAGTGGTGTTTTCGAGCGCGCTGTTATTGTTCATTGACGAAGGGCGCTTAATTTCCCTGTTGCCGCGCCATCCCGTTTTGGGGGCCTTGGCAGGCAGCGTGATGGGTTTCTGCTTTCCGGTCTGTGAATGTGGCAATGTGCCCGTGGCGCGGCGGCTGTTGTTGCAGGGAATTCCGGCCCCGGTGGCGGTGGGGTTCTTGCTGGCTGCGCCCACGGCCAATCCGGTGGCCATTTGGGCCACCTGGACTGCCTTTCGCGATCGTCCCGAATTGGTGGTGTTTCGGGTTTTGGCAGCCTTGCTGATTGCGGTGATTGTGGGCTGTGTGTTTGGGGCCCAAAAGGATTTACGACCTTTTCTGAATCCGGGTTTGGCCCGTTCCATGCTGCGATCGCGCGAGCTAACGGGCATTGAGCGAGTGGCCCAAGAGCGGGGCTTGCTCACCTCGGGAACCTACTGGCCAGGAGTCACCACGGGCAAACCGCTGGAGTCTTCATTGGCCACGATGCAGTCCTTGGCGGTGGATCGATCGCGCGAGCGCATGAGCGGAGCCGAACGCTGGCGATTGTTTTTGGAGAACGTGGTGCGAGAGCTGCGGGAACTGGGCGGCGTGTTGATTTTGGGCAGCGCGATCGCGGCGGTGGTGCAGGTGGCGGTGCCGCGCGAAGTGGTGCTCAGTTTGGGACAAGGGCCCGTCACTTCAATCATCGCCATGATGGTGTTGGCGGCGGTGATTTCCATTTGTTCCACCGTGGATTCCTTCTTTGCCCTGTCCTTTTCGGGCGCGTTCACCAGCGGTTCTCTGCTGTCCTTTTTGGTGTTTGGCCCCATCATTGACCTGAAGGCGATCGGGCTGTTGCTGTCGATTTTTCGGCCCCGGGCGGTGCTGTATATGTTTGTGCTGGCGGCCCAATTGGCGTTTTTTGTGGGGCTGTTCATGAATTTCCAAACGGGGTGGTAGTGGGGTGACGCGGCGATCGAAACGGTCGGAAAGCCGAGGGTTCAGCCGTTGGTTTGCCCTGGGTTTGGCCCTTTGTTGGGGGGTCATGGCTTGGTTGGGTTGGCCCTCTGTGGCCCAGGCGGGCCCCCTGCTCGATCGGGTCAATGCCTTTCCCTATTGGGTCACTAAGCCCCCCACCAAGCCCGCCGCCGGAGACTTGATCTATCCCCCATGGATGGCGGGTGACTGGCAGGCCACCAGCACGTTGCTGGAGTTATCGGCTCCGTTCGCGCCGGAAATTGTTACCCCCGGTTTTGAGAGCAATCGATCGCTCCTGGGCCAGCCCGTGAGCTTTGCGGTGCGATTTGGCCCCCAAACCATTGCGCCGGCCCTGAGTGCTTTTCCCCTGCGGAAATATCAACCGCCCGATCGGGCCCCAATTGTGGCCGATCGCGCCTTTAACGGGTTGAACATTGCCGCGGCCTACCTGGGACGAAGGGCCATTGCTGGGGTGGTGGCGGATCCGGGCAACCCTAACGAGCAGATTTTGAAGTTGGCCAATCAGCGGGCCTTGGTCTCCACCGTGACCGATCGAGCCAGCGAAACCCCGAGCGATCGACGGTTTCTGGCCACGGAAGTGATTGTGCAGTCCTTTCAAAACGAGGGGACTCAACAGGGGCGATCGGTCTATGCCAACGCGGTGGAAACCACCACGGATTATCGCCGCACCGCCCCGGACGCGATTGAAGCCGATCAGTTCACGGCTGTTTATCTGGCCCCGCGTGATCGCTATGCCTCCGTGACCCGCAACCGCCCCGTGGCCCTCTACCATTACCGTTTGACCCTCCAGGCGATCGCCCCTGAGGCCAATCCACCACCGTAACCGTTGCCGTCTTAACCAAAGCAACGCAAAAAATTCGCCTATAATCGGTCTGAAATTTGGATTTGGGGCTGTGGCTCAGATGGATAGAGCAAGCGCCTCCTAAGCGCTAGGTCGCGGGTTCGAATCCCGCCAGTCCCGTGTTTGTGGGGCCCCGTGGGGCCCGTTGCCCCTTGAGTCGCCCGTTGCCATGACCCCTTCCACCAGCGATCGGCCCCAAATGACCGAAACCCTGCCTGCTCGGCCCCTGCTGCAAGCCAAGCAGCTTTGCAAAAGCTTCGGGGGCCTGAAAGCCGTGAAGGGAGCCAACATTGAGGTGCGATCGGGCAGTATTACCGGCCTGATTGGCCCCAATGGAGCAGGCAAAACCACCCTCTTTAACCTGCTTTCTAACTTCATTCCCTCCGATAGTGGTGAAGTGTTTTTGGATGGGCAACCCATTCACAACCTGTCGCCCCACCAAATTGCCCGCCAGGGGATGGTGCGAACCTTTCAGGTGGCGCGGGTGCTTTCCCGGCTGTCGGTGCTGGAGAACATGATTTTGGCAGCCCAAGATCAACGGGGCGAACGGTTTTGGGAAGTTTGGACCCAAAGCAGCCGCATCCGTCGCCAGCAGCGGGACTTGGAATTGCGAGCCATGGAACTGTTGGAGGCGATCGGCCTGGCCCACATGGCGCGGGAATATGCCGGTTCCCTGTCCGGTGGGCAGCGAAAATTGCTGGAAATGGGGCGGGCCCTGATGGTGCAACCCAAGTTGGTGTTGCTCGATGAGCCAGCGGCCGGTGTGAACCCAGCCCTAATTGAGCAAATCTGCGATCGAATCCAAACCTGGAATCGGGAGGGACTGACCTTCCTGATTGTGGAACACAACATGGATGTGATTATGTCCCTGTGCGATCGGGTGTGGGTTTTGGCGGATGGTCAGAATTTAGCGGATGGCTCCCCGGACATGATCCAAGCGGATCCAAGGGTTTTGGAAGCCTATCTGGGGCAAGCCGCATGAACCGGGCAGCTCGCTGGATGAGCGTTGGCTTGGGTGCGATCGGGCTGGGGTTTGGCCTGGCCTGGCCTTCGGGGGCCCACCAGGTGAAGACGGGAGCCGATGTGGCCGCCCTGTTTCACTTGGAACCCGACCATAATCCCCGATCGGGGGAGCCGGCCACCATTTGGTTTAGCCTCACGCGCAAAGGCGGCGCAACGATCCCCCTCGATCGCTGCAACTGCCAACTGACCATCAGCCCCCGCTTGCAGAGTCCGACAGCCCCCCAACCCTGGCAACCGCCCCTCACACCCAAGGCCGCCGAAGGGTTTCAAAACATGCCCGGCGCAACCACCGTGTTCCCGGCAGCGGGGGCCTATGATTTGGTGCTGAAAGGCCAGCCGAAACAACCGGGTGACTTTCAACCCTTTGAGTTTCGATACGAAACCACCGTGCTGGCCGGAGCTGCCCCTGCGGCCAGTCCCGCTCCCGTGGCCGCTGCGATCGCCTCACCAGTGGCCGCTGCTGAAACGACCACCGAGACCCCATGGCATTCTGGGGAACTGGTGTGGTTGGGTGTGGGCGGCGTGGGTCTGGGATTTTTGGGACTTTGGGCAGTCACCCGATCGCGCCGTTAACCGAGTTAACCCAGTTAGCCGAATTAACTGAGTTAACAAAAAAAATCTGGTCGAAAGTTGATTGGTTCAACTGGCTGATTATGACCTTTAGTATCGCTTTGATTATTGCTTCGTAAAGTTAGCGAACAGAGAGGTTGCAAAGCATTGCAATTCGCTACAAGTCAGTGATGTTTGATCGGCTTTTTCAAGTTACGCCAGGGGATCGAGTTAGGCTGGCCTTAAGCAAGCACCGTGAGGACTCGACGAACATTATGAGCGAATTTCTAGACTTCCTGAAGCATCAATATGCCTACGTGGCGATCGGGGAATTTCGGCCGGGCAAATTTGCCGAGGCTCAACAACTGTTTGAAGCGGCAGTTTCCACCTACAAACAGGGTTTTGAAGGGGCTTATTTGCTGCAAGAGACCAACAGCGATCGCGGCATTGCGGTGATCTTTTGGGACAACATTGATGATATGGATGCCAATCGCAATGAAGCTTGCGAGGCAATTTTTGCCAAAATGGCTCACCTTTTCCTGAAGCCGCCGGTCACGAATTTCTACGAGGTGTGCAGCAAAGTTGATCCCCAACCGGCCGATCGCCCCCTGGCTTCGGTTTAGGCCATTGACGAACGGCGCGGCATTCGGGGCAGAGGCGCGATCGGGATGGATGAGTGGCAACGGGCGCGATCGCTCTTTCAAACCCTGTGGGGCTACGACGGATTTCGCGGCCCCCAGGGCGACATTATTCAAGCCATTTTGCAAGGGCGGGATCTGTGGGCCCTGTTGCCCACGGGAACCGGTAAATCTTTGTGCTTTCAATTGCCGGCCCTGTTGCGATCGGGCTTGACTGTGGTGGTGTCGCCCTTGGTGTCGCTGATGGATCGGCAAGTGGCAGACCTGCGGGCCAAGGGATTGCCGGCCGCCACCCTGCATAGCGAAGTGCCTCGATCGGAACAAAAAGCGGTGCTCGATCGCTTGGAGCGGGGCCAGTTGCGATTGCTGTATCTGTCGCCCGAAACCCTTTTCAGCCAGCGAGTTTGGTCACGGTTGTTGCGGTTGGCTCCCCAAATTCAGGGCCTGGCGATCGATGAGGCCCATTGCTTGGCCCAGTGGGGCGAAACCTTTCGGCCCGCCTATCGCCGGTTAGGGATTGCCCGCCAGACCCTGGAAGCAGCGGCCCAAAAGCCAATCCCGATCGCCGCGTTCACGGCCACCGCCACCCCCACCGATCGTGCCATCATTGCCCAAGTTTTGGGGTTGCGGAACCCAGCCCGGTTTGAGCAATCTCCCTATCGGGCCAACCTGCGATTACAGGTGCAGCGCTGTTGGGTTCCCGCCCAGCGTCAGTGGCGTTTGCAGCGGTGGTTGCGCGATCGCCCCGGCCAAGGGGGCCTGGTTTTTGCCCGCAGCCGCCAAACCTGCGAAGACTTGGCCCGACAGTTGCGCGATCGGGGCCACCAGACAGCCGCCTATCATGCCGGGTTGCCACCGCCCGATCGCCGCCGGTTGGAAGCTCAGTGGGTGGGGGGTGAGTTGCCCTTTTTGGTCTGCACCAGCGCCTTTGGCATGGGGATCGATCGCCCCGATGTGCGCTGGATTGTGCATTGGCATCGGCCGCTAATCCCGGCGGAATATGTGCAAGAAATTGGTCGCGCCGGCCGAGATGGGCAGCCGGCCGATATTTTGCTGTTGGTCAGTGAACCCACCGGCTGGCTGGACAGCACCGATCGACGGCTCGATCGCCACTTTCAGCAACAAACCCGCCAACAAATTCAAAATTTGGGCCTTGTGGCTCGGCGTTTGCCCCAGGAAGGCGCGATCGCTGAAATTGCCGATCAGTTTGCTGAAGGGGCGATCGCCCTCAGTTGGCTCCATGCCCTCGGTCAACTGGACTGGCTCGATCCGTTCCACTACCAATGGTCGGGGCAGTGGTCAGCGGCGATCGCCCACCAAGCCCGCACGGGTCGATCGGTTGAGCTTTCGATGCGTCGCTACGGGGGTGATCGGGGTTGTCGGTGGCGCTTTTTGTTGCAAGCGTTGGGGTTACCGCCCAAGTCGGCTAACTGGCGCTGTGGTCAGTGCGATCGATGTCGCCCCATCGGTCAGCGGTGATCCCTTGGTGGCATTCAGCCATCTGCATCCAGAACTGGCCCCAGCAAATACCAGCAAAAATCGTAAAAGGGCGACCCGTTGAGGCCACCCTTTCACAAATAAGCATTAGTGCATCCCCATCAAGGGCTGGAACTGAGCTGAACTAAACCTGAGCGCGATCGAGCCGATCGCGTTTCACGTTCTGGTTCCGCTCGGTTCAGAGTTACTCAGCCCCTTGACCCACCAGCTCGCGGGTTTCAGCGGGCGGCGCACCGGCCGTCACTTCCACCTTCACGTTGCGGTCTTCGTCCAGGTCGATCGTCGCTGTGTCGCCATCCTTGATCCGGCCGGAGAGGATTTCCTCCGCCAGCACATCTTCCAGCAGGCGCATAATTGCCCGACGCAGTGGCCGCGCCCCGTAGCTGGGGTTGAAGCCCTCTTCGATTAGGCGTTCGCGGAACTTGTCGGTCACCGCCAGGGTGATGCCGCGCTCGGTCAAGCGAGCAAACACTTCCTTGAGCAGGATTTCGGCGATTTCCTTCACCTCGTCCTTGCTCAGTTGGCGGAAGACGATGATTTCGTCCAAGCGGTTCAGGAACTCGGGGCGGAAGTAGTTCTTCAGTTCCTCGTTCACCAGGGACTTGATCCGGTTGTACTGAGACTCGGCTTGGTCTTCGCCAAACTCGAAGCCCAGACCGCCGCCACCCTTTTCGATCACCTTAGAACCGATGTTCGAGGTGAGGATGATCAGGGTGTTCTTGAAGTCCACCGTGCGGCCCTTGGCATCGGTCAGGCGACCATCTTCCAAGATTTGCAGCAGCATGTTGAACACATCGGGGTGGGCCTTTTCGATTTCATCGAACAGCACCACAGTGTAGGGGCGACGACGCACGGCTTCCGTCAGTTGGCCGCCTTCGTTGTAGCCCACATAGCCCGGAGGCGAACCGATCAGCTTCGAGACCGTGTGCCGCTCCATGTATTCCGACATGTCGAGGCGGATCATCGCTTCCTCGGAGCCGAAGAAGTAGGCTGCTAAGGCCTTGGTCAGCTCGGTTTTCCCAACCCCGGTGGGGCCAGAGAAGATGAAGCTAGCGATCGGGCGGTTGGGGTTCTTCAGACCCACGCGGGCCCGACGAATGGCGCGGGACACGGCTTTCACCGCTTCGTCTTGGCCGATCAGCCGCTGGTGCAACACGTCTTCCATGTGCAGCAGCTTTTCGGATTCGGACTCGGTGAGCTTGTTCACCGGCACACCCGTCCAAGAAGCGACGATGTGGGCGATGTCTTCCTCGTCAACGATCGGCTGCAAGGGGTCGTCGGTGCGCTCTTCCGACTTCTTGGTTTGGGCGATGTTGCGGATTTGCTGCTTGATTTCCATTTCCTTGTCGCGCAGCTCGCCGGCCTTGTCAAAGTCCTGCGATCGCACGGCTTCGTCCTTTTGCTTGAGGACTTCCCGCAGCTCCTTATCCAATTCCTTGGCGGCCGGGGGCAGTTGGGAATTTAGCAGCCGCACTCGCGATCCGGCTTCGTCGATCAAGTCGATCGCCTTGTCGGGCAAGTAGCGATCGCTGATGTAGCGATCGGACAGCTTAGCCGCCGCCTCCAGCGCTTCATCGGAAATCTTCAGCTTGTGGTGTTGCTCATAGCGTTCCCGCAGGCCGCGCAGGATCTCGATCGTTTCGTCCACGGTCGGCTCACCCACCATCACCGGCTGGAAGCGCCGCTCCAGGGCCGCATCCCGCTCGATGTGCTTGCGATACTCATCCAGGGTGGTTGCACCGATGCATTGCAGCTCACCCCGCGCCAAGGCCGGCTTCAGGATATTCGCCGCATCGATCGCCCCTTCGGCGGCCCCCGCCCCAATCAGGGTATGGACTTCATCGATCACCAGGATCACGTTACCGGCCTGGCGAATTTCATCCATGATCTTCTTCAGGCGCTCTTCAAACTCCCCGCGATACTTGGTCCCGGCCACCAACAGACCGATATCCAGCGTCACGACCCGTTTGTCTTCCAGGATGTCCGGCACATCGCCATTGGCAATCCGTTGGGCCAATCCTTCGGCGATCGCGGTTTTACCCACGCCCGGCTCCCCGATCAACACCGGGTTGTTTTTGGTGCGGCGACCCAAAATCTGAATCACCCGCTCAATTTCCTTCTGGCGACCCACCACCGGATCCAACTTGCCTTCAGCGGCCTGTTGGGTCAGGTTGGCCCCAAACTCATCCAGGGTTGGGGTCTTGGTGCGGCCTTGGGAGCCACCGGCAGTCACTTCCGCCGTTTCGCCCAACATCCGAATCACTTGGGTGCGCACCTTCGACAGGTCAACGCCCAGATTTTCCAGCACTCGGGCCGCGACCCCCTCTCCTTCGCGGATCAGGCCCAGCAGCAGGTGCTCTGTGCCAATGTAGTTGTGGCCCAGTTGGCGGGCCTCTTCGAGCGACAGTTCCAGAACCCGCTTGGCCCGAGGCGTGAAGGGAATTTCCACAGCCACGAAACCGGAGCCGCGACCGATAATTTTTTCGACCTCAATCCGAGCGTCCTTGAGGTTGACACCCATGGATTTCAGGACTTTGGCGGCTACACCAGTGCCTTCGCCAATGAGTCCGAGAAGGATTTGCTCGGTGCCCACGAAGTTATGACCCAGGCGGCGGGCCTCTTCTTGGGCGAGCATGATCACCTTAATGGCTTTCTCAGTGAAGCGTTCAAACATTGGCGGTTCCCTATCACCTGCGAAGTGCTGGCAAATCTGATTTTAACACGCGCGGTTTGGGCAGTTTGGGGCTGACCTGGCCGGCAATTGGGGGGCGATCGGGCGGTTTCCCCAACTCGATCGCCTTCCCCTTGGCAAGCTCAAGAACTCGAGAAATTGCCATGAACTTTCGGGGGATTTTGTTCCCCGATGGGGTAGGGGGGGATCAAGCCTTTTGGGCGATCCTGGGGGATGGATTGATGAATGCTTTTAGGATTTTTAAAGAACGTTTGGGTTGAAAATCGGGTCTTGGGATTGCTGATGGCAAGGGCCAGCGGCAAAACGGCCCGATCGGGAGTGAAACATGGGCCAGCTCAAGCGTTAGCCAGAATTTGGCAGACCCCCATTGAGCCAGCGGACTGGGGTGAATTCCAAAAATTGGGTGAACCTGTTGGGCAGGATTGAAAGATAGGTTTTTAATCTAGCGCATGGCTTGGGGGGCTGCCGACCCCGGCGGTTGGGGGCACAATTTCTCCCCACCACTGCCACTGATGTTGCGCCAGTCGATCGCTCAGGTCGGCAGCGGTGCGATCGAGCTGTTGGGCAAACTGGGGCCAATCCAACTTGCCTAACCACAGGATCGCCGCATCTTCGCCATCGGCGTAGTAGCGTTTGCGACGGCCGGCCTCTTGGAAGCCAAATTTTTCGTAGAGCGACAGGGCCGCTTGGTTGCTCGGCCGCACTTCCAGGGTGGCGCGTTTCATGTCCCGTTGCCGCGCCAAGCTCAACAGGCCCCACAGCAAGGCCTGACCTAATCCCTGCCGCTGAAATTCCGGTCGCAGGGCGATCGCTGTGATGTGGCACTCGTCAACAATCGCCCAGGCGCAACCAAACCCGATCAGTTGTCCCTGCGGATCGATCGCCCCGAGCAAATCACTATTCGGGCTATCCAGCTCCCGGCGATAGGTGTCGGCGCTCCACAGCCCCCCCAAGGCGAGCTGGTCGATCGCTACTAATTGATCGAGATGGTCATGATTCAGCAGTTGTAAACAGAGCGATCGCATAGGTCAAAATAGCAGCTTAAAACTTAGCGCTCCATGACAGTTTCACGGATTATTTCAGGTCAAGTCGAGAAACAACGAAATCCTCAACAATCGTATGGAGAAACATATCGCAGAGTGGCTACATAACATCTTAGCTATTCTTCATTCCTAGGCTGCACTTCTCTAAGTCAGCGATGGTTGCCAACCATTCCTAAGTTATCGAGTTTAGCCCCGATACTTGGTAAGTATCTCGCAGGACTTTCTCAATTGAGCCTAGCCTATGAAATGACTCAATCAGCTCATGTGATCGTGTTTTTCTCTGATCCAGGCTTGTGAATAATGGTGTCAAAAGCTCTATATCCGGATCTCCATTACCATGCAACGCAGATTGCGCTGCTTGCAAAACCCGACTGGCATTGTCAAAAATAACCGTATTATCAAATCCAAATTTCGCAGAAATTTGGTGGAGTGATACATCAGGCAAAGCCGATCGACCTAGCAATGATTTATCTAACACAATTCCCTTTAGCAGGGCTAATAAACTTGCATATGTTGTAAAATCATCGCAACTATCAAACGCCTTAAATTCAATGCGACCTACTTCTGCTGGCAAACGTGCCATTTTTGTCAAAATTGGCTGAGTAGGAATCTGTTGTTCAGGCTTCTCTAGAAAAACCCTAACCGTTGACCTTAATCCCGTTCGTATAAATGTCCGAATTGACAAACCATCCCATAGAGAACCACTAAAAAAAGGAGAGCTATAGCTAAAGGGGATAATATAAGGACTGTAGTAAATCAGTTTTTGACCAGTATCAATAATTTCCTCAGGCGACATCCCTATTAACGACAGGTTCAGATCTGGCCCATATGAGAGCATTGCAATATGATCTGTTTGTTCTTCAGGAAATGCTTCTAGACATTTTGTTTCATATTCATTAAAAGGAGGCTCGGGATCAAAAATAGTCAGATTCGGATTAAATGTCACCAAAACTGGAGAAAAACCCAACTCCAAGGATACTTTACGCAATAAATGAAAGCTTTTTTTTAATTCAGAAATTACACTTGGAATGTCAGAATGGATTGTTGTTCTAATTTCGATTCCCTTTGGAACAAAGTCGATCAATTTTCCTGTATTGGAAAATCTCTCCATTCCTTCAAGATACCATCGCTTCTGTCGGATTCCAGCGTCTCCAATATGAAGCTGATTACTATCATTTTCATATGAGGGCAGGCGTTCAATAATTTGAGCTAGTTCAGAAAATTTTGCTCGCGA
This sequence comes from Limnothrix sp. CACIAM 69d, assembly GCA_001913845.2. Classification (GTDB taxonomy): domain Bacteria; phylum Cyanobacteriota; class Cyanobacteriia; order CACIAM-69d; family CACIAM-69d; genus CACIAM-69d. Next base: position 45,380 of record MKGP02000026.1, on the reverse strand, counting down.
GAAATCCGCCAGTTGACCTTCGGGATTAATCAACGCGACCTCATGCTCAATACCGAACTGAAACATGGTCGTGGATAATTATTGATTGTCTACATTATCATGAATGATAGTACTTTCCATCATTCTGATGTTGAATGTGGGAACGATAAAACTTGTTGATCGAAGTACCAAACAAGACGTTTCGCTACGATCGCCAGGTCAAAGGCGCACTCTATGCCCGCGAGGCGATCGGGGACTATTGGTTAGTGGACTTGGAGCAGCGCCACTTGGAAATTTACCGATCGCCTAGTGCAGACGGTTATGGCGATCAGCTGATCCTGCAACCTGGCAAAACGATCGCCCCGATCGCCTTTCCCGATCAAGTGATTGCCGTTGAGCAATGTTTTGCAGCCTGATCTAGCCCTTGATTGGCAGTTGAATCAAAAATTCAGTCCCTTGTCCCAACTCTGACTGAACCGTCAAACTACCGCCATGTTTTTCTTCAATAATCTGGCGGGCGATCGTTAACCCTAACCCCGTGCCCTTACCCACCCCTTTCGTGGTGAACAAATGGTCAAAGATTTTGGCTTGCACCTCTTCGCTGATGCCCTTGCCATTATCCCGAACTGAAATTTGGACTTGATCATCAACAACCGTTGTACTGATCGTGATGATTTGGGGATGCGCTTCTAATTCCTTAAACGATCGACCCTGCACCATTTCATCAAACACATCGATTGCATTGGCCAGGATATTCATGAACACCTGGTTAATTTGCCCGGGAAAACACTCCACTTCTGGGATGTCTCCATAATTTGTTTGGATCTCGATCGCTGGACGAAACGGATTTGCCTTGAGTCGGTATTTCAAAATCAGCACCGTGCTGTCAATGCCCTCATGCAGATTTGCACTCACCTTATATTCCGTATCGGCCCGAGAGAAAATGCGAAGGCTGGTGCTAATCGATTTGATTCGATCGGTTGCCCCTTGCATTGACTTGAGCAACTGAGGTAGATCTTCGCAAATATATTCCAAGTCAATATCTTCAGCATGATCCTGAATTGGCACAACCGGATTGGGATAATGCTGTTGATACAGGGACAAATGTTCTAGTAGGTCTTTGACGTGATCCTTGCCATTGTTAATGCTGCCATTGAGGAAGCCGATCGGGTTGTTAACTTCATGGGCCACCCCCGCCACTAGGTTTCCGAGAGAAGCCATTTTTTCGCTCTGCACCATTTGCAATTGGGACTGTTCCAACTGTTGAGCATAGGTTTGAGCTTGTTGATAAAGCCGAGCATTTTCCAGGGAAATAGCGGCTTGGCTGCAAAGAAATTTTAAAATAGTGATCCGATCGCTGGTAAACACGCCACTGGTTGATCGATTTTCCAGGTATAAAATAGACCGCACATTTCCTTGATTAAGGATTGGCAAACACAAAGCGCTTTTGGGCTGATGGCAGTTTAGGTAATCACCAATGACGGGTAAATCGGTATCAAGATCATTGATCACAACCGTCACTACCCTGTTTTTGACATATTGAATCAGCTTAATCGGAATGTCGGGGTTATCGTCTAAGGGAGTCGATTGCAATGTCACCTGCTCTGGGTTTGCTATCACTCTCACCTGCCATCGATCGCCCTCCCAAAGGATCAAGGCACATCGATTGGCTCCCGAGTTTTTCAACATCGTCTGAGCTAGGGTTTGCAGCAATTCATCCAGGGCGATCGTGCTGACCAGATTTTGAGAAACTTGCAGCAGGGCAGTAAAATCAAGCATTTGGTTAATGCTGCCGCTAGAACTTCCATGCGGGGTGGCGCGTGGTGAATCAGCAGGATTTGTGATCGTTGCCAGGGTTTCTAAAAGGGCGAAGGGTTGATTGGCCGCTTGCAAAATGGGTTGCAGTAGCTGGGCGTAGCGTTGCTCTAAATCAATAACCTTGGCTTTTGCTCCCCAGCGGGCATAGCAGTAGTAAGCCTCTTGCATGTAGGTAGCGGCGATTTTTTCCTTACCCCAATCGAGATAGAATTTAGCCGCTAGTTCATTGGCTAACGCTTCTTCTTGAACGAAGCCGTTAGCTTTAGCGCCCGCAACGGCTCGCTCATAATCATCAATTGCCTCCAAAATATTGCCCCAAAACCGGTGTCTTTCTGCTGATACAAGATCCAGCTTATGTTGGTAATTCATTGGGGCATTTTCTGCCCAAGTCGATAGACTAGCGTAGTGCTGCTCCGCCAAAGCAAGTAATTCTAATCGTTCTTTTTCAGGCTTGCCAACAGTCACTGCCAAATAGGTTAACCCTCCATAGAAATGGACAGCGGGAACATGTAGCATTCCAACGATATTGTCTAGATATTTCTTAACTTCATTAATATATTCAAAGCTACGATCATAATCACCAAACAAATAGGCCAGAATCAGTTTATAGGTATAAGCAATCCCAAGATCTGTCAATTGCTGATTTTGAAGATGCTGTGGAAAAACTTTTGTCTCGTCGTAACTGTCTCCCACTAAGAGAGTGGGTTGGTGGTGCGTTACGAGCAAGCGATCTAAGAATTCATGCGTCATTTGCAAGTATGCCAAAGCACTATCTTGCTTGAGTGAAGCAACGGCAGAACAAAATTGATTAACTTCTACTTGAAAAGCAGTTAATTCTTTTCCAGAATAAAAATGAGCATAAAAACAGTGGGCTAAACAATAGCCTACATATAAAAAGTCACCCGCTTCCACTCCGGCTAAATATCCCTGCTTGAGCAAATCAGCCATGGAAGTCATTGACTCTTTCTGATGCTGGACGCAGGCAGCAAAGAAAAGAATGGTCAGGCACTTATATGCTTTTGTATCGAGCCGATCGATTAAAGCTAAGGCCATTTTCCCCAGGCGATAACCCCGATCGACCTGACCCAACCCCGTGGCTAAAACCAAGCCGTAGGTAGCATAGCCAACACTCGAAACAGGTGCATTGCCAGACTGCAGTGATAAGCTCACAATTTTTGCGCAAACAAAGGGCAGCAATGTGGGGTTGGCAAGAAAGACTGCTGGCATGATCATGCCCAACAATTCCATGGCGGCAATGATTGTTGGGTCATCCATGATGGGCAAGTCGATCAAATCCTCAATCACTTTCCCTTCTAATTCAATCTCTGCCCTTTGCACAGCTTGTGCGCTGATATTTGATGTAATGTTCGAGGGGAACTCAATCCCTAATTGAGTGATGGCTTGGGCCGCAATGGCGAGCGTCTCTGCCAACCGATCCTGAGCTGTCAAAACCCTGACTTGCACCATGTAAACAGGCACTTTATCCAAGATCGTCTGGGCCTGATCTAGAACTTGTTGAACTTGGGCGATCGCCTCCTCAAAATCAGCCTTTAAACAGGCCACATCTGCCGCCATTTGATGGAGCTTTAAGCTCAACTCATACTGGTTTTGCCAAGGCTCTTCTGAAAGTAATTCCAGCCCGATCGTTACCAGGTCTTGGGCTACACCGTAGGCGGTTGCCTTTTTAGCCTTTTCAATTGCAGCAAGATTCAGTCGAATCAATGACTCCCGTTCAGCTTGCTGACTTAATAATCCATGACCTAAATTCAGATGACCGACAATATCAAACAGTTTTTCCTCGCGCTCGGCTGCTGACAAACGGCTTTGGAGTAACTGCCCCATCTTCAGATGAGTGACCTGTTTTTGATCTTCCGGAATCAGTGAATAGGCAGCTTGTTGCACCCGGTCATGGAAAAAGCGGTATTGAATTTGCCCAGAAATCTCTTCGCCCCAGGATGGTTCAACCTGGGATGAATCAAGGTCGGCATAGAACTTATAAATTTTGCCCTCCGGTAGAATCAGCCCCTCTTGCAGCGCTGACCATAGGGCTGAAGCCGCTTGAATTTCGTTTTGTTCTGACACAATCGCCAAGGTTTTGAGGTCGAATCTGGCCCCAACACAGGCTGCAAATTTAAGCTGTTCCTGGGTAGCCATGGGCAGTTTTTGTAACTGCAAAGCCATGAACTCCACCACGTCATCAGTTAGGGCCGCATCCTGTACCTGCACTAAGTCACATTGCCAGTGACCCGCCTCCCGATCGAAGGTAATGAGACTGTCTTGGTGTAGTGCTTTGAGGAATTGGGTCGCAAAGAATGGGTTGCCCTGGGTTTTTTGCATAACCAGATGGGTTAAGGGCTGCACTTTGCTATTTGTGGCCCGGAAAGTATCAGCAATTAACTGATTGAGGCTCTCCGCACTCAAAGGGCCGAGAATGAGGGTTGCAAGGGGAACATGGGCACTTTCTAAGGCTTTTACTGTAATTAAAAAGGGATGACCAGGAAAGACTTCATTATCTCGATAGGCTCCCAAAACCAGGAGACATTGTGCATGGGAGCGAGCTTCCGTCAACAAGTTTTGCATCACATTCAAAGAAGTGGAATCAGCCCATTGCAAGTCATCGATAAAAATGACAAGGGGATGATCTGACTTGGCAAAAACTTGAATGAAGTTTTGCAATAGACGGTTAAAACGATTTTGAGCGGCTTCGCCAGAAAGCTCTGGAGCGGGTGGCTGCGGCCCAATGACTTGTTCCAGCTCAGGAATGAGATCGATCAGAACTTGACCGTTGCTGCCCACGGCTTCCAGGATATTGGTCTTCCATTGGGCCAATTGCGCATCGGACTCCGACAGGAGCTGCCCCATCAAGTCGCGTAAGGCCTGCACAAATGCCAGCAGGGGAATATTGCGATTGAACTGATCAAATTTTCCCTTAATGAAATAGCCTTTTTTCTGAGTAATTGGCTTGTGAACTTCGTTGACAACAGCGGTCTTGCCAATTCCAGAAAATCCCGCCACTAGCATCAGCTCTGAACTGCCTTGAGCAACCCGATCGAAAGCTTTCAGGAGTGCCTGAACCTCAGCTTCGCGGCCATAGAGTTTCTCGAGAATGAGGAAGCGATCGCTTAAATCCCGTTGACCCAATTCAAAATCAGCAACCGTGCCTGTGTCCTGCCACTGGTTCAAGCATTGTTGTAAATCATGTTTTAGTCCCAAGGCGCTTTGATAGCGATCTTCAGCATTTTTGGCAATCAATTTAGAAACGATCGCCCCCACAATGGCTGGAATGGCTGAATTGATTTGCTCAACGGGTGCGGGCACTTTAGCAATATGACAATGCACCAGCTCCATTGGATCCTCTGACTCAAATGGCAACTGGCCACTGAGTAGTTGATATAACGTCACGCCCAAGGCGTAGAAGTCGGCGCGGTAGTCGATGCCCCGGTTCATGCGTCCGGTTTGCTCCGGTGCAAGATAAGCAAGGGTTCCTTCGAGGATGTTGGGATTTTGGATTTCTTGTGTCTCTTTAGGTAGTAAAGAGGCGATGCTAAAGTCAATAAGTTTGACCTGTTTAGATTCTGGATGAATTAGAATATTGGCTGGCTTAATATCTTTATGAATGACTCGCTGCTGATGCAGGTTATGCAAAATAGTGGTCAGTTGCAGGGCAATGGTTAGCACATCACCTAAGCTGAGTTGTTGTTGCTGACAGTATTTCTGAAGAGAAATGCTGCCACAGTCTTCCATGATCAGAGCATAGCTATTGCCGATCGGCTCCAAATCTAAAGGCTGCACAATGCCTGGAACATCAAGATTTTGAGTGATGGCGTATTGATTTCGAAATTGAATTAATTCGCTAAAGGTGGGATAGCTTGAATGCAGCGCTTTTAGAATTACTATTCGCTGACTATGGTGCTGGATGGCGCGATAAACGGATGTGCGTGACCCACGGTGAATTTGTTCAACAATTCTATAGCCAGGAACTTCAGGAAAAAAATTGATTGAAGAAGCATTCAGTGGAGACATCTACATTAATCCGTGATGAAGCGTTGATGATGAAGCGCTGATAGAGTTTAAATTGATTGTGTTGTCAATTAACTCAGACATCTAGCTTAGCAATTTCTGTTGGTAAGGTGTCAATCTTAATATTTGCCCTGAGGACAATGATGATCGCCTAATTTTGTAACCTGGTGAACCGATCGCCCGATCGCCTTTTTTGAGCGCATGGTTGCTGTTGAGCATTATTTTGCTGCCCGTTCTCACTAATTAAAAAAGCTTGGGCGATCGCCCCTGGTGGTTTCTAGAATGGGAACCGTAGCCTTGGGAGTTGGCGGCAATGGTGCGATTGGCGCGGTGGCAGTGGGTGGTGTTGGCGCTGCCGTTGGTGACGATAGTGGGGGTGGTGCTGTGGGCGGCCGGCTCCCAGTTGCACGCTTGGGGCTTGAGTTGGATATGGGGGCTGTTTACGCTGGTGCTCGTGGGCTGGCGCTGGTTGCTGGTGCGCTGGACAAAATCCATGGTGGGACAAGTGGAAGCGGCGATCGCCTCGGCGGGGCTGGCGGACTGGGAACAGCGGGGCGATCGGGTTGCTGTGCCGGTGAATGAAGGTGCGTTGGCGCGGGCGGAAGTGGCCTTGACAGAGTTGTTGCAAACTTCCCAAAACGACCCGGCCCCTTGGGAAGATTGGGATCAGTTTTGGCAGCGCTGTTTGAGCTTAACAACGGCGGTGGCTCGGGCCTATTACCCGGAGTCTAGCTATCCCTTGCTCAGTATTTATGTGCCCCAAGCCTATCGGTTAATGCGGGGGACGGTGGATGATTTGGATCGCTGGATGCAGCAACTGGAGCCGGTTTTGGGCCAGGTGACCGTGGGCCAAGCCTATGAGACCTATACGCTGTATCAAAAGCTGGAGCCTTCCATGCGCAAGGCGTTTCGGGCTTGGCAGTGGGCCCAGTGGTTTTTGAATCCGGTGGCGGCGGTGGCTCGAACGATCACCCAAGGCTCCAGCACTCGGGCCGATCGCGCCCTGTTGGCAAATTTGGGGCAAGTGTTGCGGGAAACGGCTCTGCGGAATTTGGCGCGCCAGGCGATCGCCCTGTACGGTGGGGTTGGGTTGCCGCCGGAAAATTTTGCCCCGATCGCCTCACCCATTCCCCAGGCCCAAACCCAATCCCTGCAAGCCTTGATTGCCCAAGCGGAACCGGAAGAGGCGATCACCACCGCCCTAGTGAATGTGTTGTTGTTGGGGCGGACGGGGGCCGGCAAAAGCAGCCTGGTGAATGGGCTGTTTGCGGCGGAGTTAGCGGAGACGGATGTGTTGCCCAATACCGATCGGGTGGTGAGCTATGAGTGGGTGGCCGCCACGGGCGATCGGTTGCGGCTGTGGGACTCACCGGGCTATGAACAGGCGGGTAACCCAACGGCCGGAGAGCGGGCCCGGGCAGCCGCTCGGGCCGCAGACTTGATCCTGCTGGTGACTCCAGCGCTGGATCCGGCGCTACAGATGGATTTGGACTGTTTGCGAGATTTGCAGGCCGCTGGGGTAACGGCTCCGGTGATTGGGGTCATTTCCCAGGTGGATCGCCTGCGGCCCCTGCGAGAATGGCAACCGCCCTACGACTGGCTGGGAGGCGATCGCCCTAAGGAGCAGTCGATTCGAGAAGCTGTACAATATCGCGCTGAGCTGCTGGGGGCCCATTGCGATCGATTCTTGCCCGTGGTGTTGGGAGAGCGGGGGCCTTGGGGCCTGGAAACCCTCTCCTTGGTGCTATTAGAGGCGATCGGCCCAGCCCAGGAACTTCGCTTGGCCCGCTTCCTGCGCGATCGGGAAGCCCGCGCCACGGCCGCTGCTTGCATCATTGATCAATATGTGTTCCAAATGTCCACCGCCCAAGGGCTGGCCCTGTTTCTCAAAAGCCCGGTTCTGCAACTGATTTCGCGGGTGATGACCGGCTCTCCAACCTTGGCCTATCTGCTGGCCGAGCGCATCCCGATCGAGCAATTGCCCTTGGTGGTTGGCAAATTGCAACTGGCCTACGACCTGTTTAGCCTACTGCAACCAACAGCCCGCTTGGACGGCGAAGCGCGATCGCACAATTTAGATTGGCTGTCCCTGTGGCCGCTGGTGACCGACAACGATCAGCCACCGGAGCGGGAAGCCTGGGCCTTGGGCCATGCCTTGGTGGAACATTGGAGCCAAGAAACCCCGGCCAATACCCTCCGCGATCGGGTGCAGTTCTATCGCCAAGCGCGATCGGTCTAGGCAAAATTGGTCTAGTAGAACGGGCGATCGCCGCCGATGAATCTTTGTGGCGAACGAACGCACCTTGACCCGAATGCAGCCGAAATTGTGCGCTAATCGCATCCCTGCTGATTTTTGGCGAAAAATTGAGCAAAATCAATTCAGAACTTTAACGCACCACTGATCGGCAGCTAAGGCGGGGGATTAATTTGTGATGATGCATTATCGAAACTTTAACTACAAGTATCACAAATTTACGGCAGCCATTCAGATCATCCGTTAACATTGAAGAAGACTTGGTGCGATTTGCACATTTTGCAACTCAAATTCAAATTTCTAATACTGTGGCACTCCTTATAAATATTCAATCCGATGCAGATATTCATAGTTACAGCCTTTACCTCAAACGATTGGTACGTCAGATCGCAGATGATACGAAGCTGTTAGTCGGTGGGCATTGCTCACCCTACAGTCTGCTGTACTTATTAAGCGAGGTAAGGGCTGTATGGTCTGTCCTAGGCTGATTGTTTGATGTTTAGTGTTTGGGTAGCTTGCTAAGAGTTATCCCTAAGTAGATGTCTGAAAAGCCATAGCTACTCCTTTCAGGTGTCATCGCAAACAAGGGGCTTCAGCCTCTTGCCTTCGTGATGATTGGTGCTTGGTAAGTAATCCAAGACGCTTTTCAGACATCCACTAAGCAAGATTGCTAATTGTCTCTCCATTCAACAACTGACTGTCATGTCAAACCAGTTTCTTGGTATCACTGAAAAGCTCAGTTTCCTGATTCAGCAAACTCCCTTGGTGCTGATTGAATGGAACCAAGATTTCTGTGTGATCAGTTGGAATCCCGCCGCCGAACAAATCTTTGGCTATTCTGCGGAAGAAATTTACCTGCAACCGGTTAGCCGCATCGTGTCGCCAGCCGTACAAATAGAAATTAAACCGCTAATGGAGGCCCTTTTACGGGAACGAAAAACGATCGTTTGTCAGAACGAAAATATTTGCAAAAACGGCAGTGTCATTATCTGTGAATGGATTAATACACCGGTTTTTGATGACGAAGGCCGGATGCTATCCATTTACTCGATCGCCCAAGATGTGACCGATCGGGTGATGGCCGAACGACGCTTGCAAGAATCCGAGGCTCAGCTCTTAGAAAAGTCCACAACCCTCGAGCAGGTGGTGGAACAGCTTCAGCAAGCGCAAATTCAACTGGTGCAAAGTGAAAAAATGTCGGCCCTGGGGAATTTGGTCGCCGGGGTGGCCCATGAAATTAATAATCCTTTGGGGTTTTTAAAGGGCAATATTCGCCCTGCATTGGAGCACCTGGAGGATCTGTTTGCCCTGTTGGATGCCTATGCAGAACATCATCCCGATCCCCATCAGCAGGTGCAACAACTCATTGAAGAGGTGGATTTAGGCTTTATTCGCCAGGACTTGCCCAAGCTTTTGGAGTCGATGAATCAGGGAATTGATCGCATTAAAACGATTAGTGATAGCTTAAGAACCTTCTCGCGATTGGATAGTGAATATCCCGTTAGCTTTGATTTGCAAGATGGACTGGACAGCACCATTTTATTGTTAAAACATCGCCTGAAGTCCCATGATCATCGGCCAGCCATTCAGGTCATTAAAAATTATGGTGATGTGCCTGAAGTGGAATGTTTTGCCGGTCAATTGAATCAGGTGTTCATGAATTTGCTGGCTAACGCGATCGATGAGCTAGATGAAGCTTGTCAAGATCATAGCTTTCAAGAACTGAGTAAAAATCCCCCCCAAATCACCATCACCACTGCCCTCTCAGCGGATCAAAAATCGGTTCACCTATCCATCCAGGACAATGGGCGCGGCATTGCTGAGGAGCTGAAAAGCCAGATTTTTGAGCATTTATTTACAACTAAATTGGTGGGCAAAGGAACCGGCTTGGGCTTAACCCTGTCTCGACAAGTGATTGAAGAAAAGCATGGCGGTCGATTGTGGTTGGAGTCCCAGTTAGGGGTGGGCACAACCTTTATGATTGAGTTGCCGCTGGTTTGTGTAGATAGGAGTTAGGATTGAGCGCCATTGGTCAGGAAGTTGCAGCGCTGCAACTTGGGATGCAACTGGAATCGATGCGGATGGCAGCGATCGCCCTGTCGGTGGCGGGCAGTCGGCATCGGCGGGCGGCGGAACCTTGCCAAGATGCCAGTGGTTGGGCCTTGGGCGATCGGGCGGGATTTGCGGTGGTGGCTGATGGGGCCGGATCGGCCAATGCCTCCGATTTGGGGGCCCAGGTGGCGGTGGAAACGGTTTTAACGCTGTTGCCCCGTTGGCAGCAGCGGCGATCGCCCCGATCGGTGGCGGATTGGTTGCCGTTGTTGCGGGCGGTGGTGCGGGCGGCGCGGTGGGCGGTCGATCGGGCAGCACGCGATCGGGAGTTAGCCTTGCGAGAGTTAGCTTGTACCCTGGTGGTGACGGTGGCTTTACCCACGGGCTTGGCGATCGCCCAAATCGGTGATGGGGCGGTGGTTATTCAAGATGCCCAGGGCAATTGGCAAACGCTCACGCAGCCGGAACAGGGAGAATTTGCCAACGAAACCCGATTCTTGCAGGAGCCAGGGGCCGCCCGATCGCCTCAGTTGGTCACTTGGCTTGGTGATTGGCAGTCTCTCGCGCTATTTTCCGATGGGTTGCAGCGTCTGGCCTTACAGGAACCCGATCAATCGCCTTTTCAGCCGTTTTTTCAGCCTCTGTTTCGGTTTTTAGCCCAAAGCGAAGACCTGGCCGTCGTGATCGATCGGCTACGGGCGTTTTTGGAGTCCGATCGAATTGCCCAGCGCACCGATGATGATGTCACACTGATTCTGGTTCAACGTTTGGTTGATTAAACCCGTGGTTGATTGAACCCGTGGTTGATTGAACCTGTGGTTGATTGAACCTGAAAAATAATTCCGAAAGTAATCTCAAAACGGACTATGCAACCGGATTTGCCCCCAACTCCCCCCCTTCAACGGCCCCCCGATCGCCCGATCGGCTCCTGCAAGCGACCCAGTGGGTGGTGCTGGGGGCGATCGCCCTGGCTTGGGTGGGCCCAGCCTTCAGCCCCAGCGCTGAACCCGCCCCGAACCCCTAAACCGGCGATTGAGCAGGGGCGTTAGGGCGTGTTTGGTCGCAAAACCGGGGGGCAAGGCACGGATTTTTTTGAGTCGTTGGGTTAGCGGCGTTGCGCCCACCGCTGGCGAGCCAGGGCCAAGGCGATCGCTATGGAGTCGTTGGCAGCGATCGGCTCTGGCCTTGGGAGCTGGGGTAGCGATGGGGCTGGGGCCGGAGCCGGTGGGCTGGTGGCCGCTCCCCTGGGTGGCGATCGCTCCGCTGTGGTGGTTGCTGGCTAACCCAACACTCAATTGGCGCGATCGACTTGGTTTGGGCTGGCTTTGGGGTTTGGGCTACAACCTCGTGGCGGTGTTTTGGCTCACGGGCCTACATCCCATGATGTGGTTGGGAGTGTCCTGGGCCACCAGCCTCACCATTGCCCTGGTGTGCTGGTTGGTGGCTGCCGGTTGGGCCGGGTCACAGGTTGCCTGCTGGGCGGTGGGGTTTGGGCTGCTGCACCGCAGATTGGCGGGGCGATCGGCTGGCGGACGCTGGGCGCTGGGCCTGGCCCTGTGGTTGGTGACGGAATGGCTCTGGAACCAATCTCCCTTAGCTTGGACGGGATTGGGCCTGACCCAAGCGCCTCACAACTTAGCGATTTTGCACTTGGGCCAACTGTCGGGCCCCGCCCTGGTAACGGCGGTGATTGTGGGGGTGAATGGAGCTTGGGCAGAAGGTTGGTTGACCCATCGGCGGCGTTGGTGGGCCGGAGCGATCGCACTATTGCTGTTGGGCCATGGCTTGGGGGCCACTTTGGCTGCCCAACCCTTGGCCGATCGCCCCGTTGCGGCCCTGACGATCGGGGTGATCCAAGGCAACATTCCCAACGATCTGAAATTTGGCTCCGAAGGTTGGCGCAGGGCCCTCACAGGCTATCAACGGGGCTATGAAACCCTGGCGGCGGCGGGCGTTGACGGTGTGCTAATTCCCGAAACGGCCTTGCCAATGGTCTGGACGGCGGAGGCCACCCGCGATCGGCGCAATGAATTCCTGTCGGCAGTGCTCGATCGGGCTGTGCCCGTGTGGTTGGGTTTATTTGCGCCCGATCGCCAACAACCCGATCGCCTCACCAACAGCCTCATTTCCCTCGATCGCACCGGAAAAGCCGTGGGTCGCTATGACAAAGTGCGCCTTGTGCCCCTGGGGGAATATATTCCCTTCGAGTCTGTGATCGGCGGCTTCATCGATCGCCTATCGCCGTTGGACACCAAGTTGGCCCTCGGCCAGCCCAACCAGCGCCTCAACACTCCCTTTGGCCAGGCGATCGCCCTAATTTGCTATGACTCAGCCCATGCGGAATTGGCGCGATCGCAGGCGGCCAGCGGCGGGCAATTCATCCTTTCGGCAGCCAACAACGCCCATTACCGGCCCACGATGTTTGCCCAACACCACGCCCAAGATGTGATGCGGGCGATCGAAACCGATCGATGGGTGGCCCGCGCCGCCAACACCGGTTATTCCGCCTTCATCGATCCCCACGGAGTCACCCACTGGCGATCGCGCCCCAATACCTACGAACTCCACGCCACCGAAATCTATCGCCGCACCCGGCAAACGCCCTACGTCCGTTGGGGCGACTGGCTCACCCCCCTTTCTATTCCCTTGGCTCTGGCGGTGAGCTGGGGATTGCGGCACGCCAGTTCGTCCTTGCCCGATCGCTAGGAAAAATTTGCCCAACGGAGTCAGCAATCTCTCCTGTACTAACTTTCCTGTCCCAACCCCGCAATTAGCAGGTCTATTTAGCAGGTCTATTTGGATCGGCTAAAAATTTGCCACATGATGAATAGTGTGAATCCCACATAGCCAATCACCGTGGCCCAATCCATCCAATGGTCGCCCATGGTTGACTCCGAAACAGCTTAGGAAGGTGGTCAGCAATTCAGGGGTTAGGATTAGGGCCTGTCGTCAAATCGCCTGAAACCCTAATTCCACTGTTGGCAGATCGTGGGGGACAAGATGCTCAAGCCCCTTGTTACGACGATTGGGGCATGGAAAATCAACCGTTGTTGTCTGATCTCAGGAAATGACGACAGGCCCTAGCGCTTGATTAGCGCTTTTTATTTTTGCTCATCCACTCTTCAACAAAATTGGTATAAACTTCGCCGCCAATAAACTCTGGCGATTCCATAATTTTTTGGTGAAAACCGATCGTGGTGTTCACCCCGGTGATGGCACATTCGCGCAGGGCCCGCTTCATCCGGGCGATCGCACTGGAGCGATCGGGGCCCCAAACAATCAATTTGCCAATCAAAGAATCGTAGTAGGCCGGAATTTCATAATCGGGATAAACGTGGGAATCGATCCGCACCCCTGGGCCGCCCGGTGGCAAATAGGCCCCAATTCGACCGGGACAAGGGCGGAAATTTTGATCGGGATCTTCCGCATTAATTCGACATTCGATCGCATGGCCGCGCAACTGCACCTGATCTTGGGTGAGGCGTAGTTTTTCTCCTTGGGCAATCCGCAATTGTTCAGCGATCAAATCCAGGCCGCAAACCATTTCCGTGACTGGATGTTCAACCTGAATGCGGGTGTTCATTTCCATAAAATAGAAATTGCCCGATCGATCCACCAGAAACTCCACCGTTCCTGCGCCCACATAGTCGATCGACTTGGCCGCCGCCACGGCCGCGCTGCCCATTTTTTCCCGCAATTTCGGATTCAAAACAGGGCTAGGCGCTTCTTCCAGGAGCTTTTGGTGACGACGCTGAATTGAACAATCCCGCTCACCCAGGTGGATCACGTTGCCATGGCTGTCGGCCAAAATTTGGAACTCAATATGCCGCGGCCGTTCAATGAATTTCTCAATGTAGAGGCCCGGATTGCCAAAGGCCGCTTCCGCTTCTCCTTGGGCCGCTTGGAACAGCTTGGGCAACTCTTCGGCGCTGCGCACCAAACGCATTCCGCGACCGCCACCGCCCGCCGTGGCCTTAATCATCACGGGATAGCCAATCTCATTGGCCAACTCCAGGGCCGCTTCTTCGTTTTGCACCAGTCCTTCGCTGCCGGGAACCGTGGGCACGCCGGCCCGTTGCATGGTTTCCTTGGCGGTGGACTTGTCACCCATGGCCCGAATCGCGGCCGGCGAGGGGCCAATGAAGGCAATTTGGTGATCGTTACAAATTTCGACAAATTTTGCGTTTTCTGCCAAAAAACCGTAGCCCGGGTGAATGGCCGTGGCGTTGTGGGTCAGAGCGGCGGCGATGATGTTGGGAATGTTCAGATAGCTTTTGCTGCTGGCTGCGTCGCCGATGCAAACGGCTTCGTCGGCAAGCTGCACGTGCAGGGCTTGTCGATCGGCAGTGGAGTGAACAGCCACGGTGGAAATTCCCAGTTCTTCGCAGGCTCGGATCACCCGAACGGCGATTTCTCCACGGTTGGCAATCAGGACTTTTGAAAAGCGCATTGTCGTACGATCGCAGGTGGGGCGCGGTAGCCAATCCTATCATCGTGGGTGGCCTGCGGGCGATCGGGCGGCGGAGTCTGGGCAAATCGGGACGATCGCGGTGATCCTCTTAAATCTCGTTTAATACCTGCTCAGGCCTTGGCTGAATCTTCGATCCTGGCTAAAGCACCCTCTCAAGTCGCATCCCAATGTGCATTTCCGATGTGCATTCCCGATGTGCATTAATCCTGAGACAAGGCTCAACAAAATGATCGAAGAATGCTATACTGCTACGGCTGGTTTGATGGGTAACGATTATTTGCCCCCAACATCCTCGGTTGGGTTCAGCAATACCCCCAAAAATTCACACCAGCATCATCAGTGAATCACCTGCGGATGTGGCGGAATTGGTATACGCGCACGTTTGAGGGGCGTGTGGCTTTGCCTTGCGGGTTCGAGTCCCGCCATCCGCATTGAACTCCAGATTGGACTTCATCCAGAGCATTTTGAAACCTGGCTTGAGCGTCCTCAGCTCATAACCTGCGACCGGATCATTGATTTTCAGTGATCCGGTTTTTCATAGTCCTAGGTTCAGAGTTGTGGCTCAAGATTGCGACTCAGGCTCTCGACAGAATGAACGGGACTCTCAAATCGATCGAACCCCTCCTTACCTCCAATCTCTGGGGGGTGGCGGAAGCCGCCCGATGCCAGTGATGCCTCCAGTCCCTTTTCTTTAGGTGAGTGTTAGGATCGAGAAAAGTTAAGAAATGCAAAGACCTTGACTGCTAGCGTTACTGATCGACAAGCGGATTTATCTGCACCTCAACCCCCCGTCGATCGCCCCTCGATCGAGCTGGGATCCCATGGGGATTGGCATCGGCTGAAACCCACCTGGCAAGGGGATGAAACCGTTGTGCAGCAGGGCTTACCTCACCATTTTTTGGCTCCCCCTTGGCAAATGTTGTTGTTGGGAGATGGGTCACCCACTCGCCACCTGCAATTGCTGACGGGAGAACCAACCGAGGTGGATGTGATTGATATGTCGGTGGTGGGGCCGGCGGGGGATGGGGCCCCGGAGGCGATTGAGATGGTTCCGGGGCCGCGGTTGCGTCGCCAGGTTTGGTTACGGACAGCTTCCGGCCAGCGGTTGGCCTATGCCACGTCTTGGTGGGAAGCCAGCCATGTGGATGAGTATTTGCAAAACCGATCGCTGCCCATCTGGGCCAGTTTGGCTCGGTTGCGCACGGAGCTTTACCGCGATGTGCGGGGAATTTGTTATGGGCGATCGGCGGCCCTAGAGGCCGCCTTTGGAGAGTCGGGGCCGCTCTGGGGGCGACATTACCTGTTTTGGCATCGAAATCAGCCCCTCACGCTGATTTTTGAGGTCTTTTCCCCCCATCTCCAGCGCTACTTGGGGCCGATCGCCCGCCAGTAGTGGCAATGATTGCAGTTTAACGATCGCTAATGGTCGATGGTGTTGGCCAGCTCGCGCGTAATGAAGGGCAGGTCGATTGCGTCGGTGGGGCAATGGTCAATCATGACGCTTAAGCCCGCGCCGCCCACTTTGGTGCGCAAATAGCCCAGCCCGATCGCTCCGTTTTCGGTGGCCACACAACTGGTGAGGGTTCCCACTTTTTGATCCGCTTGCAAAATCGGACAGGGGGTGGCGATCACCCGAGGCAATCGAAACCCCCAAAGGTTCAACTTCACGCCGTTGTAGGTGTTCAGGCGGGCGATCGTTTCTTGGCCGATGTAGCAGCCTTTATTAAAGGAAACGGCTGTCCATAGCCCTGCTTCCAGGGGGTTGTAATCTTCCGTCAACTCATGGCCCACCGCCGGCCGCCCTTCGGTGATCCGCAACTGTTCCCAGGCCTGTTCGCCCAGGGGAACGGCTCCTGCTTGGGCGATCGCCTGCCACAGGTCACCGGCTCGATCGCTTCTCACCCAAAGGGTATAGCCATCGGTGGCCAGACCGCTGCTCCGTTGCACCCGCACAGACACATCCTGAGCCAGGATCATGGTCTGGTGGGCAAAGGGTTCCAGGGCTGAAATGTTGTCAAGGGTCGCCCCCAACTGTTGCAAACAAAGGGCACTTTGGGGCCCCAAAAGGCTGAAAATCGCGAATTGACCGCTGATATCCGCGAGGGAGACCCGATCGGCGGGAAAGATGTAGCGATCGAGCCAGCGAAACAGGGTCGGCCCCATCCCCGGCGACACCAATAAATCCAGCGCTTCCGCTGTCACGGCCACCATGGCTAAGTCCAGGGTGCGAGCGGTGGAGGTCACCAACACGGTTTGGCAACCCTGGCCCGGTTGCAGAGCTTTGATGTTGGCGGTGCTTTGGTTATGTAAAAACAAGGCTCGATCGTCCCCCGTTAATTGCAACAGGGCCCAGTGCGATCGATCCACCAGGGCCACCCCCGTCGTGACCGCCGCGATCGCCGCCGGATCGTTGCCGAAATGGGCGGGCACTTGCCCCTCAGCCACGGCGAGATCCCATACTGCTCCCATCTGCTGTTGTGCGTCTTGCAGGGTTACCATCGTTCAGAACTGCTCTTGCTACTGCTCAACTAGGATTGCTCAACGGTTTTTGTGCAATGGATACATTCCCTGTTCAGTGTGCCTGTTTTGGGCCAGGCCCGCATCGGGGGATTTGCCTGGGAGTGTTCGATCGCGCCGCTCCAAACCCTAACGCAAAGCCGGTAACCCGCGTCAATGCTCCACCGTACTGGTCATGGTCGGAATCGCTGAAACCTTGACCAGGCGATGATCCAAGAGTCGATCAATTGCCAACCGTTCCAAACCATTGCCTCCAGCGATTCCAGTGGCAAGACAGTTAGATAGAGACAGTTAAGCTGAGAGTCAGTTCGCTGCTCAAGACTCAATCCAAATATTTCAATCTAGACACTTCAATTCAGAAACGGTTGGCTATGCCATTGAATCACCATCAAGCGCAGGAGTTGGGGCAACTGCCCGGTCAACCGCTCGATCAGGTGCTGGAGCCAGTGAGCGATCCAGCGTTAAATCAGGCGCTGGCGACTTTGGCGGATGGGGATTTTTATGAACGTTGGCAGGCGATCGGGCAGCTCAAAGCCATTGGCAAGCCTGCGATTCCGGCCCTGGTGGCGTTGCTGACCGATGAAGCGCTGGACTTAGAGCAATGCTGGTTTGTGGCCAGGGCCTTGGGAGAGTTTGACGACCCAGCGGCGGTGCAATCGCTGGTGAATCTGCTGTCGATCGCGCCGGATCCCTCCGTGCAGGCGGCGGCGATCGAGGCCTTGGGCAAATTGGCAGAGCGATCGCCCCCATTGCGAACGGTGGCCCTGGATTGTCTGAACCCTTACCTCACGGATCCGAATTGGGGGCCCTTGGTGATCAAGGCGATCGCCCAAATTGACCACCCCGACGCAATTCATGGCCTCCTGATTGGGGCCGCTTCTCCTCAGCCTCCCCTGCGACGGGCCGCCTTGGAAGCCCTGGGCAGCTTGCCCCATCCCGCCTTGTTACCCCACCTGCTGCAAGGAACGCAAGACTCGGAGGCCACGGTGCGCTTGGTGGCGGTGACGGCCTTGGGGGCCAAGCGTTGGGGCCACAGCCCAGTGGCCCAAGACACCATCGCCCAAACCCTCACCCAACTGTTGAGCGATCCGGTGGACTCGGTGGCGGAGGCGGCCGCCTTGGCCCTCAGCCACTGGGGCCATGAACCGGCGCGGGCGGCCTTGGTGGCGGCCTGGGAGCGGCGACAGTTACCACCGGAGTTGGTGGTGCGGTTGTTGGCTCAAATGGGATTACCCTCGGCCTTGGCGGCCTTGGGAGAGCGGTTGCCCCAAGGTGAAACAGATCTATTCTTGGGGGGGATTGTGGCGATCGCCCAGCATCACAGTTCCGATCAAACCTATCAACGCCGGGTGGCTAATCTGCTGCTCGATTGGCTCGATCGGCCCCTGGCTCCCTTCACCGACTGGGCAGTTCAGGGGGCCTTAATTGAAGCCCTGGGTAATTTGCGAGTGGCGGCTGCGTTCGATCGACTGCTGCCCCGGTTGTGTGATCGGCCCGACCAGTCCCCAATTCTGGCCTTGCAAGTGTTGGCGGCACTGCGGCAAATCGACCCCCAACAGGGAGCCGATCGGCTCGCGGCTTGGATTGATCAGGCGGCTGCCCAGCAGGCAACCGTCACCGCCCGCCAGGGCCTTCAGGAATGGCAGGCGATCGCCCAATCGGCCCAAGACGGAGCAACCATGCCGTTTGCCTAAAGCGCCGTTTGCTGACAGCTACTTGCTGAGGGAAGCAACAATTTGCTGCATTTGCCCGATCGTCGCCTGCTGGGCTTGGGTGGTGTCCGTCGCCTGGGTGAGGTTGGTCAATAGGGCTTCTAGGTGTTGCCGCAGACCGGAAACCTGCTCAGACATGGGCTGAGTCAGGGTATCGCCCCCTTGGCTGCCCTGGGTGATGGCCTCAATTTGCTTGCTTTGCAATTCGCGCTCCCGATCTTGCAGGACTTGCAACTGAGCTTGCACATCCCCATGGCGCTGGTTCACGGTCATCTCCGCCTCCTGCACCGTGGATTCCAAGGTGGAAATCCGATCGCGCAATTGGGACTGCAATTCCTCCAGGGCTTGAAGATCTTGCGTCACCCGATCGAGCAGCGGCGACAGATCCACACTGCCATCCGTGCGGGGCGTTGCCAACCCTTGGCGCTTGTTCAGCACCGTTTTGTGGGCATGGAGTACCTCTTCCCGCTCTTGCAGGTTGCGCCGTTGGCCCACCAGGGTTTCTTCCAGCATCTGGCAACCGTCGCGCTCATCGGCCAGGTTGGCTTCTAGCTGAATGCGATCGTACTCATTGGCGCTGTTGATTTGGCCTTGCAGTTCCTCGATCGCCTGGCGCTTGGCACTCAGCTCCTCTTCCTCGTCACTCACTAGCCGCGATAGCTTTTCCAAGTCCCGCTGCAACTGGGCCGTCAGCTCTTGCAACTCCCCGATCGGCATGGCTTCCAAGGCTGCTCGATCGACCCGTTGGGCTGCATCGCTGTGGCCGTCCCCATTGGCCGCTTGCTCCAACAGGGTCTGCAAGCTGCGTTGGGTGGCCAGTTGCCCTTCAACGGCCGAAAGCTGCTGTTGATGGAGTTCGAGCGCCGTTTGTTGGGCCCGCCACTCGGCCCGGGCCCGATCCAGATCATCCCGCTGGGTATACCAATCCTGCCAAGCCGCCGCCAGGGTCTGGGTTTCCGACGTAATCCAATCCCGCACCTCCGGGGAAAGGGTTGGTTCCGCCGTTGGGGCGTGGTTGAGCAGGCTTTCCTGGGCCGCCGTAATTTGCAGGCAAGTTTCCACCGCCGACTGCAAATAGTCCATGGCCACCACCGAAGAAGCCGCCTGTTGCAGCAAATGTTGCAATTGAGCCGCCTGTTGGGCATCGAGACCCGCCGACTGCGCTAACTGCTGCTGCATCGCCAGGCGCTCTTGGTTCAGTTGCTCCTGTTGGGCCCGCAGGGCATGTTGAGCCTGCTCAATTTCCTGGCGCTTGTGTTGCACTTCCTGATTGAGGCGATCGGCCGATTCCCGGGCCTGTTGCACCTCTTGGCGCTGGCGATCGAGCTGCCGCAACTCCTGTTCCAGTTGCTCCAGTTTTTCGCGCCGCTCATCGAGTTCCTGTTCCCGCCGGTTCAGCTCCTGGCTTTGGTAAGTCAGGGACTCCATCCATTGCTGAATTTCTTCTTCCTGGCTCTTGTTCTTTTCCTGTTGGCGGGAATAGCTTTGCAGCAGGCTGACAATCTGCCGGGCCCCTTCTTGAATATTCTTGACTTTGCGATCGGCCCCTGACCCGATCGCATCCACCAGCACTAATGCCCCGTCTTTGTAATTGCTGGCATCGTCTGAAGCGATGGGATCCTCATTGGTAATTGCGCTCCACTGCTCTCCCTTTTGACAGGCCAGCAGCTTTAATTCTGACTTTGATCCCATCAAGCCGCGTTTTTGGACGACTTCTGCAAGATACAGCACGCTGCCCTTCCCCTCGTTCGTTCAGTGAGATCTTCGCGCTACGGATGGTGGCGTTGGCCATCGTCTTCCAAGATGCAGCTTTTTTAAGGACGCAACTTATAAAGACATGACTTGGCTGCCACTGTGAGATTGACACTTTTCCCTGCCCAGGGGCAAGGGGATTTTGGCCCCAGCCGAGCAGCCCTATTTGCTCGATTAGACCACGGGTTGACGCTGCGTTGACCGTAACCAGCCATTGACCGTGACCGGCAAAGAAACTGGGGTGATCTGCACGTCAGCTCGACCCATTGGATTTCAAATCACCGATTCGCGATCGCGAGCCGGGCGTTTTACTCTCCGATGCTGCAAAAGGGGCCTGTTTTTCGGTCAGACTGCCCATTGATTGCTGATTTTTCCCGCTCTTGGCCTTCAGACTTGGTTTCACAGCGCTAGGGCTGAGAGATCGCTGCAAGATGAGCAGAGAGGTTAAACCATGCTGATTTTATCAAACGCAGCCAGAAGCCACCTGAGAGGGACAATCTTCTATTTTCCGGCCAGCAGCCCGCTGGGGGTGAAGTTCTGCCAGCTCCCTGCGGTTGCTTAGGGTGGGTTGGCTGGCGTTGTTGAGATTCAAAACTAGCTCGGGGTTGAATCGCTGCTGGATTGAATCGCTGCTGGAGTAGATGCGCCGGGTTGCTTGGGCAACCGCCCTACTATACAAAATGTATTAGACAAAATGTATTTAAAAATCGAGCTTGAAAAAGTTGCGATCGAGCCATTCGGGATTGATCGATCGCGATAGCATGGAGCCAGGACTGGGCAATCCCACTCCCCCCTATCCCCGTGCCAGGACAGCCCTATGCAAGGACAGCTCAGCGAGATTGATATCCGCAGCCTCCTGCACCTGATTGAGTTAGGCCAGCGCACGGGTGAACTGTATTTAGAAGTTGAAGGCGCTCACCCGGGCGATCGCCGCAGTTGGTTTGTCTTTTTCCGCCAAGGGGCGATCGTTTACTGCACCTCCGGGGAAGGGGGCACAACCCGCCTTCGGGATTATCTCCATCGCTATGCCTTGGAAACGGCCATTGATGAGCTGTCGGTTTCCAAAATGGCTTCCATCAGCGAGCCGGAATATGGATATCTTTGGACATTGCTGGAAACCCATCAACTGGAACCGGTACAGGGCCGCAACATCCTCCAGGCAATGGTGCATGAGGCCCTGTTTGATTTGCTAACGGTGCATGAGGGGCGGTTCATTTTTAATATGGGCGAGGCGATCGCGCCCCACTTAACCAGCTTGGCCGTTAGCCCGCTGATTTCCCAAGTGGCCCAGGAATTGCAAGATTGGAAACAACTCTATCCCTACGTGCAATCGCCAGATCTGTGCCCCGTGCTGACGGATGTTCAGCGATTGCGGGAGGTGTTGCCGGCCCAAACCCTCCAAACCTTTAGCGAATGGGCCACCGGATCAATCACTCTGCGCCAAATTGCTCGCTATCGCCAGCGGCCGCTCCTGGCCGTGGCCCAGGCGCTTTATCCCTACATTCAGGAGGGGTTGGTGCAACTGATCGAGCCGCCTTTGGAGCATTCGGCCGCCCGATCGCGCTGGCATCAGGTCATGACCGTTCAGGATCCCAGCCCGCGAGCACCGAGAATCGTTTGCATTGAAGACAGCCCAGCCGTTTGCCGCGCGATCGAGCAGGGGTTGCAGTTGTTGGGCTATGACGTGGTGGGCTTTCTCAGTGCCCTAGAAGCGCTCAGTCAGGTGTTTGAGCTGCGGCCAGATTTGATCCTCTGTGATATTGCCATGCCCCATCTGGATGGCTATGAGCTATGCGCCATGTTGCGACAAACCCGATTGTTTCGGCATGTGCCCATCATCATGATCACGGGACGGGAAGGGTTTCTCGATCGCACCCAAGCCCGCCTGGCCGGTGCAACTGACTACCTGACCAAGCCCTTCAAACGCCAGGAATTAAAAGCCTTAATTGAGCGATATATCGGCTCTGGTCGTCTGGAGCCAGCCCCTGAGGAAGAAATAAGCGATCCAGCGTTGTCTACGGCGGAATCTCTCCCCGTAACATCATAAAAGCGCCCAATTCGACTCAAATGAGCACCGGGCTAGGGCCTTTCCCGGAGAAACCTAAACGGGCGATCGCCCAGCCCCAACGGGATCTCAAATAGCCAGAGCGTTGCCTAAAGATTGCCCAAAGATTGCCAGAAAAGTTGAAAAACAACCCAACCATCGTTTACGCTTGCGCAACCGGGTTAGCCCCAACTCGGGCCAAGAATCGGGTGCGCGAGCTGTCAGTTCCTGCTAGCATTCAGGCGCAGGTCTGCGATTTCCGTGGGTGACAACCACCCGCAAAAAGACGTGGCCCGCCCATCACGACGCTATAATCATTGCCAGCCATCGCACTTGCATAGCGGCATTTTGCCAGGGTCTGAGTGTTCTTAGTCAACACCAGCCGTGATTGCTTGACATGGGTGAGGTTCATGCCCGCCCATACGCCAGCACCACAGCTCTATCAGCCGATCTTGTCAACGGCAATCCTGCCGAAAACAGAGCAATTGCCCCCAAGCCATTGATCGCCGGTAATAACCTGATTGCTGGTTCGCACCCACTCCCTATCTCCTAGTCGTTAAATTCTCGCGTGCCTCAATTCACCGGTAGCCATGTCCGTTGGCTGCCAGGGATTTGGGAACCCTAAAGCTGGCAGGATCAGGATGGTTCAAGTAAGAGCAGCGCCGATCGCGTCTGGGATAAATCATTGCCCGTTCCGATGACCGGTAATGCAAGAGTTTGGGTGACGAGCCACCGCTGCGTCATGAACCCCATGCGCCCCGATTGACCCCCTTGGCAGGCAGAGTGAAACGAGAAAGATAGCCATGAGTGTAGTGTTAGTTGTCGAAGACAGCGTCGCCCAGCGAGAGATGATCGGCGAGCTCTTGCAGGGCAGTGGGCTGACCGTCAACATGGCATCCGATGGTGTTGAGGCGCTGGAAAGTTTGCAAAAGCAGCGTCCAGATCTGGTCGTTTTGGATATTGTGATGCCCCGCATGAATGGCTACGAAGTTTGTCGTCGCTTGAAGTCGGATCCCACAACGCAGGATGTGCCAGTGGTGATGTGTTCCTCGAAAGGGGAAGAGTTCGATCGCTACTGGGGCCTGAGACAAGGCGCAGATGCCTATATTGCTAAGCCCTTTCAGCCTCAAGAGTTGGTGGGAACAGTGAAGCAATTATTACGCGGCTGATTGGCAAAGGTTAGGATCTGGTGATCTGAGTTTGGTGATCTGGGTTCAGTGATCTGAATTTGGTGATCTGGAATTGAGAAAATTGGCTTCTAATTGAGGAAATTTGCGCCGATCTGGCAGGATGGGTGTGGTTTCGCGAAATTAGCAACAATTGGACAGTGATTTGACGGCAATTGCGCAGTTGGGCTAGATCAAAATCTGGCTCTTTGCCCCTAGCGGGGTGATGACTGCCTGAAAGATCGGGTGCGATCGTGAATGCATGGCGTAACGTAATTGTGGGGTAGCAGTTGCCCTTCAGTCTGTTACGGAGCCAGAGGAAAGCGCTGTGGTCGGAAGTCCAGATTTTTTGGCCGGCGGAGGTGTGGATGATCAGTCGCCGGAACTTCAGGAGCTAGAAAATCCTGAAGGTGAGATGCACCTGCGGTTTTACCTACCCTCGGGACGGGAATTGGCATTGCCAGCGGTCATTATCCGCGAGGTGAGTGAACCTTCTCCCGATCGAATCACGCCTGTGCCGAACGTGTCTCCCCTGTTGTTAGGAACCTTGAATATTCGGGGGCAGGTGATTTGGGTGGTGGATCTGGGGCAGTTTTTGGGGGAAACCATCCCGCTGAATACCGATCGGGCGGAGGTGCCGGTGATTGCGATCGAGGAAGGGGATATGATGCTTGGCTTGGCGGTGGCCCGGGTGGCGGGTATGTATTGGCTCAAGCCGGACAATGTGGAAGCCTTGAGTAGCGTGAATGATCCGATCGGGGAATTTTTGCGCGGAGAGTGGCGATTGAGTAACAATCGAATTCTGCAACTACTGGATCATGTGGCCATTTTGCGGTCTAACCGCCTGGGTCAATCCGCAGGATAGGAGTAGCATCGAAGTACGATGGGCGGCTATGCTCGTACCTGACTTGCCCAATTGTTTGCCCAATTGTTACAAGCGGCCCCACGCGCCCCAAGCCGCAATTTTCTAAACGCGCCAGAGTTCGATCGTCCCGGAGAAGGTCAATGGCATCCAGCACGGATTACAACCAGGATTACCAGCGGGCCAATGATGCCTACACCAGCGGTAATTACCCCGAAGCTGCCGCCGCGATCGATCGGCTTGCCCAGGCCTATCCCGATGATCCCAGCGTTCGCTTACTCCGAGGCCACATCTACTGCTATGGCCTAAACCAATACGAAACGGCCCAGGTGGAATACCAGTCCGTGCTTAGCCTGACCAGCGACCCCACCTTTGTGGAATACGCCCATTCAGGGTTAGCCGCCACCAGTCAAGCCCTGAGCGCCGGTAATGGTTATGACGAAACTCCCAACTTTGACCAATTCGACTTCGGTGATCAGGAAACCACTACCAATGGCGGCAACACCCATCTAGCCGATCAACCGTTGATTGATGATGGGGACTTCAATTTCGATGAATTGATGAGTGACCCCCAGGGCACGGAAACGGGCCTACTGGCCGGCAACAGCACCATGGCCGAAGCCCTGGGCGACCTGGAAAGTGACGCGGACTTTGCCAATGCTGACCTAGAGAGCGGTGAGTTTGGCGGCGCGGACTTTGGCAGTGCAGACTTCGGTAGTGTCAACTTTGAAGATGCGGATTTTGAGAGCGCCGATTTAGGCAATTTGGGCGCGCTGGATCTCGGGGATGGATCCACGGGCAGCGATCCCAATGACCTCAACAGTTTTGATAACTTTGACTTTGGCACGGACTCGGGAATGGACTTGGGTGCAGACCCCGGGGCGATCGCCCTAGGCGCTGACCTAGGGGGGAGTGATGATCCCTTTGCTGCCTTGGGGTCTCCGGAACCAGCCACCCCCTCAGATCCGGCAGCGGATCCCTTCTTGATCGATCCTTTTGGGGGGAGCGAAGGATCCACACCCTCACCAGCACCAGACTTGGGGCTGCCCGATCGCTTCGCAGCGGATCCCTTTGCGGCATTGGCATCGCCCACCAGCGATGATGCTTTTGGGGCCAGCATGGATTTTGGTGATCAGTCCTTTGATTTAGATCAAGTCAATTTGGGGGAAACCAGTGGGGCGGATCCCCTGGCCGCATCAGCCTTTGGGGCCGATGACTTCGCGGGTGATTTGCCCGGTGACACGGCCGATGGTGATCAATTTGGTGCAGATCAATTTGGCGCTGCGTTGGCTGACCTCGACTTCGGCGCATCGGCCGGCTTTGATGAGGCGGTGGGCTTTGGAGAGGCTGGCTCAGAAGACTTTGCCGCGTCCACCTCGGAAGCGCCGGTTTTTGGGGACTTGGATGCTGATCCCATTGAGGATTTTGGTGATTTTGGGGCAGCATCTCCCGCAGCGCCCTTTGAAGCCAGCTTTGAGCCGCCTAATTTTGCCGATTCGACGGAGACCAATGACTTGGCGGTCGATGGCTTCGGTGACTTTGAGGGCTTTGACCTTGAAGCCCCAGCCGCTCCGGCCGCGGCGGCCTTTGCCGAAGACTGGGCAGCACCGGCAGCCTCTGAATCATCCGCCCCTGAAGATTTTGGATTTGGCGTGTTTGATGCGGACGGGCTAGCGAGTCAACCCGTGGCCGCTGAGGCTGACTTTGATTTTGGTGGCACTGATTTTGGTGGCGCTGAGGTTGCCGCAGGGGCCGAAAATCCCTTTGGCTCCGAGGCGTTTGGGGACGGCTTTGGTGATTTCTCAGAGCCAGCGGCTCCGGCTGCTGCTGGGCCGCTGGCGGGCGCGAATGCTTTTGATGAACCCTTTGGCGTGTTTGTGGGGGACAGCGCCGACGACGATCGCACACTCTTCATGCCCCCGCCGGCCGGCACGCAGGAACCAGCGGCCAAGGAGCCAGCGGCCAGAATCGAGCTGCCTTTTGCGGCCTCGATCGAGGGATCTTTCCCAATCGATGATGAGGTGGAAGAAACCCTGTTTATGATGGCGGGGCCCAGTACCCTTCAGGGAGCCACAGCCCAAGACTTGGCTGAATTTGGCAGTGGGAACTTCAACGGGGCAGAGTTCAACCCGGATGAGTTCAATGAGTTCAGCCCTGGAGACTTGAGTGCCACGGCTTTTGGGGGCGGCTCCTGGGATGCGCAACCGGAGCCGGCCTTAAGGTCGATCGAGCCGGAAGACAATGAGGTAGGCGATTTTGGCATCTTCAATGAACCGCCGGTTATGGAGCCGGAGTCCGATGATGATGCGTTCCCCCTCGATATGATCAACGGGGCCCCGGGCATGGCTTTCACTAGCCCTGCTCGATCGGTGGATGATCCGGCCTCCGGGGCCCTGTCCGCGATCGCGGATGACGGAGCCGCCGCCGCCAGCGACTTCATGGATGACTTCGATGAGTTCGACGACCTCGGCAGCCTACCGGACTTCAGCTTGACCAACACCTCCTCGGAATTCGTGCCGCGATCGGACGGTGGCGACGAATTTTCCCTTGGGGAACCCTCCTTGGGCGTGATGGGAGAACCCCTCTCCAACTTCGTCGGGGGGGATAACGAAGTCTTCAACATCGCCACCAGTTCCAACAACGAAGAACTGCTGAGTTTTGACCAGCCCGAAAGCCGCGCCGCCGAACCGGTCACCCCATCCGAAGATGGTTGGCTGGCTTCCTTCGACAATGCCCGCCTGACAACCAAACAAACCGTTACGGCGGTGATGGCTGGGATTGTGTCATTCCTGGCCGTGGCGGGCACCACGCACTTGACCATGACCCATGTGCGCGATCGGGGCATCAGTCCGCAACTGATGGGCGACATTCGCACCATCGGCCTGGTTTCCTCCCTGTTGGCGGGAGCCACCGGAGGCGGGGTGGCCCTGTTCTTGGGTCGTCGCACGGCCCAGCATGTGGAGCGAGCCACGGGTGATTTGCAAGCCCAGTTGGATTCCGTTTGCCAAGGCAGTCTCCATGCCACGGCTCGGGTTTTTGGGGACGATGAATTTGGGGAACTGGCCAACTCCTTTAACCAAATGACCCGGGTGATTTTGAGCACCATGGGCGAGGCCCAGCGCAAAGCCCAAGAGCAGGAGCAGGCTCGCGAAGATCTCCAGCGGCAAGTGATTCGGCTGCTAGACGACGTGGAAGGGGCTGCCCGAGGCGACCTAACCGTACAGGCGGAAGTGACCGCCGACGTGTTGGGTGCCGTGGCCGACTCGTTCAACCTGACCATTCAAAACCTGCGAGAAATTGTGCAGCAGGTGAAAACGGCCGCTTTGCAGGTGAACAAGCGCTCCTCGGAAAACGAGTCCTTTGCCCGATCGCTCTCTTCCGATGCACTGCGGCAGGCGGAAGAGCTGGCCGTCACCCTCAACTCCGTGCAGGTGATGACCGACTCGATTCAGCGGGTGGCCGAAAGTGCTCGCGAAGCCGAGGAAGTGGCCCGTTCCGCCTCTGCGACCGCTTTGAAGGGGGGCGAAGCGGTGGAACGCACCGTGGCCGGGATTTTGCAAATTCGGGAAACGGTGGCCGAAACCGCCCGCAAGGTCAAACGACTGGCGGAATCTACCCAGGAAATTTCCAAGATTGTGGCCTTGATTGCCACGATCGCCTCCCGTACCAACCTGCTCGCCCTCAACGCCAGTATCGAAGCGGCCAGGGCTGGCGAAGCGGGCAAGGGCTTTGCCATCGTGGCGGATGAAGTGCGACAGTTGGCCGATCGCGCCGCCAAGGCTTCCAAGGAAATTGAAAAAATCGTGATGCAAATCCAAAGTGAAACCAACTTGGTGATGCGAGCGATGGAAGACGGCACACAGCAGGTGCTGGAAGGAACGAAGCTGGCGGAACAGGCCAAGCGCGCACTCGATGACATCATCCAAGTGTCGAACCGGATTGATGTGCTGGTGCGATCGATTACGGCGGACACCGTGGAGCAAACGGACACCTCCCGCTCCGTGGCCCAAGTGGTGCGATCGGTCGAAAAGACCGCCCAAGATACCTCCCAAGAATCGCAGCGGGTGTCTGAGTCCCTGCAAATTCTGGTGCGAGTGGCGGGCGATCTGCTCTCATCCGTGGAGCGTTTCCGGGTGGACAGCAGCAATCAGTAGCCAGCAGGGTGAATCCAGCGGAGGCTGATCCGAAATGGATCGAGTACAGTAGATTCCAAGCTGGAGATTTCATGCTGAATTCTGAAGTCATTGTTACGGCTTGACAGATTCAGCGGCTCGCCCCATGGGCGAGGTCGAATCGCCAACGATTCCTTGTCGATCCATCTTTTGATTCGCCCCAAATCCGCATCGAGTTGGCTGGCAGTGCCCTTGATCATGCGGGCAAACGCTTCGGAGGCTATGTTCCATGCAAGATCAACAGCAACGCATCGTCGGTTATTTCATTGAGGAAGCTAAGGACTACCTCACAACCATCGAGCAAGGCCTCATGAACTTGCAGGGGACGATCGAAGACCCAGAGCTAATGGATGAGGTCTTTCGGGCGGCCCACTCGATCAAGGGGGGCGCGGGCATGTTGGAGTTCGAGAGCATCCAACAGGCCGCCCACCGCATTGAAGACTTTTTCAAAGTCCTGAAAGAACATCCGATCCATATCGATCGGGAATTGGAAAGCCTGTTTCTGCGGGCCTTTGACACCCTGGTGGAACTGCTCGACCATCTCCAGGGCCCCTTTGGCCTGACCACCGAAGTGGGCAACCGCGTGCTTCAGGATTCGGAGCCGGCGTTTAACGCCCTGGCGGAACGTTTGGGCCTCGCCGTCCATGAAGTGGATATGCCCAGCGTGCTGCATCGTACCCTCTCATCCCAAAGTGAGGATGCCTGGGCGGCCGATCGCACCCATCAGGTTTTTCAGCAACAGGTGCCCCAACTATTGCGGGAAATGTTGGATCTGTTTCGCCAAGGGGACAGTCCTCAGCAACGCGCGCAGCTCCAATGGATGTGTCAGCGCTTGTCTGACTTGGGCAAAAGCAGCCGCATTACTGGCTGGGTGGAGCTACTGGATGCGGCCAGCCAGGCGATCGGTTGCCCCACCAACTCCTACAAAACCCTAGCGCCCACGATCATTCGCGACCTGAAGCAGGCTCAAGATTTGGTTCTGGACGATCGCAGCCAGGAAATCTGCTTGGGCAGTGAGTTACGGGCTTTGGTTCCCCAGCCGGTTGCCCCCAGCCCCAGCAGCCTAGATGCAGATCTGTTTGACTTCGACGACTTACTCAACGACGAATTAGCGCCCGAAATTACCGACATCACCCACAGCCAGGGCGATGATTTTGAGCAAGATTGGTTTACGGAAACCAGCAACACCGTCGTAACTCGGATGGATGAGCTGGATTTAAGCCCTACCCCATCACCCACCCAAACCAGTCGGGTGGAACGGCCCAGGGCAGAACCGGGCACGGGGCCGGAAGTGGGCGTGGCCGAATTGGACGTGTTGGCGGACTTGTTTCGCCAAAGCTCCCAGGATTTGGAAGCCGATCTACCGGGACAAAGTGCGGAGTCGGCGGTTGGTTTGCCCCTGAACCCGGCCGCAGACTATGACCTGTCGGACTTGATGTTTACCCATGAGGAATCGTCAGCGGATGCTGATGCCTTGACCAGCTCCCTGGATGCACTGGGCTACGATCTGCTGGATGAGATTGACACCACCGATTCGGTGTCGGAGATGGGGTTAGAGTCCATCGATGATCTGTTGTCCTTTGGGGACGAGCCATCGAGCGGCAATGGACTGATGGTGAATGCGGGTCAAGGCACGGGGGCGATCGATCTCATTGGTGATGATGATCTGGATGCGCTGCTGGATGCGGTGGAAACGGCCACGGAAGTCAACCCGATCGCCTCGGATGACCTGTTTGATCTGGGCTTGGATGCGGAAGAGGAACCCACTGGCCTACGGGTGGTGCCTAGCAGCGACTTGACCTTCTCCACGGAGCTGATCAGCAATCCCACGGCGATCGAACCGATCCCCCATGAACTCCAAAAATTGGGAGATGATGACCCGGATTTGACGACGGTGATTGATCCGGCGCTGGGGAATTTGGATGATCTCGATGGCAATTTCGGCTCCGACCTGGGATTGGATCTGATTGATGGCCTGACGGGAGAGATTGCGCCTCCAGAGCTGACCCTCGATTCGTTACCGGAGATCGGGGCGATCGATGACATGGCTGATCTGGACGCTTGGGCTGCAGATTTGGCCAACGTAGATTTGGCCCATGCAGACCTAAACCTTGGCCATGCAGGCCTGGCCGATCTCGATGTGGCAGCCGCAGCGGCCCCAGAAGCCACCACAGATCGTTGGGGGGATGGGTTGGATCTCGGGGAGATGTCGCCAGGGGAGTTGCCCGACTTGGCCGCGATCGACCTAGACGATCATTGGTCGGACTCCGCCCCTGACTTGGACTTCAACGATTTCAATAATCTGAGTGACTTCAGCGCCGTTGATCTGACCGATGATTTCGATAATCTGAGTGACTTCAGCGCCGTTGATCTGACCGATGAGGATCTCGCGCCGACCACCGCCATGCCGGCCCTGGTGGATCCGTCCCTGGACGACTTGCCTGCCCTCGATCATTTCGATTTGGATGGCATTTTGCAGGCCAATCCGTTGGAGGAGGTGGATCCCTTTGCGGATCTGTTGGTGGAGTCGCCCGATGTGATGTTGCCGGATGCGGAAACCTCAACCGCCGAGAACTTTATCCAAGACATTGATACCCTGCTGGACGAGCCGCTCTTTGCGGAGCCGGCCGAGCCGGTCTATGAGGCGGCTGACCTCAGTTACGACGTGAATGGAGCCAAAGCCATTCGGATCGATCGATCCACCCTCAGCTCCGAAGGTTTGGAAGATCTGTTCTCCGATCGGCGCACGACCGATCTGAGCGGCCTGGAAGAAGATCTAGACCTGGCCGAGGCCGAAGCAGATCTGGCAGGGGCCAACGATGATGCAGCCGCCCTCTGGACTCCGGAAAACTTCACCGAGCCGCCAATTCTCTCGGATTTAGATGCCCTGCTGGCCCCCGCTGGCGCGTCGGCCCCTGCTCCGGCGTTGGATGACGATTGGGCCGCCTTGGACGATTTGGACTTTGGGGAAGCGACAAGCCTGGAAACCATCGCTGATGGCGAAGCCCCTGACTTCTTGATGGGAACAGCCGACTGGAGCAGCCCCTTGGATCTCAGTGAGCCACAGGAGGCAGCCAGTGCCGATCGCGCGGATGACTTTGACTTCGGGGGCTTGGGTGATCTAAACGACTTGAGTGGCTTAGGAGACTTGGGGACTTTGGGTGATTTGGGTAATTTGGGTGACTTAGGATTACCCGTTGATGCGGTTGATCCGCTGGCTGGTTCGGATTTAGAAGATTTGGATGCGTTCTTGGGTGTGCCCCCCACCAGTGAGCCGATGATGGACGGTCTCAGCGGTTTGGGTGATTTGGGCGATCTGGATCAACTGCTGAATCAGGAGCTGGGATCTGCGCCGGCCGGTGACAGCACCCTCGATGACCTGCTCAATGCCCTGGAGGGTTCCGCTGCGCCGGCCCCGGCGAGCCGAGCGGCCAGCGACGTGGATGAGCTGGATAATCTGCTGAAGACTCTGAATCTGTCAACGACGGCCGCCACCAACAGCCCCGATCGCTTTGAGGATCTATTTGGCGATGCTGCGGCCCCAGCCACAACCCCTGCGCCCGCTGGCAGTACCGGCGGCCTGGATCTAGACTTTGACGCTTTGGTGGAGATACTGGAAGCCCCGGCCAAGGCTGCCCCAGCGACGGGCCCCAGCCCTGCGGTGTCGCCAGCTCGATCGGCCCCAACTCCCGTGGCGAACGGTCAGCGCGAAATGGAAGCGGCCGCCAGCCGCAATTTACGGGCCGAACAAATCATCAAAGTGCCGGTGCGGAACTTGGACAACCTCAACAACCTGGTTGGGGAAATGGTGGTGAACCGCAACAGCATGGAACAGGGCCAAGAGCGCCTGCGCCAGTCCTTGGAAAACTTGACCCAACGGGTGCAGCAGTTGGGCGATGTGGGGCAACGGATGCAGGACTTTTACGAGCGATCGCTCCTGGAAATGTCCTTGCTGTCGGGGCGGCGCGGCGGTAGTGGCGGCGGGCATTCCGACACCCATCACAGCGGTGAGTCTGACACCCACGGCGGCCGGATGGGCCTGGGAGAATTGGAGCTGGATCGCTTCACCCCCTTCCATACCCAATCTCAAGAAATCATTGAGTTGATTGTGCGGGTGCGGGAGTCTGCCTCAGACATTGATTTCGTGGTGGAACAAACCGATCAATTGGTGCGGAACCTGCGGCAAATCACCACCCAGATTCAAGAGAACTTGAATAAGTCGCGCATGGTGACCTTTGCGCGCACGGTGGAGCGGTTGCCCCGGGCGGTGCGATCGGTGTCGGAGCGCTGCGGCAAGGATGTGGATTTGATCATTGAGGGTAAGGAAACGGCGATCGATGAGTTCCTCTCCCAGGAGCTATCGAGTCCAATTACCCACATGATTAATAACGCCCTGGTGCATGGCATTGAAACGCCTGAAGCACGGGTGGCGGCAGGTAAACCCCCCACCGGCAAGCTAACCATTCGGGCCTTTTATCAAGGTAACCAAACGGTGATTTCCCTGTCCGATGATGGGGCGGGGATTAATACGGAGCGGGTGAAACAAAAGGCGATCGAGAAGGGCTTGATTGACCCCAACCAGGCTCGCAACATGGTGCGTCAGGAAATCTATGAAATGCTGTTCCTGCCGGGCTTCAGCACCAAAGACCAGGCCGATGAGTTTGGCGGTCGTGGCGTGGGCATGGATGTGGTGATGCGCAAGATTCAGGAATTGCGCGGCAGCATCAGCATTGATTCAGAATTGGGACGGGGAACGACCTTCACCATTCGCTTGCCCCTGAACCTGAGTATTTGTAAGGCGCTGCGGTGTTTGAGCGATCACGCCACGATCGCGTTTCCGATGGATGGGGTGGAAGACACGCCGCCCGATATTCACCCGGAGGATGTGCAGACCGATAAGGAAGGCCGTCGCTGCATTGCCTGGCGCGATCGAATTTTGACGCTGCATCCCCTCACGGAGTTGCTGAAATACAATCGCCACCTGAGTCGCGGCAACATCTACGGCGGCAACCAGGAGGATGATTCCCTGGCGATCGTGGTGTTGCGCAGTGCCGGTGAGTTCATCGCGATCGAGGTCGATCGGGTACTGGGCGAGCAAGAAATCGTCATTAAGCAACCGGAAGGCCCCGTGCCCAAGCCCTTGGGCATTGCTGGGATGACCGTGTTGGGTGATGGGCGCGTCATGCCGATCGCCGACGTGCTGGAGCTAATTGACCTGGCGAAGGGCCGCATCCGGCGCGATACGGTCAGCGGCCGTTGGGAATCCGACAACATCCACATCGTGGAGCCACCGACGGAACAGAAGGATCCGATGGTGTTGATTGTGGACGACTCGATCACGGTGCGCGAGCTGCTGAAGATGACCTTCCAAAAAGCGGGTTATCAGGTGGAGCAGGCCCGCGACGGTCAAGAAGCCTGGGAAAAACTGCGATCGGGTTTGCCCTGCGATCTGGTGTTCTGCGATATCGAAATGCCGCGCATGGACGGTTTGCAGCTCTTGCAGCGATTGCAAACGGAAGAAACCCTCTGTGAGTTGCCCGTGGCCATGCTCACCTCTCGGGGAGCCGACAAGCACCGGAAAATGGCCGTTGACCTGGGTGCAAAGGGTTACTTTACCAAGCCCTACTTGGAGGAAGCCCTCCTGGATGCGGCGCGACGAATGCTGCGGGGTGAAGTGCTGATTACGACCAGTGCCTAGCTAGTGGTAGAGGGCCTGGAGTGCGGCCACCGGTTCGATCGCCAATCGATGTACCCGGTGGCCATCCAGCACCGCATGGAAAGGAATCACCTCCACCACGCTGTTGGAATAGGCGATCGCCTCGCATCCTTCCACCCAATCGGCAGTCCAAGGCTGGTCAACGCCGACCGGTTGCCCGTGGCGTTGAAGCTGGCGAATCAGGTGCGATCGAGCAATGCCCGGTAAGCAATCCCCCAGGGGCGGAGTCCACCAACGCCCATCGCGAAATCCCCAGAGATTGCCCGTGCTGGTTTCCAGCCAGCGTTCATCTTCATCAATCAAAATCGCTTCGGCCGCCGCTTCGGGGCCCAGAAACTGCTGCTGGGCCGTCTGCAACGCCAGCCAACAGGGAAAATAATTACCCGTTTTGTGAATCGCGATCGAACGGCGGTAGTGGGCTGCTTGGGCTACCCAAGCCACAATTCCTTGCGTTTGCTTTTGGGTCAAATGGGGTGGCAATTCTCGCCCTAAAATCCACTCCCGCCCATCGGGAAAAAGAGTGACCCGCACCACCGGATATTCAGCCGCCAGCAGGGTTGCGCCCTGCTCTACCTGTTCCCAATCCGGTTGGGGCAGTCCCAATTGGCTGCGGGTGTTGGAGAGCCGATCGCGGTGAGCCAGCCATTGGGTCATGGGCCCATGGAGATTGCGATCGTAAATGCGCAAGGTTGTGAAGGTTGTGGCCCCAAACATCAACCCCGGATCCGTGACATCCAGGGTAATGGTGCGCTGATCGAGGGGTTGACCGTGATACCACTGGGCAGGCATGAAACCAATTGCGGGTAAGCTCAACAATACTGACGGGATCATTGCCCCGCTTTTTTAACGTAATCGCTGTGCTGAATTTTGTCTTCTTGCTGAAACCTTGATTGGGTGAATCAACCGTTTGCACCGATCGAGTTGAGTGCCAAGCCGGTTGAGCTAATCCAGTTGAGCTAATCCAGTTGGGCTAATCAGCATGATGGCGATCGAGTTCAGGACTCAACCAAAACAGCGCCATTGCGGAGAACTAGAACTACCTCAGGTTTTCGGTTGCCAGGAGTGATCGACCGGAGGGAATTGGGGAATCACAGGAAAATGGGATCTGGGGAGATGCTTGACTGGGGCTTGATTTGGGCGCTGGGTTTTTTGGGTAGCTTTGGCCACTGTGCGGGCATGTGTGGCCCCTTGGCGGTGGCCTTTGCCCTGTCGGGAGAGTCTCGGGCCTTGCCGCAAGCGGGCGCAAAAACTTGGTGGCAGTTGGGCCAGTTCCACCTGTTGCTGAACTTGGGGCGAATTTTCAGCTATGCCGTGGCGGGCGGGGCGATCGGGAGTTTGGGATCTTTGCTGGTGGCGGGCGGACAACTGACGGGGATTGATAGTCCCCTGCGTCAGAGCCTGAGCGTCCTGACGGGGTTGATGTTGATTTGGTTTGGCCTAGCCCAAGTGCGACCCCAATGGTTGCCCCGCTTGCCTCTTTGGCATCCTCTGGCCCGGGGGCCCCAGCGCGATCGCCTCGAAAAAACCATGCTCACCATTGCTGGCCAAACCCGTTGGTGGATGCCGTTGGCCGTGGGGCTGGTTTGGGGGCTAATTCCCTGTGGATTTTTGTATGCGGCCCAGATTAAGGCGGCGGAAACGGGCAGCGCGATCGGGGGCAGCTTGACCATGCTGATTTTTGGGCTAGGAACCTTGCCCACCATGGTTTTAACGGGCGCTTGGGCTGGCTCCATTGGCCAGGATCGCCGCAGCCAACTCTTTCGGATGGCCGGTTGGGTGACGATCGCGATTGGGCTGTTAACCCTGGGCCGCACCAGCGCCATGCAGGATCTGACGGGCTATGGTTCCTTGGTGTTGCTGAGTTTGTCCCTGATCGCCCGGCCCATCAGTCGGTTGTGGGCGGCCCCCCTGCGCTATCGCCGGGTGGTCGGGGTGGGCGCTTGGTTGTTGGCCCTGGCGCATACGGGCCACATGCTCGATCACTCCCTGGCTTGGGATTGGGCGGCGGTGGGCTTTTTGCACCCTCGCCAGCAGGTGGGGATTTGGGCCGGTGTGGGGGCGATCGGGCTGCTAACGTTGTTGGCCCTCACCAGTTTCGATCGAGCCATGCGCTGGCTGGGATCCCATTGGCGCACTTTGCATCTGGCGGCGATTCCGGCCCTGGTGGCGATCGGGATGCACATGACCTTGGCCGGTGGGCCAACCACCCTTGGCGATTTAGGATCTGTTGGGCGGCGATCGATTGGGGTGAGCTTGGGGCTAGCCCTGGTGTTGTTGGTGCGGGTGCGTTGGTTTTGGCAACTGTGGGGCCTGGGTGCGCTCTATCACGGCGTGGCTGGTGCGTCGGTGTCCCTGTCTGCCGCCCCATCCCAAGATTTCACCAGCTCCAGCGATCGGGTCTGATAGCCCAAGGACTGATAAAGGGCGATCGCCGCTTGGTTACTGGCTCCCACTTGCAGCCCCAGGCGATCGCAACCGGCCTGTTTGACCTGCTGTTCCGCTTGATGCAGTAGGGCCCGAGCCAAGCCGCGCCGCCGTTCTGTCGGTTGCACATAGAGCCAAAGCAGTTGGGCCCGTCGCTGGCCGGTTTCCGGGTCGATCGCCCAGCCCAACCACAGACCCGCAGCCCAAGATTGACCGTTAGGTTGACCGTTGCTGGCTTGAGCCATGGCCGCTTCCACCCACCACAGTTGCCCATCAGCCGCCCAGAGTCGATCGACCAACAGGGCGATCGCCGTTGGGTCTGGACTTCGGGGCATTAGCTCTCGGTAGGTGGCCGCCAAGCCCGCCAACAATTGGGGGCGATCGGCCCGGCTCCCTCGCCGTAATCGATAGCCTGTGGGTAACTGATTGGATTGTTGCCCCATCCCAGGCTTCGGCCCTGGGTCGGATGGCTGATTCATGGCGGCATTAGTCCGCAGACTCCAACCCGCAGGCTACAAACTGGCAGAGAGATCCAAATCCGGCGCAGACCCCTGCACCAACGCAGACAGGGAAGGCGGCAAGGGCGCTGAAGGCGTAGTTTGTTGAGCAATGGGGGAAGGGAAATCGATCGCCCCGATCGGCGCGGGCGCGGCCAAATCATTGGGCAAGAAGATCCGCGCACTGACGGCGATCAATGCCACCGCGAAGATCAACACCACCAGGAAGGGAGCCACATACTGCCGGAAAAACGCCATCACCGACCCTCTCTAATTTTGATAACGTTCTGTAATATTTCTTGGCACTTATTTTGACAGAAAACCCGCCCAATCCCGCATTGGGTTTCTCAGAATTTCTCGCGGATATTCTTCGTCGGCATTTCCCGTGAGCATTTCCCGCAGACATGCTTACCAGCGACCTCATCCATGGGCTAGACCTGGGCTGAATGCCGCTGCAACGGCATAGACAATCCGAAACCGACGCTCCAAAACTGACCATCCAAAACCGACGCTCCAACCCAATTGCTATGGATGCAGCCACCCCTCGATCGCCCCTGTTAGCTTGCCAAGGCGCAACCCAAGGCGGTCGATCGCCCTTGGGGCCCATTACGGGGGCGATTGAACCCGGAGAGCGACTGTTGATTGTGGGAGCACAGGCCCCAGAAATTTTGCGCTGGTGGGTGCGGCTGTCGGAGCCAACGGTTGGCGATGTGCTGGTGCAGGGGCAGCGGGTGCAAGCGCTGGATCCCGTTACCCTGCGGCGGCGGGTGGCTTGGGTGGCTCCTCGATCGACCTTGCTGGCTCCGACGGTGGCGGCAACCTTGGCCTATCCCCTGGTGTTGTTGGGGCAAGACTCTCGGGCGATCGAAACGGCCATTCAGGAAACCTGCGATCGCTTTGAAATTCCCACCAGTTGGTTAACCCGCCAAGCCTTTCAACTGACCGCCGCCGAGCAACATTGGGTGGCGATCTCGCGGGCCAGTTTGCTGCAACCGTTGGTGCTGCTGTTGGGCGATGGGTTTGAGGGCTTAACCACGGAACAGAGCGATCGCCTGCAAAGCCTATTGCAAAATCAAGCATTCAGCTCCCAAACCGCCGCAGTTGTCTGCACCGCCACCACGGCGGCCGGTCTGAGGGCGGCCCCGATCGCCACCCGCTGTTGGGTGCTCACTCAGGGCCAGCTCACGGCCGATCGGCCGGCTTCCGAAATGGACTGGGCCGCCCTAAAAGACCAATTACCCCCGGCCAATCATTCCGGCACAGATCCCGTTATAGATCCCGATCCCGAAGCCGATTGGTTTTGAAGGGAACTAGCTGTGTTCCTGTGGCAAGACGACACGCGGAGCCAATAACGGCCCCGCCTCTCCCGTCGTTAGGGCCCCAACTCCCAACAACCGACCCGACTGATCCAGAACACGGGCGATCGGGTCGGTTTGCTCCTGCTTGAGGGATTCGCCGCCGTCCGGCGCTGGGGGCCATTCCGCAAGGGTGATCGCTTGGCCAAAAAACCAGCGCCTCACGGCCACTTCCGCCAAAGTCACCGTGGGCAGATGGGTCAAGCCCAAGGCCGGGTCGATCGGTTGCCACCCTTGCCCGATCGCCCCTTCCAATTGCTCCAGCGTCAGGCTGTCTTCCAAGGTGAAGCCGCCGCTGGCCGTTCGTTTCAAATGGGCCAACGTGCCCCCCACGCCCAAGGCCGCGCCCAAATCTCGGGCGATCGAGCGGATATAGGTTCCGGGGCCACAGTCGATCGTTAAGTCCAACTCTGGCTCGGTTCCTGGTCGCCAAGCCTCGATCGTGATTCGATCGACCTGCACTTGTCGCTCCGGCACTTCCACAGTTTTGCCTTGCCGAGCCAAATCGTAGAGCCGCTGCCCATCCACCTGAATAGCGCTGTATTGGGGTGGAATTTGTCGAATTGGGCCAATAAATTGCGATATTTGGCTGGAAATGGCTTCTAGGGTCAGGCTGGTTAATGCCTCGGGCGATCGCGCCGTCAGCACTTCCCCTTCCAGGTCGTCGGTAGTGGTGGTGATGCCAAGACGCACCGTGGCTGCGTAGGATTTGCCCCCCGGCAAAAATTGCAACAGGCGCGTGGCGGGCCCCAGGGCGATCGGCAACACCCCGATCGCGGCCGGATCCAGCGTGCCCCCATGGCCCGTCCGTTTGCACCGCGTCAGTCGCCGTACTTTGGCCACGCAATCGTGGGACGTGAAGCCCGCCGGTTTGCACAAGTTCAAAAATCCACAAACCATCGCCTAATTGCACCTACAGGAGACAAACACCTGATTTCTGATTTCCAATTTCTGAATGATTGGTTCTAATTCTTGCTAAGGCTTGATTGTTGCTAGTGCTCTGTCTGGTTGGATCCGCTGGCATCAGCAGCCTCGGCCCACCTCAGACACGCAAAGGGGTAGAGATGCAGCCCACATCTCCACCCCCTGTGATTGCAGCCTGCGCCCACCGCGATCGCCCGAAAACGACCTTGAACGCAAACCAAATTTCATGGGTTTTTGGTCTCTGAAGGAACGGCCCTAGGCCGCCATTCCCTGAATGATGTAGTCGAAGTAAGGCTCGGTGGCGGCAGCATCTTCGGTGCTCAGAAGGCCCAAAGTGGCTTCCTTGAGACAACGCACGGCTTCCACCATCCCCGGCAGCGGTACACCCAAGGAGTTGTACATTTCGCGTGCGCCCACCAGACCAATGGTTTCGATCGGTTCCTTGTCGCCCGCCAACACGCCGTAGGTCACCAGCCGCAGATACCAGCCATAGTCCCGAAGGCACTGGTTCCGCTCCCGTTGGCCATAGGCATTGCCGCCGGGAGCAATGAAGTCCGGGCGACGTTGCCACAGCTTGCGGCTTGCTTCTTGCACAATCTTTTTCTCACTGTCGGCCAGCGTTTGGGCAATCCGAATACGCTGCTCGCCGGTTTTTAAAAATTCCGAGATGCTCTTAAGCTCGCCACTGCTAGGGTAGCGAAGCTCGTCGTCGGCTTTCAGAATGACTTGGCTAACTACGCTCATAATATCGAGAGTATCGGAATATCGTTTCCACTCTACCAAAGTTTTTTCGCGGCAAAACCTTCGGGCTAATTGACCCCTGATTGGGGCGATCGCCCGGGGCTGGAATGGGCCGAGACCCCTTAGCAAAAGTGGGGTCAAACCATTGCCCAGTCGGTTTTCGTCGATCGGGAAATCGTTGGCTTGGGTTTACTTAGGGGCGATCGATTCAGAGGGCGGTTGCTGATCCCAGATCCTCCACAAAAGGCCTTGGTCGGGGGTGTCAATCGGTGGCAGCTTTGGTGAAGATTTGTAACAGATACCCCGAGGCCTGTCTCAGGTTTGGCGACGATCGCCGGGGACTGGGCCAGGAGTAGCCAAGATTCAGAAAGATCCAGATCAGATCCAGATCAGATCCAGATCAGATCTAAACAGGAAGGGGCAAAAGGGGCAGGAGGAAACTTTGCTGGAATTGCATTGTCATACGACATTTTCCGATGGCACGCTGACTCCGACGGAGTTGGTGGCGGCGGCGATCGAGGCGGGGGTGCGGGCCCTGGCCATTACGGATCACGATACCTGCGCTGGTTGGGATGAGGCGATCGAGGCGGCGGGCGATCGGCTCGAAATTGTGCCGGGGTTGGAACTGAGCGTGGTTCACAACGGGCGATCGCTCCATATTTTGGGGTTTTATCCCGATCGCGATCGAATTCATGAACCGCTGGCGGTGCGCTTGGCCGGCCGTCGCCAGCGGGCCCAACGGATGTCGGAAAAGTTGGCGGAGTTGGGCTATCCGATCGAGCTGCCGGAATTACCAGGCAACATGGCTCCTGGCCGACCGCACATCGCCCAAGCGCTGTTGGCGGCGGGCCATGTCACGTCGGCCCAGGAGGCGTTTACCCGATTTTTGGGGGATGATCGCCCGGCCCATGTGCAATACGACAAATTTTCGATCGTGGAGGGCATGAACCTGCTCCGATCGGCCGGGGCCGTGCCCGTTTGGGCCCATCCTTACCTGTTTCGTGGGGGCAATGTGGAAGACACCTTGCCGGAACTGGTGGCGGCGGGGCTGTTGGGCTTGGAGGTTTATCATCCCAACCACAGCCTGACGGAGCAAAAGCGCCTTTTGGAACTGTGCGATCGCTATGGATTGTTGGCCACGGGTGGCAGTGACTACCATGGCCCCGCCCCCAGTACCAGGGCCGAACGCCGCGACAGCTTAAATCAATTTCAATTGCCCTTGGCCTTGCTCGATCGCCTAAAACAGGTCAAGGCCACCTTGGAAATGGAAACCGATTATTGATTGGGTTATTGATTGGGCAACCACCCCAACCCGATCGACCCCAAAATCGCCACCCCAAAGATCAACCGATAGATCACAAAAATCCAAGTGTTTTGGGTTTGCAAAAACTTCAGCAACCAAGCGATCGCCGCATAGGACGACACCGCCGCCACCACAACGCCCACCGTTAGCGACAATCCCGCACCGGCCGGCAACCCTTCTTTCAAAACACCCACCAGTTCTACTAATCCCGCCAGGGTAATGGCGGGAATGCCCAGCAGAAAGGAGAAACGCGCCGCCGCTGCCCGATCGATACCGGACAACAGGCCCGCCGTCAGGGTTGATCCCGATCGCGAGACCCCGGGAATCAGGGCTAGGGCTTGGGCCGCCCCTAAAATTAATCCATCGTTCAGTCCCAGGGAGTTGTAGTGGCGGTGGCGGCTGCCGGTCACTTCCGCCAAACCCAGCAGCAGGGCCATGACGATCGAGGCGATCGCGATCGCTCCCAAGCTTCGTAGCGGGGAATGGTCAAAATCGGGGATGAATTTCTTAATCGCTAGGCCGCCAGCCACAATGGGCAACGTTCCCAGACCAATGCCAAGGGCAATCCGAAACTGTCGATCGCCCCAATCCTTGCGGGAAATGGCTTGGGCTGACCCGATCGCCAAGGCCGTTAAATCGGCCCAAAAATAGGTCAGCACCGCCGCAATGCTCCCCAGTTGGATCACCGCCGTGTAGGCCACGCCTGGATCGCCCCAACCGAGCACCACGGGCACAACCTTCAGGTGGGCCGTGCTGCTGATTGGTAAAAACTCCGTCAGCCCTTGCAC
The DNA here is from genome assembly GCA_001913845.2 of Limnothrix sp. CACIAM 69d. GTDB lineage: Bacteria > Cyanobacteriota > Cyanobacteriia > CACIAM-69d > CACIAM-69d > CACIAM-69d. The sequence goes on along the minus strand of MKGP02000026.1, from coordinate 2,813 downwards.
CAGCCCCAGGCCGATCGCCTCCAGCCAGCTCACGCCATCATTCACCGGAACCGTTGGGTCAGCCGCTTGGGCCGCAGCCCCCAAGCCCACCAGCCAAACCCCCAGCCCCATCCCGGCCCACCAGCGGTAAACCCGCTTGATTTGACTCTGCCCTTTGCTGCTCGATCGCCCTTGCTGTGAATTACCCATCGTTAAACCTGATTGGCCCCAACCATGCCTGAAAATGCCCAGCACCTTCAACCACTGTTCTGAATTTCTTCTGAATTTCTAAGGACTGATTCTAAGGACTGAATACGATGTCCTTGATTCGCAATCCGCCTTCCTTGCCATGCTACCCAACGGCGTTCCTCCGCCATCATGCCAATCGCGGCTCATATTGTGGCTGATTTTGCCGCATCCCGAAAACCAACTGCTATCGGTGATGCACCGTGGGGGCTATGGTATGTTAAGAAAACTAAAGATAAAAATTAATAAACCTAACCAAAGTCGCAGGTTTTCTCATTTTGGTTGCCTATCCCTCCTCTGCCAGCGCCATTACGCCGTTTCGTCGATCGGCTGGCCCCGGTCGTTTGATGTCCGCGAATTTGGCGGCGGATGCCTCGGCTAGTGATTGCCCTGATGAGACAATCCTGATTCCCCCCGCCCCGCCGACTGCCACTCGATCGCCCGTGGCCCTGGGCTGGATGTTTGTGGCAGGGTTGTTCCTGGTGTCGGGCCCCGTGTTTGTGGAAGCCCCCTTGGTGCGATCGTTCCCCATCCTTTGCACCGCCCTTACCCTGGTTTGGAGCCTGTTGGGGGCCCGGTGGCTGGAGTCGCCCAAGTGGCGGGTTTGGGGCGATTTGTTAGTCGGGTTTAGCTGGAGCTGGCTGGCGGGTTCGCTCTATTGGGGCTGGTTGCGTTGGGAACCCACGGTTCACCTGCCCATGGAGGCGATCGCCCTGCCCCTGGCGCTCATTTCCGTGCGATCGAGCTGGGGACGCATTGGCAGCCTGTTCTATCTCGGCTCCCTGTTGGGAACCGCCATCACCGATAGCTACTTCTATTGCGTGGATTTGATGCCCGCCTGGCGCGAGGCGATCGCCGCCGAAAGTGCCGATCTTCACACCGTTGCCCCGATCCTGCACGGAGCCTTGGCCAAAATGCACACCCCCTTTGGCCTGGGCTGGGCCGCGCTGTTGGCGGGTACATTGCTGTTTGCCGGACTTGGCGCGGGCTGGTGGGCCAAGCGATCCCAGGATGCTGGCTGGATGGTGTTTAGCGCGGCCCTGTTGGGCACTCTCTTTGTCGATGGCCTATTCTGGCTGAGTGCCCTGTTTGCCTAATTTGCCTAGTCGGCCCCGTTGGCCCCAACCGTGGCGTAGCCCAAAATCTGCACAGGCTGTACGGAGGAGCTGTCAATGGCGGTGTATATTGTGCCGGACTAAAACAACACCGAGTCTTCCAGGACTTTCACTTGTGCGCGCGTGGTTACGCTCCAGCCCTGTCCGCATTTAATTCTGAGAACCGAATCCGGCAGCCGGTACTTACCCCTTGTCGGTAGCGCTTGCTGGACGATCGGTCGCAGCCCAGACAATGATTTTGTGCTGGGCGATCCTTGGATCTCGCGCAACCATGCCATGCTCCAGTGCATGGAGGATGGCGCGTTCTATTTGATTGATCTGGGAAGCCGCAATGGTTCCTTCGTGAATGGCCGCCGGGTGAGTATTCCCGTCACCCTGCAAAGTGGCGATCGCCTGACCTTTGGCCAAACGGAACTGGATTTTTATGCGCCCGCCCACGATCGGGACTACAGCACCAGCGATAGCTTTGAATTTTCTGTGACTGCAACGCTCCATGTGCGACGGCTGATCACGATTTTGGTGGCTGATATTCGGAACTTCACGGGGCTGACCCGACAAACCGATGAAAAAGTTCTCTCGGAGGCGATCGGGACTTGGTTTCGCCAAGCGGGCAACATCATCCGTGAGTCCGGCAGTTGGGTGGATAAATATATCGGCGATGCTGTGATGGCCGTGTGGATTCATGGGGAACAGGAAGTGAGTCCCCGGGAAGTGCTACAGATTTTTGAGGCGGTCAACGCGCTGCAAAAAATGACCCGCGACTTGCATTTGCACTATCCCCTCCCCTTTCCGTTGCGAATTGGCACCGGGGCCAACACGGGCTATGCGATGGTTGGCAACACCGGCAGCAACGATCGCCCCGATTACACCGCCCTGGGTGACACGGTGAACGCCGCCTTTCGGTTAGAGTCTTGCACCAAGGAATTGCAACTGGACGTGGCGATCGGGAAAACCACCTACCAGTATCTCTGTGCCTTGAATAGTTCCGCCTGCGAGATTTTTCAGGAATATCGCGTGAACCTCAAGGGCTATGACACCGAAAGCGTCACCTATGCCGCCACCTATGACAATCTCGATCGGTTTTTAACCGCCCATCATCGATCCCTGGAACTGGATTTTTAAAATTCAAATTGCTTAAAATCCAAATTAAAATCCAATCAATTGCCTCCCTTGACCCAAGTTTGGTCTAAGAGGATGTCTGCGAAGTATCTTTCAGGACGGGCTGGGCTAAAGATTAATTGTCGTAGAAGGGGCTTGAGCATCTTGGCTACATCGATCTCTGGGGCGTACAGAGTAGCAATTTTGGCTTTTCTGCATCGATCTCTGGGGCGTACAGAGTAGCAATTGAGAGCTTCAAGACAGTAATGCTAAGCGCCAGTTGCGTAGCAGATCAATCGTGCCATTCACCCGAAATTTGGCAAATAATGCCATGGTCAGGTCAACCATATGTACTGATTTAGAGACAACCTTTGT
>MKGP02000021.1 GCA_001913845.2 Limnothrix sp. CACIAM 69d | reverse complement strand
TGACGACCTTTGACTAAACCACTCTTAATGATGTTTTGAGAATCACAATGGGGACAGTGCATTGTCATGGCCAAGCTGAACAGCGACTCACCCCATTCTGCCATAACATTATCTACTTGAAGCTCTCTAGCAATTTTGGCTTTTCAGACATCCTCTAACTGGCGAATTGAGATGAAGACCAGAGCTTGTGGAAAATCCTGGGGCCGATCGTCGGTCAATGGTGCTCGATCGAGATGCAAAACTTTGGTCAACCTCCATCAACACCTAGGGATGTAATGTCGGTGGAATCCTATGGGCGCAAACGGTATTACTCAACACGACCCTAACCATGATTTTGGGCTTCTGTTGCTATAGTGGAATGAAATTTTGCTGGGTTTTACATCCAAGCAATGGGACAAAGAATCGACTATTGGCAATTTTTACCGGCTTGAGTCACTGATTTCTTTCAAAAAGCGATCCAAAAAACAACCATAAGGAATGATCATTCCTGGAGTTTTTGATGAACGTCCTGCTGCTATATCCTCTTTTTCCGAAAAGCTTTTGGTCTTTTGAAAAAACCCTGGCCTTGCTCGATCGCAAGGCGATGCTCCCGCCTTTGGGGTTAGTGACGGTGGCGGCGCTTTTGCCCCAAAGTTGGAATTTTAAGTTGGTGGATTGTAATGTCCGTGACATCACCGAAGCGGAGTGGGATTGGGCTGATTTGGTGATTTTGTCGGCCATGATTGTGCAAAAAGATGATTTGCTCGATCGAATCAGAGCCGCAAAACAACGGGGCAAACGGGTTGCCGTGGGTGGCCCCTATGCCACGGCCCTGCCGCAGGAAGTGAGCGATGTGGGGGCCGATTATTTGATTTTGGACGAAGGGGAAATTACCCTGCCCCTGTTTGTGGAGGCGATCGAACGAGGCGAGTCAGCGGGCACTTTCCGCGCCAATGGGGTGAAGCCCGATGTAACCGAAACCCCAATTCCACGCTTCGACCTGCTGGAGTTTGATGCCTACGCGGAAATGTCGGTGCAATTTTCGCGAGGCTGTCCGTTCCAGTGTGAATTCTGTGACATTATTGTGCTCTACGGTCGCAAACCGCGCACCAAAACACCTCAACAACTTCTGCGGGAATTGGACTACCTGTATGAGTTGGGATGGCGACGCAGTATTTTCATGGTGGATGACAACTTCATTGGCAACAAACGCAATGTGAAGCTGTTCCTAAAAGAGTTGTTGCCCTGGATGGTGGAGCATCAATATCCCTTCTCCTTTGCCACGGAAGCTTCGGTGGACTTGGCCCAGGATCAGGAACTGATGGATATGATGGTGCAGTGCAATTTTGGGGCGGTGTTCTTGGGTATTGAAACACCCGATGAAGAGAGCCTAACCCTGACCCAAAAGCATCAAAATACCCGTGATTCCTTGAGTGAAGCGGTGATGGCCATTGCCCGATCGGGTCTGCGGGTGATGGCCGGTTTTATCATCGGTTTTGATGGGGAAAAAGCCGGTGCTGGCGCAAGAATTGTGCAATTTGTGGAAAAAACCGCAATTCCCACCGCCCTGTTCAGTATGCTGCAAGCCTTGCCGGATACGGCCCTTTGGCATCGATTGGAGCGAGAGGGGCGGCTGCGTAGCAAGTCGGCCAACATCAACCAAACCACGTTGATGAACTTTGTACCCACACGCCCCCTCGAAGACATTGCGCGGGAATATGTGGCGGCTTTCTATGAACTCTATGATCCGGAACGGTTTTTAGATCGGGTTTATCGCCACTTTCGATTGCTGGGGGAAGCGACCTATCCCAAAAAGGGCAAGGGATCGCGCAAGCCGATTAACTGGGTGACGGTGCGGGCCTTGCTGACCATTTGTTGGCGGCAGGGGGTGCTGCGCAAAACGCGCTGGCAGTTCTGGCGCAATCTTTGGAATATGTGGCGGCATAACCCCGGTGGCATCAGCAGCTATTTATCGGTTTGCGCCCAAATCGAACATTTCATGGAATATCGCGAAATTGTGCGATCAGAAATTGAAGAGCAAGTGCAGCAGTTCTTGGCGGAGGAATTGCGCCTGAAGAATAGTCAACGGGCGGAAGCGGTGGTTTGAGAATCAAGAGCCTGTCGGGCCTAAGGGTGGCAGCCAAGAATGGGCGATCGCACGCCCAAAATCTATGCAACAATTAGCTCTCGACTGGCTCTCGCCCGTTTGTCTGTTTGCGAGCAATGGCGAAAACGGTTGGTGGAGCTTCCATCAGCCCGGTCGCAGGTGGCTCGAAACTTGAGATACTGGTGATATTATTCGACTTTTTCACCAGCGAAGGCCGTTGCTCAGCCTCGTTACCCATGGGTAATTGAGAGCGAAGCGCGATCTCGTTGGTGGTTCCGCCATGATTTGCTGTGTCTTGTAAGGAGGTACCGGTTCTCATGAAACGGTTTGTTCGCCTGGTATTTGCGATCGCCCTGGTCGCGCTCACGTGGATTGGCGCGGGCTATCCTCAGGCTGCATGGGCTGAAGCATCTTTAAACAATGCTGATGCCAAGTTGGCGACGGAATTTGGCAAAAAAATTGATTTGAACAATACCAATATCAGCAACTTCAGGGCTTACCGGGGTCTGTACCCGACGCTGGCGCAAAAGATTATTGCGAATGCGCCCTACAGTGCGCCGGAAGAGGTGCTGAAGATTGGCGGTCTGAGCGATCGGCAACAGAGCCTTTTACAGGATTACTTGAATGCGGGCACCTTCACGGTGACGGAACAGGATCCGATCTTCAATGAAGGGGATCACCGCATTAACGATGGCGTTTACAAATAACGTTAGGTTGCACTTGATTGGTTTCAAAGACCAATCAAAGGGCTAATCAAGGGTTTCGGTCATCGCAAGATTGCCACCGGAACCGAGGATAGTGATTCACCCCGCCCGATGACCGGCTTGGTCGGTTTGATTGCTCCATTGGGTTTGGGGCCCCGCACTCGGAATTCCCGTATCCGGAATCCGTGAACTAGATTATTAAAGGCGATTGCGCAGCGGCAGTTTAGCTCCCGGCGCGATCGCCTTTTGCTTAAATCTGGTTGAATCTCGTTAGGTCTCGGGCAGTGATCCGAGAAATGCAGCGTCTGTTGCGGTTTGGCGGCGGTGATCGCTGGCTGTGGCGCTTTTGCTTGGCAACCCCACGATTTTTAGCTTTCTGTGCCCAATGATGAGTGATCCTTTGCCGGCTGTGGAAATTGAGCGCCCAACGGTCGATCGCTTTGATGTGATCGTGGTGGGTTGTGGGGCGGCGGGGTTATATTCAGCCCTCTGTTTACCGGCTGAGCTGTCGGTGGCGGTGGTGACCAAGGCCACGGTGTCGCGATCGGCGAGTGATTGGGCCCAAGGGGGGCTGGCGGCGGTGACGGCTCCCGATGATTCGGTGGCGTTGCATGTGGCCGACACGCTGGCGGCGGGGGCGGGTCTGTGCGATCGGGCGGCGGTGGAATTTTTGGTGGCGGAAGCGCCGGCCTGCGTGGCGCAGTTGGTGGAACTGGGGGTGGCGTTCGATCGCGACCAGGGACAGTTGGCCGTCACCCTGGAGGCGGCTCACTCCCGACGACGGGTGCTCCATGCGGCGGATGCGACGGGGCGAGCGGTGGTGAGCGCCTTGGTGGCGCGGGTGCTGGAGCGATCGAACATTACGGTGTTGTCGGAGACCCTGGCGATTGACCTGTGGCTGACCCCCGATCGGCAAAGTTGCCAAGGAATTGCCTGTTTGCAGGAAGGGCAACTGCGGTGGTTGGCGGCCGGAGCCACAATTTTGGCCACGGGCGGCGGCGGCCAGGTTTTTGCCCACACCACCAATCCCAGCGTTAGCACGGGCGATGGTGTGGCCATGGCCTATCGGGCTGGGGCCGTGCTGCGCGATTTGGAATTTGTGCAATTTCACCCCACGGCCTTGGATATTCCCGGCGCACCGCACTTTCTAATCAGCGAGGCGGTGCGGGGCGAGGGGGCCCATTTGGTGGATGCCCAAGGGCGACGGTTTGCCTTTGATTTCCATGAAGCAGGTGAGCTGGCCCCGCGTGATGCGGTCAGTCGGGCCGTCTATTCCCACCTGCAACGACATGGGGGCGATCGGGTGTGGTTAGACCTGCAACCCATTCCCGAAGCGCAAATTTTGCACCGGTTTCCCAATATCTTGAAGGCCTGTCGAGATTGGGGCATCGATCCGCTGCGGGAACCGATTCCCGTTTCGCCTGCGGCCCATTATTGGATGGGTGGCATTGCGACCGATCGCGCCAATCGCACCTCCTTAGGAGGGCTATACGCCGTGGGCGAAACCGCCAGCACCGGGGTGCATGGGGCCAATCGCTTGGCCAGTAATTCCTTGCTGGAATGCATTGTGTTTGGGGCCCAGTTCCGAAACTTGACCGTGGCCCAAGGATCGGTGCTGCCGATCGAGCGTTGCTTGTCGCTGCCGACCATTGCCTTTGAGCCATCGCCGGACTTGGCCCACTGGCGAAATTATTTGCCCAAGCTGGTTTGGAGCGCAGCGGGGATTTGTCGCAAATCCTCTACCCTGATCGATGCGATCGCCCAGTTGCAAGCGGCCCAATCCACCCTGCGCAACTTGCCGATTCAACAACTGCTAACCCAATTGCGACCGGGCGAAACCTGCCAAATTTTGGACGATCGGGCAATCTTGGCGGTACACCAGTGGGTGGAAACACGCAACTTGCTGGATGTGGCCACCTCGTTGCTAGAGAGTGCCCTGTTCCGGACAGAAAGTCGCGGTGGTCACTATCGAGTGGATCACCCCAACACAGATCCCGCTTGGGCTTGTCACACGCTGTTGCAGGGGAACAAGCGCTGGATTTCCCAATCGGGTTTGGGCGATCGCACCAGTCCCCCTTGGGTGTGACCGCTCGATCGCCTTGGGGCCGATCGTCATTTCCTAGGATCAAGGGAAAACAGTAGATCTGCCATCCCCGAACCACCCCAGACAAGGGGCTTAAGCCCCTTGTCTCCCACGATCCGCCGACGGTGGGATCAGGGTTTTGTGCTCAACGATGACAGGCCCCAGGCCCCTTGTCCCCCAGGAGATCGGAGAACGATCGATTTGGCAGCACGCCCCAACCCCCGATCGCACTGGATGGCAACTTAGCTCAGGAGTTGGGCGATCGCCTGGCGATACTCACTCTTTTGCTTCACGCCGCGAAACTCCACTGCCTTGGCCTTGTTGTGGAAAATCATCACCGTTGGCGTTCCGGTCACCCCCGCCCCTTCGGCAATTTGCGGCTCATCCTTCACATCCACCTCCACAAAGTGGATTTGCCCCTCAAATTCATCCACCACCTTATCCAGCATGGGTTTCAGGATGTGGCAAGGGCCGCAATCGGGGGCAACGAACTTCACCACCAAGGGGCGATCGGTTTCGTGATAAAGCTTGCGAACCGCGTAGCCGCCAAAGTGGCGTGTGGCTTGTGGATTGAAGGTTTCTTCCGTATCCGCCACGATCGGCTTGTCTTCGGCAACTGAGGCCGCCGTTGGCTCAGTGCTGTCGCGCTTCACTTCCTGGGCCAAGCCCTGAGCCGAAAGCCACCGTTCCGCCAACAGGGCCGCCGCGCAACCGGTTCCGGCCGCCGTGATCGCTTGTCGATACTCATGATCTTGCACATCGCCGGCCGCAAACACCCCTTCCACGCTGGTTTCCACACTGTGGGGACGGGTTTTGATATAGCCCACCTCGTCTAGGTCAAGCTGCCCCACAAACAGATCGGTGTTGGGTTTGTGCCCGATCGCGTAGAACAAACCACGGGCGGCGATCGTCGATTCTTCGCCGGTTTGCTGGTGCTGGACTCGTAGGCCAGTCATGCCCGTTTCGTCCCCCACCACATCGATCGCGGTGGTGTGCCAATGAACCGTGATCTTGGCATTGGCCAACACCCGGTCTTGCATGGCTTTGCTGGCCCGCATTTTGTTCGATCGCACCAACAAATGCACCCGCGAGCCATATTTTGTCAGGTACATCGCTTCTTCGGCGGCCGAGTCGCCCCCACCAATCACCACCAGCTCGGCGTTTTGGAACATGGGCATGGCTCCATCACAAATGGCGCAGGCGGAAATGCCCCGGTTCCAAAATTCCGCTTCGCTGGGCAGCCCCAGCCGCTTGGCCGTGGCTCCGGTGGCGATGATGACGCTGTGGGCCCGCAATTCCCGATCGGTCGATCGCACCACAAAGGGCCGCTGGCTCAAGTCCACAAAGGTGACATCTTCCGTCACCACCTCCGTGCCCCACCGTTCCGCCTGGGCACGCATCCGATCCATCAACTGTGGGCCCGTGATGCCTTCCGGGAAGCCGGGGAAATTTTCCACTTCCGTGGTGGTCATCAGTTGACCACCGGGCAGACCACCGGCCTGGAAGCCCGCAAACATGAAAGGTTTCAAGTTGGCACGAGCGGCATAGATGGCAGCCGTGTAACCGGCGGGGCCGGAACCGATGATCACGACATTTTCAACGGTGTTGGGTGCAGAAGCGGCGCTGGTCATGGATGCTTTATCTAAACTCATACCGACTATGAATAAAATAGCATAGTCAGAATTCCGTTGCCATCCCAGCAATTGATTCAGCAGTTCAGGCATTAGTTCAGGTATTGATTAGCCCTTGCCCCGTTGCTTCAAGGCAGGAAGGATGTCACCCTAAAATCAATGTGATGGTGTGGTGTGCGTGGTGAGTAACGTTCCTGCGTTTAATCTAACGGAGCAATTTCCGCAAATTCGCGACGAAGTGAATGCGGCGGTCTTGGAGGTATTGGCTTCCGGTAAATACATTGGCGGCGCGGCGATCGAGTCCTTTGAGCAGGATTTTGCCCGCTATGTGGGTACGGAATTTTGTGTGGCCTGTAATTCCGGAACCGATGCTCTGTATTTGGCGTTGCGGGCCCTGGGTGTTGGCCCGGGGGATGAGGTGATTGTGCCGCCTTTCACCTTCATTGCCACCACAGAAACCGTGAGCGCAGTGGGCGCGGTTCCGGTGTTTGTGGATGTGGATGCGGAAACCTTTAACCTGGATCTGGATGCGGTGGAACGGGCGATCGGGCCGCGCACCAAAGCGATTATTCCCGTACACCTGTTTGGCCAGCCGGTGAATATGGATCGGCTGATGACGATCGCCCGGGCCAGCAATCTGTGGGTAATTGAAGATTGTGCCCAGGCCACGGGGGCCAAATGGGGCGATCGACGGGTGGGCAGCATTGGCCATGTGGGTTGCTTTAGTTTCTATCCCACCAAAAATTTGGGCGCTTGCGGGGATGGCGGGGCCATGACGGTGAACGATGCCCAACTGGCGGCGGATTTACGGATGTTGCGGGAGCATGGCCAACGCCAACGCTACTACCACGAGGCGATCGGGGTGAACAGTCGCCTTGATGCTATTCAGGCGGTGATTCTGCAAATTAAGTTGCGATCGCTCGATCGGTGGAACCAACAGCGCACCGCGATCGCCCAGCGCTATCAACAGGGTCTGGCTGGTTTACCGGGCCTGCGTTTGCCCCAGGCGATCGCTGGCGGAACCAGCGTTTGGAATCAATACACGATCCAAGTGGGCGAGGGCAGCGCTGGCCCAGAACTGCGCGATCGGTTGCGGCAAGCCCTGCAAGATCGTGGTGTGGGGACGGCGGTTTACTATCCCCTGCCGCTGCACCTACAGGCGGTCTACGCCAACTTGGGCTATCAGCCGGGATCCCTGCCCGTTTCTGAGCAATTGGGCCATTGTGTCTTGTCCTTGCCCATGTTCCCAGAGCTGACCCCGGAGCAACAGGATCGCGTCATCAACAACCTGCGAGAGGTGTTGACCGCTGTTCCTTTGCCGACGAACTGTGTTGGGGTTTAGGGAAAGCGATTGACAAACCCATTGATTGACAAATAGATCGGTGAATGGGTGAGTAAATAATCGATGAATTGATGAATCAATAACTGCGAATGAATCGTGAACGGGTCGTGAATTAATGATTGGTGGATTGATTTTGGGCCCGCCGAAGGGCCCAGCGGCGCATTGCCCAAATGCCCAGCCCAAACAGTAACCAATAGGGGGTGTAGGCCAACAACCACAGGGTGACTTGCAAGAGGCCGATCGTGACTTGGCCCACGGATTGCGTCGCCTTACCCCAGGTTTCCGCCAACTGGGCCGTAATGGGGTTGGCATCGGCCAAACCAGCCACGCTCTGTTCGATCGTTAGGTTCACGGTGGAGTAAGCCACGCGGGTGCGCAGATTTTTCAGTTGAGCTTCGATTTGCTCAATCTGTTGGCGGGTTTGGCTCACCTGTTGATTCACCGCCAAGATGTCGCGCACGGAGCCAGATTTTTGCAGCAAGGCGAGCAAGCTGTCTTCGGTGCGGCGCAGGTTGCGTAGCCGAGCATCGGCATCCACCAGTTGATCGGTCACGTCTTCCGCTTGCATGGCTCGGTTTTGCAGGTAACCCAATTGGGTGACGGCGGCCACGGCGCGATCGAGTTGGTTGGCGGGAACCCGAAACTGTAATTCTGCGATTCGGCTGGTGTCGGTGCGGCGATCGTTGAGACTAATCACATCGCCCTGATTTTCCTTGACGATCGCTTGGGTGGCTTCCAGGGCTTTGGTGACCGAATCTGCCTTCAGGGCCAGGGTGACGGTTTTGATCAGTTGCGGTTGGGCGATCGGGCTAGGGGGCGACTGCGCATTGGCCGCCAAATCGCTATCGTTGGGGGCTAATGCCTGGCGCTCTTGGCCACCCGCAGCGGGAGCCATGGCCTCGGGCATGGGTGCTGCGGCTTTGTTGGCCATGCTGCCCCCGCCACAGCCGGTTAACGCAACGCCCAACAGGAGGGCCCACAGGGGCGATCGACTGTTACGGGTCACTTGGGGAGGATTCACCAGCACCAACGATCGAGCCATGGAAGTTGCCTGCTCTGCGTGTTTCAGATTTTGGAGTTCAAACTTGTTGTGCTTCCGACGGTTTCAGCGATTAATCAACCAGTTACAGATTAACCAGTGACGAATCAAGCCGTGACAGATCAACCCATCAATCAACAAATTTGGGAAGTCGATTTTTATCGTCGGCCCATGACCGACACCGCAGGCCAACCCCTTTGGGAATTGGTGGTGTGTGATCGGGCCCGAACCTTTGTGTTTCGAGATGTTTGTCCCCAAAGCTCGATCGACACCCATTGGTTAACGGAGCGGCTGGTGGCGGCTATGGGTGACAATGCTACCCCGCCCGATCGGCTCTGTGTGTTTCGGCCCCAATCTCTGAGTTTGGTGGAAGCGGCGGCCTCGCGGTTGGGTTGGCCCGTGACCGCCACACGCCGCACCCAAGCGCTGAAGGATTGGTTACAAAAACGGGCGATCGAAGCCCCCCTGCTCGACCCGGCCACCGGTCAGCCCTACGATCCCTTGGCGATCGACTCGCCACCGCCTTTGCCCCTGGCGGACTCGCTATGGGGCGATTCTTGGGGGTTTGCCAGTTTGTCGGCGGAGGTGTTGGCTCGGCAGTTAGCCCAGCGGCCAATCCCCTACGGCGATCGCCCTTCGGAACTGCTGCCCGATCGCCTGGGACTGTCTGCCAAGGCTCCCATTCCCGGGGTTGTGGTGAACGGTGGGCGGCGATCGCGGGCGTTGGCCCAATGGCTCAATGGTGTGCAGCCCGTTGCCCTCAGCTTCGTGCCCGGTGAACCGGATGGGGTAATCTTGGAAGCCGGTCTGTGCGATCGGTGGATTTTAGCCACCAGCCAAGATTCGGAATTGCGCCAAGCTGGCCTCGCGTTTGAGTCTCGAAAAGCCACCGTGCGCCACCTGCACTTCCTGCTCATTCAACCGGATAATTCCGGCATGACCTATACGGGGCTTTGGTTTTTGCAACCTGCCTGAGCTAATCACTGCTCGGTGATGGCGAGGGATTGGCCTGCCGGATCGTTCGAGTTTGCTCAATTTCAATCTTGTTCAATCGTGTTTGATCAGATGCGCCTAATCAAACTAATCAAACATGCTCGATCACCGTCGATCACGCGCGATCGGCTTGGTGTCACGAGCTGTGTTCGATCGGCTCTCTCCGTTGCGCAGTATTACTTTGTAACAACTTTTTTAAATTCGTTTACGTTACTTATTGTTGATTTTACGAAACTCAACTGTTATTTATTTTGCTTTAAATTCAATCAAGCTTTTTCATAAAAATATATTCAACTTCGTGGACGTTACGGAAGGTAAGTCTCTAGGATCTAAAAAGCAATTTGGATTGACATAATTCATCAATTTCCAATTGCCTCATTTCCATTCTTCAACACGGATTCATTTACAAATGACTGCAACGATCACCCGTCAAGGTGGTAGCAGTTGGGATCGCTTCTGCGATTGGATCACCAGCACCAACAACCGGATCTATGTCGGTTGGTTTGGTGTGTTGATGATCCCCAACCTGCTGACCGCAACCATCTGCTACATCATCGCCTTCATCGGCGCTCCCCCGGTTGACATCGACGGCATCCGCGAACCCGTGGCTGGTTCGTTGCTGTACGGAAACAACATCATCTCTGGTGCTGTGATCCCCTCGTCGAACGCCATCGGTTTGCACTTCTACCCCATCTGGGAAGCTGCTTCCTTGGATGAGTGGCTGTACAACGGCGGCCCCTATCAGTTGGTGGTGTTCCACTTCCTGATCGGCATCTTCTGCTACATGGGTCGTCAGTGGGAGCTGAGCTACCGCCTCGGTATGCGTCCTTGGATCTGCGTGGCTTACAGCGCTCCTGTGGCTGCTGCAACCTCCGTGTTCCTGATCTACCCGATCGGTCAAGGCTCGTTCTCTGACGGTATGCCTTTGGGCATCTCGGGCACCTTCAACTTCATGTTGGTGTTCCAAGCTGAGCACAACATTCTGATGCACCCCTTCCACATGTTGGGCGTTGCTGGTGTGTTTGGTGGCTCGCTGTTCTCCGCAATGCACGGCTCCTTGGTGACCAGCTCGCTGGTGCGTGAAACCTCGGAAGTGGAAAGCCAAAACTACGGCTACAAGTTCGGTCAAGAGGAAGAAACCTACAACATCGTTGCAGCCCACGGCTACTTCGGTCGTTTGATCTTCCAATACGCTTCGTTCAACAACAGCCGCTCGCTGCACTTCTTCTTGGGTGCTTGGCCGGTTGTGGGTATCTGGTTCACTGCACTGGGTATCTCGACGATGGCGTTCAACCTGAACGGTTTCAACTTCAACCAATCGGTTGTTGACTCGCAAGGTCACGTGATCAACACCTGGGCTGACGTGATTAACCGCGCCAACCTGGGTATGGAAGTGATGCACGAGCGTAATGCTCACAACTTCCCGCTGGATCTGGCTGCTGGTGCTGAAGCTCCGGTTGCCCTGCAAGCTCCGGCGATCAACGGCTAAACCTGCTTTGGCTCGATCGCTCGATCGAGCCAACAACACAACTGAATCTTGCTGGAAAGGGGAGTGGTTTTGCTGCTCCCCTTTTGATTGGTTTGGGGGGTGTTTTGGGAATGTTGGGATTGGTTGGATGATTGCGGATTGCAGCCCTGGATCTGTGTGGATGCATCGGCGGATCCGAGTGCCTTGATCGAGGACTGAAAACCGTTGGCAGAGGGTTCAACCGGGGGATCGTCCCTTGGGATAACCTTGGAAAAATTTAGGATGGCCCCGACAATTGGGCTAAAAAGTGCCTCAAATCGAAGATAGGAGCCTGAATTGCGCACATTAACCGCCAATATGAATCCTGAGTGCGCCAACCGCTTCTGAGTCAGTCTGATAAGATCGTGGCAGTTGGAACCATCGTCATTCAATCTTGCTCTCCGTTCGATCAGGTAGCACTAGTGCCTAGTTAGCGAACCGATCGGGTGAATGCTGAGGGGGAAGCAGCATCTCATAAACGTCTGAACGTCTAAACGTCAAAATTCTAAACGTCGAGATTCAGCCTGCGGCTATCAACACTACCAACGCGATCAAGAGTTATCGAAAGCATTAGAGTTTTTAGCCATCAGGAAGAGGGGATATCGATCAACATTGAACTGTTCATCTCCCATGAGACTTTCTGATGTTATTAGGCGATGTGTTAGAGACTTCTGGAAAAAGACAGCCGTAGTTGCGGTTGCCTATTGTGGAACCGGCTTATTGTCGGGCTATTTTGCCATTCCACCGGGCTATGCTTCACCGGTTTGGCCAGCAGCGGGGATTGCCTTGCTGGCTGCCTTGTATTGGAAAAAATATTCCTATTTAGGTATTTGGCTAGGATCTTTTGTCCTGAATGTGTTGATCGGCACGAGGGCGATCGGCACTATTAATCTCAGCATTGTTTTGGTGGGAGCTGGCATTGCCCTGGGCGCAATTTTGCAAGCCTATAGCGGCAATTTCTTATTACAAAAACTGTTTAAGCATCCTATTTGGCGAGAGGAATTTTTAGGAATTCTGGCACTATTGGTGTTGGCGGGGCCCATCAGTTGCATGGTGGGAGCAACGGTTGGCAATGGTGTGTTGCTTGCCAGTCATTCCATTACTTGGCTTCAGGTTTTGGAGTCTTGGTGGAATTGGTGGATTGGTGATTCGTTGGGAGTTTTGGCAGTTTTGCCCGTTGGCATTGTGTATATGCTCAAGCGCCAACGCATTGTCTTGAAGCTACACCGTGAGTCTAACCGCGATCGACAATTTGCATCCTATATTTTGCCCGCTTTGTTGGTTTTAAGTTCAACTATTTTTGCTTTTCAAATCACAAAAAATGCAGAGCGACAGCGCCTCTATGCTGTGTTTGAAAATGACACGGAAATTATTACTCAACGGCTACACGAGAATTTGGACAAGGCCACGCAAATTCTCTTTAGTTTGCAAGGGTTGTTTGATACGGCTGACCGCGATCGGGGTTTGATTCCGGTCAGTCGGCAACAGTTCAAAATCTTTACGGATCCCTATTTTGAGCGAGTTCGAGGAATCCAAGCCGTTGGCTGGAATCCGGTGGTGAAACGGGGCGATCGGGCGAAATATGAGAACTACATTCGCGAAGAAGGCTTTGCTAACTTCCGATTTCAACAACGAGATGAAGACAATCGGCTGATTCCCGATCGCGATCGGGAAACCTATTACCCCGTGTTGTATATCGAACCACTGAATGGAAATCAGCGTGCTTTTGGGTTCAACTTAGGGTCAGAAAGCCGCCGTCTTCGGACTCTAGAGCTGGCTCGGGACTCTGGTGGCTTAACGGCCACACCGCCCATTAAACTGGCCCAAGAAACGGGTCAGCAGCAGGGCGTAATTCTCTATTTACCAATTTATGAATGGCCGCTGCCAACCACCACAGCCGATCGGCAAAAATCTCTGTCTGGTTATTTATCTGTTGTTTTCCGAGTGGGGGATCTGCTGGAAACTTCTTTTCGGAATTTAGTTTCCAAGGGAATTGAATTTACCCTGTATGATCAGCCGCTCTCGGAAATACTTTATCAGTCCAACTCTCAGGATGCTCAACAGAATCAAAATGCCTACATGACCCGAGAGCAAATGATTCGCTTTGGGGGACGAGCTTGGGAAATTCGGTTTTGGGCAACGGAAGCCTACATTCGCGAATTAAGTACCAATGAACCCATGGTGGTGTTACTCTCTGGGTTTTTCATTACGGGGTTAACGGGGGCTTTTTCGATCGCCCAAATTCGCAACTCCATTTTGGTGAACCTGTTGGTAGAAAAGCGAACCTATGAATTGGCAAGAAGCCAGGAAGCGGCTCTGCAAGCGGCCAGCAATGCTGAAAAGGCGAATCGGGCAAAAAGTAATTTCTTGGCGATCATGAGCCACGAATTGCGCACGCCCCTCAACTCCGTTCTGGGTTTTACGGAATGCTTGAAAGAGGACATGTTTGGCCCTGTGACGGAAGAGCAACGCAATGCTCTGGAGACCGTTGAGCGGAATGGTCGTCATTTGTTGGCTCTGATCACAGATATTTTAGATCTCTCGAAAATTGAAGAAGGCAAGTTTGAAATTGAGCTGGCTCCAGTCAATATTGAACTGCTTTGCCAATTCTGCCTAACGTTGGTCAAACAACAGGCGATCGCGAAAAGTATTGCAATCAACCTTGATCTGCCGTTGGTGATACCAACCCATGGAAATTTGCAACTGATGGCAGATGAACGACGACTGCAACAATCGATCGTGAACTTGCTGAGCAATGCGGTGAAATTTACCTCTGAAGGTGGCTCAATTACGCTGCAAGTGTCGCTGCCGGATCCCGATCATCCATTCATCCGCTTTGCTGTCATTGACACTGGAATTGGCATTGCAGAAGCAGACTTTCACCGATTATTTCACCCCTTCACGCAACTGGATGAAGCGCTTAATCGTCAATACGAAGGAACAGGCTTGGGCTTGTCCTTAGTGAAGCGCTTGGTTGAATTACATGGTGGACGAGTTGGCGTTACAAGTCGGGTGGGCTTCGGCAGTTGTTTCACGATCAACCTTCCCAGCGCATTGTTGATTTCCGTGTCGGATGCTGCTGAGAGTCCTGTTGAGTTGAATGATGAAACTGAGCCAGATTCAGGATCAACATCAGAATCAATATCAGATCACGATCGGGTAGATCGTCTTGATCCACTCAGAGGAGAAGATTTGGTAAATTTATGGGCCCCAACGCTGAAAATTTCTCCCCACTTGCCCATTGTTCCGCCGCTCATTTTGCTGGCCGATGATAATTTTGAAAATGCCCAAACGATTGCTCGGTATTTGACGAATCGAGGTTATCGATTCTTGCGAGCGGGTAATGGACGAGAAGCCGTTGAAATGGCAATTGACTATCAGCCTGATTTGATTTTGATGGATATCCAAATGCCAGAAATGAACGGGCTAGAGGCCATGGAACTCATTCGCGAGAACCCCCAAACGGCTCATATTCCGATGATTGCTTTGACGGCTTTCGCCATGGCTGGCGATCGGGCCCGTTGTTTGGCTGCTGGGGCTAATGAATATCTTTCCAAACCTGTAGAATTGGCCCATTTAACCAAGGTCATTCGCGGCTTTTTTGAATAGTGATTTTTTGTTTCTGAATCGTGATTTCTTGAATAAATAAAAATAAATAAAATGTATGTAAAATGCGCATACCAAACGCTCAGACCCTAACGCCCCAACTGATTAACAGCGGCCTTAGCTTCTCGGCGTAACCCTTCGGCATTGCGGAAAAATTCCTGGCCGTCATGGAGCCGGGTTTCGTCATAATTCAGCGGGAAGTAAGCTAACTCTTCCAACCCATCGCCCAGGTGGTTCAAGCTGTAGTACAAATTGGCAGCAATGCCAGCGGTGCTGCGGGGATTGGGCATGGATTGCAAAGTGGCCTTGGCCCGATCGAGTGCCGTGGCCATCCGTTCCAAATAGGCTTCAAAGTTCGCCATCAATTCGTCATCGTAGGGATCGGCGGCGAGGGCGTTCACGGCTCCCTTGAGCGATCGAGCAATTTCGCGAATGGCGCGATCGACCGGCGTATGAACCCGCCGCAACCATTGCTCCAAGTCTTCATCAGCAGCTCGGCCCGTTTGGCGCGATCGCCGCTGTTGGCGATGCTGTTCCGTGGCGGTGGTGCTGCGTTGTTCCCGTTGCCGATCGGCAGCATAGGGCTGGTGGTTCCAATTGTCGGGGCGATCGAACTGGCCATAGCGCAATGCCACGTCATAGTCAGCACGTCGCTGGTCATCGCTGAGCACTTCGTAGGCGACGTTAATGGCGGCAATGAGGTCATTGTTGGGCAAATCAGGATTGCAGTCCGGGTGAAATTGCTTCACCAATCGCCGATAGGCCTGCTTAATTTGAGCGGCGGTGGCGGTGCGATCGACCTGAAGGGTTTCGTAGTGGTTGGAAGCGGCCATGGGTGGAAAACAAAAGACAAGCGGGCAATGATCCACCCATCATCGACATCTGACAAGCATTGGCCGATACGGTTGAAGGGGAATCTGCGTATTAAGATAGTTTGCGAACCACCCTTGTAAGCAAAGTGTAGGCAACGCTTGTGACTGCCCGATCGCATGAAGCGACTCTCTTCGTCGATGGCTACAACGCCATTGGTCAGTGGTCGCAAATGCGAAAATGCTCCATGCACCGACACCTAGAGCGGGACGACTTGGAGGCAGCCCGTTGGGAGTTGATTCAGCAACTTTGCAACTATAGTGCCTATCGGGCGTTTGCAACTTATCTGGTCTTTGATGCCCAATACCGAGCAGAACGGGCTTCTGCGGAGACCATCACGGATCACCTAACGGTGCATTACACGGAATTTGGGCAAACGGCTGACACTTACATTGAACGGGCCTGTGCGCTCTACAGCCGCGAGGTGAATCGAGCCAGTCGGCGCGTGATTGTGGCCACGTCCGATCGCGCCCAACAGATGACCACGATCGGCTATGGCGCTGAGTGGATGTCTGTTCAGCAATTGCTCCACGACATTGAATTAGCGGAACAACAGGTGCGTCGTCGGCAGCGATCGACCCAAACCAGCAGCGGCCGTTTCCTGAGCAGTCGCCTAGATGATAGGGTGCGTCAGCAGCTTGAACGATTGCGCTATGGCGATTCCGCTTCCTCTTGATTTTTGTATGAGTTGCCCTGCTTGCTCAGATCACCCTTCAAAAGTCTGCTCATCCCACAATTGTCGCAGTCGATCGAGCAAGCGCAGGGGCAAAGTTTCCCAGTCTGCCGCCGTTTCCGACTCCCCAGTCGCAGGCTGCGATCCATAGGAGCTTCGGCGATCGCGCAATTGGGGAGTTAAGGATGATGACTTTTGCCCATAGGTCATGGGGGGGCGTGATGTGCCTCCTGGTAGCTCTCTGGCGGCATCGGCATCGGCTCCCGGCCCCTCCGCGCGATCGGGCTTCAGGTTAGGGGGTAAGTTCGTTGAAAACCATTCAGTTAATCGATCGGGCAGTCGGTCGTTGAAATTCCCGGGAATTTGCGATTCTGAAGGTGATGGGTTCCGCGTGGATTGGTAAAGCCGCTCCAGATACATCACAACAGCAGCCCGTTGCTTTGGGGCGATCGCCTGGCGAGTTTGACGAGCGATCGGATCCGTAGCTTCCGCAATCCAAACCAAGCCCGATCGAACCCGCGCCAAATAGGTTTCAAAGGCCTCCCAATCCTGAAGCGATGTCACCGGTAATCGTTCCGGCGCATGGGGTGGCAGGGGCAAATCACCCACGGCCAACCAGCCCCAGAGCCAAGCCTCCGTCAGTTGCGCATTAATTCCCACCGGCACAAAGGCCACCACGTGATCGGGCCAATCTAGCGGCATTGCCAAAGGCTCAAGGCTGCTGGAGTCTTGCGCCTTTGGGATTTGTGCCGCCCCTGGTGCCTCAGTCTGGGACTCCATCACAAAGGGCAACAGGGCGATCGAACCCACTTGCGGCATGGCCAAACAAGCCACCTCGCCGGGCAGCCTGGAAACCGGCCGTAACCCTTCCGATGGTTCAAGGGCCAACCACTGCCAAAGATGCCCCAACGCATCCATCGCCAAACTTTCCAAAAATACCGCTCGTCCTTGATGGGGGTTGGCCGCCTGACCCGCTTGAGCCAAGGCCCTTTGCCGATCGGCCTGATCCAAAGACAGGATAAGTGGGTCCCAGTCCATTACGGCGCTCCTGTTTTGGGGGTGATCAAGCCTAGTAATTCCATAAATTGGGTTGGCTGGGTGCAAATCTCCTGGGCGATCGCCTGCAACATCGGATAGCACCGTCGCTTCCAGTGACTATGAATTGTTTGTTCATTCATTTGCAACTGCTGAGCTAAAGAACGCCAAGTCACCTTTTTCTCGGGCGGTTGTCGCTCCACCCGATCGCCCCGAGTCTGCAACAAAATCGACTGAGCCAAGAACTGACAATTAAGCTGCGGATCCTTCGTGCCACAACAACCACTCAGGCGGCCTTCTGGATCTCGCTCAATATAAAGCTCCACCAGCAACCCTTGGCGCTGCACAGTTTGACGTTGCTGTTGTTCAATCAGGGTTTCAATGCCATCTAAGCGCAACCCGGCTGGCACACAGTCTCCCAATGTGGAACTAGCGCGATCGCCCCGATCGGTTCCCACCGGAGCATCCAAGCTGAGGGCATTGATCGGCATTTGGGCGCGGCGATAGAGATCAATGATTCGATACTTCAACTGACCATTCACCCAGGTCACAAATCGCCGGCGCACCAACTCCGGGCTGCTGTGGTCTAAGTCGCACCGAAAGGCAGCGATATGCTTTTGGACATATTCCAACGCCAGGTTCAGCGCTTCCAAATAGTCCGGGTGTGAATCTTTCCGAAGACCCGGCAGCTTGGGAATTAGGGCCAATAACTGCTCAAGGGCCCGTTTGCGGTTCCGAGATTTGGGGGGCTGAAGCTGACTCAGCAGCCGGATCAGCGCCAGGTCAGGGTCTGTTGGCTCCGCTGGGTCGGGGGAATCTGGGGAATCTGGGGGATCTGTTGAGTTTGAGTTGATCGATCGAGCCACGTTTGCCGCTCCTAGGAACGAGAGGAAATCGGTGGAATAAGAGGGCTAATTAGCAATTGACGATGGAATCAAGATTGCAGCCGCTTTGGTGATCCCCCCTAACGGGTCTGCATAAGTTTTTGGAACTGAGCCGATTAATAGAAGCCACAGTTGGATGTTTCCTGGCTGATTGCTTCCAGTGAATGACTCCCGGTGCATGTTTCCTGGGCTGATTACGTCCGGTGAATGACTTCCGGTTCATTTTCTTCAGCTTATTTTTCCTGGCCCATTGGCTCATCATTACGGGAGGCTAACCCATGACAACGCAGGGGATTGCTAGTGATTATTCTGTTGCCCAGCCGCAGTTCACCTCAGATCCATCCGACGCTTCATCTGATCAAACCATGACCACCCAGCCTCTGGCTAACAATTCCCACGGGGCCAGCTCGATTCACGGACGCTTGCGACAAATTGACTGGCGGCCGATTTTGTTCAAGCTCACGGATGCAACCCATGGGTTGGGTTGGTCGATGGAGCGTGCAATCCCAGCTTTACAAGGCTATTTACAATTTTTACGAGCCATTGATCGCTATCCTCACATGGCCCTTGTACCCAGCGAGGACGTGGATGAAGTGTGGCACTGCCATTTGCTAGACACGCAAAAATATGCGGCCGATTGCCAGTGGCTCTTTGGTCGCTTTATTCACCACAATCCCTATTTGGGCACGCCAACCATGGGGGGCAAGGAGGCGTTGGCCCAGGCTTGGCAAGAAACTCGCCGGTTGCTCCAAACCTCGGCGGATGAACTGGAGGGCGGTTCTTGGGGTTGGTTGGGCGATGGCCCTTCCACTTGTGTGTTGTCCTTTCACGATTTGGGCGATCGCCCTGGTTTGCCTCTCCGAATTCGGGCGGATCTGTCGGTGGAATTGCTGCCCTGTGCTTAGGGGATGTCTGGCAAAGATTGGGGGGACTGGCCAATCGGAATATTAGCAAAGCACCAATCGTCGTAGGGGCAAGATTGCAAGGACAAGATTATGGGGGGCAAGGGGCTTAGGGCTTGTCGTCGTTGTTGAACCCGAAACCCTAGATCTGCCGTTAGCAGGTCGGGGGGACAAGGGGCTTAAGCCCCTTGTTACGACGACTGGGGCACAGAAGATCAACCGTTCTAGTAGCACCTCGAAAAATGACGATACCCCCTAAGCCCCTTGTTTTTGGCGGTTGGCAAGACCTGCAAGGTAGCGACTTAGGCTGTTCAGACACCCTCTGAGGAGTTGAATCTAATGTTCTGCTGCCCGGTATGGTGCTACTGGGGCGTGCGCTGCAAGTCCGATCGCTCTTCGGGGACGATCGCCCCTTCCACCGGACAAACTTGGAGGCAAATGCCGCAATCAATACAGGTGGCAAAATCAATCCAGAACCAATCGGTTCCCTTGTTGTTTTTGCCGGGGCCGGGGTGAATGCAAGCGACGGGACAAGCTTCCACGCAGTCGCCCACGCCTTCACAGGTGTGGGTCACAATTGAATGAGCCATAGGACAATTACGGTCGGTTCTTCAGGTGTGTTCTTCTCGGGCCATGAGGCGCTCTTCAGTGTATCGCGACGTTAAGTAATGTAACGAGCGGAAGAATCGTGCAAAAGCATGGCGAGAAACCTCGGGAATCTGTTGACCGGTGGGCCGGGAGGGAACGTCCATGAAACAATGTCCAGAAAGCAACTGTTGTGGAAGGATGATTGGCGTTGGTTTCTGAGAACCTGCAACTCATAAAGCGCGATCGAGAGCCTATCAGTAGTTGGGCGCTTTACCATCTCCTGAAGTGGTCGGTGATTAGCCCGGTGTTGCATTCCTATTTTCGGGTGCGCATCTACGGAGCCGATCGGGTACCGAAGACGGGGCCGCTGATTGTGGCCAGTAACCATGCCAGCGACTTTGATCCCCCGATCGTGGCTAATTGCACGGGTCGTCCGGTGGCCTTTATGGCCAAGGAAGAGCTGTTTAATGTGCCGCTGTTGGCTCCCGCGATTCGGCTCTATGGGGCCTATCCGGTCAAGCGCGGTACGGGCGATCGGGGAGCCATCCGAGCCGCCATGGATTATTTAGATGCGGGCTGGGCTGCGGGTGTGTTCATTGACGGCACGCGCCGGCCCGATGGCCGCATTCACAACCCCAAGCTGGGGGCAGCGCTGATTGCGGCTAAAACTCAAACGCCTTTGTTGCCCATGAGTTTGTGGGGTACGGAGCAGATTTTTGCGAAGGGGAACGTTCCTTGCCCGGTGTCGGTGACGGTGCGCATTGGCGAACTGATTGATCCCCCCCGATCGAGCAATCGTGCTGAACTGGAAGCCGTCACCCAGCGCTGTACGGATGCGATCCATGCTCTCCATGCTCTGGGTCGTTAGGGGCCAGACGGTTACGTCGTAGGAAGCACAAAGGGATAGGGGTATACAACCGTATGCCCCTACTGGAAACTGTGTTGGGGGGTGCAGCCGCAAGGGCAACCCCCCATTTCCCCATTTGTTGTCGAGAATGGTTATTTGGCAACGATCGCCTAGTGCGGGTCTAGGACACGCTCGACAACTGCGCCAAGTTGGCTTTGAGGGCCTCCACCTTGTCCAGGGCTTCCCAGGGCAAATCCAAGTCCGATCGACCCAAGTGCCCGTAGGCCGCCACCTCTTGATAGAATCGGCCACCCCGATCGCCCGGTAACCGTTGCAGATCGTAAGTTTGGATGATGCCAGCGGGCCGCAGCTCAAAGCAATTGCGAATGGCCGTGAGCAGTTGGTCTTCGTCTACCTTGGCGGTGCCAAAGGTTTCGATCGAGATACTGACCGGACGGGCTACCCCGATCGCGTAGCTGACTTGCACTTCGCACTTGTCTGCCAAGCCAGCGGCCACTACGTTTTTGGCCACATGGCGACAGGCATAGGCCGCGCTGCGATCGACCTTGGTGGGATCCTTGCCCGAGAAAGCGCCGCCCCCGTGGCGAGCATAGCCACCGTAAGTATCCACAATGATTTTGCGGCCCGTTAAGCCCGAGTCTCCTTGGGGCCCACCGATCACAAACTTACCCGTTGGGTTCACCAGAAAACGGGTTTCGCTCGAAGGCTTCACGCTCAAGTCCGTGAACACCGGTTCCACCACCGCTGACCAAAGATCCTCCCGGATTTTGGCTTGCACGGCTGCTTCTTCGGAAATATCCCCGATCGAAGCGGTATGTTGCGTCGAAATCAGAATCGTATCGATCGCCACCGGCCGGCCATCTTCATAGACTACCGATACTTGAGTTTTGCCGTCGGGCCGCAGGTAAGCCAATTGACCCGTTTTGCGAACCGCCGCCAACCGTCGCGCCAACCGGTGAGCAATGCTAATCGGCAGGGGCATTAATTCCGGCGTTTCGTTACAGGCATAGCCAAACATCAAGCCCTGGTCGCCTGCCCCGATCGCATCCAGGGCCTCATCACTCATCGCCTCCCGAGTTTCCTGGGCCGCATTCACCCCTTGGGCAATGTCCGGCGACTGTTCATCCAACGCCACAATCACAGAACAGCTCTCGGCCGCGAACCCATTGCTGGAATCGGTGTAGCCAATTTCGGCAATTTTGCGCCGAGCAATCTCAACAAAGTTCACATGGGCCTTGGAGGAAATTTCCCCTGTAATCAACACTAAGCCCGTGTTAACCACCACTTCAGCCGCCACCCGCGCCTTCGGGTCAACGGTGAGCAGCGCATCCAAAATGGCATCGGAAATTTGGTCACAAATTTTGTCGGGGTGACCTTCCGTGACCGACTCAGACGTAAATAGGGAGCGACGGGACAAGGACACTGGCCCTCCAACAGCGAGACAGACTGATTGCTGATAAGCGAAGCGATTATATCACTGGTCTCTATTTGACTTAGGTAACCATTAGTACTTGCGCTTTTCCATGAAAACTCTGAGAGCTATGATTCACGAATGATCTCAATCAATTGCTTGGGTTGACTCATGGAACTCATGGGGGCTTAATTGATGAAACCCATTCTTGAACTGGTTAATTAACGGTTGAATCAATGGGGCGATGTATTGCTTGGCTTGGCAGTTAATTGAGAAATGAATCTGAAAAATTAGTTTATTAATAAATTTGAAATCGGTTTGAGAATTGATTTGTTAATTTATGCGATCGAAACCTAGGCGATCGAAACCTGAAGTGCATCCAAACTCTGAATCAGAAAATCAGCCTGCAGTTCCGATCGAGCCTGATTGCGCATCTCTTGAATATCAATCGCCTTGGGGGGAATGGTGCGCGAAACGATCGTGTTGGGGATTGCGTAGGTGCGGTCAATCCCGATCGCGGCGGCCAAACCCGCAGCCCTCGCTGCCTGCATGTCAATTGCAGAGTCACCCACGAGCAAGACCCGATCGGGCGCAACGCCCAATTGCTCACACAAGCGCCAAACACTAGCCGGGTCTGGCTTGGCGGGCCCCGTGTTCGCCGCGCCAATCACCTGAATCCATTGGCCCAGGTCATACCGCACCAGAAACGCTTGGGTATGTTCCAGCGTATCCCCCGTTAAAATTCCTAATTCCAAGCCCGATCGCGCCAAGCGCTCTAGGCAAAATTCCGTATCCTCGTAGGGCCAAGTTTGCAACGCCTTGTCCCCACAGATTCGATCGGCCTCGGCAAAGGCCTGTTGCACCAGGGCGATCGCCGTGGACCAGCTACAACCGGTTTCTGCCACGTAGGCCGCTGCCGCCACACAGTTTTGCTCACGAGTTCCCACCGCCATCAGCCCGGCCGGATTCCAGCGATCGGCACCGGCCCCCATGGCCAACAGCAGGCGATCGTCCACCTCGGGAATGCGGGACTGAATAGCCTTGACCCTCGCTTGGGCCAACAGCCGCAAAAAACTGCTTGTATCGGCCAGCGTTCCGTCCTTATCGAACAGAACTGCCTCAATTCCCTCTAGGGGATGACCATCTACCCAAACTGTTAACACGAGTGGTTTTCCCAAGGGCGATCGCCCATAAAGACTCCCCCCCCAAATGTTGATCTGGTCTGAGCTTGGGATTCAGCCACCCAATTCCCACACCAAGGGCAAGCAAGATTTCAAACAGAATTCAAAAACCAGACTTCAAAGATGCAACAAAAAATGCAACAAAAAAATGCAACCCAAAGACGCGATCAAAAAACGCCGTTTAAGTCCCTGATCTCTAATTCAGGAATCCTAATCCAGAAACCCTAATTCAAAAAAACTAACTCAAAAAAATTAATTCAAAAAAACTAATCCAAAAACACAACAGGCAAGGGTTTTTCGCTCCTTGCCTGTCGGGTCTCATCAATCTTACTCGTCTGCTGCGGTGGCGTAAGCGGCTTCGTCTGCGCTTTCTTCCACCTCTTCCGGAGCTGCTTCTACAACCGGCTCAGCGGCAGCACTAGCACTAGCACTAGCACTCGCACTGCCCCCTTGCTGTTGCAGCTTCATTTGCTCGCGGTATTTCGCTGCCATTTCTTCCGCCTTGTCATAGACCAATTGGCGGTTCTTGAGCATGTCACCGGGTTCCGGCTCAAGCTGCTTGGTCGAAAGCGAGATCCGGCCGCGCTCGGCATCCAAATCGATAATCATCACCTTCACTTCGTCGTTGACGTTGAAGATGCTGTGGGGCGTGTCGATGTGCTCGTGCGAAATTTCGGAGATGTGCAGCAGACCGCTCACGCCGCCGATGTCGATAAACGCACCGTAGGGCTTGATGCCACGGACGGTACCGATCACCACTTCGCCCACTTCCAGGCGGTTCATCTTGCGCTCCACCAAGGCACGGCGGTGGCTCAAGACGAGGCGGTTGCGATCTTCGTCCACTTCCAGGAACTTGAGGGGCAGCTCTTCGCCCACCAGTTCTTCCTTGGGCTTGCGGGTGCTGATGTGGGAACCGGGGATAAAGCCGCGCAGGCCTTCGATTCGTACCAGCGCACCACCCCGGTTGGTGGCAAACACGGCCGATCGCACGGTGGCATCTTCCGCTTGCAGTTGGCGCACCCGTTCCCAGGCCCGCATGTACTCAATGCGGCGGATTGAAAGGGTTAATTGCCCATCCTCATTCTCATCAGCCAAGATGAAGAATTCGCGCGTTTCGTTGGGCTGCAATACCTCATCCGGATTTTCGATCCGGTTGATGGACATCTCCTGGATGGGGATATAGGCAGAGGTCTTGGCACCGATGTCAATCAATGCGCCGCGCGGTTCGATGCTGAACACCGTCCCTGCCACGATGTCACCAGGGCTAAAGTGATAGTCGTACTTATCAAGCAGGGCGGCAAAATCGTCGTGGCCGAAGCCAACGTCAATGGTGTTGATGGCTGAGATTTCTTGGGTGGGCATGCTAACGTGATGGTTTGAGTGCAGTTCGCTCACAGGTTCGCCGGTTACTCGAATGCTAGGCCGTCTACTAGCGAACACGACGATGGGCTATGGCAAGCTGCGAATGCTAGTCACTGGTCTAGATTCGCCTACAGAGACGGCGTGGGGCGAACTCCAGCAACCAGGGTTGACCGACTTAATATACTAGCACGATGGGTTGGTTCCGGTGGCTTGGTTGCACGGATTGGCCGGACAAGCTTCCCCGGTGCTGTTGGTCATGGCCGAAATGCCGTTGAATGGGGTTCCCAAAAGACGGCCTCAGCTTTCATAGAACATGACCCATAGAGCATTCTTGATCGCCTAGCTAGAATCGGGGGCATCAGGTGGCCCCGCGAGGGCCCAGGAGGGGGGAATTTTTGAGTACGAATCTTCCAATCAGCAACTATCGGCAAGCGATCGGCAGCATGACCCAACAGGTACAAACCCTGGAGGCCAAGCTACCCCTGAAGCATCCGGACTGTCGATCGCGCTTTTGGTTACACGATCGCCCAGTGCAGCGCGTCTGTCTGCTATTTCACGGGTTCACCGCCGCGCCCTATCAATTTGTCCCGATCGGGGAAGCGCTCTATCGGGCCGGTTACAACGTGCTGGCTCCCCTGATGCCGGGCCATGGGCAAGCGGGCAAATGGGGCAGCCAAACCCCGCCTCCCCTCCCGATCGACCCTAAGGTTTATCAGGATTTTGGGTTGGAGTGGGTGGCCAAGGCCCGCACCTTTGGCCAACAGGTGTCGATCGGGGGGCTTTCCGGCGGCGGCACATTGGCCGCTTGGTTAGCACAAGAACGCCCCCAGGATATCTACCGCGCCCTTCTGTTTGCGCCCTACCTCAGCAGCAGCAGCAAAGTGGTGGACTTGTTTGTTTCCAAAACCCAAGGCTACTTTTCTTGGGGCAAAGGGGCCGAAAGCAGCAGTTTCGATCGCCCCGGTTATCCAGGTTTCGCTGTGCCCGCCTTGGCTACCATGCTGAAAATGGGCCAACAGGTGCTCGATCGGGCCCGTCGCCAGCCCAGTGCCCCCCTGTTTGTGATCTCCAGCCAAAGTGACCAAGCCGTCGGCATTTGGGATCACCGTGCCCTCTGGGAAGACACCCGCAAACGCCAACCCATTACCTGGCAACTGGTGTTTAACCGTGTGCTCGATATTCCGCACACGATGATGACCCAAGAAGAAGGCAACCGCTACGCCTCCCTGTTGATTACCCTCACCCAGGCCTTCATTGAA
This sequence comes from Limnothrix sp. CACIAM 69d, assembly GCA_001913845.2. Classification (GTDB taxonomy): domain Bacteria; phylum Cyanobacteriota; class Cyanobacteriia; order CACIAM-69d; family CACIAM-69d; genus CACIAM-69d. Next base: position 3,760 of record MKGP02000021.1, on the reverse strand, counting down.
AGCAGCCTCACCTGGTCAGATGTGGAGGCGATCGCCCGACGGATGATGAACAGCGAAACCTTTATGGATGCCGCCACCAAACTGCGACTCACCGATCGTGTTTCCGTTCACATGCCTGCTGCCATGACCTTGTTTGACAAGCGGGCCTTTGCAATGGATGACCTACTCGGAGAAAATCGCGACTGATTTTGGCGTGACTGACTTGGAAAAGTCGCGATCGATCCTAGGGAATGTGGTCATTTCCTGGGGGCAAGCTGAAACGGTTGATTTTCCTCGCCCCAATCGTTGGGCAGCAAGGGGCTTAAGCCCCTTGCTGCCCAACGATTCGTTCACGGTGGAATCAGGGTTTCGGGCGATTTGACGACAGACCCTAAGCACTGCGGATTTTTTGCAATGAACGTTTGGATTGGCTTTGGATTCCTGATCCTTGCGGGGCTGGGTTTTTATGCGATCGCACTCAGACTCAGCCGGTTCTTTCGCAACTGATTTTTTCGCAACTGATCCAACAATCCCAAACCTCAGGTATTCTGCAAAAACTAAAAACTCGCTGATGGCAATGCCCAATTTATGACCCCAGCCAGAACCATTTGCCTGGGCTTTTTAATGGTGATTACGGTAGGCGCAATTCTCCTCATGCTGCCTATTTCCTTGACTAATCATCAGTGGAGCGATCCGATTACCGCGCTTTTCATCTCCACCTCGGCCGTTTGTGTGACCGGACTTTCAGTAGTTGATGTGGGGAAATATTACTCATTCTTTGGTGAGTTTGTGGTTGCTCTCCTAGCCCAAATTGGTGGATTGGGCTATATGACCGCCACGACTTTCCTGTTGCTGATTTTGGGTCGTCGTTTTGGCTTAAAGGATAAACTCGCCCTGCAACAATCGCTCGATATGCCCGGCATTTCAGGCGTTTTGCAACTGGTGAAATCCATTATTGGTGCAACCCTCCTGTTTGAGCTAACCGGTGCATTTTTATTGTTGGGGGCTTTTGTTCCTCAATTAGGTTGGAATTTGCAAGCAATTTGGTTCTCGGTATTCCACAGCGTCAGCGCCTTTAATAATGCGGGCTTTGGGTTATATACCGATAACTTCATGCAGTTTGTGGAATCTCCTGTGCTGAATTTCACCATCACAGGTTTGATCATTTTTGGAGGAATTGGCTATCAAGCCATTATGGAGGTGTTCTTTTGGGGGCGATCGCGCTTAGGGCGTAATCACGCCGCTAGCCTGCGTCCCGATCGCTTCATGTTTTCGCTCAACTTCAAAATTGTCACCACCACAACCCTGGCCCTCCTGCTGATTGGAACAGTTGCCATTTTGGTGACCGAATTTAGCAACCCAGCTACACTCGGTAACCTGAGTTGGAATGGCAAACTCTTGGCCGCTTGGTTTCAATCGGTCACCACCCGCACGGCTGGTTTCAACACGATTGATAATGGAAAGTTGGGATCGGCTGCGCTGTTTGTGACTATTGCCCTGATGTTTGTGGGAGCCAGCCCCGGCAGTACCGGTGGTGGCATCAAAACCACCACCATTCGGATTTTAACCGGCGTGACCCGGGCGGTTTTGCAAGGTCAAAGTTCCGTCATCTTGTTTAATCGCCAAATTCCAATGGCGTTGATTATGAAGGCGATCGCGGTTTTCTTGGGTTCCCTCAGTGTGGTTGTGGTTTCCACCATTCTGTTAACGCTATTTGACCCGGCGATTCCGTTTGTCCAGTTGTTTTTTGAAGTAGTTTCTGCCTTTGCAACCGTTGGCCTATCCACAGGAATTACAGCACAGCTCTCCGTTGGTGGAAAATTAGTTCTCATTGGCACAATGTACATTGGCCGGGTTGGCATTCTGCTGCTCATGAGCACTTTAATTAGTGAAAATGCTCGCAGTGTGATCCGCTATCCCGAAGAAGAATTGCTAGTGGGATAATTTGGCTCTGGTGCAATTCTTTTTCCCAATTGACCCATTTTTCCGATGAACTAGCTTGACGCGATCGCTCTGACTAGCTCACCGAATGAATGAGATTGATCGATCAGCTCGATCGACTGGATCAAATCAGCTTGGTTAATTCGCCGCATAGACTTGCTTTAAATCATCTTGACCCTGTGATTGACGGAGATTTCAAATGCAGTTTGGTTCCCTTAGTTTTTGGCGCAATTTCCGCAGCACTAATAAACAATATGTGGTGCTGGGCTTGGGTCGCTTTGGCCGTGCTGTTTGCTCCACGCTGCACCAAATGGGCTATGAGGTGATGGGAATTGACTCGGGTGAAAAACAAGTCACCCAAGCCCTGAACGATAATATTGTGTCCCATGCATTGCAACTAGACACGACCGATCGCCAGGCCCTGGCCGAAGCTGGAGTCTTTGAATTTGAAACTGCCATTGTGGCGATCGGGAATTACATTGAAGCCAGCACCATCACCACCCTAAACCTCAAAGATGGCGGCGTGAATTACGTGGTCGCCAAGGCATCCACTGAAATTCATGGACAATTGTTGGACAAGGTGGGAGCAAATTTGGTTATTTTTCCCGAGCGCGAGATGGGCTGCCAAGTGGCACGAATGCTCACCCGGCCTAACGTGTTGGAACGGCTCGATTTGGATGCCAACAATAGTGTAGTGGAGTTGGTCATTCCCGAAGAGTTTGAAGGAAAAACGCTGCAAGAATTGCAACTGCGATCGCGCTATGGTGTGAACGTTTTGGCTGTGGCTCAACAATGCACGAGCGGCGGCGTGGAAAATATCCAAGTCAACCCCAATCCCTACGATCGATTGCACAAGGGAATGGTGCTAATTGTGATTGGTTCCAATGAGAGAATTGAGCGGTTGCCGATGTAGATGCTCTAGATCAATTGCTGATTCAACTTGGCGATCTAGACGGGCGATCCAGATTGCTAAGGCAAAAGCTTGGTATTGCGGATTAGTATTATCGATTGGCATGATCAATTGGTGTAAATCAGCAATTTTACCCAGGATCAGGAATCGCTCAGAGATCGCTCAAAAATCACCTCTGGATTTTGTGCCCGCCTAAATCGCTTCTTGCCAGGGAAAACCGCTACCGTTGCCATCACCCAAAGGCAACGTCATGAAGGGAATACCATTGGCGAAAACTGAAATATGGCGGGCCACATTCAAAGCCGTGATTGGTTCTGCCAGTGCGCCATAAAGGCCCAACAATTTTTCAGCAACCGATCGATTGGGACAGTGAATTTCCAAGGTTCGCCACCGCCGCCGAATTCGACATTGGCGCAAAATTTGTAAGCGGCGGTTCAGGTCAGGATCTTCGCGGTAAAAATCCAAAATGACGCGCCCAAAGTCGAGGTTGAAATTCATAGTCTATCCTCCCGCGATCGAAACGGGCGATCGCCCTCATCACACTAATGATGGTCGGTGGCGATTCCCATGGGCATCACCTTTGGTGGCTGGGGATTAGGAGCCAATAACCGTATTTCGATTGAAACGCGCTTTCGGAAAGGCGGCCAGGAACTGACAAAAGAGTTCACGACCGGTTGCACCTCGTTACGAAAATCGTTAAAGTCCGCAATTTTCCGTTTCAATTGACATGGATGAACCTAAATTAACGGGATCCACTGATCGGCCGCCGATTGAAAGCTGATCAAAATCTGAGTAATTTGCTCAACCTGATAGGACTTACGCAAAACCTCAATTGCCCTCATCCCCCAACCCCTTCTCCCAGAACGGTAGAAGGGGAGTCAGCATTCTTCTTCCCTCGCCCTTTTTGGGAGAGGGCTAGGGGTGAGGGTC
>MKGP02000005.1 GCA_001913845.2 Limnothrix sp. CACIAM 69d | reverse complement strand
GCGGGTAGGATTGGCAATGACCGGGAGACGACTCATGAGCTGGGTGATGCTTCGGGTAGGTCTAGCCTAAAACCAGATTTAGAGCTGCCAAGTCGGCTTTAGCTTCTCTTTATGAATTAGCTGTCACTAACTTATCTTGCCAAATTATCTAGCGCTCGGAATTTGGATTTACAAAGAGTTGCTGAAAATCAAAATCTTCTAAGGAAATGGTCAAATTTTGCACCCACTAATTACTTACATAAATTTTATTTAGTAGAAGCAGAGCAGCATCGAATTCTGGAGCAAATGTATGCAGCGATGGATTACTATGATCGCGCAATCGCTGGCGCTAAAGAAAACGGCTATATCCAAGAAGAAGCTCTAGCAAATGAATTAGCAGCTAAATTCTACCTCAATTGGGGTAGAGAGAAAGTTGCTACAAGTTATATGCAAGAAGCCTATTATTGTTACGCTCGTTGGGGTGCAAAAGCTAAAGTTGCTGACTTAGAGCAGCGATACCCCCAACTACTACAACCAATTTTAAAAACTGATATTCAATCTCTAACTATTTTGGAAACCCTAACCAATATTACTGCTCCAGGTTATGCAGCCTATTCTACTTCTCGAAAGAGTTCATCTAGCAACATTCATCAATCCTTAGATTTAGCTACCCTGCTGCAAATTTCTCAGACCTTTGCTAGCACGATCGCTCTGGATGAACTCCTACAAATGCTGGCTCAGACGATGCTTGAGAACTCTGGCGCAGACCGATGTGCTTTGATGCTCTGCGACGAGAATCAATGGCAAGTGCGGGTAATGGCAGATCTAGAGCAAGTAACTTTGCAGTCTGTACCGCTAGACAATAACCGAACGGTTCCTGTGAAGCTTATTCAATACGTAAAGAACACTATGACGACGGTGGTAATTGATGATCTCCAAACCGATTTTCCAGTAATTGGCGATTACCTAAATTATCATCACCCTAAAAGTGTCTTATGTTTACCAGTCCTGAATCAGGGGAGTCTACATGCTATTTTATATCTAGAAAATCAATCAACTAGTGGTGTATTTACTAGTGATCGTGTTGCAGTACTTAGCTTTCTTTGCACTCAAGCTGCTATTTCTTTACGAAATGCTGATCTCTACCAAACTCTACAAGGTAGTGAAGCGAAGTTTAGAAGATTAGTAGAAGGGGCAGACGATATGATCTGGTCTGCTCTAGCAGATAGCACATTGACTTATTTGTCTCCTCAATTTGAACCAATGTTTAAATTGTCGCTATCTGACTGGGTAGGGCAATCTTTTGTCAAGTTAGTTCATCCTGATGATATAGAAATAGTGACAGCATCAGCTACGGCTGCACTCGAAACAGGTAAAAGCCAGAAAAATATAGAATTTCGACACCTATGCCAGGGTAAAGAATATCTGTGGGTAACAGTCAATGTAACGCCTATTAAAAATCTTCAAGGCCAATCTATTGGGCTACAAGGAATTATACGAGATATCAGTGATCGCAAGGCTGCAGAAGCTATCATTCAGCAAAAGTCTCAGGACTTAGAAAATACATTGCAAGAGCTACAAAGTGCTCAGTTACAGATGGTGCAAAGCGAGAAGATGGCATCGCTAGGAAACCTAGTGGCAGGGGTTGCCCATGAGATTAATAACCCAATCGGCTTTCTGAATGGCAGCATCAATAACGGCAAAGAGCATGTGCAGGACTTACTGGAACACCTAGCCCTATATCAACAGCATTATCCTAGTCCCACTTCTCCAATTCAAGATCACGCTGAAGATATTGATTTGGAATATGTTTGCGAAGATTTGCCCCAACTCCTGAATTCCATGCAAGGAGCAACCGATCGCATCAAATCAATTAGTACTAGTTTGCGGACTTTCTCCCGTGCCGATACGGAGTATAAAGTCAGCGCAAATCTGCATGAAGGGATTGATAGTACTCTATTAATCTTGAAATATCGCTTCAAGGCAAATCAACATCGACCAGCGATCGAGGTGATCACCAACTATGGCGAAATACCGCCGATCGATTGCTTCCCAGGACAACTCAACCAGGTATTTATGAATATCCTGGCTAATGCGATCGATATGTTTGATGAAGCGGCCCAAGGGCGATCGTTCAAGGAGTTAGAAGCAAATCCTCAACAGATCACCATCAGCACAGTTTTGATTGATCAGCAAGTGCAAATCTCAATTCGGGACAATGGTAAGGGGATGAATGCAGAAGTACAATCCAGGATCTTTGACCACTTATTCACCACAAAATCTGTGGGCAAAGGCACGGGGTTGGGTCTCGCGATCGCCCAACAAATCGTCGTTGATAAACACAGCGGCAGCCTGACCGTTGAGTCGGAGCCGGGACAAGGCGCTGAATTTCGGATTCAATTGCCGATCGAGGGCTGAGCAGTTTGAACTGAGCCAGCCGCTGATGAGCACCGATCGGTTTGGCCAACGATTTTGCGCGGCGGCTTAACAGCTTTGGCCTACAGAACCTGCGATCGCATCAAGGCCACGGGCAAACAGCGCACTTTCCCCGTGGTGGGAACATAAGCACGTTTGTTGAACACGTCGTAACCGTTGCGTTCGATCGAGTGCAAAATTCGGCTGTAGAGCATTAAGGCAGCCCAAACGGGCCAGCGAGCATCGGGGTGAAGTAGGCGAATTCCCTTCGCGGCACTGTCAAAAATCGTGCGGGCCCGCTGAATTTGAAACTGCATCAGGGCACGCCAGCGATCGTCAACCACACCGTTCATCAAGTCTTGCTCGGTGTAGCGGAACCGCTCCAAATCTTCTAAGGGCAGATAAATTCGGCCCCGGTGACGGTCTTCACCCACATCTCGCAGGATATTGGTGAGCTGGTTGGCAATGCCGAGGGCGATCGCCCGCTCCGTGGGGTCATCTGGATTGCGATCGGGGCTGGTTTGCATTTGCAAGAACCCATCCCAAGGGGCGCGGGCCGGCTCGCTAGCCACCCCCAAAACCGGTGTGGTCATCAGGCCCACCGTGCCCGCCACGCGATAGCAATATAGCTCTAGCTCTTCGTAGGTCTGGTAGCGACTGCGATAGAGATCCATGCGCTGCCCGGCGATCATGTCGCGGAAGGGCTGAATATCCAGGTTGTAGCGCCCGATCGTGTCAACCAGCGCCACATCAGAATCATCCAGCGCATGACCACCAAAGAGCTGTTCGAGTCGCCGTTCCCAGTCGTCCAAGGTTTCCGGTGTGGTCAACTTGGCCATGGGCCCATCGACCAATTCGTCGGTGCGCCGACACCAAACATAGATTGCCCAGATGGCCCGCCGCTTAGCCAACGGCATCAGCGCACTGCCCCAATAGAACGTTTTGGAGTACTTAGCTGTGACCTGGCGACACAACTCATAGGATTCTTCCAGGGTCGCCAGGGTGTTGGTGCGTGGCGGGTCAGGCAAGTGCAGCATGAAGACCGGCGGGGCTGGGAAAGGTCGATGGGTCAGTCAAAGGAGTGGCTTAGGCGGAAGTGGCCAGGGCCAAATCGCGATCGCGCTCAAGACGCGCAGCATTGCGGACAATCGCTTGCGCTGTCAGCTTACCAGAAAGCACAGCCCCTTCCATGCTGCCTAGAAACTCTTGCATGGTGTAGCTACCAGACAGGAAGAAATTCGCGATCGAGGTTTCCTGTTGGGGGCGCAGGGCCTGGCATCCCGGCCGGGCCGTGTAGACCGATCGGGGCGTTTTCTTCACCTTGGCTTTGCGAATTTTGACCTGGTGGGGAATGTGATCGGGGAATAGCTTGGCCAGTTCGGTCATGGTGGCGGCGATGATGTCTTCGTCGGAGCGGCCAATCCAATCCTTGGCCGGAGCCAGCACCAATTCCAGCATTGATCGATCCGGATCTTCGTATTCCTTGGTGGTGCGGCTCATATCCGCATAAACACTGAGGATATCCGATCGGGAGAACAACAACTGGTCGATCGTCGGCAGCTTGGAATCAAACCAAATTTGCACATTGATCACCGGCACGCCTTCAAGGCCTTGCAGCTTCTCGAACTCCGGCACGGTTTTCCAATCGTCCGGCATCATGATCTTGAGGGCATCCACCGACATGGCGGACACAAAAGCATCGGCCACAATCTCCTCATCGGGCGCACCGTTTTGACCACGCACAATGAAAGACTTTACCGATCGATCACCATTCAACACAATTTCCTTCAGCGGCGCTTGGGTGCGCACTTCCCCGCCCCGGGCCGTCACGTAATCCACAATCGGCTGGCACAACCGCTCCGGTGGGGCCCCATCCAAAAAGGCCACCTTGGAGCCGTAGCGTTCTTGCAAAAATCGATTCAGCGCCGTCAGGGGAACCGTCGCCGACACATCCTCAGGATTAATAAAAGTCAGGGCCTTGGAGGCGGCGATGAAAATGTCGGTGTTCACCTGCTCGTCAACCCCCTGGAGCCGCAACCATTCCAAGAGGCTGTACTTGTCCATGGATTCTACGTACTGCTGACCCCGCACGATCGCTGGCAACAGCCCGATCGCGAATCGAATTTTTTGCTCCCAGGTCAGCATGTCGTTATTTCGCAGAATCGACATGATCACATTGAAGGGGGCAGGAATGTCCGGCACATCAAACCAAGACAGGGTTCCCGGCTTTTCCGGTTGGTTAAACACCAGGGCGTGGCGCTTCCATTGCAGGCGATCGAGAATGTCCAGCTCGCCCATCAATTGCTTCATGTTGTGATAAGCGCCGAAAAAGGCGTGCAGCCCCGTTTCCAGCCAATCACCATCCTCATCTTTCCAAGCGGCCACCAAACCACCCAACACGGCCTCACGTTCCAACACGATCGGCTGGTGTCCCGCATCGACCAAATATTTGGCACAGGCCAGGCCAGCTAGGCCGCCACCGGCGATTGCAACTCGCATGGATTTCAACAGTCCTACTCGCTAGGGGTAAACAATGGAAGCCACAGGGCTGATGGGGGTGGAAACCGCCCGATCGCGCTTGAAATGCGATGGGTGTTGGATTCCTTTGGATAATTCTTAAGAATTAATTTTTCAGAGCTATTATACGTTGCAATTCGTTACATTTGGGGGCAAATCAGAAGATGGTCATCCCCAGGCCACTTCCCGATCGAGCCAGGCCAGAGGCCCAAGCCCCCAAGCCATCAAGGTTAAGCGGCGTTTCGTCAAGCTTTTAAGACTTAACCAGTTCTTGACCGGCCTGCTCTCGACCCGGCACACCACCCCAGTAGCGTGGCTGCCCTAATTCGCTGGGTTAAATCACATGGCGGTTATCGTCACCTGATCGTTAAGCAGCAAGATGCTCAAGCCCCTTGTTACCACGACTGGCGCAGCAACTTCGACCCAATGTATTCAGCCTGTCATGCTACTAGGAACAGAGGCAAAATCCTAAGAACCGCTGGCGCTGTCGGAAACGGGATCGGGGATTTGCACCTTCTGGCCAAATTTGGGTTCTGTTCCCTTCAACAGGCGGCTGATGTTGGTCTTGTGCCGTGCAATCACAAACACCGTAATGGCCAAGCCAAATAAACAGTAGGGCAAGGGATTTTGCAAAGACAGCATCAACACGCTGACCATAATTGCCCCGACGATCGACCCAAGGGACACATATCGCCAAATCACCAGCACCACACAGAAGGCCGCGAACCCACCCAAGCCCACTTGCCAAGACAGGGCCAACAACGTGCCCAAGCTGGTGGCCACGGATTTGCCGCCCTGGAAATTCAGCCACAGGGATTTGCTGTGGCCAATCACGGCGGTGAGACCGGCGACCACTTCTAACCAGGGCTTGATTGCCAGCCAGTTGGGATCGACGATGAGGTCGCTAGTCCAGAGGGCGCGCACCAATCCAATGGCGATCGCCCCTTTCAGGATGTCGAAGATAAAGACCGTGATCCCGGCCGGTTTGCCCACGGTGCGCATCACGTTGGTGGCCCCGGTGGAGCCGGAACCATATTGGCGGATGTCGATGCCTTTGAGCCAGCGTCCGGCCAGATACCCGGCGGGGATGGAGCCGAGCAAGTAGGCCAAAACGAGTAATCCTAGCGCGATCGCAATAGCCATAGTTTCCAGTTCGCCAACGCCAAGCTGAATTCAACGCCACTTTATCAGCCTATGCAGCCCATGCAGTCGCCTTGCTCATGCTGCCTTGTCACAGGGCAACGGTGACCGTTTGCCGCGCTCTCTAAATACGGCTGCGTAATTTATCACACCAGCGCCCGGCAGGCAGGTCAAAAAAATTGCCAACCCTGACTTAAACCCTCGATCGCCCTGATCTTCGTCTTTTGCTGGGCAGAAACAGACCAAAGCCACCCTGAATCATCCTCAAAATTCAGACGATCGAGCGCCAGCCAACCTAAAAATGGCGGATCATTTTCGATCGTCAATGGGAGTCGATCGCGGATCTCTTCCATAAACAAGCAAAGTTGATTTTCTAAATGCTTTTCAGCTCAAAATTCTGGACTTAAGCATTATTTTTTCATCAAGAGAATCAATGTAAAATAAAACACAGTCATTAAAAACGACTTGAAATCAGGAAAAAATATTCAGTCTTTGAATTTTCGAGAATTTTATGAATTTCAACGATTCAATTATTCACATTTAAGCATCGAATAAAGTTCAATCAAATTGAAACCTCTAAGAAATTATTCTTGATTTCCGGCTCGGATTGAATAATGAAAATTACAACAAAAAGAAAATTAATTTGATTGACAATTGGAATCAATTGAAATTTTCTGTAAAAAATTGTATTGCAAATACCTAAGAATGAAATGATTTCTTTTTAAGAAAATTGTTGCCAATTTTTAATTGCGTATTTATACGGAATTGTTCGGAAAAATGAGAAAATTAACATTAACTTCTCTCAAATTTCAATTAGCTTGAGGCACAATTTGTAGAGTCCAATTGGAAAGTCTGATCAACCCTCCAATTAAGCTGGAGATTGTGCAACATGTCAGTGGATTGGAAAGTGAACAGTGCAGAACCCGCTGCTCAAGCCATGGGCGGTGAAGTTCTTGATCTCAGCAATGAATTCCGCGACGACTACCATGTCTTGATCTACCGCTGTCCCGATGGACGGGTGATTGTATTTGAAGATTGGTGGTTTCGCGTCAGTGAGTTTGCGAATGAGGAAACTTTCCAAAAGGCCCTTGCGGGAGGAAATGAAGATTACCCGTTTGGTTTGGAATTAGCCAATAAGCAGATTCGCTTGGAGTAGATCAAGGCGATCGGGGTGGGTAATGAGCCGATCCAGAGGTCAATGGCTAGATTCCACTAGGTCGCAGATCAACCACTCAAACAAGATTCAGGTTGAGCAAGCATCAGCAAACCCATTAGCCCAATTCGGTCGATCGACTCGATCGACCGAATCAGTTGCCTGGTGTTTCCTCAGGGTTACAGTGCTTTTTGGAGAAGTGATCGATGAAGAATCAGAAGATTGTTGAAGCGATGCCTGGCTATCGCTGGGAAATTGATGGAGCCAACTTTGTAAAGGTGGTCTATCGCCAAGATTCAGATCTGGTTGTCTTTGCCGATCAAGGAATTTGCCACTATCGATTTGATGATGATGGTGAGCGATTAATGGAGTTTTTGGATGCGCAATCCCTGCTGGATGTGGGCACGGTCACGGATGGTGGCTGGCTGGATGTCACTCCCAGTGTTGTGATTCCCTGGAGTTCGGCCACAGAAACAACCAACACAGCAGCAGATTCTGCTACCTCAGCACCATCCACCCAAGCAATGTCCTACACTTTTCGAGTCCTGAACAACGACGGCACTGAGTTTGGAAAAGGGTGCTTTACCCTGGGGAATGGCAGCGAGTCTTCGGTGGAATATCGCCGGGGAACTGCGGAAACCTTGACGGCGTTTTGGTATCGCGACCTGATCGTTGGTGTGTTGGATCTCAGTGCTCTGTTGAGCTTGAGTTTTAGCGATCGGGCCGGTGAACAACAGTTTCAGTTCAATGCCTGGGCCCAGCCAGACTTCGATCGGGGCTTGGTGGCCGGTGGTGCAACGCCGGATCAACTGGGTGCTGTGTCTGCGCACCGGGGGGCAACGGAAGACGGAAGCTGTCAAGGGCGCAAGCTAGAGTGGGTGGCGATCGGGCAGCCCACGATCGAAGTCGTTGAAGAAGATGGCGTGACGATCCCGCTGGTGGACTTGGTGGTGGCGATCGATTCCAGCGTTTCCATGAAGGACGAAGCGGTGGCGCTGGATGCGGCCGTTTCCGCCGCGATCGAGGCGGCCCGGGCCCATTGTCCTTCTGACTTGCGAGTGGTCTATCTGGGCATTGAAGGCACGTTCCGAGACACCCGTTTTAATCAATCCATTCGCAAATACCTCACCACAACGACCAACGTGGCCGAGTCAGAGCTGCGGGGTCGCCAGCGGGGCACGGTGGCCGGCGGTGGGGCCCAGGAAGACGGCGCAAGGGCGATCGAGGATCTGAGTCGCCACTTTGACTGGCGGCCGGGGGCTGGGCGGGCCCTGTTTTTCCTGGGCGATGAGTCCTTGGATGGCGGGAACCAGGATGGCAAGCAAGATCAAGGAGACATCGAAGCTGCCAACCTCGCGATCGCGGTGGCCAAAGAAGCCGGTGTGCGAGTGCATACCTATCTTGGAACTTCCTCGGTGAAAGACAAAGTTCGCCGGGAAATTGAAGGGGAATATGCCAGGGTGGCTCGGGAAACGGGCGGTCAATCCTTCACCTCCCAGGACGCGCTGCGGGGCTTCCAAGCTCTGTTGCAAGACGTGATTTGCGGCAGCAAGCCCGAGCCACGCCGCATTGAACATCCCTTCTGTTGTTGCCAGGCCTACGTTGAATCCTAGGGGTTCACTAATCAACGATCTGCCCAACGCTTCACAATCACCAAGCCTAAACCTCACAGGAATTTGCTGCTATGCCTCAGGTCACGAGTTTCGTTTTCCACACCTTGAACGCGGATGGTTCGGTCTATGGCCGGGGCTGTTTTGCCTATGAAGGGCCGCCGGATGGGGTTGATATTCAATACAACTTCGGCACGTCGGCCGGTGGAACAGCGAATAAGATGCTGTCGTTTTGGTATAGCGACCCGGTGACGGGCACGCTGGATATCAGCGCACTGATTAACTTCAACTGGACAAATGGTTGGCAGGGGGCCCACTATCGGTTTGATTTCAACCTCTGGAACCATCCCTACAACAGCCACGGCATGACCGCTGGCCAAGCCCAACCGAACCGCCTGGGCCCCATTTCCGGTCACCGGGGCAATGGGGATGTTTCAACCCAAAAGCGGCTGCAATGGCCCACGTTGGCTCCGGCCACCATGACCGGCCAGGGCGGCTCCGCCACGCCGGTTCCCGCGCCGGCCCCAGTGCCAACGCCCTCGCCTACGGAGGTCTTAACGATTCCCAAGGTGGATTTGGTGGTGGTGATTGATTCCAGCGTGTCGATGAAGGATGAAGCGACGGCCCTGAGTGAGGCGGTGGGCGCGGCGATCGAGGCGGCCAAAACCAGTTGCCCTTCTGATTTGCGGGTGACCTATTTGGGTATTGAGGGGGTGTTTAAGGGCACGCGGTTCGATCGCACCGTGCGCAGTTACCTGACGGAAACGGCCAAGGTGTCGGAATCGGTGCTGAAGGGCCGCAAGGTGGGCACGGTGGCCGGCGGCGGGGCCCAAGAGGATGGCGCAAGGGCGATCGAGGATGTGTCCCTGAACTTTGACTGGCGATCGGGCGCATCGCGGGCCGTCTTCTTTCTGGGCGATGAGTCCTTGGAAGGGGGCAACGAGAACGCCAAGCAGGATCAGGCAGATATCGAAGCTGCCAACCGGGCGATCGCCACGGCCAAGCAAACCAAGGTGAAAGTCCACACCTACTTGGGGACTTCCGGTGTGAAGGCCAGTGTGAAAAAAGAAATCGAGGGTGAATATGCCCGCGTGGCCAAGGAAACCGGTGGGCAGGGTTTCACATCGCAAGATGCCCTGAGCGGTTTCACGGGACTGCTGCAAAAGGTGATCTGCGGCAGCAAGACGGTGATTCCGGCCCCTGCGCCAACCCCCACGCCAACGCCTGCGCCGGCCGCGCAACCCTTCTGTTGCTGCCAGGCATTTGTGGAAGGCAAGTAGTTCCTGCGATGTTTGCGATTCCCGTTGCCACCCGACAACGGGCGATCGGGGCGTGATCGAACTGATCCGAACTGATCTGTTCAGGTTGATCACGCTAATCACGAATTGATCACGAAGCGTGGGGGCCGATCGGGCGATCGGCCCCCACTTTCCCTTGCGTATTCGTTGGGATCTTGATGCTGATCCCTAGGCTGGCCGCGCTGTCTAAGCTCGCGAGCCGATCGCCTTGTGGAAGGCCGGCCGCTCACTCAGCCGTTGCAGGTAAGCCCCCAGCGCTGGATAGGGCGACAGATCCATCTTCAGCATCATTGGGATGTAGGCCAAAATTGACCCCAGGGCCACATCTGCCACCCCGAAAGTTTCACCCGTGATGTAGGACGACTGGCTCAACAGTTCGTTGATGCCGCCCAACAAGCGCGGAGCTTCCCGATCGCGGTTGGCTTCCACAAAAATTCCGGTGGCCACGGTGGAATTGGCAAACAGCGTCCATTGTTGATCCACTGCTCGTTGTTCCGTGGATTTTTCGGGGCCGTACTTAGCATCCAAATAGAGCAAAATCGCACCGGATTCCCACAACTTGAAGTCGCCATCTTCAATGGCCGGCACTTTGCCAAAGGGGTTAATGTCCGTCAGCGGCGGTTGGCGGTGTTCGCCGGCCTGCATGTCCAGCAAAATGAACTCGTAGTCTAGGCCCAACTCTTCGAGATACCACTGCACGATCGAGGCCCGGCTGCGCGCACCGCCATAAAGCTTAATAGCCATTGAATTTCAGTCCCAGTTTTGATTTATCTGCTCAGACTGAAATTTTAATCATTAACGCAGGGCCCCAACCGAACCCCCTGCCCTGAAGAATTAGCGAGTACCTGTGCCTTGGGTGCGGCTGGGGCCCCCATTGTCGGGAGGCGTGGGCTGGGCGGCTGAGGCGCTTTGGGGCGCAACGGCTGCCACCAGGGCGGAATCGATCGAATGGCCATCGATCGGTTGCATCACGGCGGCCGAACCCAGAATTACGCCCACGAGGGTCAAGCTTTGGCCAATGCGGGTGCAAGTTTGAAGTGCGGTCATGATTCAAGCCCCTGATGCGAGTCGTGAAGGTCAGCCAGGGTCGCGATTGGATTGCGTCGCGCTCCTGATGACTCTTACTGTCGTGGGCGTTGCAAATCCGGAGAGGGGCAGCCGTGAAACTACGGAGGCTGGCCGATCGCCCGATCGCTGAAAGGCTGATGATTTCGTTGGCGGTGACAGCGATTCAGCGTCCAGTTTTGTAACTGGTTTTTGGCCATCTCCGCCCCAAGAACCTCCCTTGGCACTCGGGCAGCCTGATATCAAGACCAACCAAAGCAAAGGGGGCTGCCAGGACGATCGCCTAGCAGCCCCCATCAACTGAACAGGATCGGTTTAGAGGGAAGAGGGCGGAATCACCTGCAAGGCCGATCGCACCACATCCGGCGTTTGATCTAACACCACCCCCAACAGGGCCCCGGTGGAGGTGCGGCTGATGATGGCATCGGCGGCTCCGCTGTTGTCCACATTGCCAGCGGTCACCGTCACATCAGCAATGGCGAAATCGGCCGCCAACAACACCACATCTCCTTGGCTCACGCTGAGATCCGTAATTCGATCGACCGTTTGCACCCCGGCTCCGGCCACGGCTTCTTCAGCCCGCAGCACAAACAAATCTCGGCCCGCGCCCCCCGTCAGCACATCCGTGCCAAAGTCGCCGGACAACACATCATCCCCATCACCACCCAACAGCGTGTCGTTCTCCCGACCACCCCGCAGGATGTCATTGCCATCGCCGCCCACCAGGGAATCGTTGCCCCGGTTGCCGCTCAGCAGATCATTGCCCAAGCCGCCATCCAGCACATCATTATCAGCACCGCCATTGAGCACATCGTTGGCATCGTTGCCCAACAGCAGGTCATTGCCCGCATTGCCAAACAGCACATCCACATCACTGGAGCCAGTCACGGTGTCATTGCCACCCAAGGCCCGCACCCCGCTGGGATATTCACTGAGACTGTTGACAGGGATAACGCGGTTATCGCTGTCGTTGGTCAAGTCCAGGAATTTGGGCCCCGCCAACAAGTTCACGCTGTTGCGGGTCAGGAAGCTGCGTACCTCGTTGCCGGATACTGCACCCACAAACTGATCCGTTGCGCGGCCGCTTTGCACCAAGCGCACATCGGGGGTCGATCGCACCCCCGCCTGCTGCACCAGGCCCACTTCCTGTTGGGTGTTCACCTTGGCCAAAACCACGTCGTAGTTTTTAACGATCTCTTCTAGCACCGGGCTGAGCTGCTGGCAGGCGCTGCAAGTGGGCGAGGAAAAGTACAGAACCACCGGCTTTTCGCTGGATTTGCTCACTACCTCGGTCTGAAAATTTTGGGCTGTGATATCAACTTTGGAACTCATGGTTTAGACCGTTGACTAGATAACCATCAATCATTTGTCTTCACGACTATGCCCTAAGTCGTCGGGAAAATCTCCCATGGAAAGGGCCGCCTCCCGTCCTATGATGAAGTCCGTTCAACCCTCCTGATTTTGTTTGACCGACCCGTGACCCAGACCTATCGCATTGCGCTGCTGCCCGGTGATGGCATTGGCCCCGAAATTACCCGCGTTGCCGTTCAGGTGCTCGAAACCGTCGCCCAAAAAATTGGGGTGACCTTTGAATTCACCGAAGCGCCGATCGGGGGCTGCGCGATCGACCAAACCGGCGAACCCCTGCCCGCCAGCACCCTGGACATTTGCCGCAACAGTGACTCGGTGTTGCTCGCGGCGATCGGCGGCTACAAGTGGGACAGCCTGCCCAATGCCCAGCGGCCCGAGCGCGGCCTGCTGGGTCTGCGGGCGGGTCTGGGTCTGTTTGCCAACCTGCGGCCGGCGACGATTTTGCCCCAGTTGGTGGATGCCTCGACCCTCAAGCGGGAAGTCGTTGAAGGCACGGACATCATGGTGGTGCGCGAGCTGACCGGCGGCATTTACTTTGGGCAACCGCGCGGCATTTTTGAGGGCGAAAACGGCGAAAAGCGTGGCGTAAACACGATGGTTTACTCCGAAGGCGAGGTCGATCGAATCGCCCGCGTGGCCTTTGAAACGGCCAAGCGTCGGGGCAACCAGCTTTGCTCGGTGGATAAGTCGAACGTGTTGGAAGTGTCGCAACTGTGGCGCGATCGAGTGACGGCCGTGGCGGCGGACTATCCCGAAGTGGAGTTGTCTCATCTCTACGTGGACAATGCAGCGATGCAGTTAGTTCGCGCACCGAAACAGTTCGACACGATCGTCACGGGCAACCTATTTGGCGACATTCTTTCGGACGCAGCGGCGATGCTGACCGGCAGTATTGGCATGTTGCCCTCGGCCAGCTTGGGCGAACCGGGCAAGCCGGGCGTGTTTGAACCGGTGCATGGTTCCGCGCCGGATATTGCGGGCCAAGACAAGGCAAATCCGTTGGCCCACGTTTTGAGCGCGGCGATGATGTTGCGCTACGGCTTGGATCTGCCCGAAGGCGCTGACCGGATTGAAAAGGCGGTGAATGAAGTGCTCGATCGGGGTTTCCGCACGGGCGACATCATGTCCGAAGGCAAGACCCTGGTGGGTTGCACGGCCATGGGCGAAGCGCTGATCGCGGTGTTGAACGAGGCGGCGTAAAGACCGACGCGATATGAGCGGGCGCACGGCGGTGCGCCCCAATTCAGGATTTTTGCGAGCATCCCGATCGGTGGCAAAAACGGGCAAACAACGATTAGATGCGCTGTTGGTGAGTCGCGGATTGTGCGAGTCGCGTCAGTTGGCCCAGCGGTGGATTCGGGCCGGCGAAGTGCGGGTCGATCGCGCCTGTGTGGACAAACCGGGAACCCTGATCGCCGAAGATGCCGAAATCGAGGTGGCGGCGCGATCGCGCTTTGTGTCCCGGGGCGGCGAAAAGTTGATTCATGCCCTGGAGTCCTTCCCGATCGATCCCACGGGCCGGATCTGCCTCGATGGCGGCATTTCCACGGGCGGGTTCACCGATTGTCTGTTACAAGCGGGCGCAGCCAAGGTCTACGGCATCGATGTGGGCTATGGGCAGGTGGCCTGGAGCTTGCGCCAGGATCCGCGTGTGCGGTTACGCGAACGCACGAATTTGCGCCACCTGACCCCGGCGGAACTCTACGGGCCCGATGATCCAATCCCCGATTTGGGCGTGGCGGATGTGTCGTTTATTTCCCTAACGAAGGTGTTGCCAGCCCTGTGGGCGCTGTTGCAACCGCCGCGTGAGGTGATTTTGTTGGTGAAGCCACAGTTTGAGGTGGGGCGCGATCGCCTGGGTAAAAATGGCGTGGTGCGAAACCCGCGCGATCGAGCCGAGGCAATCCAAACCGTTTGGCAAGGGGCCGAGGCGATCGGTTGGCACTACGGCGGCCTGGTGCGATCGCCCATTACGGGGCCGGCGGGCAATGTGGAATTTTTGCTTTGGTTGCGTGACGCGGAAATTGCGGGGCGATCGGCTCCCACCTTGGCGGAATTTTGGGCCGTGGTGCAGACGGCCGATGACTAGTTAGATCAAAAGTTCTGGCCAAAAACTCCGGCTCAGGGTCAGGATCGGGATGCACAGCGATGCACCCCGATCGATCATCTTGGTCAATGCTTTTGGACTGGGCGACAACGCTGATTGTTCAAGACTGTGCAGGGCTGTGCAAGGCTTTCAGGGGGCGATCGATCGCAACCCAAGCGCTCCTGAATCGGCCATTGGCATCACATCCCCTCTTTGAGCCAGAGGGTAAGCAGCCACATAGTGCTTTGTAAAGTCTTCCCACCAATCTGCTAAGGAAGTCAGAGGGTGATTACGAATTCTGGAGTAACTGCTGGGCTTGAAGGTTCCAGAATTAAAAATTGCGCACCGGTCGCGATCTGTCAGCGGTGGTGCGCTCTGCGCTTGCTGAAGCCTGATGCGCGAAGCATGGGCGATGGTTGGGGATCTTGAACAGAATTCCTTCCACGCGATCCGCTGATCCCACAAAATTCAGAGAAATTCCTTCAAAAAACCTTCAAGGATCGGATCAAATTTTTGATCACAAACTAACAGCAGTAGTCTCAAAGTTGCCCCTCTGGAAGATGAGAAAGGCGTGATAAGGTTGACCCAAATCCGAAGCATCATTGTCGAATGACTGCCAATTTCAGACTTGCCTACAATCGGATTGAGGCCAAGGTAAAGGGTCGATCGACTCGTTCCTTGGAGGCATCCAAGTTAATGGATCCGTCGCGAAAGGAGTTGTTCCTCTAAGTCGGCAATCCGATTGTAGGCAGCAGTTAGTTGAGCCATTAACCGTTGCACTTGAATTTCCGGCGTGAGTTCCTTGTCTCCCGCGCGATCGCTCGGTTCCCGATAGCTATCATCGATCAGAATATCTTTATATTCAGCATTCAGATCAGCCATGGAATGGAGAACAGGGCTGGGGGAATCAACCAAGGCTGCACCCCGTTGAAGAATCTGAGCCATAGGTTCATGTAAGGACGATGACTCTTCGGAAGAAACACGACTTGCTAAGCGTCCCAAGAGTGTTTCAATCGACTGATGTAGCGCATCGAGCTTGTGATTGAGGAGTGAAATTTGATCTTGCAATGGTTCCATAGGAGGTCAGCGCATGGTTTTGGATTGCGCTGGCGGAGGCTTGTGTTTTTATCGTAAATAACCCATCCTCAAAAGTTCAGCAATCGCTGAATCATTTAACGATTATCCGCATGGTAGATTGTGCAGGATATTGTTGTTTTGGAAAGTGTTTCGCATTTTTCCAAAGAATGATCTTTTAGAAAAATATGCACAAAAAATTTGTCAAAACTTTATAAAACTTCAAATATTGAGGGTTGATCGCTAAAATGACCTGGCAAAACACTGCGCAATGAATGCGCGATGAGTGCGCCATGAGCGGGCAAGCGACGCGCAAGTCGCATCAATTTCGCATCAATTAAGGCAATCTAGGCGGCCATGACTTTGCAAAATTCCGAGGCAAGGGCGGAGTTGAGGGGGAATCGATCGCCCGGAATGGCGGTGGATCGGGAGCCTCGGTGGGGGCGGCGGCAGTGGTTGCTCGGCACGGGGTCGATCGCGGCGGGCCTGTTGCTGGGGGGCTGTGGACGGCGCAATCCCAATGATTTGACGGTGCTGGCGATCGAGAATACGGTTCCTGCCCAACTGCTCCAAGCCTTTCAACGGCTGGCTAATGCGCAGGGAGCCACCCGAGGCATTCACCTGACGTTGCTGGATCAGGCGGAACTGCTGATGCAACAGTTGCAAGACTGGCAACGGGATCCGGCGGGAACCACCATTGGTCAAGGCGATTGGCGATCGTGGATTCCGTTTTTGCGGCCGGCGGGGGCGGGGCCGGTGGGGCTAACGGGATTGCTGGGCCATGAATGGCTGGCGGGGGCAGTGCGGCGCGGTTGGATCCAGCCTTGGCCCGATCGCCCGTCGGGAGTAACTTTGGGCGATCGCTGGCAGTCCGCCATCCAACTCAATCGCCAAGGATTGCCCGATCGCACCGGATCCCTGTGGGGAATTCCCTACCGTTGGGGAACGACGGTTTTGGTTTACCGGCCCGATCGGTTTGCGGCCTTGGGATGGGAACCGCAGGATTGGGCGGACTTGTGGCGGCCGGAGCTGCGGGGCAAGGTGGTGCTGCTTGATCGGCCTCGGGAGGTGATTGGGCTGACCTTGAAGCGATTGGGGCGATCGTATAACGAAGCTCAACCCCAGTCCGTAACCGGCTTGACCGCTGCTTTGGCGGCCCTCAATCAACAGGCCCTGATCTATGCCACTCAGGATTATTTGCAGCCGCTGCTGTTGGGGGATGCTTGGGTGGCGGTGGGTTGGTCCCATGAGGTGGTGACGGCCCTGGCTCGCCAACGGAGTTTGCGGGCGGTGGTTCCCCAGTCGGGCACGGCCCTATGGGCGGATCTGTGGGTACGGCCGGTTCATGCGGCTCCGGAGTCACTGGATTTGGCGACCCTGTGGGCCAGTCTTGCTTGGCGATCGGACATTGCCCAGGGGCTAGCCGGGTGGGTGGATGCGGCTCCAGCTCCCTGGTTGGAGGGCGATCGCGCGGCCATGACAGCGAAGGTGCAGCGGGATGTGTTGCTGCCCACTTCTGAGCAACTCGATCGCTGCGAACTGCTGCAACCGTTGCCGGCCGAATCGTTACGGCAATATCAAGACCTGTGGGTGGCGATGCGTCGATCGGTCGCTTAAGCAAGCCCATGCTTAGCCCAGATATTCAGCCCAGCGGCCCGAACCGATGGGGATCGGCTCAGACCCAAGCTCAAACCCAAAGGGCTTCCCTATACTGGGAACAGCACTGAGCAAAACCGCCAAAGACCCGGAGCGACTGACGATAGACCTATGGCTGCTGCGCCCGCGATCGAATCTGGCTTGTTAGAAGCCGTTGAGCAACTGAACTACCGTGTCACCGTGGCCGATGTGGCTGCCCAATCGGGTTTGGATTTGAACCTGGCGGAACGGGGGTTGATGGTGTTGGCGGCTTCGGCCGGCGGTAACCTGCAAGTGGCCGAGTCCGGAGACGTGGTTTACGTTTTCTCCCGCGACTTTCGCGATGTTTTGCGCAACAAGTACTGGCAACTCCAACTTCAGGAAACCTGGGCCAAGATTTGGAAAGTCCTGTTTTACCTGATTCGGCTCTCCGTTGGCATTGTGCTGTTGCTGTTGATTGTGGCAGTGGTGGCGGCGATCGTTGTGGCTTTGGTAGCCCTCAGCAGCTCTCGGGACAGCGATAGTGATAGTGGTGGCGGCGGCGATTCGCGGGGGTCTGGCTCCAGCTCAGGGAGTTGGAACATTGGTTTCCCGATCGGGGGCGGCTACTACGGCTGGTCTGATTGGATTTGGATCTGGTGGCCCGACTACGACAACTACGCCTACCAACGGCGACGGGAAAAACCCGACCTCAACTTTTTAGAGGCGATCTATTCCTTCCTGTTTGGGGATGGCAACCCGAATTTGTATTTGGAAAAGGAACGTTGGCAACTGATTGCCCAAGTGATTCGCCAAAACCAAGGGGCAGTGGTGGTGGAGCAGGTGGCTCCCTATTTGGAACTGCCCGATCGGGCAATGCCCAAGGCCCAAGACCTGGACGAAGATTGGATGTTGCCAGTTTTGGTGCGGTTTAATGGCCATCCCCAAGTAACCGAGCAAGGCGAAATTATTTACCAATTCCCCGACTTGCAAACCACCGTGCAGGATTTGGCCGACCTGCCCGAAACCCTGCCGCGATTCCAGTCGGAGCGTATCTATAACTTCAGTCGCGCCAGCTCGGGGCAACGGGCCGGGGCGATCGCCCTGGGAGTGGCACTGTTGGTGCTGTCCTTGGTGTTGGGTGGTCTGATTGCAGCGGGGGATGCGGCAACCTTTGGCCAGGCCTATGGGTTCTTGCGCTTTACCTGCCTGCTGGGACTGGGCTACAGCAGCGCATTTTTGAGCATTCCGGCGGTTCGTTGGTGGGTAATTTCGGGGCGCAATCGGGCGATCGAGCGACGCAACCAGCAGCGCAGTGCCCTGGCGGATTGGGTGACCAATCCAGATTCCGACTTGTCCCGCAAGTTAGCCGCCCGACGGCAACTGACCCAAGCCCGCAACCAAATCACCGATCGGGATCTGACCTACACCACAGAAATGGACGTGACGGAGCAGGAAGCCCTGAACCCGGAAGCAGTCGATCGGGCTTGGCAACAGCGGCTGAATTCCGCTGGCTCTGCGGACTAGGCATGATAGGTCAAGTTAACTGACTGTTACCGCCACTAAACCGTTAGGCAGCAAGATGCTCAAGCCCCTTGTTACCCGGACTGCTCCTACCGCCTTGACCCAATGAATGATGTTGAGTTGCCGTGTTTTATCTGGGTACTGACTTGGTTTATATCCCCCGCATCCGAGCAGCCCTCGATCGATTCGGGGGCCGCTTTCTGCAACGGGTCTATACTCCCCAGGAACAGCGGACTTGTTGGCGATCGCTGGCTCGATCGATCCCTTGGGAAACCCTTAATCCCGAAACTCTGCTGAATGATCACCTCACCCCCGATGTGGTGAACCGGTTGGCGGGCCGCTGGGCCGCCAAAGAAGCCGTGGTCAAGGCCCTGGGCACAGGCTGGCACGGAGTGGGTTACAAGGATGTGGAAATTACCCGCCGGGCCACGGGCGAACCGGGCGTTTGTTTGCATGGCCGAGCGGTGGCCGCCCTCGATCGCCGCTGTGCCCTCCATTGCCAAACCCATCCCGCCGCTGCCAGTGCTGGGCCAGCAACCCATTGGCAAGTTAGTTTCAGCCACGATCGGGACTATGCCACCGCTTCCGCCATTCTGGTTTGTGGGTTTGGGGCTAGCTTTGTGGCTGACTCCAGTGCCGTTGATTAACCCAAGGTAGCCCGCCTAGAATCGAAGATTGAATCTGGGGATGAATTGGGCGCAAATCGTGAGGGACAAGGGGCTTAGGGCTTGTCGTCGTTGAACCCGAAACCCTAGATCTGCCGTTAGCGGATCGTGGGGGACAAAGGGCTTAGGGCTTGTCGTCGTTGAACCCGAAACCCTAGATCTGCCGTTAGCGGATCGTGGGGGACAAGGGGCTTGAGCATCTTGTTACGACGATTAGGGTACGGAAGATCAGCCGTTTCAGCATCACCTCGAAAAATGACGACACCCCCTAGGGTTGAATTCGACGGATCCTGAGAAAGTTAGCCCGCCGTAACATTTCCCTGCGATCCCAGCCTCTTGGGTTGCCGCATGATCCTGGCCATGAAAACGGTTCTCGCCCCAGCCCCACGGCTCAACGTTAGGCAGCCAAACCATTCGGAATCGGATCTGGGAGCCGATCGAGCCAATCGCCCCAACAAAGCAGCAAACCTAGGCAAGGATTGTGTTTGATCGATCCCCGGTTCTTGACCCTTAGCGCAGTCACCCGAACTGGGAATTTCAACCGAATTGGGCTGAATTTGAGTCAAACGCCGATCGAATCTCGACCCAAAACCCCGATCGCCCGTCAGAAACGCCCTGAAAAATGCCTGGAAACCTGAGAAATCCCGCAGAGATTTCACGGGCCATCCCGGTGAAAGGCGATCGCATTCCGATACTATTAACTGTTCGATGCAACTGTTCGACACGAACGTTTTGCTGCGTCATGATTTGATGGCAATCTGAACGCCATGAACTAACCCGATCGCACTTCCTTGGCCATCCCGAGCCAAGCGCTCTGGGTGGCCGGCTTGCTGTCCTACCCCACTAGAGCTGGAATGAGCCTCGAAGCCTATCTAAATCACCCCACGTTTGGGTTATTGCTGATGATTTGTCGGCTGGAAAACAGTCGCGAATTATTCACCACGCTATACGCCCATCGTCTGTTCTTTTTGGTGTCGATCGCGGAGACGGGCCTTCGGTTTGAACCGGTTACCCGTAGCGATGCCCGAACCATGGTCGAGGTCAGAATGCGAGCGCTTCAGCGCAATGGCAATCGGGAGGAATATCAAGCGGTGCGGGCCGCCTACCAACGCACCTTCCAGTAAAATCGCCCTACGAATCATCCTGTCGCCATGAGTGCGCCGTCTATGTCCCAGGATTGGGTGCAAGCTTTGGCCGCGCTGCCCCGTTTGTCCCAGCGGGTCGAATTTCTGCGCGATCGCCTGCCGGACTCGGTGCGATTAATTGCCGTTTCCAAAACTTTTGGCCCCGATCGCGTGCGGGAAGCCTATGAATGCGGGATTCGGGACTTTGGGGAAAATCGTGTGCAGGAAGCGGCCGAAAAACGCGCCGCCCTCGGTGACCTGACGGATATTCGCTGGCATTTAATTGGGCCACTGCAAAGTAACAAGGCCAAAAAAGCGCTGGAACTGTTTGATTGGATTCATTCCGTCGATCGACTCGACTTGGCCCAACGGCTCGATCGCTTAGCCGCCGAGCGCGATCGCCCGCCTCAAATTTGTCTGCAAGTGAAGTTGCGGCCCGACCCCAACAAGGCCGGTTGGTCACCGAGGGAACTGCAAGCGGCCTTGGCCGAGCTGGATCAGTTGCCCCATCTGCAAATTCGAGGACTGATGGCCATTCCCCCCCTGGCCTTAAACGAGGCGGAACTGGCGGACTTTTTTGCCGAAGCCCGATCGCTGGCGGATCACATTCAAGCCCAACCTTGGCAACGCTTGGCCATGACGGAGCGATCGATGGGCATGTCTAACGATTGGCCGATCGCCCTAGAAGCGGGGGCCACCATGATTCGCCTAGGACGAACCCTATTTGGCGATCGGATTTCTCACCCGTTGAATTGAGGAGATTGCACCAAAAATTCACCCACCATTCAGCAAGACTTGTCAAGATCTGCCTGAAAGTAGCCAATTTTGACCCGATCGAGCAATGATCTTCGTGAATAGTGACCCTAGGCAACCGCCAACCCCGATCGCTCCCCCTCAGCCACTCGATCGCTCCTAAAAACCATCCATCCTTCAGCAACCAACCCGATCGTGGTGGAATCAAAAGAATTGGAGTAGACTGTTGACCAAAAAATGGGCAGCCAATCAATCACGGCTCCTTTTGAATAGCTCATTGGGGTGCAGATTGGGGAATTGGGTCTGGATTCAGACCTTTAATCAGGCGGCTTTTAGCCCAGTCTGATAAAATCGGGGCGACCTAAACCCCAACCCATTCAACAATCATTGAACAGCCCCGCGCTGAAACCCTATTTTCAAGACCACAAGCGCCAACAACGCTGAAGGTGACGATCAATCCCACCGGAAGCAATGATGCAACTCTTGGGGTCAATGGCGGTTTAAATGGTGGTTAATGGTGGTTCGTCGAGGAGTGGATGTTAGGCAACCAAGCCGACGGAGTTTTGGCGGCGTTCAACAGCCCCTAGAAACTCGTCGGTACTCCAGCCCCCAACGTGGTTAGTAAGTGGAGAGGACGAGGTGAACGCTATTTTTACGAAACTTCGGGATTTTGTGGGTCTGGGCGATCCAGTGGAATACGATTACGACTACGACGAAAACGATAGCAATAACAATGGCTACCGTGGTTCGTATCAGCAGCCGGCGGCGGAGTCCCAGCCCGCTGCGGCTCCCACGGATGAGGCCAGCGCCCGCCGTAGCCGTCGCTATGCCGCCGTTGCTGATGCATCCGCTTCGTTGGCCGGTGGGTTCCCGGCACCGGCCGCGGCCCGATCGCCCGAGCCAATTGTGCCGCCCAGCCCCCGCGCGACAACTGGAACCCCAACAACTTCTTCTATGAGCAATGTGATTGGTATGCCGGGTGCGGTCAACGGAATTTCCGAAGTGGTGGTGATGGAGCCGCGATCGTTTGAGGAAATGCCCCAAGCGATTCAGGCCCTGCGGGAACGGAAATCGGTGGTGTTGAACCTGACGATGATGGATCCCGACCAGGCCCAACGCTCCGTGGACTTCATCGCTGGCGGAACCTACGCCCTGGATGGTCACCAAGAGCGGATTGGCGAAAGCATTTTCCTGTTCACGCCCAGTTGTGTGCAGGTCAGCACCCACAGCGGTTTGGTGCGCGAAGTGTTCCAGGCTCAGGCCGCTGCTCAGGCCGCCGCTCGTCCTGGCCAAGCCCCCGTTTGGGCAACCGATCGCTTCCAACAGGCGGCAGCTCAGTAGGTTTAATCACGGCTCAATCTTCAACGATCAATCACGATCGAGGGGCCCTTGAACATTGGGCCAAACTGTAGGGCAGTAGTACATCTATTGCCCTATATTTTTGCCCTAGACCCATCCAATCCGCATTGATTAGACCTCCTGCGCGAATCAGCTAACAGCCCTCATCCCCCAACCCCTTCTCCCAAGGAGGGCGAAGGGGAGCCAGAAATCGGGAGTTACGGCGATTTTGTTGTTAGTCGTCAAGTCCCTCTCCCGACTTGGGAGAGGGATTTAGGGTGAGGGTCTTGATTGATGCAAGAGGTCTATTGGATCGAAAAATTCAGCGTGAGACAAGGTTTATGACGGATTCCGCGGCCGGTGCGGTTTGGCAGTTGGGCGTAATTGGCGGAGGCGTGATGGCCGAGGCGATTTTGGCCCGGTTGTGCGATCGGGATGTGATTCCTGGAGCGCAAATTTGCGTCAGTGAACCCATGGCCGAGCGCCGAGCGACCCTGGCCGAGCGCTATGGGGTGCAGGTCACCGATGACAATCGATCGCTCCTGGCCCAATCCCAAATCGTTCTTTTGGCCATCAAGCCCCAGGTCTTCGCTCCGGTAGCGGCCCAGGTGGCCGGTGCTTGGGATCCCGCGCGATCGCCCCTGATTCTGTCGATTTTGGCCGGCACAACCTTGGCCAAACTGGAAGCGGCCTTCGGCGGCTGTCCGGTGGTGCGAGCCATGCCCAACACACCGGCCACCGTGGGCGCGGGGGTCACGGCGATCGCCCCCGGTTCTTTGGCCGAGCAGGCGGCCATGGAACAGGCTCGCCAGATTTTTGGGGCGATCGGGCAAGTGGTGGAAGTGCCGGAATCTTTGATGGATGCGGTCACCGGGTTGTCTGGGTCGGGGCCGGCCTTTGTGGCCTTGTTTGTGGAAGCGCTCACCGATGGGGGCGTGGCGGCCGGGTTGCCCCGCGCCACTGCCAGCACCTTGGCCCTGCAAACGGTTTTGGGAACCGCCCAACTGTTGCAAGACAGCCAACTGCATCCGGCGATCCTGAAAGATCGGGTGACCAGTCCCGGCGGCACAACGATCGCCGGGGTGGCCGCCCTGGAGCAGGCCGGATTCCGTTCCGCCACCATTGAAGCGGTACGCGCAGCCTGGCAACGATCGCAGGAATTGGGCCGCGCCTAGGGATTGCCGTTGATGAATCCTCAAGCTTTACCCTTAAGCTCTGCCCTCAGGCTCTGAAAGCGCCGCACCCATCAACCCCATGGCCCTCAAGCCCTATCAAAACATCCCGATCGCGGACTGTGGCGAACCCCTAGTGCCCATTCCGCCCGATCGGTTCCATCTCTGGGATCCCCATCCCTACGCGGTGTTAGGTGCGCCCTATGGTGACCAATCACCCTTTTGGGTGCGATCGGGCGTGCTCGATCGGCTGCTTCAATCCGCCCAATGGTTAGCCCAACGACAACCGGGCTGGCAACTGGCCATCTTTGATGCCTATCGCCCCTTGGCCGTTCAGCAATTCATGGTGGACTACACCTTTGCCGAATTGGCCCTCATGGAAGGGTTGGATCCTGTCCCCCTGGCACAAGATCCCAATCATCCCCAAACCCGAGCCTTGCGATCGCGCGTTAGCCAGTTTTGGGCCAGCCCCAGCGACCACCCCGCCACCCCGCCACCCCACAGCACCGGAGCCGCCCTGGATCTGACCCTGATTGACGCGGCCGGGCGGCTGCTGGACATGGGATCCCCGATCGATGAATGTTCCGATCGCTCATTTCCCGACCACTTTGCCCCAGCCACCGATCCCCAACACCAGCAGTTCCACGCCCATCGCCAACTGTTGCAGCGGGCCATGGCCGCGGGCGGGTTTGCCCAACATGCCCAGGAGTGGTGGCACTTTTCCTGGGGCGATCAACTGTGGGCCGATCGCACCGGTCAGCCCCTGGCCCACTATGGCCGCGCCTGAGAGGCCGCGCCTGAGGGGTCGTGCCTGAGGATGCCGCACCCCAACGGCAAGACACCATGGGCGAGCCACCGAAAACCAGGTGTATGATTGCGAGAAATGGCGCTCCCGGCCAACAGCAGCCCCCGGCCCATGTTGGCTTGTTGAGCAGCCTCCAGGCTTTCAGGCAATTGACACCACCGGTCTATGTCTCAGACGGAATTGTTACTGCTCGCCCGGCAGGGCAATGTAGAGGCGATCGCCACCCTCATGAACCGCAAATTACAAGCGGCGGGGATTGCGGTGGAAGTGAGCCTTGATGGCAATTGCTTGATTTTGAATCTGCTGGGGGCCGATCGCGCCCCCGATCGCCCGGCGCTGATGACCTTTGTTCGCAAGGGCATGAACATCCTGAAGGTGGAACCCGTGGGCGTGGTGCGGGTCTCCGGTTGGGCCGCCGGGGCCGGCGCACCCACCTGGACTGATGCCCTCTACCTGGCCAATGACGGCTCTGGCATGTCCTTGGCCACACCCCCGTTGAGCGCTCTGGGCCTGACCGGTTCGCCCAGCTACACGATCGCCCCCAGCGTTTCCCCCGCCCCCTCGGAGATCAGCGCCACCTACGATCCGGGGAATATCGGGTTTGTTGCGCCGACCCCCGCGCCCAGCCCAGCCCCCGCGCCCCAACTCCCGCCGATTTATCCTGAGCCGACCTATCCCAACCCCGAAGAGGCGATCGACCTAATTCAGCCGGAAAAGGTCTATGAAGATTGGCTGGCGGAAACGGGCCAACTGGGTTTTCCGATGCAGGGCGCGATTCCCAAGCTGGCAGAATTTTTGGTGTATTTCCTGAACGCACCGGAAGAACAGCTCATTGACGTGGTTTCCGTGCGCATCGATGACGGGCCGGCGGTGTTGCTGGTGACCAGCACCCGACTTTGCGCGATCGCCCTGCCCTCTTTTTGGAGCCAGCAACCGGTGCGGGAGCTGGCTGCGTTTTCCTATGGGGGCATTTCCCGTGTGGGTGTGTCCCGCGATGGGCTGGGCATTGAAACCACGTTGGGTAAGCAACTGCTGGCCTATTTCAGCAATCCTGTGTTAGGCGAGGCCTTTGTGAATCGGAGTTTAGTGCGGTTTTGTCCAGTGGAGGCAGATCCCTCGCTCCCCAGCCCCAAGGACGAGCGATCGATTCTGTTCTATGGTTTGGCCATTTTGGCGGTGGTGTATTTGCTGATTCTGCTCTTGCATTGGATTTGGGGACGCTAGAACCATGACCATCATCCCGATCGGGGGCTTATCCGGCTGGGGATTGGCTGGAGTGTGGATCGATCGGCTTGAGGATGCCCACAAGGATGCTGGCGATTTCTGGCAAATTGCTAAAAATTGAGCGTTGTTGCAGATCTTGGGTGATGGTTTGAGTGGGGCGATCGAGCTGGCCAAATTGCCAAATGTTGCCGGTGGTGACGGCTCCATAAAACACATTGCCCGGCTCCACTTCGGCTAGGGCAATTAATTCGACGGCCAGTTGCGTGAAGCCCCGGGTTAAGTCGTCGCGTTTGGCTTCAATTACCAAGATGGAATCTGGCCGATCGGTCTGGGTTTGGGTGGGGTGCGATCGCAACAGATAATCCAGTTCTCCTTTCAGCCATTGATTAACGGTTAGGTTATATTCAATGCGCAACGAACAACGACAAAATCGCGCGATTTCTGCAATGATCGGCGCGATTAATAATTCGCGTTTTGCGGCCTCGGAAGATAGGAGCGTTAGGCGCAAAATCTCTTCGATTTCTTGAGCGATGGCTGGTAAACGTGGGGGTAATTCTGCGCTGTGGGGCAAGGCGAGCCGATCGGTTCTGAGTTCATAGCCAAATTCGGCTAGGACTTCATCGGTTTCATAGGGCAATTCAAAATAAGACCGAAAGGTGTAGTTGCGATCAGGATCGAGAATGGGGCGTTTCAGCATAGTTTGAGACTCCAATCG
The DNA here is from genome assembly GCA_001913845.2 of Limnothrix sp. CACIAM 69d. Taxonomy (GTDB): domain Bacteria; phylum Cyanobacteriota; class Cyanobacteriia; order CACIAM-69d; family CACIAM-69d; genus CACIAM-69d. The sequence goes on along the minus strand of MKGP02000005.1, from coordinate 3,544 downwards.
CGATCAGGCGGCTGGGCAATCAGTCTGGCATTTTTGGGGTGGGTTTGTCTTGATGGGCGATCGGCGCTGATCGCGAAAACCGTAGGGTGAGCGGGAGCAATCTCGATGGTTAACGACGGTTGCCGGATGATCTCCCACGCACCGCCACCGCCACGCAATTCACGACCATCTCTGATCGGTTGGGCCGCGCCATTGCAGCGGTGCGTAGGGCACAAACCCCATCTCCGTAAAATGCCGAGCGTTGCCCTACGCACCCTACGGGATGTGGGGGATAGGCTTCTACAATTGGGGCGGTGATGTGAGGGGGCGGTGGCATGGAACGGGCGGAGTTGTTGGCGCTGTTGGGGCGGGCGAAGGCGGAAGGCTGGACGGAGCTGGATCTGGCGGGGCTGGATTTGGTGGAGTTGCCCCCGAAAATTGGTGAGCTGACTCAGCTTCAGGTTTTGATTTTGGGGAAGTGGGATGAAGAAACCGAAGAAATCAAGGGCAATCGATTAACAACGTTGCCGCCCGAAATTGGTCAACTGCAAAATCTGACATCGCTTGACCTCAGCAACAACCAACTGACTGAGCTACCGACAGCGATCGCCCAATTACAAAATCTGACATCGCTTAACCTCAGCGATAACCAACTGACTGAGCTACCAGCGACGATCGCCCAACTACAAAATCTGACATCGCTTAACCTCAGCGATAACCAACTGACTGAGCTACCAGCGGCGATCACCCAACTACAAAATCTGACAGAGCTTAACCTCAGCAATAACCAACTGACTGAGCTACCAGCGGCGATCGCCCAACTGCAAAATCTGACATCGCTTAACCTCAGCAATAACCAACTGACTGAGCTACCGACGGCGATCGCCCAACTGCAAAATCTGAAATCGTTCAGCCTCAGCGATAACCAACTGAGCGCATTACCAGCGGCGATCGCACAACTCCAGAACTTGACAGAGCTTTCCCTCTGGGTCAACCGGCTGAGTGAGCTACCGGCGGCGATCGCCCAACTGCAAAATCTGACATTGCTTGACCTCGGCAGCAACCAACTCAGCGAGCTACCGGCGGCGATCGCCCAACTGCAAAATCTGACATTGCTTGACCTTAGCGGCAACCAACTAAGCGAGTTACCGGCGGTGATCGCCCAACTGCAAAATCTGACCCAGCTTTACCTTGGCGGCAACCAACTAAGCGAGTTACCGGCGGCGATCGCTCAACTGCAAAATCTGACAGAGCTTGACCTCAGCTACAACCAACTGAGGGAGCTGCCAGAATCTATTCGAGAATTACCAAGACTCGAACATCTAAATTTGTCTGGAAATCCTCTCCCCATTCCTCCAGAAATTTTATGCAGACAAGAACAGTTATCGGAAAATTTATGGCGTGCTGATTATGAGTCACAAACCATTCTAGATTTTTATTTCAATAGCCACCGCGATCCCAAACCCCTCTACGAAGCTAAACTTTTGATTATTGGTGAAGAAGGCACAGGTAAAACGAGCCTCGCTAAAAAGCTGACAGATGAAACTTGTCAACTCGAACCAAAAGAAGAATCTACCGAAGGGATTGATGTGCTGCCCTGGGAAATTGATCACCTAGATGGCACACCAATGCGCGTCAATATTTGGGATTTTGGCGGGCAAGAAATCTATCAGTCCATTCACCAATTTTTCCTGACTAAGCGATCCTTATATTTTTTGGTTGCTGACGATCGCACAGAAAACACCGATTTTTATTATTGGCTGAAGCTCGCTGAAACCTTCGGTGAAAACAGCCCCCTATTGATCATCAAAAACGAAAAACATGATCGCCAATGTCCCATTGATGAAGGCAGCCTTTGCAACAAATTTACTAATTTCAAAGCAGCTCTCAGCACCAACCTAGAAACCAATCGTGGCCTAGACCAGATCCACACCCAAATCCGAAGTTACCTCAGCACCCTCGATCACGTAAAACAAACCATCCCCGCCCATTGGGCTAACATCCGCGCCGTTCTCGAAAATCTGACTCAAGATGACCCATACGGAGCGGGAGTAGGGCGTAATTATTTAGAACTCAGGGACTATTTTGATCTCTGTCGGCAAAACGGCTTCAGCACCGAGCAAGATATGCTGGCAGCCAGCCAATTTTTGCACGATTTGGGTATTTGTTTGCATTTTCAAAATATTCATTTCTTCAAGAAATACCTAATTCTCAGACCCGAATGGGCAACCGATACGCTCTACAAAGTTCTGGACAACCCAGACGTAAGAGCCGACTTCGGCCGCTTCAATGATGACACCCTTGAACAACTTTGGGACGAGGGTGATGAATCGCAAATGCGCAATGAACTCTTGCAACTGATGAAAGAGTTTGCCCTTTGCTACGAAATTCCCGGTTGCAAAGGTCGCTACATTGCCCCCCAACTGCTCGAAAAAGAACGCCTCGACTATCCTTGGGACGACTCCGATAACCTAATTCTCAGCTATCGATATACCTTCAAACCCAAGGCAATCTTCCCGCAATTGATCGTGGCGCTCCATGAACAAATTGAAAATAATTGCCGCGTCTGGAAACATGGCATGGTGATCACCAACGGTTCCGCCCGTGCCGAAATCATCGAGGACGATCGCTACTACGAAGCCGAAATCAAAATCCGTGTTTCCGGCTCCAACAAACGTTCCTTCATGACCGTCATTGGTCACGAACTCGACAAAATCAACCGCAGCTATGATCGCCTCACCACCGAAGTCCTAATTCCCTGCAATTGCAGCCAATGCAAAGGTAGCCAAAATCCAGAAACTTACCCCTATGAAACCCTCCAAAAATTCATTAGAGATCATGAAGCATTAATCCAATGCGGTAAGAGCCAAAAAATGGTGAATGTGCGCCGCCTAATCGACGACATCGCCGAACCCCAACCCCGCAACGACCTCGACAACATGGAGAGATTTGATCGACACAACCAAGGTCAAGCCGCTTCCCCATTTAGCCTGTAGCCGATCACGATCGCCATTCACGGCAAAAACTGGCATTTTTGGGGTGGGTTTGTGTTGGTTGGTGATTGGCGCTGATCACGAAAACCGTAGAAAACCGTAGGGTACACGGGAGAACGGTGAAATGGTTACGATCAGTGAAATTTGACCTCCCATGCACCGTAGATATGGGCGGCTCAACCGATCGGGGATGGTCGTTGAACGCGACATGGGTGGCTACGGGATGTGGGGGACAGGCTCTTACAATTGGAGCGGTGATGTGAGGGGGCGGTGGCATGGAACGGGCGGAGTTGTTGGCACTGTTGGGGCGGGCGAAGGCGGAAGGCTGGACGGAGCTGGATCTAGCGGGGCTAGATTTGGTGGAGTTGCCCCCGGAAATTGGTGAGCTGATTCAGCTTCAGATTTTGACTTTAGGAAAGTGGGATCAAGAAGCCCGAGAAATCAAGGTCAATCGATTAACAACGCTGCCGCCCGAAATTGGTCAACTGAAAAATCTGACAGAGCTTTCCCTCAGCTTCAACCAACTGAGCGAGTTACCAGCGGTGCTCGGTGAGCTAGAAAAATCTGACATC
>MKGP02000011.1 GCA_001913845.2 Limnothrix sp. CACIAM 69d | reverse complement strand
CGATACTTTGCTGGGAACACTAAGTGGTAAAGCAAAATTGTGACGTTATGACTTTTGTGGATATATTCGCTCATCTCTGATTTTTACGCCGCAGAGCGGCGGGGAATTGACCCTTAGAGATTAAATCGTAACTGTTTGGATCGATCTGGTGGATGATTCACACATTTGCGGTATTCTGGGGTGCGATTATTGGTGGAGTCCTGGGGCGGAGCCTGTTCACAAGGCACAGTTTTGGGTGATCGCTGGGAGACGATTGGCGACCCAAACAACCGCCACGATTCTCTCAAAGCGGGGTAGGATTCACGAAGGAATCTTGCCATCTTGCGCTCCAATTGCGGCGAGTTCAGACCCAGACCGATCGCCCATCCGGGCTAAAGCAACGGTCTGGAAAAGATCCTTCGATCACGACTTGGGGCAACTTCAGGGTCTTTGGATTCTACAGTGGGAATGGGCTGGGATCGATCGAGCAGACCCATGCGTCTGGCAACCTTGAATCTCCCTAGATAATGAAATTACTGTCTTGGCCTTTAGCCGCCTGCCAACTGCGGGCATCAAAGTAAAGATCCTCTAGGGAAATTCGATCGAGCGCGTCACCAATTTTCTGAGCCAGTCGCTTCCAGAGCGATCGCATTACCCAATCTTCTGCCAAATCTGCACCGATTTCTTGCCCCAGCACAGCGGTGAATGATTCGCCCACCGCCCGCAGAATTTCTCCCAAAAAAATTTCCTTAGGGTCGCGGGCCAGTTGATAGCCACCTCGAGTGCCCCGCAGCGACTCCACCAACCCCGCCCGCCGCAGCTCAATGAGCAATTTTTCCAGATAGGGCATTGGAATATTTTGGCGCTGGGCAATGGCGCGGACAGGACAAGGGCCAAGGCCGCGTTGCAAGGCGAGATCCAGCATCGCTTTGATGCTGTAGCGTCCGCGAGCGGTTAGCTTCATGGCTGGAACCATGACTCCCGATCGCACCGTTTTGCTCCCAGAACCGGCGCTAAATCGCCCCCACTGCGCCGTTCTTGTGCCGCGAAGATTATCAAGATCATTCCTCAAATTTGCTGCCGACCACGGTGCTTCGGTGGCTCAAGAATGCCAAAATCGCCATCTGATCTTGCAAAATTCTGATGGTTAATCCCTCCTCAGACGAGAATAGGGATGTTTGGAGATCCTGTCAGCAGATCTACTGAATCAGACAATCATTGATTTTTTGAAAAAACCACTAGCGATTTAACACAAATCGTGTACCATGATGGAGCCTGATGCTAGCATGAAATTACCTTCTTGAAGTTTAAAAACACCGTTCGGCTTGATTGGTGGAACTCATCGCCCCAATCTTCCGATTCAAGCAACTTGTCCCAGGGAATCTTTTGGGAATCGCTGGGATGTTCAAAGGCGTTTGCTGGCAAGAAGGAAGCTGCCGATCGGAACAATTCCGATTTGCAGCCATTGCCGCGATCATCTTCGCCTTTCGCCTGAGATCCGGCAAACGCTGTATCAGTGAATTCATTCATTACTCTCTAGATTGACCAGCCTGTTGGATTAAAACAGCAATGAGCAAGCGCAAAAAGACCGACCCGCAACCCCTGACCGGTGCCCAACTACTGGAAAAGGTCAAGGAACTAGAAAACGCCAGCAAGGAAGAAAAGGCGCGGGCCTGTGGTTACTACACCACGACCAAGGATGGCGTTGATCGCGTCAACATGATGAAGTTCTATAACGCGTTGATTGACGCGGAAGGGATTGAACTCGATAACAAAGCAAAGCCCAATGGTCGGGGTGGCCGCAGTGCAAGTTATCGGATTACGGTGCAGTCGAATGGCAATTTGTTGATTGGCTCGGCTTACACCAAGCAAATGGATCTGAAGCCGGGTGATGAGTTTGAAATTACCCTGGGCCGTAAGCATATTCACCTGAAACAGGTGGAAGGCAACTAAGCTCGAATCTGGTTGTTTCGGCTAATCGTTATCACGACGACTTCCATTGAGCATTGCGTGATCATGCAGTGCGCACGATCCAGTTGCGTGATCAATTCATGATCAATCGGTCATCAGGAATGCTGACTGACAAGGGGCCAAGGCCCCTTGTTTTGTTTTGCGGGTGTTTGGCTGTGGAGCGATCGGGTTTTGGAGTTGGTGACGGATTGGCTCTGCCGCCTCTCACCTCGAGTGACCCAAGCGTGCGGCTCTGCGCCCGCTGGCGGATTCTATGGCGTGGAAATAGCTAGGTTTCGGCTTGGGCGATCGGGCAGGGGGTGCATTCCTGGTGGCGACGCTGCATGGCGGATTCGTAGAAAGTTTCCAGGGCCCGGACACCGTGAATTTGGTTAAATATGCGGGCCGATCGCTGGGCGATTTCTAAGCGAAGATTTTGTCGCCAAGCCCGATCGCACCCTAACCCGATCGCCAAATCACAATAGTCTTCGGGGGTTTGGGCAATGGTTTCCGTCAGCCCCAATTCCGTGAGGATGGCGGCGGCATGGCGACCGCGCATCAAGGCTCCGGGTAGGGTGACGACAGGGAGGCCAGTGGCGATCGCCTCCAGGGCGCTGTTGCAACCGGACCAGTCGATCGAGTCGAGGAAGATATCGGCCAGTTGGTTCAGTTGCCAAAACTGCGTTTGGGATTGGGGGGGCAAGATCGTGCAGTGGTCAGCAAAAGCCAGACCGGCAGCCGCAAAGGCGGCCCCTAGGCGCTGGGCAAAGGGCGGGGCCGCTTCTGGAAAAGGGCTGGCGAGGAAAACGAGGCGCGATCGGGGAACCGCTTGGGCAATTTCCACCCAGAGCCGATCAGCTTGGGGCAAATACTTATACAACGATTGACAACAGAGATAAACCACTTCGTCGTCCGCCAGGCCCAATTGGGCCCGATCGATCTGGGGATGGGGGGCGATTGGGGGGCGATCGTAGGCAATGCCCAATCCCGGTAAACAGATCAGGGTTTCGCTGTAGTGGGTTTCGGCCTGGGGCGGTTCCATCCGATCGCTCGAGAGGTAATAGTCCACCGTGGGCAGGCCGGTGGTGACCGGATGGCCCCAGGTGGCGCATTGGACGGGCGCAAACCGCCAACCGCCTATCAGATACATCACCGAATCCATACCCACATCCAGCATCACCGCCACATCAAGTTGATCCTGCCAAGCGGCCCGGCAAAAGGCGGCATAGCGCTGGGGATTGAAGTCGTTGCCCGTTTCCCAAAAGGCAAATCGATCGCTCAGGCGGCGGGCCTCATCTGTGGTGGCATCCCAGCGATTACCGGCATAGTAGCTATAGATTTCCAGGCGATCGCGATCGGCATGGCGCAACCAACCCAGGTGGGTTTTCATCACGGAATGGTGATAAAAATGGCTGCTGAAATAGCCAACCCGCAATCGATCGCCTGAGGATCGCTCACGGGGCCAGCAGGGTTGCAAGGGGGCTAAGTCAGGAAAAACCGTGGCTAAGGTTTGGCACACCCAAGCGCCATATTGTTCTTGCAAGGCCCGATCGTCCTGGCCCTGGTAGTTCAAATAGAAGGGAACCCGCAGGGCGATCGCCTGGAGCGCCAACTGCATCAGGGCCGGGTGCGATCGCGTGAGGCCGATCAGCCGATCCAATCCTTGGGCATAGTTCGATCGCGCCTGCCAGAGGGTGGCCTCAGTTTCATAAATCGATGGCAGCTTTAACCACCCATCAAAGGCCGCCAGGGCCCCCGCATACCAAGTTTCTCGTTGGGGTTCCAGGGCCAAGGCTTTGCACCAGGCCTCGATCGCCCCGGCCACCTGGCCCGACTGCCGCAACAGTTCTCCCAGGGCCGCGTAGGGTTCGGCGGCCATCGGATTGGTCAAAATTTGCGATCGCCAATGGCCCCGATCGCCCCCCATGGATCCTGGGGCAGCGGACTGATCAAAATTAAACGGTGGGGATGGGGTGGGCGAATCCATAGCCATCAACGGGAACCAAAGGGGCGATCGCTGCAAAACAACCATGCCCCGATCGGGCGGTGGGCGCAATAGGTGTTCTGGGCCATGGTCGAAGATTTCAGCCCAATCAGCCTCAACCCAGTATTGAAAAAATCACCCAAATCATGATCCAGAAAACACATCACCCAGAAAAAACCCAGAAAAAACCCAAAAATTATCAAAACATCTTCAAAAAAACCGCCAGATGTCTAGCATCCGGCGGCTTGTCGTTTGAAGTGCCATTAACCGGGAGAACCCACGTCCCGGTTTTGGTTTTTCAATCTTGTCCAGAATGTTACCCAGGCGGGCCTAGGGTTCAAGGGTCGGAGCCAAGGACACCGCCCGATCGACCACCGGAGCCTTGGCCGTTGCCGCTGGCAACTTCAGCGAGGCCTGCAACATCGGCGATTGAGCCACCGCATCATTGGCGATCGCGAACAGCGGATTCGACAAAATCCCCGCCAGCGATGTGGCAATCACCGACAACACCAAGCCCACTTGCAAAGGACGCATCCCCGGGAGTTTCCAGCTAATGGCCGGGTAGTTCTTCACCGAATCGGACATTTCGTGCGGTTCCTTCACCACCATCATCTTCACCACACGAATGTAGTAGTAGATGGAAACCACGCTGGTGACCAAACCCAACAGCACCAGGGTATACAGACCCGCTTGCCAACCCACCCAGAACAGGTAGATCTTGCCGAAGAAGCCCGCCAGGGGCGGAATGCCACCCAGGGACAGCAAAGACACACTCAACCCCAAGGTCAACAGGGGATCTTTTTGGTAAAGCCCCGAGTATTCGCTGATCTCGTCCGTGCCTGTGCGCAGGGAGAACAGAATCACGCAGGCGAAACCGCCCAGGTTCATGAACAAATAAACCAACAGGTAAAACACCATGCTGGCGTAGCCGTCGGCGGTGTTGGCCAACAGCCCGATCGTCACGAAGCCGGCCTGCCCGATCGAGGAATAAGCCAGCATCCGCTTCATGCTGGTTTGGGCCAGGGCTACTACGTTCCCCAGCACCATACTCAGAATGGCCAGGGCCGTGAACACAAAGTGCCATTGTTCCGACACCAGCGGGAACGCCGTCACCAACAGGCGAATGGCCAGGGCAAACCCAGCCGCCTTGGAACCCACGGACAGAAAGGCCACCACCGGAGTGGGCGAGCCTTCATACACATCGGGAGTCCATTGGTGGAAGGGCACAGCCGAAATCTTGAAGGCAATCCCCGCGATCGCGAAAACCAACGCCACCACAATCCCAATTTGGGGCGTGGTGGGGTTGCTGGCAATCCCGGCGGCAATTTCGCTCAAGCGGGTGTGGCCGCCCGAGAGGCCATAGAGCAACGAAGCGCCGTAGAGGAAGATGGCCGAGCTAGAAGCCCCAATCAGCAAATATTTGAGAGCCGCTTCGTTGGAGCGCGGATCCCGCTTCATGTATCCCGTCAACAAGTAGGACGCGATACTGAGGGTTTCCAACGCCACAAAAATCATCACCAACTCGTCAGCGCCCGACAGGAACATCCCGCCAACCGTTGCCGTGAGCAAAATGACGATGAATTCGCCCAGGGCCGTGCCGGTGGATTCCACATAGGCGATCGACATCAAGATTGTGATTGCCGACGACAGGGCGACGATTCCCCGGAAAACACTGCCCAGGGTGTCGTTGCTGAAGCCGCCCAGGAAGGAAACCGGGTCTTCCGGGTTCCACTGGAGCCACAGGGCCACCACGGATCCCAACAGACCGGCCACGGCCACATAAGGAGTCCAGCGCGATGCGGCCCGCCCGGACACGAGATCGATTAACAAGACTGCCAGGAGGGTCAAAATGACAATACCTTCTGGCAGGATTGCCCAAGCGTTGAGCTGTGAGGCAACGGTTGAGAAGTCCATAGGGAATTAAATCCGTTGAGCGCTTGAAACAATTGCCATTTCTAGGTTGCAGGGAAATGCGGCCTGCGTTCGGTTAACCATTTTAGGGGTTGGCGTGTGGATCGCTACGCGATCGCGCTGGATAGGCGATAACAATCCCCAAATGCCCCGATAACTAGCCAGTAATCGATCGCCCTTGGATCATCACCCGATCGCCGCCCGATCGCCCGATTCGTCAATCTGAAAAACAGCTTTGGGTAGCCTCAAATTGCTTCAAGGGCTGCTGAAGTTGCTGCAAATTGCCAAAGTCTCTCCGCAAGATCCCCACAAAAATCCTAAAAACCGCTCCCTACCTTCAGCATCTTCCCAGTCTTTAAGCAAATTGCAGCCGTAATAAAGAGAGGTCATCCTCAAAATAGCTGCGGCCACTGTTAAAGTCCTGCACCCGATTCACGATTTGCTCCACGGATCCCCGATCGGGAACCGCCCAGCATTCCCGCAGCACCTCCACGAAGGGATCCAGGCCCCAAACGGTACCATCGGGCATTCCCAGTTCGTAAATGCCATCGCTGAAGATGTAGAGCGTGCTGCCGGGGGGGACTTCGCAAAAGGCTTCGCTATATTTAGCCTCCGCAAACATGCCAACGGGCAGCCCCACCGTTCGGAGGCGTTGGGCCGTTGGTAACGATTCTTTGCTAGGCGAAAGCAAAATTCCGGGCGGGTGGCCAGCGCTGGCATAGGCCAGGCTCCGGGTGCGGCGGCTGTAGACTCCATACCAAGCGGTGAAGTATTTGTCGTTGCGATCGTTCATCTGGAATGCGCCATTCAGGGCCCGCAACACCTCGCTGGGGCTGCCATAGTCCTGGATGGGGAGCGATCGGGAGCGCAGCAAATTCAACACTGACAACGAGGGCAACGCCGCCTTCAGACCATGGCCCGCCGCATCCACCAGGTAAACCACGAGCCGATCGTCATCGAGCCAATAAAAATCGAAACAGTCCCCCCCCAAGCGGCTGGACGGTTCAAATTTGGCTGAAATATCCACCGCGCCGTCCATGGGTGCGGGCAGCAGGGTTTTGACATAATCGGCCGCTTCGGCCATTTCCTCTTCCAACAGCCGCTTTTGTTCCTTCAAATCCTGATTCAGTTGATGCAGCCGCAGGCCCGCCCGCACCCGAGCCTTGAGTTCGTTCATCTCGATCGGCTTGGACAGGAAGTCATCGGCTCCGGCATCCAACCCCCTGACCCGATCGTCCACAGAGCCAAGGGAGGTCAACAAAATGAAGAATGTGGAGGATAAACTAGCCTCCAGCTTGACCCGCCGACAAACCTCAATGCCGTCCATCTTCGGCATCATCCAATCGCAAATGATCAGAGCAGGCTGCTGACTACAGGCCAACTCCAAACCAGCAACACCATCTTCTGCAACCAACACCTCATAGCCCTGTTTAGTCAGGGTACGCTCTAGCAGGCGGCGGATGGTGGGATCGTCATCGATAATCAGCAGACGGAACATAGGTCAAGGCAGTGGTGGCAAGATGGAACAGGAGGGGCAACCCAAGCGTTGATGAATTGATGCGTGATGTCAGCTTCAGATGCAGCCGTCGAAATGGAATGAGTTGAAATGCAATTCAGCGAGTGAAGCTAGGCGAGTGAAATCAGCCCGATGAAATACACCAAATGGCGTAAATCCAATGGCGTAAATCCAATGAAATCAGGCAGACACAGTTGAGCCGGCGACAGCGGAATCGCACCGAGTCGAATGGGGCCTTGACGTAGATGAGCACCGAGAATAAGCACCCAAGATGAGCATCGATCAACAAGCCTCGATGGGGATTGCTGCCATTTCAGCCGAATAATCCGGAAGAGTTGAGCCATTCTCCGAAGCAAGTTAGCCTGGGGAGTAATGCGTGATCCTTCACGAATTGTCCCTGGGATTGGCGGCTGAGGGTTGAATCGGCTAGACCTAGGCCACAACGTGCAACGGGTTGCGATCGCGCCCCGAAACGGACGAGTCTCGGTCACGGGAATTCCGCCCTGGCTGGAGTAGGAATCGTCAGCTATCAGTGGAGTACCTGGAATGGTACGGACTACGGCTGATTTTGGCACAATGCCTGGGATGGCGTGGCTAAAATTCAGGGTTGAGACTGAAGGCTTGAGAAATTCCGAACGCTTTGCTTGAACGCGCCGCAGAGGTTGGATGCTTTGAATCCCAGCGTAAACCAAACGATTCGACTTCGCATTGCTAGCGATTTGGCGGTGCTCGATCGCGTTTTGAACTGGTTTGACACGCTCGATCGCCCTCACGTGCCTCGTACTGTGTGGCTCCAATGCCTCTCGGTGCTGGCGGAGGTTTTCACGAATGCGGTGCGCCATGCCCATCGCCAACACCCCTGCGACACCCCGATCGAGCTGGAGGCAGAACTCACGGCCACGGCCTTGACCTTGCGCCTTTGGGACTATGGGGAGCCGTTTGACTTGCGGCAGGCGGTGTTGGAACGGGGGCAGACTCCTGAACCCCCAGACACTCTTGATATTGAGCAGCTCAGCGGTGGCGGACGGGGCTTGACCATCCTGAATCGGGTGGCCGATCGCCTGAGCTATGATCCCCAGCCAGATGGTCGCAACCTGTTGGAATTTGTGAAATATTTTGAACCGGTGCTCCCGATCGCGGATTGAATCAAGCCTCGCGGCCAAACTCGATCGCCTCGTATAGATCTGCAAGGGACAATTCCACCGACACCGCATCCAACAACACCCGATCGCTCAATTGCCCATATTCACTGAACAGCCACTGCTGATCTCCCGTTCGGGCGTAGAGTTCCACATGGGGTTGGTATTGATCAATTAACAAATAGTTTTGCAGACTCGCGATCGTGCGGTAGGCAGCAAATTTTTCAGTGCGATCGTAAGCCGCTGTTGATTTGGAAAGCACCTCGGCAATCAGGATCGGATTCATTACGGTATCGGTGCGATCGGGCTTCCGCTCAATGGGTCGCCGCGCCACCATCACATCAGGATAGGTATATAAATTCGGCTCCGGAATCCACAGCCGCTGATCGGCCAAAGCGAGATCATAAGCTTGTCCTCGTAAGGCAAATTTCAGAATCGTAATCAAATTAATCGCAATAAAATTATGCTCCGGTGTACCCCCTGTCATTGGAATAACTACCCCATTGCGATATTCATTGCGAGTTTCAGCCAAAACTTCTTGGGCTAAATAATCATCAGCGGTAATGATTGCAGGTTCCGGTAATAGGGCGATCGGCATCATTCACTAAAACTCCAGTGCTTCATAGAGGTCAGAGAGATTGACTGTTATCGCAAGTTGATCGAGCAACACCCGATCGCTCAATTGCCCATATTCACTGAACAGCCACTGCTGATCCCCCGTTCGGGCGTAGAGTTCCACATGGGGTTGATATTGATCAATTAACAAATAGCTTTGCAGACTTGCGATCGTGCGGTAGGCAGCAAATTTTTCAGTGCGATCGTAAGCCGCTGTTGATTTGGAAAGCACCTCAGCAATCAGAATCGGATTCATTACGGTATCGGTGCGATCGGGCTTCCGTTCAATGGGCCGCCGCGCCACCATCACATCAGGATAGGTATATAAATTCGGCTCCGGAATCCACAGCCGCTGATCGGCCACAAAAATACTGTATCCCTTTCCCTTCAAAGCGGTTCTGAGCAGAGCATTCAAGACGCTCGCAATTTCGTTATGCTCCGGTGTCCCCCCCGTCATTGGAACAACAACTCCATTACGATATTCATTGCGAGTTTCAGCCAAAACTTCTTGGGCTAAATAATCATCAGCGGTAATGATTGCAGGTTCCGGTAATAGGGCGATCGACATGGCAAGACTCCTGAATGATCGCTAGGGACTTTGACCCAAGCCTTCTAACAGGTGGCTTGATCCCAATCCAAAAATGGGAAGAGTTGATCTCCCCCTAGTTCATTTTATGGTGCAAATTTGGGCAAGCGATCGCGCTGAGTCTTTAGGAGTCGATCGCCCGCACTTTCGCCGGTTGCAATCGGCGCGATCGCATTCCGATCAGTTAAGTGACTCATTACCTATCGCGATCTGGTTCCACAATTTGTGCAGCGTTTAGGCGATCGCTCGTCAGGATTGAATTTTTGTTATAACACCACGCCCAAAACTTGGGTTTGTGCGCCTCGGGCTTGGGTCACACCAATCACCCGATCGGACGCTTCAATGGTGGGACGGCGCAAACTAACCACAATGAACTGTGCTTCGGCGGCCTGTTGTTTCACCATTTTGGCCAGGCGCTCCACGTTGGAACCATCAAGGAACATATCCACCTCGTCAAAAGCGTAGAACGGCGAGGGGCGGTAGCGCTGAAGGGCAAAAATGAAACTGAGAGCCGTCAGGGATTTTTCGCCGCCGGACATGGAAGCCAGCCGCTGCACCGGTTTGCCCTTGGGGTGTGCCACCAGGTTGAGACCGCTTTCTAAGGGACTTTCGGGATCATCCAACTGCAAGCGGCCGTCGCCCTGGGACAGCTCGGCAAAAATGATTTGAAAGTTGCGATCGACCGCATCAAAGGCCTCATAAAACGCCTGTTGGCGCAAGGTGGTGAAATTTTCCACCCGCAACAACAATTCCGTGCGTTCTTGCTCGATCGTCGCCAGCTTTTCACTTAGTTGATTCAGCCGGCCCTGCACCTGATCATATTCTTCCAGGGCCAGCATATTCACCGGCTCCAGACTTTCCAATCGACGCTGCAACGTGCGAATGGTTTGATCGAGTTGCTCGCGGTGGGCAGCCAATTCGGCGGGGTCACTGGGCAAGGGTTCCGAGTCGGGCGGCAGGTCGGGCCGATCGCCCTCGGCGCGGTTTTCCAACTCCTGCAATTCCGCTTGCTGTTGTTGTTGGGTTTCTGCGAGGCGATCGCGCTGAAATTCCAGGGTTTGGAGCGCTTGGCGTTGACGATTCAGCGCCGTTTCTTGGCGATCGCGCGCTTGTTTGGTTTCGCCTAGGGTGGTTTCCAAAGCCGCAATTTGCTCTTGTAGATTGGCGATCGCTTGATCCAATTCCGTTTGGGTTTGCTGAAGCTGTTGGAGTCGATCGGCCGCGGTGGTGATCTGATCTTGGGCTTGGGCGATTTGTTGCGATAGTTGTTGGCGCTGCTGGCTGAGGCGATCGACTTCGCGGGTTTGGTCGGCCTGCTGGGCTTGGGCCGATCGCAAGTTATCGGCTAATTGTGAGAGCACCGATTCCCGATCGCGAATTTCCGTTTGGGCCTCGCTCCATTGGCTGTGGGCGGGCGAGTCCTCCAGTTGGGCGATCGCCTGCCTTAGGTTGGCCAACTGGCGCTCGGCGGCCGGCAGGGCCCGATCGAGGGTGGCCAAGCGATCCCGACTGGTGGTCAGCTCCTGGGTCAGCCGATCGCGCTGTTGGGCCAGGCGATCGCGCTGGCCCGTGGTGGCTGTCAGGGCCGCTTGCAGTTGCTCCAGTTGCCGTTGGGCATCGCGGCGGGCCTGGCGCAAATCGTTGAGGGTTTGGGTGTGGCGCTGGCTGTCTACTTGGGCCTGGGCGATCGCCCCATCACAACGCCCCAGCACCCGATCAATATCCCGCAGTCGATCGCGTAGTTCCGCCGCCGCCTTGGCTTCCTCGGTTTGCTCGCCACCCCCAAACCGGAGGCTCCCCCGGGACTTTTGCAAACTACCGCCGGTCATGGCCCCGCTGGTTTCCAGCAACTCCCCATCCAGCGTCACGATCCGATGACGACCCAGGAGCGATCGCGCCTGATCCAACCGCTCAAACACCACCGTCCCGCCAAACACATACTCAAAAATGTTGCGGTAGCGATCGTCAAAGTCCACCAGGTTGACCGCGTAATCAATCCAGCCCGCCACCGTCGCCCGACCCCGGGCCATGGCCGCCGACTCACCGCCGCCGCGAATTTTGTTCAGGGGCAAGAAGGTGACACGACCGGCCCGCTCCCGTTTCAGGATTTCGATCGCCGCCGCCGCCACCGCGTCATCTTCCACCACCAAATGGCCCAGCCGCGCCCCGGCCGCAATTTCCAAGGCCACCTGATAGGGCGGTTCCACCTGGCCCAAATTGGCGACCAATCCACAAATTCCCGGCAAGTCACTCTGCAACAGCAATTGCACCCCAAACGTGCCTTGGGCTTCCCGTTGGGCCTGGGTTTGGGCTTCCAGTTTGTCCAGTTGCCGTTGCACTTGCCGCTGCTCATCTTGCAAGCGGCTGCGGGTTTTCTGTTGGAGCTGCAATTCCTGCTCGGCGGCGGCCAACTGCTCGGCGGCCGTTTGGATTTGGGGTTCCAGGCTGCGGGTTTGCCGATCGACTGTTTGAAATTCCCGATCGTGCTCATTGAGTCGATCGCCCGCCCGCTCCCATTCCGTGGCGATTTCCGCCAACTGGGTTTCGATTTGCTTCAGCCGCTCCTGTAACGTCGCCCGCTCCGTGCGCTGGGGATCGATCGACGCTTGGATCGTTTCCAACTGATGGCGCAAGTCCGTTTGCTGTTGCACCCAAGCCTGGGATGCTTCCGCCAACTCCGCCGCCTCCGCCCGGGCCCGGTTCAGGTTGGCCGCCGCTCGATCGTGGGCCTGTTGCAATTCCTCCAGGCGCTCTTGCAATTCCGGCCCCGTGGCGGCCAAGGCGGCCTCGGCGCGATCGACCTCGGCTACCTCCGCCGTTAATTGGGCGATCGTCTTTTGGTGGGCCTGTTGCTGTTGGGTCAGTTCCGTTTGTTGGCGCTGCACCTGATCCCGTTGGGCCCGGTGGGTGGCCAGCTCCGTTTGCAGGGCGATTTGTTCCGATTCCCCCAGAGATTTCACGGTTTGGTTCAGCCGCTCCAGTTCCGCCGCCTGGGTTTCTACGGCCGCCCGTTCCGCCACCAGTCGATCGGCCAACTGTGCCAAGTCCTGTTCTCGCTGGGCGATCGATTGGCGCAACTGCTCCACTTTCGATTGTTCCAGCAGCCAATCCACCACCGCCAAGCGCCCTTGCTGGCCCTGCATTTCCTGGCGAAGTTGCTGATATTTCAACGCCTTGGTGCGGTCTTTGGCCAGGCGATCGCACTGAATTTGCAACTCTTGTTCCAGGATGCGGCAGCGATCTTCCCGCTCCTTCACCTCTTCCAGGGTTTGCTTGGTTTGGGTAATTTTGCGATCGAAGTTGGCCACCCCCGCCAGCTCATCAACAATTTGCCGCCGCTCTCGGGGGTTCATGGAAATGATGCTGGTCACGTCCCCTTGCAGCACCACGTTGTAGCCCTCGGGATAGATCCGCAGCTTCGAGAGGGATTGGTGCAACTCGCTGAGGGTGCAGGGTTCGCCGCCAATGTAGTAGTTGGAGGTGTAGGTTCCCTGTTGGGTGACGCGCAGTTTGCGGGTGACAGTCCATTCACTGAGGGGCTGGCCGTCGGCATCACGCAAACCGGGCAGGTCTTCGGCGGCTTCGGCGGAAACGGTGGCCAGCAGGGCGGCTTCTTCGCTCAGATCAAAAGTGACGGTGACGGCGGCTTCTACGGTCGATCGCTTGCCTTTGCCTTGACCTTTGCCCATTTGGCTTTGGTTCACCAAGTCGGGCAGGCGATCGGCCCGCATTCCTTTGGAGGAGGAGAGGCCGAGGGCAAACAGCAGCGCATCGAGAATGTTGGATTTGCCGGAGCCGTTGGGGCCGGAAACCACGGTGAATCCGGGCAGCAAGGGAACTCGTGTCGTGCCGCCAAAGGATTTGAAGTTCGTGATTTCAACTTGCTTGATGTACAACGGGCCGGCGACCGCTCACGGGGCGGGTTACAAGGACGGGGCAGGCGGAAACAGCGTTCCACCGCGCTATCTTACCCAAAACTCTCGCGAAACGGCGATCGGCTATCCAGTTATCTCTCTTGTTGCTTCACGGCTCGTGACCAGTTGCCACATATTTGAATCTCTGCGGCGACCTTGTTTTGAAACTCTCATGATTCCAATGTAGATGAGATCCTATTTGTACTACTGCTGACCCTTCTCATTTTTTTAGGCGGCCAAGCTACTCATTCGATGCCAGCACAGTCCGATATCGCTTACCAATAGAGTTCTATTCTCTTTTTCCTTTTCCTTTTCCTTGACTGAGCCAGTTGTTTAAATTCTTGTCAATTTTTTTATTTTAGGTTTATTATCTGACATAGAATAAGTAATTTTGATCTAAAAAGTACAGGTATGCCCCCTAAAAATCAGCCAGCGATAGAGGCTTTCATTGACAAAAGTTTCCCTGTCGGCAAAGTATTTTGCACAAAATTTCTCTGTAGTCATGAATTTAATAAAGCCGCTCTCAAATCTTTAGTGAAGAGTAACAAAAACCAAAAGAAAAATGACCTAGCTGAAAGTGTGGCAGCTTCGCTAGAAAATCAAAGCATTAGTGCGCACAAAATTCTTGTGGCTTTCGTTCAGCAGCCTCGAAAATGGTTGAGCTTCAAGATAGGAAATCATGAAAAATGCCCTACTCTTAAGGATGCAAGTCAGTTACTGACGGAATTTGGAGAGGATGGATGGTATGGACCAATCATAGATTCAGGAACAGAGAGAAAATGGTATATTCGCACTCATAGAATCCCGTACCCTGAAAGGGGAATTTATCAAGCCGGAGAACGTACTGAAGGCGAGATCATTGCACGAGAAGCAAAACAAGTGTCATCCTTTATCCGATGGACTGTGATTGCTGAATTGGGAGAGAACTATGTTGCATTGTCTTGGAATAACTTTCGATTTAAAGACTCGGAAATAGACATCGCAGATCCACGAAGTGAAAATTTAGTTCAGTTTCCCTATTGGAAGTACATTGATAGCTTTTTTGATGAACTTACAAGTAAATGTAAGTCTGATTGGAAGCATCCCGTTCTTCATAGACTCATTTTACAAAACATTTGGGATAAATATATAGATAATTCCAGTTTTACTTGGAGGCATTTAAGAATTCGAGCCGACAATTGTGGGGTGGCATTGAATGCTCACAGCACTGGAGCATTTGACAGTGAAAAAATGAAAGGATTGCAAGCCTTAGCGAAACAATTGGCATCTTCAGCCCTTAAATCTCTTGGCGCAGAAGAAACGACAGAGGTCGTCAATTCTGTAGAGAACGCTTTATTGAGAACCTTGATCAAGGAGTGGGGGACAAAATCCTATGAATTTAGTTTAGATCAGGTTTCTGGTAATGGTCAGAAGTCCATGAAAGTTTTCCGAGCACATTGTTATTTTGCTATTGGTACCAGTCCCTCACCCCAAGATTCACTACAACACCTACTCTGCTTTATAGGTGATTATGGTGGAAGTTCTCAAACTTTACAATTTCTACTCTCAGAGATTGAGAGATTGCACTAAAGTCATGGCTCGGCTGATTTGTGGCAACAGGTTAGCATTTTTATCAGAAGAGCATAAACTACTTCTGACTGAGCATTTCAGCCAACCTCAAAAAACAGCACAGCCGAGAGAGTTAGCAATAAAGCTGGGTTTTGAATATGCTCAAGTTATTGCAATCTTAGCCGTTCTTGCTACTGATAAACTTTGTCGAAATTATCTACTAATCTATCATTACTGTGCAGAAGCTTGTGTAGACAGGCAACCCCTAAATGAAGGTATGGTTACTTTGCCATATACCTGTCCTTATTGCGAGGAAACTATCGATACATATGATGATTTGCAATTTGATATAATGGTAGAAACTGAAGTATCCATTGAGTTTGTCTAGGAAATAAGCGATGCATTTGGACAAAAAGAGTTCAGACGAAATACGTGAAGTTATAATTGAAGCTATTGATGTTCTCAAATTCAGAAATGAGAATCCTTTCAGAGATGAAAAATCTGGTGTTGATCAACTGATTCCTTATTTGTATCAACCCAAACAAGAGTTGTCGGGTTATCTGGATGAACTCAAGGTTTTTCTGGAAACAGAAAAACCAGCAAAAATAGAGAAACAGCAAGCCGGTTATCTTCTAGAAAAAATTCTTCTTCTTGCCTTTATGGGCTTAGAAGGCTATTCCGAAATAAAAAGCTATCAATCAGCTAGTCATCAACATGATCTGCTAATTAGTGGCGAGAATACAAATAAAGCATGGAAAACAGTGTGCGAAGCACTCTGCTTAAGAGACTCACAGAAAAATCAATTTTATCGCGGCATTCTCTGCGAGGCAAAAGCGATAGAAGGATCTGTTTCTGTTAATACATTTTCTCGCTTATGTCATATTATAAACATGGAATTTCAAGATACGGTTGGACTTGGTGTGTTTTTTACAATTAAAGGGGCTACTGGATTTCCTAAACGCGGGGATACTAGAAATCGCTGTGTGCGTGATGCTCGCTTATGTCAAATCATTCACTACGCAAGAAGCGGTAAGAAGGTTATTGTTCTAGATAAAGATGATATATTTGAGCTAAATCAAAGTGGAGCCTTGATCAAAATTTTAATTCGTAAAATCAAAGAAATAGAAGAGTTAACTGGCTTGCCAACTACATCTATAGATAATGTGATTGACGTTGACCTACCTGAGCACCTGAAAGACTTATACAACGATTGATGTTGTCTCCGAAATCAATTATTTCTGCTTTACCAGATGGCAATAGAGAATTATAAATTTGAGTCTATTGTGATAATATCAAGGTACTTTATTGATCAAGTAATTGGGATTTGTCGAGAGATCACTTGGCCCTTCAGCGCTGCCAATTAAAGAACCAGCGAGGTCAAATACTGAAGTAGAAGGCTCCGGACGACTGAGGAACGGAGTAACTTGCGATCGCTCGGCCAATAGCAAGTTGATGAATTGAATCACCAGTTGTTGGAGTGCCTGGGGAAGCTGGCGAAACTGGTTTAGGAGGGTTTGCTCGATCGGGCTGGGAGTCATGGGGCGATTACTGGTGAGACTATGACCATTTTATGAGAATGAATCAATTTGTTTTTCAAGGACCGATCGCCCCGTTGGATCAAAACTCTGATTGCGAACGCTCAGACAAGTTGAGCGCCCAATCAAAAAATAGCGAACGGAGCGATCGCTT
This sequence comes from Limnothrix sp. CACIAM 69d, assembly GCA_001913845.2. GTDB lineage: Bacteria > Cyanobacteriota > Cyanobacteriia > CACIAM-69d > CACIAM-69d > CACIAM-69d. The sequence continues at coordinate 14,708 of MKGP02000011.1, read as the reverse complement.
TCTGTTCCTCCACATGGGTTGGCGCTGAGGAAGTGGTGCAAGATATCTTGCAGGCATCCTCTTCCAAGTCAAGCTTTGATCGTTGCCATGATGGATATCATGCCTGGAGAATTTGAAGCCCTCTCCCTCGTGGCCCTGGCGATCGCAGGGCTAGCGATTGGCGGAGTCCTCGCATTCAGCTTTTTGATGGTCTCGATCTTTGTGCGCCGAGACAAATCTCCAGGCATCTTAAAAGGCTGGGCGATCGCCGCCGCCATCATCTGCGTCATTAACGTTTTTGCCTATGGCTGGTTGAGCGAAATTGGTCGCCAAAATGTCGCCCGCGATGGACAACAACAACCCCTGATCCAACCACCCCAACTCCTTGTCAATAGTCTGAGCTTGATGAATGTCTTGGCCCCCACCGTGGGTGTCATGAGTCCGATTGTGCTGTTTTGGGTGAAGCACTCTCCCCGCTCTCGACATTCGCCTAGGCAAGATTAAATGATCATCAAAAAACCGGGGTTATCCCCCGGCTCTCGTGATCAAAGTTGTGTTTCAAAACTTGTTGTGTTTCAAAACTGACGACCTAGCAGCCCTCAGGCCCGCAGAAGCTGTGGGCATACAGCACCTCCGCATCACAGATATAGATGATGCCCGCGTAATTGATGAAGAACTCCACCGCCACGCGATCGGCGATCGCCTCAGCCAGGGTTCGAGTGTCGGTCAACACCTCAAACTTGATATTCGCTTGGGTGTCGGAAACATTGGGCTGCCCGGACGATCGCACGTTGCGGCTGCCTTTGCCGCCCGTTTCCAACACCGTATACCCTTTGGCCCCGCATTCTTCAATGATCTTGGCGACCTTCTTCAGCAGCACCTTCTCGGTGATGATGACAAGCTTTTTGGCTGGTTTAGCCATGTTAGTTACCTCTTTTGTCTACTACTCTCACGAGTCTGCCGGGCCGTGAGAAAGCACCAACAGACCCCACCTGCTCGCGGCCGATTAACCCCCGAGCGTTTGAGCCAGCCCGATAAAGAACGGAATGCACAGACCGATCGCGATCGGCGTACCAACGGCCGTGGAAGCACCAATGTAGGCGGAAGGGTTCGCCGACGGGATCCCAGCGCGCAAGGTGGGTGGGCCCGAAATGTCTGAGCTAGAGGATGCAATGACCGCCAGAACGACCACGCCACCCAGACTGAAGTTCATCGTGTAGTGAGCGATCATGCCCAGGCCGAAGGCAAGCAGCCCATGGATAAAGGGGGCCACCACACTGTAAACAACGTACCACTGAGCCACTTTGCGCAGTTCGCCAATCCGCGACCAAGCTTCCATCCCCATCACCAGCATCAGGATTGAAAGCAAACCCCGGAAAGCCGGATCGTAGAAACCTTCATAGACACTTTCCGGCTTGGTGAGGATCCCCAAGGCCAAACCAAGCAACATGGCAGACAGAGCCGGCCCTTGCAGACTTTCTTCGATAATCGGCCAGATTTTGACCTTACTATCGCCCTGTTGCTGATCGCGATATTCCTGACGGGTGCTGGGCTGCTCCTGGGAATTCACGGCAGCGGCGTTGCTGCGCTTTTTCTGGTTGAGATAAATGTTGGCTACAACAATTGCCGTGACCAGCGCCGGAATATCCATGAAGGGATACAGTGCGCCCGCCCATGCTTCATAACCAATCTTTTGTTCTTCGAGCAGGGTCAAGGCTGCCGCCATGGTGGAACCACTGACCGCCCCAAACAAGCCACCCGTTGCGATCGCGTCAACGGTCTTGACTTTTGGTAATTTGGCCAAGGTGTAGCGGGCGATGAAGACCACTAGAATCCCTACAGTTGCTGCAAATATAACCGGTAAAACCATTTCGGTCAGATTGGAATTCCGGATTGCAATCCCACCGGTTAAACCGATTTTGGTGAGCAACATGAAGACGATGATTGTACAAATCGACTCTGGAATCACCAATTGGCTACCCAGTGCTGCAATCACCATCCCGCCAATCAAAAACCCCAATGTTGGAGATTGCAACTGGATAATGAAATCTTTCACGAAAAGGGACAAGAAATCCACAAATACCTCCTAGCCCACTACATGAACTTTGAAAGTGTTAAAGAAAGTCAGAGAAAAGCGCCTCATTCCCATAGCACAGATGTTGCTCAGAAAATCTGTATCTAGGGTGTTCGGAAGAAGCCGATCTCCAGGCAGGTTCCGAAATAGTTATGCTGAACTAATTTCTACAGACTCGTTCATCAGTTTTCTATAAAGGTGAAGGTGTACGTGGTGTAAATCCTTGCTGGCGCTGGACTGTCTTGGAAAACTGATTATGGGGTAAATCAGAACAAATATCGTAATGCTTGACTTTTAATGACTTTGAATAATTGATGATTGGGATAATTAGAGCAGCTAATTGTTGGATCAATCAAGGCAAATATATTTTCGTTAGCTCGGGATGCATCAGGTAATTTTTTGTCTCATTTGGACTGAAGGTTCTTGACTTTGATGCCGGACTTTGCTGAACCGGCTAGTTTCCGACGATGATTTTCCGCCTACGGAGGGCGCAACTGTGGCGTTGGGGCTGATTGGGGGCAATGCCTCACGGGTGTGGTTCCCCGGAATTCATGCTAGGACTGAGGGGGTATGATTTTGGGGCAATGGCTGCCCGGTGTTTCCCGGAACGGCCGCGGCGGTTGAGGAGTATGTCAAAATGCTCTCTGGATTGCCGCAACCCGTTTGGAGCCGTATTTTGCAAGCCGGTTGATGGTTGGTTGCCCGCCATTGATCAGGCCCCTAGGGGAGGTGTGATGCATCCTGTTTCGATCGCGATCGCACCCTATTGCCCCTGATGCACCCCACTTGCTATGAACAAACTCATCGTTGACCTCGAAGGCCTTCGCGAACAGTTGAAAAGCGCTCGCCGTCCCCCCAAACCCAAGATGCTCGTCGTCGATGACGAGCCGGATAATCTCGATTTGCTTTATCGCACCTTCCGCCGAGATTTCAACGTGCTCAAGGCCGAAAGCGGGGCCCGAGCCTTGGAACTGTTGGCCGAGGAAGGGGAAGTGGCCGTCATCATTTCTGATCAACGGATGCCGGAGATGAAGGGAACGGAGTTTTTGAGTAAAACCGTGCCCCAGTTTCCAGACACCGTGCGGATTATTTTGACGGGCTTCACGGATGTGGAAGATCTGGTGGAAGCGATTAACTCAGGACAGGTGTATAAGTACATCACCAAGCCTTGGGATCCTGATGAGTTGAAAACCGTGGTGCAACGGGCAGCCGATAGCTACGATTCTTTGAAGAATCGTTCGATCGAGCTGGAACGGGCCCAGGCACAGATGCAACTGTTGGCGGCAATTTTGGCCGCGGCCGACAGCGGCACGTTTGAGGTTTGTGCGGAGCGGCTGGCGACGGCATTTGTGGAACGGTTCGAGGCCGATGGCTGCACCATTCAGCTCGTGCAAGCAGGGCAACTGGGCAACCACAGCGGCCAAGCGGGAGCCGCTTCTCTGGTGGGGGATCCGCTCAGCCAACAGGCGATCGCCGAGAAAAAGCTGCAAGTTTGTTTGAATGCGGCGGCCAATGCGGATTTGGCCGGAACGGCATTTTATCAAGAGGGCGGAGTGGCAACCCATGTGGTGATTCCAGCCATCTATCGCGATGCGGTTGGGGCTTTGGTGTCCTTGCAGTTTGCCAATCCCATCACCCTGGAAGAAAGCGAAGCAACTCAAATGTATTTGGCGGTGCAACAGGCGGCCTTTGTGTTGACTACGCTGCCCTAGGTTGAGTCGTGAATTTTTGGGGAGTAGGTTTTTGGCCAGTTGATCCCTTTTGGGGTGATTGTTAACGAACATGTCGATCGCTCGATCGCGATCGCGCCCGAACGGTACGCTAGACCGCGCCTCATCCCACCGGATGCTCGGGTTTGCTTCTCCCAGTTAGCGAGCAAAGTCCCATAAAAATTCCAACCGGATGCGCCCGCTGGCGCTGAGGGGTGGCCAGATTGGCTCGATCGTCCGCCAACTGCCGATCTAGACAATCTGAGGATTGCAACTAACGTTCGTTAACCGACCTCCAACCGTATGTCCGTCGCTAGCCCCACCCGTACCATCCGCATCGGCTCTCGTAAAAGCCAATTAGCTCTTGTGCAAACGCACTGGGTACAAGGAGAATTGCAGCGGCATTTCCCGGACATTACGTTTGAGGTTTGCGCGATCGAAACCCAAGGGGATAAGGTGCTGGATGTGGCCCTGTCCAAAATTGGGGACAAGGGGTTGTTTACCCGCGAGTTGGAAGATGGGATGCGCGATGGGATCTATGATCTGGCGGTGCATTCCCTGAAAGATTTGCCGACCCGCCTGCCGGAAGGGCTGACCTTGGGTTGCGTCACAGAGCGGGTGAACCCGGCGGATGCGGTGGTGCTCCATGCTCAACACAAGGGCAAAACGATCGATCAATTGCCCGCAGGCGCTGTGATTGGTACGTCGTCTCTGCGGCGGCTGGCTCAGTTGCGCTATCACTACCCCCATCTGAGCTTCAAGGATATTCGTGGCAATGTGAATACTCGGCTGAAGAAGCTCGACAGCGGCGAGTATGATGCGACGATTTTGGCGGCGGCCGGTTTGCAGCGGATGGATTTAGCCGATCGCATTGATCAGTTGTTGCCGTCGGATGTGTCGCTCCATGCGGTGGGCCAAGGGGCCTTGGGCATTGAGTGCCGCGAGGGTGATGAGGACATTTTGCGCGTGCTGAAGGTGCTGGAACACGAACCCAGCAAGTGGCGCTGCTTGGCGGAACGGGCTTTCCTGCGCGATTTGGAAGGGGGCTGCCAAGTCCCGATCGGGGTGAACACCAGCTTGGAGGGTGACACCTTGACCCTGGCGGGCCTGGTGGCCAGTGTGGACGGTAAGCAACTGATCAAAGACACCGTGAGCGGCCCCCACACCAGTGCTGAAGATCTGGGCACGGAGTTAGCCCAAAAGCTGCGCGCCCAAGGAGCCCAGGAAATTTTGAATGAGATCCTGGCTCAGGTCAATCGGGGCTAAGGATTTGCCTGCGGGCGGCTCCTGATGTGGATCCTGATGAGGCGATCTTGGGCCCACAACCTGAGTCCATAACCTGAGTCTGTGGGTTTTGGATGTCGGTTAATCCGGTTCGCTGAGTTAATCCGGTTCATACTAAATTTCGCTTGAGGATCCTGGGGGCGATCGGGCAAGATGGAACTGTCTTGCTCGATCGCCCCTTTGGCCCATGGATATTGCCAGTATTCTGTTGCGTGCGGCCGTTGCTCACATTCCCCAAACGGTGATGATCCCCCTCTGCTTTGGGTTGGCTTGGTATTTGGTGGCCGTTCTGGTGCGATCGATCGCCAGCTTCACCCAAGAGGGCGTTTCGCGGGTGCGCACTTTGCACCAAATTCCCTGTGCGGACTGTGCCTTTTTCACGGGCGATTACCACCTCAAATGCCCCGTCCGTCCCAGCGAGGCCCTGTCAGAAGCGGCGATCAACTGTCCAGATTTCCAACCCAAAACCACCCCCCTGGCTTAGGGGAGGTCTGAGAAGTATTTTTTGGCATAGGTCAATCCATAACCGTCGTCAGGGCAAGGGACTTAGGGCCGATCGTCATTGCCATCGCCGTAGGGGTTGGGTCTCCCAACCCTAACCCGGACGATCGCTCCAACCCTGGCCACCCCTGGGAACACCCAAGGATCACGGGAATGGGCGAGGAGACCTCGCCCCGACGACTGATCGTTGGGAGAACGAGATTATTAGGGTTTCACAACACGTCCTAAACCCCTTATCTTTGTTGATTAATAAGACCCGCAAGGTAGGCAGTCTCAGCGGGGTGAGTTTGACGGCTCAGTTATAACCAGCCTTCCTGCTCCAGTTCCGCAATGATTTGCAGGGCGCGGGAATCTCCCAGCTTCAAGAGGGCCGATCGCGCGTCTTCCTTAATGCCAAGTTCGCGATCTTCCACCAGGGCTTCAATCAACCCATCCACGGCTCCCGCATAGATCGCATTGGAGGGCAAGTCGCGGCACAGTTGCCCCAGGGCCCAAGCACAGTTACTGCGCACGGCCGGAACGGGATCTTGGCGCAGGGCCACAATCAGCGGCGGCACGGCCCCCACGATCGCCTCATAACCCACAGCTCCCATTTGCCCCAGGGAACTAGCCGCCCACAGGCGCACAGCCGCAATGTCCCGTTGCAAGGTTTGCACCAACGGAGCCAAGGCCCGGCGATCACGCCCATTGCCCAGGGCCCAGACAATGCCTTTGCGCACGTAGCCATTCCAATCCCGTTGGAGTTGGCCAATCAAGGGGTCGATCGCCTCTGGATCCGGATTGCGGCCCAAGGCATAGGCGGCGCTCATCCGCACCAACGGACAAACATCATTAATGAGTAAAATCAGCCGTTCGCTGGCTCTGGGGTCTTGCAGCTCACAAAACGCTCTGGCTCCCATCGCACGCTGGGCCGGATCCGGATCTTGCAACAGTTGCAACATCACGTCTGGATCGGGGAGCGGCGCGGCTTCGCTCGGAGGCGGGGTTTCGAGAATGTTCAGATGATCTGACTCTGCTAAATCTAAGTCGAGTAACCCGAGGTCATCATTCACCGGCATAGCAGTCCTCCTTAGCGATCGCGGTTGGTCGATTGCGCCTTGGAGGCCGGCTTGGCCGGTTCTGGAACCAATTCCACATTCACCTCATTCACTTCCCGGCGGCGCAGTTCCACAGACTCCGAGCGCGGCAACAGGTTAAACACTGCTCGGAACCGATCGTCCAGTTCCTCGAAAGGCACTTGACCGGCGCGATCGAGCAATACTTTCCCCGATTGATCAATTAAAACCGTTTGGGGCACAACGCCACGGTAGTAGTGCGCCGGTTGCAGTGGATCCGCCACCGGCTCCAGGGGCAGAGAATCGGCCACAATGGGCAAAAAGTCCGCCGCTTTACCGTAAAACGCCTGCAACTGGGAGATTGTGGAGGAAAACCGCTTGCAATCGCGGCTATCGTCCACAAAAAACACCAACAGGGTGGGGCGCTGCCGTTCCCGCGATTGGGCCAAAGTCACCCGAGGCGGCACCAAGGAACCATTGCCCGCATAGAGCGCAAAAATATTGCCATCAAAATTATCGTCATTCAATGTGGCCTGGGCTGGCAGGGCCCCCAAGGCCCAACCCCCGATCGTTAACGACAGCAGCAGGGCGATCGCCCGAGCTAGCCCCTGTCGTCCCCACCAGCGAGCAATGATGCTGCCCAGTGCCAAACCCCGAACCCACATGACTATCCGTGACATTGAAACCGTGACATTTAAATCGTTAAAAAACGCAAGACAAAAACGCGAAACAGACAGCGCATAAGCCCCTTGCAGAGCCTATCCTATCGCGAACCGCGAAACCCCCCACGTCTGAATTGTGGCCCAATGCCCCGATCGGTCGCCGCAACCCTGGGACAATTACACCGGTCTGCCGGGGCCTCTCGGGGCGATCGCGCCAGGCTTCGTTGGCGGAAGATGTGCCACCCAACGGGCCGATTGGAATTTCCATAGGTATGATGGGGGGCAAGATCAGCCCAAAACCAGCCCTGCTCCGGTCAGCGCTCCGCTTTTGCACCGAAAGGATCCTGGTCGGCACGCTGGGTCAAGGGTTTCCGTGACCACTCCTCTTCAGCGCCTCTCTCCCCTACGCTTACTGTTTTCTGTTCCATTCATTAACCCATTGAGCGAGCGGCTCTAGCTTTAGCTATGGTTCGGTTCCGTATTCAAGCTGACAGTGATATTCCGGCATCCACGCAGTTGTTTAACCAAATTCGGTTTGCGATCGCTTCGCGGCAGTTTCCGCCGGGGCACCGTTTGCCCAGCACCCGCCAACTGGCCATGGAAACGGGCTTGCATCGCAACACCATCAGCAAGGTCTATCGCCAGCTTGAAGATAACGGCCTAGTGGAAGCCCAGCCCGGCTCTGGCATTTACGTGCGGGCCTTGGGTCACGAAGGCGGGGCCCAACTCCGATCGCCCGTTTTTGACAAAAACCCCGAGGCCTATCAACTGGTGAAGCAAAGCCTCGATCGGCTCATTGAAGCCGGTTGCAGCCTCAGCACCGCTCGGGAGCTGTTTCTGGGAGAAGTGGATTGGCGATTACGATGCAGCGCCCGCGTGATTGTCACCGCCCCTCAACAGGACTTGGGCGTGGGCGAAATTATGGCCGGTGAAATTGAGCAATCGCTGCAAATTCCCGTGCAATTGGTGGCCATGGAAGATTTGCCAGCCGCCCTCGATCGCACCGCTTCCGCCACCGTGGTCACCAGTCGCTACTTCATTGGTGATGCGGAAAAAATCGCCGCCCCCAAATCGGCCCGCGTCATCCCCGTGGATATCTATGACTATGCCGAAGAAATTGAATTCGTGAAGAATCTCCCGGCCGGTACGCGGATCGGTCTGGTCAGCATCAGTCCCGGCTGGTTGCGAGCTTCGGAAGTGATTGTCCACAGCTTCCGGGGCGAAGAAATTTTGGTGATGACCACCCTTCCCAGCGACACCTACAAACTCGGAGCATTGGTCAAAACCGTGCGATATATCGGGTGCGATCGGGACAGCTTCCCCAAGGTCAAGGCCGCCGTTTCCGCACACCGAGAAGACATCATCCGCCCCCCGCAGGTGATCTGTTGCGAAAACTACATCGGCAGCCAATCCATGAACCATCTCCAACGGGAGTTAGGCTTGGCCTAGCAACGGCCAAATCTAATCATCGGCCAGACTAGTGATGGGCCGTAGTAAGCATTGGCCATAGCAAAATTACTGACCACGATAGTTGGACAGTCGCGCCAGGGTTGCCAAGGGCTGGACACCCGGATATTTTCGCCCCCGAATTTCCCAGGTGGGATAGCCCTCGATCCCCGCCTGTGCGCACAGTTGCGGCTGCGGGTTGCGGCCTCGGGGATCGCACTCAATGTAGCGAATTTGGTTGAACGCCTGGCCAAATAATTCCTTTTGATTTTGGCAATGGCCGCACCAGTAGGCTCCATACATTTTTGCGCCAATTTGCCGCAGGTGCTGGGCCAAGCCTCGGGGGGAAACCGCCAGCATCCCTTCCCAGGATTGTTCGATTGCCCCTTGAACGGCGGGGGCTGCGGCCTTGGCCGGGTTGGCTGGGGTGGCTGCTTCTGCCAGAGTCGCCACCAGGCCCGCTCCGGCCAAGGTGGCAGCACAGCTCAGAGCAATCCAGCCCTGATTCGTTAGCAAGTTGCGGTTAGGTTTCATCACCAGTTCTGTTGTGCTCGTTGGAGTGCGGGCTTGTAGGCGCGGGTGTTAGGCGCGGGTGTTAGGCGCGGGTGTTAGGCGCGGGTTTGTAGGCATTGACGCGCGGCGATCGGCAGCAGTTGCCCATTTGGTGGGGTGGAGGTTTTGTGCGATGATCGAACGACGCTTTTTGGCGGTTCATCACGCTTCAACTACCAGTTTTAACAATATGGCAGTCATTCAATTCATCCGAGGCATTAACGAAGAGGTGGTACCTGATGTCCGCTTGACGCGAGCGCGTGATGGGAGCAACGGCCGCGCCATCTTTATCTTTGATAACCCTAAAACGTTGGCTGCATCCGCCGATCAAGAAATCACCGGCATGTATCTGATCGACGAAGAAGGGGAGTTGATGACCCGTGATGTGAAAGGCAAGTTTGTTAACGGTCAGCCGTCGGGCATTGAAGCCTACTACGTCATGACCTCGGAGAACGATTGGGAACGGTTCATGCGGTTTATGAATCGCTACGCTGAAGCAAACGGCTTGGGCTTCACGAAGGCTGACAGCTAGCGATCGCCCAACTCTTCAACTACGCCTAGCCACTCAGCGCCCGACCATTCCACCATCCCAGAACCATGCCCGAGGGGGTGATCGCCCATGAGTCAGCCACAGTCCCTGGAGGGGCCCCATCCCGATCACGAGTCTCTTCAGGTGCGTTGTGCGGTAATCACCGTTAGTGATACGCGCAATTTTGAGACCGATCGCAGTGGGCAACTGATTCGCGATCGCCTGACCTGGGCGGGCCACTCAATCGTGACCTACCAGATTTTGAAGGATGAACCGGCGCTGATTGCAGAAACAGTGTTGCAACTGTGCCAAAACCCGGACATTGATGCCCTGCTGCTAAATGGGGGCACAGGCATTGCGCCTCGGGACACAACTTACGATGCGATCGCCCGGTTGCTCGACAAGACCTTACCCGGATTTGGTGAACTGCTTCGGCAACTGAGCTTTGCAGAGGTTGGCTCACGGGCCATGGCTTCCCGGGCGATCGCTGGGGTTTGCCAAGGAAAGTTGGTGTTTTCAATGCCCGGATCGAGCAATGCGGTTAGCCTTGCCCTGGATTCTCTGATCCTGCCGGAGCTAGTTCACTTGGTGACTCAGCTTCAGAAATAGCGGATAGAGATTCTGGGTTGCAGGTCGAAGTCACAGATCAAGATCGAAATTTTGATTGAGAAAGCTTCCTGGGTCGATTCAACCCGAGCTTAATTCGATTTTGCTTAATTCAATCTTAATTAATCACCAACTTACTGATCAGTTGGGTGAGTTGATCAATCGAGCGATTTAGTTCGATTGACTTCTAACCTGACTGATTTCTAATTTGATGAGTCAAAAGTGGGCAAGGAGAGATTCGAACTCTCATGGATTTCTCCGCCGCATTTTGAGTGCGGTGCGTCTACCGTTCCGCCACTTGCCCGTAGCGCTCTGCAATTATAGCGGATTTTTTGAAAAATGGTGCAACAAATCTCGATATTCTCGGCTGTGGGCCCAACGATCAATTTCACGGGCCCGTAACACGGGAACGGGATGGGTCAAAGTTGCGGTGCGAGCACGTTTGAGGGCGGCTCCCAGTTGGGATTGGTCGATCGCGTCATAGGCCCGGGCCTGGGCCAGGAATGCTTCGACATTCAACAGGGGCGCAAGGTTCGGCGAGCCACCCGCCAACTTCATCAACACCGAAGCCACCACCGTAGGATCTTGCACAGCCAACAGAGCCGCTCGATCGCAGGTGAATTCCGCACAACGAGACCACTCCAGCAGCCGCTCCTGCAAGCCCTGGGCAAACCACCGTCCCCACTCGGGCACTTGTCCCGCCGCCAACACCAACACATTGGCCAGGGTCAGATAGAGGCTGTGTTCACACTTGAGATGGCCCAGCTCGTGGGCAATTACCGCCTGGGTTTCCAGGGGGGTGAGCAAGTCCAACAGGGCCGAGTGAATGACCACGAAGGGCCGCCGCCCTCGCATTGCAAAGGTGTAGGCGTTGGGAACCGGATGTTGGCGCACGTAAAGCTGCGGTGCTTCCAAGTCCAACCGCTGGGCCGCCTCTTGCAACAGGTGGTGCAGGTGGGGCAGTTGGTGGGGCCCCACCAACAGGCTGGCGGCGATATTTTCGAGATACATCACCTCTTCCGCGATCGGGCCCACCAGATTGCGCACCAGCAAATCCAAACCCGGCCAGCGATCGAGCGCTTGGGTCGCTGCCAAATCGAGGGGGTGTCGAAATTGGTTGGCACGCAGCCCCAACAGCCGCAGGGGCGCTGGGGAGGTGGAATGCTCGGAACCGTCAGCCATTGGGTTGAAAAAAGGAAGATTTGGAGGATGGGCCGAGGGGCCCTGGCTCTGGCTTGAGTTTAGCTTACGGCTGCGGGCACTGCGCCCTCTGCGAAACCATTCAGGCGCTGGATGTTGGCCCCGATCGAGCGGAGTTTGTTCTCAATGTTTTCATAGCCCCGATCGAGGTGATGCAGGCCGCGGATCGTGGTTTTGCCCCGGGCCGCCAAGCCCGCCACCACCAGAGCCGCCCCCGCCCGCAAATCCGAAGCAGTGACCGGCGCACCGGACAGGAACGGCACGCCCTTGACGATCGCCACCCGGTCTTTAACCCGAATGTTGGCTCCCATCCGGTTCAGCTCCGCCACATGGCGCAGACGGTTTTCAAACACCGTTTCGGTAATGGTGCTGCTGCCTTCGCAGAGGGTGAGCAGGGCCATGAATTGGGCTTGCATATCCGTGGGGAAACCGGGGAATGGCAGGGTTTCCAAATCCGTGGCCAACAGGCCACGGCCGGGGAAAACACGGATGCTGGTTCCCTCGATCGCCGTCTGCACCCCGATCGCCTCCAACTTGGCCAGGGTGGCGCTCATGTGGTCAGGAATCACTGGCCCCACCAACAGGTCTGAGCGAGTGGCCGCTGCCGCCACCAAAAACGTTCCTGCTTCGATTCGATCGGGAATGACGGAATGTTCCGTGGAATGGAGCTTTTCCACGCCCTCAATCACCACCGTATCCGTTCCTGCGCCGCGAACCTTCGCCCCCATCGCGTTGCAGAAATTGGCCAAATCAATGATTTCCGGCTCCCGCGCTGCGTTTTCCAGGATGGTTTCCCCTTCCGCGAGGGTCGCCGCCATCATCAAGGTTTCCGTGGCCCCCACGCTGGGATAGTCCAGATAAATGCGGGCCCCCGTGAGGCGCGACTTACCGCGAATGCTGGCGAATACAATTCCGCTGTCGATATGCACATCGGCCCCCATGGCCTGGAGACCCCGCACATGGAGTTCCACCGGCCGCGCCCCGATCGCGCAGCCGCCGGGCAGGGGGAACCGAGCCTCGCCCATCCGGGCCAACAGGGCCCCAATGGCGAAAAAGCTAGCCCGCAGTTGACTGACCAACTCGTAGGGGGCCTCGGCGCGGTTGATGTGGCGTGCGTCAATTTCCCATGTGTCGCCCAGGCAGCGGGTTTTCAGCCCCAGCGCTTCCAGCACCTGACCCATCCGCGCCACATCTACCAGCAAGGGCACGTTACGGATTCGGCATTCTCCGGAGCACAGCACCGTGGCCGCTAACAGTACGAGGGCGGAGTTTTTGGCTCCACTGACTGAGGCATGGCCGCTGAGTGGCTGACCACCCACGATTTCGAGGATGGGTTCATCCGCTTCGCGGGAAGCAGACAGGGGGGAAGTGCTAGACGGGGAAACTATGGCCGTGGTCCTCCAAAAACGCGCGCCAAGCTGAAATGTTGCGAGAATGCAAATTTCGTTTAGATTCTACACAACTCGACTTCCCTGACAATGTTCCCCAGATCCTGAAACCCACGCATGGGGGGCGATCGGTCAATTCCGGTTTTGGCACTTTCCCAGCAAGCTGCACCCCAGTCAGGGCGATCGGACGGGGTGAGCCTGATTGCCTAGCCAATTCCCATCGAAGGGGGGTTAGCCAGTGCCCGAGTGGGTGCTTGAACAGGCGCTAAACATCATGGGCGATCGCCCGCGACTTGATCCCAATGGAACCCACTTTTTGAATGTTGCTCAAACAAATCCAAAAAAAAATTTCTGAAAGGGGTTGCGCTCCAGACTGAAAGTGCTAATATTGATTCCGCGCAAGCGGAACTGGCGGAATTGGTAGACGCGCAAGATTCAGGTTCTTGTGTTCGCAAGGACTTCCGGGTTCAAGTCCCGGGTTCCGCATCTTAAACGCCAACATGATTACAAGCGTCAAAAATCCACTGGTTAAGCAGCTTAAAAAGCTTCATCAAGCCAAGGGAAGACGCGAAGAAAATCAATTCTTAATCGAGGGAACTCATCTGTTGCAAGAAGCAATTGCAGTGGATTATTCCCTCGATTTTGTTTGTTGCACACCCACCTGGCAAGAAAAATATCCGGCGGATTTTGCGCGGGCGGCGGCCCATGCCCCGATCGAGCTGGTGGCCGAACCGGTGCTCCAAGCGATTGCCACCACGGTGAACCCGGACGGGGTGGTGGCGGTGGCCCAGCGTTGCCCGATCGCCCCTCAGCGATCGCTCCAAATTGCCTTGGGCTTGGAACGGCTTCAGGATCCGGGGAACCTAGGCACGATCGTGCGGGCGGCGGCGGCGGCCAATTGTGACCAAATTTGGTTAAGTGACGACAGCGTTGATCTGGATCATCCCAAGGTGCTGCGCTCAACGGCGGGTCAGTGGTTCCGAATGCCGATGCAGGTGGCGGAAGACTTGCGATCGACCGTGCGCGACCTGAAGCAACAGGGCTTCAAGATTGTGGCCACAGTACCCACGGCCGACCTCAGCTACTGGGAGGCGGATTTGCGATCGCCCGTGATGGTGTTGTTGGGCAACGAGGGCGCGGGTCTTTCTCCGGAGCTAATTGCTGAAGCAGACACGGCCGTGCGCATTCCCCTTGCGCCGGGGGTTGAGTCCTTGAATGTGTCGGTGACGGCGGCGCTCCTGTTGTACGAAATTCAACGCCAACAAACCCAGGCCTAGAACCCCATTTCAGCCTAGAGCTTCACCCAAGAGTTTCTCTCCAAATTTTCAACCAGAATCTCAGACCCCAGCCTGTAGGGTTAATCAACAGTGATTGATTTCCTCTTATTTGCTCACATTCTCCTAAAAATGCGAATCCATCCTAGAGGCTGTCATACAATGAACAGATGCTACTCGGATTCAAAACTCAACTTAAGCTCAACAACCAACAACGCACCGTATTAGCTCGCCATGCCGGTGTTGCGCGTCATGCTTGGAATTGGGGATTGGGACTGACCAAGGAAATCCTTGACCATAACCGATCAAAGACTGACGAAAAGAATGAACTACCCCGCCGCAAGCGGACGGGGTATCAGAATCAAAAAAGAGTAAGCTGCTCATCTCTGTGCAATTTCAGATACTCATTACCCTGGTTCTTAACGTATCTCGCTATCATCCCTTCATCT